>CAXTSJ010000027.1:8364-44144 GCA_964246995.1 uncultured Hydrocarboniphaga sp.
TCTCCACCTACCAGCTGCGCACCGGCATCGCTCGCGACACGCGCAACAAGACCTTCTTCGCCACGCGCGGATCGCTGCATCAGTTCTTCGTCGACGCCGCCCTGCCGGGCAGCGATCTGCAGTACTACTCCGCCACCTATCGCGGCGAGCAGTACATTCCCTTGCCCTTCAAGTTCGTCTTCGCCGCCACCGGCAACGTCGGCGTGGTCGACGACTACAGTTCCAAGGGCCGTGGACAGAGCGAAGTGCCGCCCTACGAATACCTGTTCGCCGGCGGACCGCGCACCGTGCGCGGCTACGACGACGGCTCGCTGGGCCCGCACGACACGCCCTTTGACAACCCGCTCGGCGGCCGCGTCCGTGCCACGGTGCAGAACGAGCTGATCATTCCGCTGCCGGTGGAGAGCGACCAGAAGTCGACGCGCGTGAGCGTGTTCTACGACGTCGGCCAGGTCTACGCTGCGCCCAGCAATGTCGATCTGGGCGAGCTGAGAACGTCCACCGGCGTCGCTTTCCAGTGGTTCACGCCGTTCCTGGGCCTGCTGGAAATCAGCTACGCCTTCCCGCTCAACGACAAGCCCGGAGACGACACCAAGGGCTTCCAGCTGACCTTCGGCAGCGGCTTCTAGGCCGCGGCCGGCAAGACGCTTTAAACTTCATTCACCGTACAAACGAGTAGCCATCTCCATGAGTAAAGTCTCTTCCGTGGTTGTTTCTCTGCTGGCGGCCGGCCTGATGGCCGTCGCAGCCACCGCCCAGGCCGAAGGCAAGATCGGCACCATCCGCGCCGCCGACATCGTCCAGGGTTCGCCCCAGTTCAAGGCCGGGCAGACGCAGATGAAATCCGAATTCGACAAGCGCAAGACCGACCTCGAAGCCGAGGCCAAGAAACTCGGCGAGGATCTGCAGAAGTTCAAGAACGAGCAGGACGTGCTCAGCTCCGACGCCCGCGCCAAGACCGAGAAAGATCTCACCACGCGCAAGCTCGACTTCGACTACAAGCAGCGCAAGTTCGGTGAAGACTTCCAGAAGCGCGATCGCGAGCTGACGGAAAGCATGATGGGCAAGATCAAGGAAGTGGTCTTCGCCGTCGCCAAGGAGAAAGGCGTCGATGTCGTGTTGCAGGATCCGGTGTACGCAACGCCGACCATCGACATCACCGACGACGTGCTCAAGCGTCTCCAGGCCGGCGGCGGCAAGTAGGGCGCGGCTTAAAGCCGATGTCCCCCACGCTGGGCGAACTCGCGCAGCGTTTCAGCCTGGAACTGGCCGGTGATCCGCAAGTCGCGATCGCCGGTGTCTGCGCCCTGTCGCCCGGCGTGCCCGGGCGCATCGGGTTTCTCGCCAGCCCGCGCTACCGATCCGCTCTCGAGTCGACGCGCGCGGCCGCGGTGGTGGTGTCCGGCTCCGATGCGGACGCGCTCGCCGGTCCGGGCCTGATCGCTGGTGATCCCTCGCTCGCGTTCGCCCGCATCGCCCGGCTGTTCGATCGCAATCGCGACTTCACTCCGACGATCGATGCGAGCAGCGTGATTGCGCCCGACGCCACGCTCGGCGACGGCGTGCATGTCGGCGCGCAGTCGGTGATCGCAGCCGGCGCGGTGATCGGCGCGGGCAGCTATATCGGCCCGGCCTGCGTGATCGGTGCCGGCGCGCGGGTCGGCGCCGGGTCACGCCTGGAAGCGCGGGTCTATCTGCACGCCGGCGTCACGCTTGGCGAGCGCTGCGAGGTGCAGCCCGGCGTGGTCATCGGATCGCGCGGATTCGGCAACGTGATGGGACCGCAAGGCTGGGAGGAGATGCCGCAATTGGGCAGCGTGGTGATCGGCGACGACGTCGAGATTGGCGCCAACACCACCATCGATCGCGGCGCCATCGACGACACCGTGATCGGCCGCGGCGTGCGCCTGGATAACCTGATCCAGATCGCACACAACTGCCGCATCGGCGAGCACACCGCGATCGCCGCCTGCACCGGCATCGCCGGCAGTACCCGCATCGGCGCGCGCTGTATGATCGGCGGTGCCGTCGGCATCAGTGGCCATCTCGAGATCGCTGACGACGTGGTCATTCTGGGCCGTGCGATGGTGACGCAGTCCTTGCTGCAGAAAGGCGTCTACGGCTCCGGGCTGCCGGTGGCGCCGGCGCGGGAGTGGCGCAAGAGCGTGGCGCGGGTGCGGCGCCTCGGGCGTCTGGAACGACGAGTCCGCGGCGTCGAAATCAAACTAGGAATCAAGGGAAGTGACGAGTCCGATGATGGAAACGAGCCAGCCTGACAACAAGATCGCCACGCTGCTGGACGTGCGCGAGATCATGCGCCTACTACCGCATCGCTATCCGTTCGCGCTGGTGGATCGCGTCGTCGAGCACGACCCGGGGCAGACCATCGTCGGCCTCAAGAACGTCACCATCAACGAGCCATTTTTCGGCGGTCATTTTCCGGGGCTGCCGACCATGCCGGGCGTGCTGATTCTGGAAGCCCTGGCGCAGACCAGCGGCATTCTCGCGGTGCTCAAGTCGGGCATGCGCTTTGATCGCGGCATGGTGCTGTACTTCGCCGGCATCGACAACGCGCGCTTCAAGCGGCCGGTGGTGCCCGGCGACCAGCTGCTGCTGCATTCGCGCCTGGACAGGCAGAAGCGCGAAGTCTGGAAGTTCACCACCAGGGCCACCGTCGGCGGCGACCTGGCGGCCGAAGCCGAGCTGACCTGCGTCCTCAAAGACACGAGCCCGCCGCCGAGCGTGTGATGAGCGAGCCGCTGCTGCATCCGACGGCGCTGATCAGCGCCTGCGCTCAATTGCACGAGTCGGTGCGGGTCGGTGCCTACAGCATCGTCGGCGACGATGTGAGCATTGGCGCCGGCACCGTGATCGGCCCGCACGTGGTGCTGTCCGGCCCGATGCGCATCGGTCGCGACAACCAGATCTTCCAGTTCGCCAGCGTCGGCGCGCTGTCGCAGGACAAGACCGCCAGGCCGGACGACCCGACCAGCGTGATCATCGGAGACGGCAACGTCATCCGCGAATACGTCAGCATCCAGCGCGGCACCATGAAGGAGTACGACGCCAAGCGCGGCGAGACGCGTATCGGCGATCGCAACCTGATCATGAATTACTGCCACATCGCGCATGACTGCGTGGTCGGCAGCGACACGGTGTTTGCCAACAACGCCAGCCTCGCCGGGCATGTCGAGATCCAGGACTGGGTGGTCCTCGGCGGCTACACCCTGGTGTATCAGTTCTGCCGCATCGGAGAGCACGCCTTCACCGCGTTTTCTTCCGGAATCTCCGGCGACGTGCCGCCTTTCGTCACGGTGCAGGGCAATCCGGCCGAACCGCGCGGCATCAACAAGGAGGGCTTGCGCCGGCGCAAGTTCGCGCCCGCCGAGATCGATGCCGTCGAAGACGCCTACAAGCTGATCTACCGCTCCGGCAAGCTGATGCCCGAAATCAAGACCGACCTGGGTCTGGCGGCGCAGGTGTCGCCCAGTGTCAGGTCGATGCAGACATTCCTGCTGTCGGGCGGCAAGCGGCCTCTGCAGCGGTGACGCGGCCCGGCCCGCTGTTCGCCCTGGTTGCAGGAGAACTGTCTGGCGACCTGCTCGGCGCGGCAGTGATCGTGGCACTCAAGGCCCGCCATCCGCGCGCACGCTTCATCGGAGTCGCCGGGCCGCGCATGTGCGACGCCGGCTGCGAAGCGATTGCGCACATCGACCTGCTGTCGGTGATGGGCATCGCGGAAGTCCTGCCGGCCTTACCGCGACTGCTGCGCCTGCGCGCGCAATTGCTGGCTGATTTCAGCAGGGACCGGCCCGATGTCGTCATCGGCATCGATGCGCCCGATTTCAATCTCGGCCTGGAACGTCGCCTGCGCGAGTCCGGCCTGCGCACCGTCCACGTGGTCAGCCCGACGGTCTGGGCTTGGCGGCGCGGCCGTGTCAAAAACATCGTGCGCTCGGTGGATCGGCTTCTTTGCCTGTTTCCGTTCGAGCCGGCGTTTTTCGAGCAGGCGATGCGCGAACAGTCACTGGATGCCGCCAGAGTTTCTCCGCAGTCGCCGGTTTTTCGCGCCGAATACATCGGCCATCCGCTCGCCGACGAACTCGACGACACGGTGACCTTGGAACAGGCCCGCGCCAGTTTGCGGCTGCCCTTGCAGGGCCCGGTGATCGCGGTGCTTCCCGGCAGCCGCCATAGCGAGCTGCGCTATCTCTCCGAGCCTTTCGTGCTGGCGGCGGTCTGGCTGGCGCGGCGCGTACCGGGCTTGCGCTTGATCACGCCCATTGCCAAGCCCGGTCTGCGAGCGCAGTTTGCCGAGACGCTGGCGCGCCATGCGCCGCAGCTCGACTGGATTCTGCTCGACGGCCGCTCACGCGACGCGATGCAGACGGCTGACCTGGTCCTGCTGGCCTCGGGAACCGCGACGCTGGAATGCCTGCTGCTGGGCCGTCCGATGGTCGTCGCCTATCGCGGCGCGGCGCTGAGCGCCTGGCTGATGCTGCAGGCCGGGCTGCTCAAAGTGGCTCACGTCAGCCTCGCCAACCTGCTGAGCCGCGAGCCCTGCGTGCCCGAATTCCTGCAGGACGCGGCCACGCCCGAGCGCCTGGGCGCCAGCTTGCTTGCGCTGTTGCACGATCCGGCGGCGCGCGCCGCGCAGCTGGCGCAGTTCGACGCCATCCGCGCGCAATTGCGCCGCGGCGCCGCCGAGCGCGCCGCCGAGTCGATCGATCGTCTATTGATGCTCGCTGCGGATTGATCACGCGCTTGTCAAGATTTTTTAAGCCGGCCCGAGCGCCTAGAATCGCGCCGTGATGAAACGCTCCGCATCGCCTTCCAGCTTCAAGGTTTCACTGGTCGCCGGCATCGACGAGGTCGGCCGCGGCTGCCTCGCCGGGCCGGTGTATGCAGCCGCCGTGATTCTGGAGAAGGGCCACGGCATCCGCGGCCTCGACGATTCCAAAAAGCTCAAGCCCGCGGAGCGCGAAAAACTCTATGACCGCATCCAGCGCCGTGCGCTGGCCTATGCCGTTGCGCGCGCCGAGCTGGACGAGATCGAGCGCCTCAACATCCTGCACGCTTCGATGCTGGCGATGCAGCGCGCGGTCGAGGCGCTCAGCCCGGCGCCGCTGCACTGCCTGGTCGACGGCAATCGCCTGCCGAGGCTGCCCTGCAGCGGCCAGGCGGTGATCGGCGGTGACGGCATCCATGCGTCGATCATGGCGGCCTCGATCCTGGCCAAGGTGGCGCGCGATCGCGAGATGCAGCGGCTCGACGCGGAATTTCCCGGCTACGGTTTCGCCCGCCACAAGGGTTACGGAACGCCGGAACACCTGCTGGCCCTGCAGCGGCTCGGCGTCTGCGCCCTGCATCGCATGAGCTTCGCGCCCTGCGCGCAGCGCCAGCTGTTCGCAGCGGACGCCATCGATTTCAGCGGCGTCGAGATCTTCGTCTCCGACGACGCTTTCGACGCGGCGCCGGCATGACGGCGGCGGCCGGCATGGACGCAGGCTTCGTCCACCTGCGGTTGCATAGCGAATATTCGCTGATCGACTCGATCGTCCGCGTCGAACCGCCCAAGCGCAAAGGCGGCGGCGGCGGTGCCACGCTGACCGCGGCAGTCGCGGCGCACGGACAGCCCGCGATCGCATTGACCGACCGGATGAATCTGTTCGCGATGGTCAAGGTGTACAAGGCGGCGGAGGCGGCGGGGATCAAACCCATCGTCGGCGCCGACCTGTGGCTGGCCGAGCGCGTCAAGGGCGACGGGCCGGAGCGCCTGACCGTGCTGGTGCAGAACGACGCCGGATATCGCAATCTCACGCGGCTGCTGTCGCGGGCCTACATCGAAGGCCAGAGCCGAGGTGCGCCGCAGATCGAGCGCGCCTGGCTCGCCGCCGCCAACAACGGGCTGATCGCGCTCACCGGCCGCGATGGCGCCGCGTTCCGGGCGGCGCTCGCTGACAACGTCGAAGCGGCGCTGTCGTCGCTCAACGAACTCAAGGCGCTGTTCCCCGACCGGCTGTACCTGGAAGTGTCGCGCTGCGAGCGCAGCGGCGACGAGGCCTGGGTGCAGGCCGCCACCGCGCTGGCGCGACATCGCGATCTGCCCTTGGTGGCGACCAACGATGTGCGCTTTCTCGCGCGCGCCGATTTCGCCGCGCACGAGGCCCGCGTCTGCATCAACCAGGGCCGCGTCATCAACGACGAAAAGCGGGTCCGCGAAACCTCCGAAGAGCAGTACCTCAAGAGCACGCCGCAGATGCGCGAGCTATTCGCCGATCTGCCGCAGGCGCTCGACAACAGCGTCGAGATCGCGCGCCGCTGCACGCTGTCCCTCAAGTTCGGCACCTACCATCTGCCGCAGTACCCGGTCGCCGAAGGGCACGACACCAACAGCTGGCTGCGCCGCTGCGCCCAGGCCGGCCTCGCCGAGCGGTTGACGCAGATCACGCCCGCGGCGCCGTTGGACGACTATCGCGCGCGCCTTGAATACGAACTCGGCGTGATCGACAAGATGGGCTTCGCCGGTTACTTCCTGGTGGTGGCGGATTTCATTCTCTGGGCCAAGAACAATGGCTGCCCGGTGGGGCCGGGCCGCGGGTCCGGCGCCGGCTCGCTGGTGGCCTATTCGATCGGCATCACCGATCTGGATCCGCTGCCCTACAACCTGCTGTTCGAACGCTTCCTCAATCCCGAACGCGTGTCGATGCCGGATTTCGACATCGACTTCTGCATGGACAATCGCGACCGCGTGATCGACTACGTCGCGCAGAAATACGGCCGCGAACGCGTTGGCCAGATCGTCACCTACGCGACGATGGCGGCGCGCGGCGTGGTGCGCGACGTCAGCCGCGTGCTCGGCCACGGCTATGGCTTCGGTGATCGCCTGGCCAAGCTCATCCCCGGCACGCCGGGCGCGACGCTCGCCGACGCCGTCGACGATGTGCCCGAACTCAAAGCCGCGTATGACACCGAGGAAGACGTGCGCGCGGTGCTCGATCTGGCGCTGGAACTCGAAGGCATCACCCGCGGCGTCGGCGTGCATGCCGGTGGGGTGGTGATCGCGCCCGAGCCGCTCACCGACTACACGCCGCTGATGTGCGAAGCCGGCGGCGCGGGCATGCGCACGCAATTCGACATGAAGGATCTGGAGTCGATCGGGTTGGTCAAGTTCGACTTCCTCGGCCTGAAGACACTCACCGTGATCCAGGAGACGGTGGAGAACATCGGCAAGTCCAGCGGCCAGCTGCTCAACATGCTCGCGCTGCCGCTGGCCGACGCCAAGACCTATGCGCTGTATGCCAGCGGTGACACCGCCGCGGTGTTCCAGATGGAATCGCCGGGCATGCAGAAGGCCTCGCGCGATCTCAAGCCGGACACGTTCGAAGACATCATCGCGCTGGTTTCTTTGTATCGGCCCGGGCCGATGGAACTGATCCCCGAATACTGCGCGCGCAAGCGCGGTGATTCGCCCGTGGCCTACCTGCATCCGCAGATGGAGCCGGTGCTGCAGCCCACCTACGGCATCTTCGTCTACCAGGAACAGGTGATGCAGATGTCGCAGCGCCTGGCCGGCTACACGCTAGGCGGCGCCGATCTTCTGCGCCGCGCCATGGGCAAGAAGAAAGTCGAGGAGATGGCGCAGCAGCGCGCGATCTTCACCGACGGGTCGCGTCGCAACGGCATCGAGGAGGCCACCGCTTCGGCGGTGTTCGACCTGATGGAGAAGTTCGCCAACTACGGCTTCAACAAGTCCCACGCCGCGGCGTATGCGCTGGTGAGCTACCAGACCGCGTGGCTCAAGGCGCACTACCCGGCGGAGTTCATGGCCGCGGTGATGTCCTGCGACATGGACCACACCGACGCCGTGGTGGCGATGCGCGACGAATGCCGGCGCATGAAGCTCAAGCTGCATCCGCCGGACATCAACCGCTCGATGCTGCGCTTCACCGTGCCCGCGCCCGGCGAAATCCACTATGGCCTGGCCGCGATCAAGGGCGTGGGCGAGGGCGCGCTCGAAGGCATCCTCGCCGAGCGCGCGGCGCGCGGCGCCTTCACCGACCTGTTCGATTTCTGCCGCCGCGTCGATCTCAAGAGAGCCAACAAGCGCCTGCTCGAGGCACTGATCATGTCGGGCGCGATGGACGGCTTCGGGCTCAATCGCGCGTCGCTGATCGCCACTTTGCCATCGGCGCTGCAGATCGCCGAGAAAGCGGCGATCAGCGCCAGCTCCGGCATGTTCGACATGTTCGGCCTGGGCGGCGCCGTGGGCCAGGCACCGCAGGTGCAGGTCGAAGCCGAGCGCGTGCCGGACTGGTCGCGCAGCGAGTTGCTCGAGCACGAGCGCGAGACCCTGGGCTTTTATCTCTCCGGCCATCCGATCGAAGCCTGGAGCGGTCTGATCAGCCAGGTCTGCTCCGGCAGCCTGGGCGATCTGATCAAGGCGCATGCGCAGCCGGCGCCGGTGAACGCCGAGGGCAAGAGCGTCTGGCAGCCGCGCACGCGTTGCCTGTTCGGCGCCTGGGTTACCGACCTGCGTTTCTTCAAGGGCGACGGCAGGCTCAGTCGCGCCAGCTACAAGATCACGCTGGATGATCGCAGCGCGCAGATTTCAACCTGGATCGACGTCGACAAATGGGCGCGGCTAGTGAACCTGGTGAAGGTCGACGGCCTGGTGTTCGTCGTCGCCGAGATCGGCGCCTCGCCTGGCCGCGATGGCCGCGAGTCGGAGCCCAGGCTCTACAACGCCGAATATTTTTCGCCCGAACAAATCACCGCCGAGTACGCGACACGCCTGCACCTGGTGTGGCGGCGTCCGCTGACGGACATCGGCTCTCTGAAAAAAATCATCGACCCCTGGCGCAGCGAACAGGGCAGCGGCGTGTCGGTGGATGTCATCAATGGCCGCGCCCGCACGACGCTGGATTTCGCGTCGTCTTGGCGTCTGCGTCTGGAGCCCTCGGGTCTGGACGCGCTGCAAAAACTGCTGGGCGCCGATGCGGTCAATGTCAGCTACAAGCGCTACCAGGCGCCGCCTTCGGAGCGGCGGTTCGAAAACCGCGCTTTTGCCGGCGGCAGCGACGACGAGTGAGGTAGCGCGTCGAGCGCCGCTCCGAGCAGCACCTCACGCCACCGACTCAGGATCGGCCCGGGTGCGCTGGTCCGCGCCGCCAGGATCCTGCCGAGCGCCACATCGGTTTGCCGTCGCTCGGGATCGCTGATGTATGTCCGAAGTCCTTCTTCAAAATCGTCCAGGATCAAACTGCCCCGGAAGGCCCGGCAACTCGGCACGCTGCTGGCAACCACCGCCAGGCCTGCTCTGAACGCGGTGACAACCCGGTTATCGGACTTGCAATGGGTGAACGCGTTGGGTGTCGCCGGAATGAGGGCGATGTGCTGGCTGCGGAGCCGTTCTTCGAACGTCCACGGATCCCATTCGACGTAGTGACTGGGGAAGCCGTGGCCGGCAATCAGTTCCGCGTATCGGGCGCGGTTGTTGCTGATCACGGTGAGATGCAGCGGACGCTCGCGGTGCAGGCTCTGCAGCAGACCACAGAGACGCGCCAGATCCACCAGCCCGGATTGCGGCTGCCGGCCGCCATGGTGCCCGAACCACACGAGCCGGGCGACACCGTCGCCCGCGACCATCGACAACCGCGCGGCTTCGATGCGGCGCTTGAAGAGAACATTCGGACGCCTGTGCCAGGGCACCGGTATAACCGAAAGATCGTCGGCCAGATCGCCGATGACCATCGCCGGAGGCGCGTCCGGGCAGTGCTCGGCAATGGTGCGGGCCAGGGCGTCGGTGGCGGCGACGATGGCGTCGGCGCTGGTCGTCAGTGCTAGAAGGTTGTCCGTTTTTTTGCGTTGCTTGGCGCTGTCCGATGCCGGCATGAATTTGTTGTCGCAAAAATCCAGGACGACGCGGCAACCCTCGCTCTGAAGACGCCGGATCGCGGCGATGGTGGCGTTGTCCTGGCGGCTGCTCAGGACGACGCAGCGATAGCGGGATGACTTGCGGGCATCGAACCACTCCGCTTCAAGACCACCGGCTTCCAGCCCCCGCATCACGTGTGCTGCGCGGATGCGCGTGGCCGCCACTTTCAGGCTCGTGGATCGGCACCACCAGCCGATCAGGTGCGGCTCCTTGGGCATGGCGGCTGGTTCTTGGAAAACCCTCCAAGCGCGGCCGCTGGCGGTGGATGTCGAATCAGCGGGCATCACGGCCGCACTTTGTGAATCGCCAGTCGATACAGTGTTCCGCCGTTCGCAGGCAGGCACTGTTGTTGTTCTGGTTTTTTCAAGCATGAGGCTCCCCCGATTGGCTCGGATGGCAGCTTGGAGCCTTGACGAAAACGGCAAATCCCCCAATCGGGGGACGCGCGAGTCCGACCCGGCTTGTATAGAAATTAAAGCTGCGTAATGGCGGGGCTGCTGCTGGCGCCGATGATATTTTTGCGTCGCCGCACCACCCGATATCCGATACCAATGCGTAGAGCCGCCGCGACAAAACTGGGTCGATTCTTTTCGTGCTGGTTGTGGCTCCCCAGCCTGGCACTGGCCGGCCCACCGTTCGCCACCGACGATCCGGAACCCACGCCGTACCGCGGCTACGAAATCTTTCTGTTCTCCGAAGGCGTGCGTACCGGTGAAGGCACCGAGGCAGTGCTCCCGGGTTTTGAACTCAACTACGGCGCCGCGCCGGATCTGCAACTGGCTTTCGCCATCGGCGAGGCGGTTCTGGCACCGCATGGCGAGTCGGTCAGCGAGGACTACGACGGCACCGAGCTGTCGGCCAAGTACCGCTTCGTGCACGAGGACGAGGAAGGCTGGATCCCGCAGATCGCGATCTATCCCACCTTCGAATTCGCCAACGCCCACAGCAAGCCGCTGACCTACCTGCCCCTGTGGTTGCAGAAGAGCATCGATGGCTGGGAAGTGTTCGGCGGCGGCGGTCCGAAGTGGAATCCGGAGTCGGGCGGGAAAACCAGTTTCTTCGTGGGCATCGCCGCGCTGCATGGCGTCACCGAAAATCTCGAACTGGGCGCCGAAGTGTTCCGGCAGACCGCGGAAACCCATGACGACCAGAGCGCCACCGGCTTCAACCTCGCCGCTCTCTATGACCTGAGCGCCAAATGGCATGTGGTTGGCTCCGCGGGCCGCGGACTCACGCAAGCGTCGCAGACCAACGAGTTTTCCTATTACATCGGTCTCGAGCTAACGACGCCCTAAGCATCGGGCCCGATGCTGACGACAACGACAAGCGATCCATCGAGCGGAGCATCAGTGAACGATCAAAGCGGCAAGACTTTAAGCAAGGTCCCGGAAGTCACGCTGATCTTCTGGATCATCAAGATCGCGGCCACCACGCTGGGTGAAACCGGCGGTGACGCGGTCACCATGTCGTGGCTCGGCGAGACCACGGCCGAGGCCAACGGCTACGGCTATCTTCTCGGCACGGCCATTTTCGCGGCAGTGTTTCTGGCGGCGGTGCTGGTGCAGATCAAGGCCGACAGATTCCATCCTTTCCTCTATTGGACAACGATCATCGCCACCACCACGGTCGGCACGACACTGGCGGATTTCGCCGATCGTTCGCTGGGCATCGGGTACGCGGGCGGATCGTCGCTGCTGTTCGTTCTGCTGATGGCCAGCCTCGGCATCTGGTATCGGACCATGGGCTCGGTGTCGATCGCCGACATCCGTTCGCCGAAGGCCGAGCTGTTCTACTGGGTCACGATCATGTTCTCGCAAACGCTCGGCACGGCACTCGGCGACTGGACGGCCGATACCGAGGGGCTCGGGTACGGCGCGTCGGCGGCGATCTTCGGCGCCTTGCTGGCCATGGTCGCCGCTGCGTATTACTGGACCAGGCTGTCGCACACGCTGCTGTTCTGGGCGGCCTTCATTCTGACCCGTCCTCTGGGCGCGGTGGTGGGCGACTTTCTCGACAAACCGATCGCAAAAGGCGGCTTGAACCTGAGCCGTTACTCCGCGTCCGCTGCGCTGTTCGTGTTCATGCTGGCCTGCATTCTGATTTTCAAACAACGCGAGGCCAGACAGGCGCATTGATCTTTGAGGTGTCGAATCGGGGTGCGCGGCAGTGGTAGGATCGCGGCCTCGACACGGCTCGCTCCAAGCACGAATGAACCTGAACTACCTGGATTTCGAACAGCCCATCGCTGATCTTCAGCAGAAGATCGAAGAGCTGCGCTTCGCCACCGCCGGCAGCGAAGTGAATCTCACCGAAGAAATCGCCCGCCTGCAGATCAAGAGCGATGAACTCACCCGGCAGATCTTCAGCAACCTCAACGCCTGGCAGATCGCCCAGGTCGCGCGTCATCCGCAGCGGCCCTACGCGCTGGACTACATCAAGACCCTTTTCACCGACTGGGAAGAACTGCACGGCGACCGTCACTACATGGACGATCCGGCCATCGTCGGCGGCATGGCGCGGCTCGACGGCCGCGCGGTGATGGTGATCGGCCAGCAGAAAGGCCGCGACGCCAAGGAGCGCGTCTATCGCAACTTCGGCATGCCGATGCCCGAGGGCTATCGCAAAGCGCTGCGGCTGATGCAGATGGCCGAGCGCTTCAATCTGCCGGTGGTGACGTTCATCGACACCCCCGGCGCCTTCCCCGGCATCAGCGCCGAGGAGCGCAACCAGTCCGAGGCGATCGCGCGCAATCTGTTTGAACTCTCCAAGCTGCGCACGCCGGTGCTGGCGACGATCACCGGTGAAGGCGGCTCCGGCGGCGCGCTGGCGATCGGCGTCGGCGACCATGTGATGATGCTGCAGAACAGCATCTACTCGGTGATCACGCCCGAAGGCTGCGCCTCGATTCTGTTCAAATCCGCAGCGCGCGCCAGCGAGGCCGCCGAGGCGATGCGCATGACCGCCAAGGATCTGGTTGGCTTCAAGCTGATCGACGAGATCATCCCCGAACCGCTGGGCGGCGCGCATCGCAATTACCCGGCGACGATGACCGCGGTGAAGAATCGCCTGGTCGCCAATCTCGAACGCCTGCGCGCGATGCCGATGACCAAGCTGTTGGCTGACCGGTATCAGCGGCTGATGTCGTTCGGCGCCTACGAGACTCGGCACTAGAGGACCATAGGCTGGGTTGGCTTCATCAACCCAGCGCTGTGCGTATCTCTCAACGCTGGGTTTCGTTCTTCAACCCAGCCCACAGCGACTCTTGCCGGCCTGCGGTCCCTTGACCGCTGCCTATGGCGCCACCACCCCAAGCAAATCCACCCGGAATGTCAACGGCGTGCGCGCATCCAAGCCGATGCGGTAGGGCGCGTTCACCCATTCGCTGGGCGTGAGCGAGGTGTCGGAGAAATCCTGCTCCGATCCGACGCCGCCGAGGGCGCATGGCGAGTGCGCGAAAGCAGGCTCTTGCCGGTGCTCAATTCCTTGGTGCAGCTGAAGGCATTGGCCACGATTCCGTCGGAGGTGTTGCAAAAGCGCGAGGTGAAGCTGAAGACGCCGGCCGGCCGTTCGGCCGCGGGCGTGGTGCTGGTGGACCGGACGCTGAGCATGGAGCTGAAGCGCCCGGTCACCAGCACCGGCGCCGCGACGGCATTGAATTGGAAGGCGCCGATATCGCATTCCGCGCTGCCGCTGCCGTCCACCGGACGAGCAAAGCCGCGCTGGTCGGTGGCGGAGCAGGCGCCGACCACGGCGTCGATCGCCGGGCTGCCGGCTATCAGCGCATGACCTCGGCTCTCTGGATCGAGTCGCGACTATCATCGCCCCATGGCTTTTGAACCCATCGACTTGCTGTCGAGTGCGCCCTCGAATCTGGGTGAGCGACCGGTACTGCTTGCCTACAGCGGCGGGCTGGACTCGACTGTTCTGCTCGATGCGCTGGCGGGTCTCGGACTCCCTCGATTGCGCGCCGCCCACGTGCACCACGGCTTGCAGGCGGTGGCCGAAGGCTGGATCGAGCATTGTCGCGGCGAATGCGAGAACCGGTCGGTCCCGTTCGAGTTGCTACGCGTGCGCATCGCCGAGCAAAGCCCCGCCGGCCCGGAAGCCGCGGCACGCGAGGCCCGCTATGCCGCTTTGCGCGACCTGATGCAGGCGGGCGAGGTGCTGGTCACCGCGCATCATGGCGACGATCAGGCCGAGACGTTCCTGATGCACGCGATGCGCGGCGCCGGCCCTCGGGGCCTGGGCGCGATGCCGGCGCTGCAGGACTTCGCGCCGGGCCTGCTGTGGCGCCCGATGCTCGGTCTGCATCGCGACGACTTGTCGCGGTACGCGACCGCGCGCGGACTACGCTGGGTCGAAGACCCGCACAACCGCGATCCCCGCTACGAACGCGCGTGGCTGCGCTCGGAGGTGCTGCCGGTGTTACGGCGTCGCTGGCCGTCGGTAGCGACCACTCTCGCCCGCAGCGCCGCGCTGTGCGCCGAGGCCGACGGTCTGCTCGCCGCCCTGGCCACCATGGACGCGGGTGGCGCGCAGCGCGGCGAGGTGCTTTCGGTGACGGCGCTCAAGACCCTGTCGCCAGGCCGCCGCAATAACCTGCTGCGCGGGTGGATCGCCGGGCCGCGCGGGCTTTCCCTGCCGCCACATACGCTGCTCGGGCAGATCGACGATCTGCTCGACGCGCGGTGCGACGCCGAGCCCTGCATGGCCTGGTCCGGCGGCGAGTTGCGGCGCTACCGCGACGATCTGCACGCCATCAAAGCCCTGCCGCCGCTGCCCGATGGTTTCGAGGCTGAGTGGAACGGGCTGGGGAATCTCCCGCTGCCAGTGGGCTGCGGCCTTCTGATCGCACCGCCAGAGGCCGGACCGCGCGAGCTGCTCGTGCAGCTGCCACGCGGCGGCGAGCGCCTGCGCCTGGCGCCGGATCGCCCGCGTCAACGCCTCAAGAATCTGTTCCAGGATCATGCGGTGCCGCCCTGGCGGCGGTCGCGCACGCCACTGGTTTTCGAGGCTGGCGTTCTGCGTTGGGTGGGCGGCCTGCCGCTGCCGGAGCAGGACGATGCGTTCTACGCCGCGCTGCGCTGGGATGCAGATCGGTGAGCGCGTCAACACGCCGCCAGCCGATACCGTAAAATTGCGTGAACCCCCAGCTTGATCCCCTCCATGCCGAGCGCCACCGCGACGCGATTCATCTTTGTCACCGGCGGCGTGGTGTCCTCTCTCGGCAAGGGCATCGCGGCGGCCTCGCTTGCGGCGATTCTGGAATCGCGCGGGCTTAAGGTGCGGATGATCAAGCTTGATCCGTACATCAACGTCGATGCCGGCACCATGAGCCCGTTCCAGCACGGCGAGGTGTTCGTCACCGAAGACGGCGCCGAGACCGATCTCGATCTCGGCCACTACGAGCGCTTCCTGCGCGGCAAGACCACGCGTCATTCCAACATCACCACCGGCCAGATCTACCGCAACGTGCTGGAGAAGGAGCGTCGCGGCGACTACCTTGGCCGCACGGTGCAGGTGATTCCGCACATCACCGACGAGATCCAGTCCGGCATCCGCCGCGGTGCCGAGGGCGCCGACATCTGCATGGTGGAAATCGGCGGGACCGTCGGCGACATCGAATCGCTGCCGTTCCTCGAAGGCATCCGCCAGATGGGTGTCGAGCTGGGCCGCAAGAACGCGCTGTACATGCATCTCACGCTCGTGCCCTTCATCAAGGCCAGCGGCGAACTCAAGACCAAACCCACGCAGCACTCGGTCAAGGAACTGCGCACCATCGGCATCCAGCCCGACGTGCTGGTCTGCCGTTCCGAGCGTCCGCTGCCGGACGCGGAGAAACGCAAGATCGCGCTGTTCACCAACGTCTCCTACAACGCGGTGATTTCGGCGATCGATCTCGACGACATCTACAAGATTCCGTCCTGGCTGCATCAGCAGGGGCTGGACGATCTGGTGGTCGAGCACTTCGGCCTGGACGTGCGCCGCGCCGATCTGTCGTCGTGGGAGCGCGTGGTGGAAGCGCGCGATCAGCAGGACGAGGAAGTGAACATCGCCATGGTCGGCAAGTACGTCGATCTGGCCGACGCCTACAAGTCGCTCAACGAGGCGCTATACCACGCCGGCCTGCATACGCACACCAAGGTCAAAATCCGTTACATCGAATCCGAGACTCTGGAGCAGCAAGGCACGCGGGTGATCCAGGGCGCCGACGCGATCCTGGTGCCCGGCGGCTTCGGCGAGCGTGGCATCGAGGGCAAGATTCTGGCGGCGCGTTATGCGCGCGAGAACAAGATTCCGTACTTGGGCATCTGTCTCGGCATGCAGGTGGCGGTGATCGAGTACGCGCGCAATGTCTGCGGACTGGCGGGCGCGCATTCCACCGAATTCAATCCGGCGAGTGCCCATCCGGTGATCGCGCTGGTCACCGAGTGGATCGACAAGACGGGCCGCATCGAGCGCCGCAGCGGCGACTCCGATCTGGGCGGCACGATGCGGCTGGGTATCCAGAACTGCCGCCTGCGCCCGGGAACACGCTCGCGCGCGCTGTACAACGCCGAGATCATCGCCGAGCGTCATCGCCATCGCTACGAATTCAACAACAACTATCGCGATGCACTGAGCAGCAAAGGCATGGCAATCGTCGGCGTGTCGGAGAACGAGGAGCTGGTGGAGATGGTGGAGCTGCCCGAGCACCCCTGGTTCGTCGCCTGCCAGTTCCACCCGGAGTTCACCTCCACGCCGCGCGACGGCCATCCGCTGTTCGAGGGCTTCGTCAAAGCCGCGCGTGAGCAACATCTGGCGCATCAAGTCCGGACAACAACATGAAACTTTGCGGCCGCGACGTCGGCATCGATCAGCCGCTGTTCCTGATCGCCGGCCCCGACACGCTGGAATCGCTCGATCTGGCGCTGGAGGTTGCCGGGCACATCGCCGCCATCGCCAAAAAACTCGACATCCTCTACGTCTTCAAGGGCAGCTTCGACAAGGCCAACCGTACCTCGCACAAGAGCTATCGCGGCCCGGGTATTGAGGGCGGGTTGCGGATCATGGAGGAGGTCAAGAAGCAGATCGGCGTGCCGGTGCTCACCGACGTGCACGAGGATACGCCGCTGGATGAAGTCGCCAGCGTGATCGACGTCATCCAGACGCCAGCTTTCCTTTGTCGCCAAACCAATTTCATGCAGAACGTGGCGAAGACCGGCCGGCCGATCAACGTCAAGAAAGGCCAGTTCATGTCGCCCTGGGAAATGGGCAACGTGATCGAAAAGATGAAGGCCGTCGCCGAGGATCAGTTCCTTCTCTGCGAGCGCGGTTTCAGCTTCGGCTACAACAACCTGGTCGCCGACATGCGCGGTCTGGCGATCATGCGCAAGTTCGCACCGGTGGTGTTCGACGCCACCCACACCGTGCAGCTGCCGGGCGGGCAGGGCACAGCCTCCGGCGGCATGCGCGAGATGATTCCGGTGCTGGCGCGCGCCGCGGTCGGCGCGGGCGTTTCCGGCGTGTTCATGGAAACCCATCCGCGCCCGGACGAGGCGCTGTGTGATGGGCCCAATTCGCTACCACTGTCGCGTATTGGCGATCTGCTGGAAACCCTGGTCGAGCTTGATCGCGTCACCAAGAAAAGCGGACTGCTGGAAACGCAGCTTTCCAGCTCCTCCGTGTATCCGTCGCACTGAGCTTTCCGTTAATGTTGCTCCCGGGTCGACACCCCTCGGGTCCGCGAAACTAGCGGTTCCTTGCCACCAATCGGGAGAATCAAATGTTGAAAAAATCAATATGCGTGGCCTTGCTCGCCGCGATGCCGGCGGGAATGGCGCTGGCTGACAACGATGCTGGCTGCGGCGTGGGTACGCAGGTGTGGAAAGGCCAGAAGGGCCTACTGCCGAAGATCATGGCCGCGACCACCAACGGCACTTTCTTCAACACCATCAGCATGACCTTCGGCGTGCTGGGCTGCTCTTCCGATGGCGTGGTGACGGCGTCCAACCGGCTGCCAATGTTCGCCGGCACCAACCTCGATCAGCTGTCTGTGGAAATGGCGGCGGGCAGCGGCGAGACGCTGAATTCGCTGGCAGCGCTATACGCCGTGGACGAGGCGGATCGCGTCGCGTTCAACGCCATGCTGCAGACGCACTACACCGCGATATTCGCCAACTCCGAAGCAACCGCCGGCGACGTGCTGGCGGCGGTTGAAACAGTGATGCGGACCGATACGCGCTTTGCCGCCTACCTGGCCTGATCGGGTTTTGTTTTGTCGGGCGGCAGGGAAACCTGCCGCCTTTTTCGTGCGCGTCTGCATGATCCGGATGGCCTGGATCGCGGCGCTGGCCCTGAGTCTTGGCTGCGCCGCATCCACTGTCCGCGCGCAAGCCGATCCGGACGTTCGCGGCAACGGCGATCCAGAGTATCTGCGCGAGCTGCAAGCGCGGGCGCGCGAGCAGAACCTCGCCGTGGAGCCCGGCTGGCAGCGCCTGGTGCACTACGTGCCCGATCGCATCGGCCGCGGCGTGCACAGCGTCATCGACGATCCGATCTTCTTTGTCGCCGCGGATGGTGCGCGCAATCCAGCCACTGAGCTTGCGGCCACGCTCGCCGTCTTCTTCAGCGACGTGCCACGCGTGGAGGAGCCGCAGCAGTGTCGTTATCGCGCGCGCTATCTGTGGCTGCGCCAGCGTCTGACTTTCGACCCGCAGCGCATGCCCGAGCACGATTGCTCGCGCTACCAGACCTGGGCCGCCGGCCTGGCTGCGAGCACGCTGGCCATGGTATTCGCCTCCAACGATTTGAACAGCCCGTCCTCGATGTTCGGCCATACGCTCCTGCGCGTGGACGCGCGCAGCCGCAACCAGAGCGAACAGCTCCTGTCCTACGCCATCAACTACGCCGCCTACACCGGCCCCGACGCTGGTGCCCTGTACGCGCTGCGCGGCCTGGTCGGAGGCTATAAAGGCTATTTCGCGTTGTTTCCCTACTACGAGAAGGTCAAGGAGTACGCGCGCATCGAGCACCGCGATCTCTGGGAATATCCGCTGCGTCTGGACGCGGATCAGGTGCAAGGGTTGCTGGCCCATCTCTGGGAGCTGCGCGGCGTCGGCAGTGACTACTATTTTCTGAGCGAGAACTGCTCTTACCAATTGCTGCTGGCCCTGGAAACGGTGCGGCCGGAGCTTGCGTTGTCGGCGCGTTTCCGCGAAGGTTTTCCCTATGCCATTCCAATCGATACCGTGCGCGTTCTACGCGATGCCGGGCTGCTCGATCTGCCGAGTTTTCGACCCTCCCAAGCCCGTCAAATCCGCCATCGCTTTGGGGAGCTGACGCCGTCCCAGCAGACGTGGGTGCGCCGTTATGCCGCAGGCGACGCAGCGCTCGACGCGAGCGCCCTGGCAGCCGAGCCGGTCCAGGCACAGGCGCGCATGCTCGAACTGGCGCACGACTTTCTCTACCTGGCTTTCCAGGACGAAGACCTTAACCGCGAGCAAGCGCTACCGCGCGCGCGCGCCGCCCTTGTCGAGCGAGCCAGACTCGGCATCGCCGACGCCGGCTTCAGCGCGGTGCCGCAGCCTGCGTCCTCGCCGGATCAGGGCCATGGCAGCGGCAGGGTTTCCGGCGGGATTCGCTTTGACGACGAGCGCTCGGCGAGCTTGTTCCGCATCCGCCCGGCCTACCACGACCGCCTCGATCCGCCGGCGGGTTACCTGGCCGGCGGAGAAATCGAGTTCCTGGACCTCGAGTTTCTTGCCGACAGCGATGGCCTGGATCTGGACGCCGCGCGTTTGCTCAGCATCCAGGCGCTGGCGCCGCGAGACGAGGCATTCAAGTCCTGGTCCTGGCAGTTTTCGACCGGGGTTCGACGCTATGCCCAAACGCCGATCCGCTCGGGCGGTTCGCTCGGCGGCTATGTGGATGGCGGTGGCGGCCTGGCCTGGGCGCTGGGTGGCCGATCGCAGACATATCTGTTCGCGTTCTCCGAGGCCGATGCCAATCGCGGCATCGAAAAGGGCTTTGCCGTGAGCGCCGGGGCGCGTTTTGGCACTGCCGTCCAGTGGAGCGACCGCTTCACCCAGCAACTGGAAGCCGACGTGCTCGGGCCCGTCGCCGGCGCGGCCAGCGGCACGCAGCGTCTGCGCTGGGGCAGCCAATGGCAGTTCCTGAAGGACTGTGGTCTGCGCCTGGGTCTGGCGTATCAGCGCATTGGCGACGAGGAGTCCACCACGGTGGACCTGCTGGTGTCACGCTACTTTTGAGGCGGCCCTACAATCCGCATCACGGATGCTCGGCTGCAAGCTCGTTCCACGAACAAGAAGGATTCGGCCTGATGAAGAAAGTGCTCTCCCGCCTGGGGCTCGCTGCGGCGCTCGTGTCGGCAGGCTGCGCCACCGAAAGTTCTCGCACGCTCGAAGTGCCCAAAGTCACCTCGGCGGCGACCGCCAGCAGCTACCAGGGTCCGCGCAGTCCGATCGCGGTGGGCAAGTTCGACAATCGTTCCAGCTATCTGCGCGGGATCTTTTCCGACGGCGTGGATCAGCTCGGCGGGCAGGCCAAGACCATCCTCATCACCCATCTTCAGCAGAGCGGGCGCTTCAACGTGCTCGACCGCGACAACATGAGCGAGATCGGCAACGAGGCCAAGATCAAGGGCGCGGCGCAGAAGCTCAAGGGCGCCGACTACGTGGTGACCGGTGACGTCACCGAGTTCGGCCGCAAGGAGGTCGGGGATCAGCAGTTGTTCGGCATTCTCGGTAGCGGCAAGCAGCAGATCGCCTATGCGAAGGTGGCGCTCAACATCGTTGATGTGAGTACGTCCGAGGTGGTGTTTTCATCGCAGGGGAGCGGCGAATACAGTCTGTCGAATCGGGAGGTCATCGGTTTCGGCGGCACTGCCAGTTACGACTCGACCTTGAACGGCAAGGTGCTGGACCTGGCGATCCGCGAGGCGGTGAACACGCTGGTCGCCAATGTCGATTCGGGTGCGTTCAAGCCGGTGAAGTAGGGCGGTCGATTTCTGTCTGGGGGAGACGACGATGATGCACGGCGCAATCCGCACCCTTGCAGCCAGCTCGGCTGCTATCGCTCTGGCGGCGATGACGGGCTGCGCCACGCCGGCCAGGCCGCTGTATCACTGGGGCGATTATCAGCCGCAGGTTTACGCCTACTTCAAGGGCGATGGTGAAAGCCCTGAGGCCCAACAATCCAAGCTGGAGGCCACGGCGCAGCAAGCGCAGGCCAAAGGCGAGGCCCTGCCGCCGGGATTCAATGCGCACCTCGGCTTGCTGTACTTGAAGGCCGGGCAGATCGACAAGGCCCGCGCGTCTTTTCAGACCGAAGAAGCGCAGTTTCCGGAATCCAAGCCCTACATGGACTTCTTGTTGAACAAGTTCGGCCAGACCAAAGGCAAGCTGTGATGCTGACGATGCGATCTTTAGCGGCCTGGTTCACCGCGGCATTGCTCACCGGCTGCGCCACGCCTGCGTCCTACGACTACAGCGCCTTCCTGCAGAGCCGGCCGCGTTCGATCCTGATCCTGCCGCCGGTGAACAACTCCACCGCGATCGAGGCCAGCTACAGCCTGCTCTCGCAGCTCACCTTGCCGCTCGCGGAGTCCGGCTATTACGTGATGCCGGTGACCCTGGTGGAAGAGACCTTCCGCCAGAACGGGCTGTTCAACCCGGCGGAAATCGTCGCCGTGCCGGTGGCCAAGCTGCGCGAGATTTTCGGCGCCGACGCCGTGCTGTACATCGACATCAAGCAGTACGGGACGATCTACAGCCTGATCAGCAGCGAGAGCGTGGTGTCGGCCAACGGGCGTCTGGTGGATCTGCGCAGCGGCGTTTTGCTGTGGGAAGGGTCGGCCAGCGCATCCAGTGCCGAGAGCCGCGGCGGCCAGCGCGGCGATCTGGTCAGCCTGCTGGTGGCGGCCGTGGTCAACCAGATCGTGGAAAGCTCGACCGACCAGAGCCACAAAGTCGCCGCCATCACGGGCGCCCGCCTGCTGGCGGCGGGAAGACCTTCGGGCATGCTCTACGGCCCGCGCGCTCCACAGTATCAAAAGCAGTGACACCAGAATCGATGATGCGGAAAGTCAAAGCTGGCAAGTCCGTGGCGATCCTTTCGATGCGGCGATGAGGTCCCTCCTCTACAATTGGTCCGCTTAAAACTCTCCAATCACGAAGACCCCTCGCGCATGTCCAAGATCACCCAAGTCACTGCTCTAGAAATCATCGACTCCCGCGGCAATCCGACGGTCGAGGCCGAGGTCGTGCTGGAGTCCGGCGCGGTGGGGCGTGCGGCTGCGCCGTCGGGCGCGTCGACCGGCAGTCGCGAGGCGGTGGAGCTGCGCGACGGCGACAAGAATCGCTACATGGGCAAGGGCGTGCTCGAGGCGGTGAGCAATGTCGAAAGCGATCTGGCCAAGGCGGTGCTGGGGCTGGATGCGCAGGAGCAGGCGGCGCTCGACCAGATTCTCATCGAGACCGACGGCAGCGAGAACAAGTCGCGGCTTGGAGCCAATGCGCTGCTCGCCGTGTCGCTGGCCAACGCGCACGCGGCGGCGGCGGAGAACGGCGTATCGCTGTTCCGCCATCTCGGCGGTTTGCAGGCCGACACCTTGCCGGTGCCGATGATGAACGTTATCAACGGCGGCGCGCATGCCGACAACAACATCGACATCCAGGAGTTCATGATCCTGCCGGTCGGCGCCGCGAGTTTTTCCGAGGCGCTGCGCTGCGGCTCGGAGATTTTTCATACGCTCAAGAAAGTGCTCAAGGAAGGCGGGCACAACACGGCGGTCGGAGACGAAGGCGGGTTTGCGCCGAACCTGCCGTCGACCGAGGCCGCACTCAAATGCCTGGTCGAGGCCATCGGCCGCGCCGGTTACGCATGCGGCAAGGACGTGTACCTGGGCCTGGATGTCGCTTCAAGCGAATTCTTCAAGGACGGCAAGTACGACCTCGAAGGCGAGCGTAAAAAGCTGAGTCCCGCCGAGTTCACCGACTATCTCGCCGATCTTGCCAATCGCTTTCCGATCATCTCCATCGAAGACGGCTGCGCCGAGAACGACTGGGAAGGCTGGGCACTGCTGACGCAGAAGCTTGGCAGCCGCGTGCAGCTGGTGGGCGACGATCTGTTCGTCACCAACACCAAGATCCTGTCGCGCGGAATCAAAGAGGGCATCGCCAATTCGATCCTGATCAAGCCCAACCAGATCGGTACGCTGACCGAGACGCTCGAAGCCATCCGCATGGCCACCGAGGCCGGTTATTCGGCGGTGGTTTCGCATCGTTCGGGCGAGACCGAAGACGCGACGATTGCGGACATCGCGGTTGGCACCGCGGCGACGCAGATCAAGACCGGCTCGCTGTGCCGGTCCGACCGCATGGCCAAGTACAACCAGCTCTTGCGCATCGAGCGTGAACTCGGCGTCCGGGCACGCTATCCTGGTGCGTCCGCCTTTCCGGTCAAGATCGGGTGATCGATTCGTTGCCATGCGTGTGACTCTCGCCTCTGCCGTGTTCGCACTGGCCATCGCCGGCTTGAGCTGGCGCCTGTGGGTCGCCGACGGCGGCATGACGCATACGCATCGCCTGAAAGCGCAAGCCGCCGCCGCGGCGGCTGAACTGGAAACGCTGCGCGTGCGCAATGCCGCGCTTGACGCCGAGGTGCAGGATCTCAACTCCGGCAAGGCCGCGATCGAGTCACGTGCCCGCGTCGCGCTGGGCATGATCAGGCCCGAAGAAACGTTCTACCTGGTTGTGGAATAAAGCTGATCAGCCAGCGCATGGACAGCGCGATCTGGCAACGCCCCGCCGTAAGGTTTGATCGATGAGCAGCCGCGCCGCGGCGCTCGGCGCTCGCTACTGGGCGGTGATTCCCGCCGCAGGCGGCGGCTCGCGGATGGGCCTGCCCAAACCCAAGCAGTATTTGCCGCTGCGCGGACGCACCCTGCTCGAATGGAGCCTGGCGCCGTTCCTCGACTGTGGATGGATCGACGGCGTGGTGCTGGTGCTCGCCAGGTCCGACGCCGATTACGCCAAGCTGGCGGTGGCGCGCCATCCCAAGATCATCATCGCCCAGGGCGGCGCGGCGCGCGCTGAATCGGTGATGGCGGGGCTCGAGGTTCTGGCTTTGCGCACCGCCGGTTTCAACCAGGTCCACGTACTGGTCCATGACGCCGCGAGGCCCTGCCTCGACTGGGCCGACCTGGATCGCCTGCGTGAGGAGGCCGATGACGAACACGGCGGACTGCTGGCCGTGCCGGTGGCCGATACGCTGAAGACGGCACGCCAGAACAAGGTCGTCGCGACGGTCGATCGCGCGCAGTACTGGCGCGCGCAGACGCCGCAGCTGTTCCGGCTCGGCCTGTTGATGAATGCGCTTCGCGACTGCGCGCAGCGCCACATCCCCATTACCGACGAGGCCGGCGCCATGGAACACGCAGGCTACAGTCCGCGGCTGGTGCGCGGGCGCGAAAGCAATCTCAAGGTGACGTATCCGGAGGATTTGCTGCTGGCCGATTTCTGGCTCGAGCGGCAGAACACCGGCCGGTGAGCATGCGTATCGGCCATGGCTTCGATTCTCATCGTATGGAGCCGGGCGACGGGCTCAAGCTGGGCGGCGTCTGGATCGCCTGTCCTTTTCGGCTGGTCGCGCATTCAGACGGCGACGCCCTGATCCACGCGCTTTGCGACGCCCTGCTCGGCGCCATCGGCGGCGGCGATATTGGCCGGCTGTTTCCGGACAACGATCCGCAGCATCGCGGCGCCGACTCGACGCTTTTTTTGCGCGAGGTGATGCGCCGCGTCACCGCCGCGGGCTACGTCGTCGGCAATGCCGATCTCACCCTGATCGCCCAGGCGCCGCGCATGGCGCCACATGCGGCGGCGATCTGTCAGCGTCTGGGGGCCGAGCTCGGCGTGCTCCCCGAACGGGTCAACCTCAAGGCCAAGACCAATGAAGGCATGGGACATATCGGCCGCAGGGAGGGCCTCGCCGCACATGCCGTGGTGCTGCTGCAGTCGCGTGTGGATGCGTCTTACTGAGCCGAATTTTTTTGTGGCGTGTGGCGCCTGCCTATAATCGACCATGCAGATCCTGCTCAAGCCGCCGATGCGCCGCCGCCCCGTCCGTGGCGGGCGCGACACTCGCGAGGAAATCCTGCTGGCCGCCGAAGAACTGCTGTTGCGTCGCGGATTCAACGGCTTCAGTTATCAGCACATCGCCGTGCGCCTGTGCATTCGCAACGCGGCGATCCACTACCACTTCCCGACCAAGGAGCATCTGGGTGTGGCGTTGCTGCGCCGCTACCGCCTGCGGTTCCTGAACTGGACCGACGAGGCGGCGCAGTGCAGTACTGCTTTCGATCGTCTCGCCTCGTACCTGCAGACTTACTCCGATCATCTGGACGGCGGCTGGCCGATCTGCCCTGTGGGGATCTTCGGCGCCGAATTCGATGCGATCCCCGACCTGATGCAACGCGAAGCACAGATGCTGATGCGCGACATCTACGAGTGGATCGTGAGCATGCTGCAAGCCGGGCGCGACGAAGGGTCGCTCGCCTACACCGGCGATGCCCGCGACAAGGCGCTGGAACTCGCGGCCGCTCTGCAAGGCGCCTTGCAGTTCGCGCGCATCGGCGGACGCGAGCGCTTCGAGCAGGTGTTCCGCCAGATCAAGCTCGAAATGTCGCCGGCGATCAGGGCTTGAGTGGTCGCAGCAGCACATAAACCGCGCCGGTGCCGCCGTCCACCGGTCTCGCGGTAGCGAAGGCCATCACGTCACGACGCTTGCGCAACCAGCCGTCCAGGCTGACCTTCAGAACCGGCCCGGAATTGGGCGATCCGTTGCCCTTGCCATGGATGATGCGCACGCAGCGCTGGCGCCGCTCGTGGCAGTTCGCCAGAAAAGTGACGATCGCGAGCCTGGCGGTGTTGCGGTTGTGGCCGTGCAGATCGAGTTCGGCTTCGATGCGGTAGATACCGCGCCGCAGCTGCCGCCAGGCGCTGTCGGGCAGACCCGGCGCGCGATAGGTCAGGGTATCGCCGCTTTCGAAAGTCTCCGGATCGGGCCCGTCGAGCATTTCGGCGAGCACCGCCAGATCGTCGAGATCCTGCTGGCGTGGGCGCGTCAAGGGCAGGGGCGCGCGCAACTCGACCCGCGCCGCGCTCTTGTGCCGGCGCACGTCGGCCATGGCGCCGAGGAAGGCGGCAAGCTCTGCGTCGTCGTCGGTGCGGTCTGTCATCGGCTGGCGGTGTCACGGTTACACTAGGCGCCACTCTAGCTCAGCAACCCGACCTCGATCGAGGCTCATGCGGATTCTTCTTTCAAACGATGACGGCTGCACGGCCCCCGGCCTGATAGCCCTTCGCGATGTCATCGGCGCTCACCATCAGGTCACGGTCGTGGCTCCCGACCGCAACCGCAGTGCAGCCAGCAACTCCCTGACCACGCTCACTCCGCTGCGGGTCCACCGGCATGCCGACGGCGTGTACTGCGTCGACGGCACGCCTTCGGACAGCGTGCATCTGGCGCTCAACGGCCTGCTCGAAGAAGCCCCCGAGATGGTGGTGTCGGGCATCAACGCCGGCGTCAACCTTGGCGACGACACGCTGTATTCGGGCACCGTCGCGGCAGCGATGGAAGGCCGCTGGCTGGGCACGCCTTCGATCGCCATCTCCAGCGTGACCATGGCCGAGGAGCCGCGTCACTTTGTCACCGCCGCGCGCGTGGCCTTGCGGCTGGTGGAGCAATTGCGCAAGCACCCCTTGCCCAAGGACACGATTCTCAACGTCAACGTGCCTGACCTCGCCGAAGAACAGCTGCAGGGTTTCGAAGTAACGCGCCTGGGCCATCGCCACAGGACGGACTCGGCGGTGCGCACCACCGATCCGCGCGGCCGCGCCATCTGGTGGCTCGGCCCGGTCGGCGCCGAGAACGATGGCGGGCCGGGCACTGACTTCAATGCACTGTCGAACGGCCGCGTCTCGATCACGCCGCTGCTGATCGACCTGACCCGCCACGCCGCGCTGGACTCCCTGCGCCAATGGGTCAACGCGCTGTGACGCCGCCGCGTCACCATCACGCCCGCGGCCTGGGGCTGACCTCGGCGTCGGTGCGCGCGCGTCTGGTCGAGGAACTGCGCGGGCAGGGCATCCATGACGAGGGCGTGCTCGCGGCCATCGGCAAGGTCGCGCGTCACGAGTTCGTCGAAGAAGCGCTGTCGTCGGAGGCCTACAAGAACCGCTCGCTGCCAATCGGCCACGCCCAGACCATTTCGCAACCCTACATCGTCGCGCTGATGACCCAGGCGGCGCTGGCCGGGACCCGGCTCAAGCGCGTGCTCGAAGTCGGCACCGGCAGCGGCTATCAGACCGCGGTGCTCGCCGAACTGGTCGAGGTGGTGTTCACCGTCGAGCGCTTGCGTCCGCTCACCGAAGCGGCGCGCGGCCGCCTGCAGCACCTGGGATATCGCAACGTGCATTTCGGGTACGTCGACGGCATGCAGGGCTGGGGCCCGTATGCGCCCTATGACGCCATCGTCGTCACCGCCGCCGCCGCCGAGGTGCCGTGCGGACTGACCGATCAGCTCGCTCCCGGCGGACGCCTGGTCATGCCGGTCGGCGTCGGCGGCGCCCAGCAGCTCAAGCTGATCCGGCGCGCCACGACCGGCCTGGAGACCAGCGTGCTGGCACCGGTGATCTTCGTGCCGCTGCTCGCCGGTCTGGCGTGATGGCCGGCTTCGGCGCCTGGTTGCAGGAGCTGGTGAGCCAGCTCGGCTATTCCGAGATCGTGCTGCTGATGGCGCTGGAGTCCAGCCTGTTTCCGGTGCCTTCGGAGCTGGTGATGATCCCCGCGGGTTACCTGGCGGCGCGCGGCGAGCTGGATCCGGTGCTGGCGACGCTGGCCGGCGCCGGCGGATCGCTGATCGGCGCCAGCTTCAACTACCTGCTCGGCCGCACCGTCGGCCGCGCGTTCCTGCTGCGCTGGGGTCGCTACCTGCTGATTGATCTCGCCAGATACCAGGAGGCCGAGGCGCTGTTTTCCCGCAACGCCATGATTGCGACCTTCGTTGGCCGCTTCATCCCGCTGATACGCCATCTGATCTCGCTGCCGGCCGGCGTCTTCGGCATGGGCCTGCTGCCGTTTGCGGTGTTGACCACGCTGGGCGCCGGGCTCTGGTGCGCGGTGCTGGTGGCGCTGGGCTATTACTTCGGCGAGCCGGTGGTGGCGAGCGTCACCGCGTACACCCACGAGGCGACACTGTTGGTCGCGCTTGGGCTGCTAGCATTCGCCGGCTGGTTTCTGGTGCGTCGGCAGCGCACGCGCCGCGGGAGTTCGTGATGAGGTTGAAAAGTCGGTGGTTGGCGCAGGCGGCGCTGCCTTTGCTGGCGACGGGCTTGAGCGCCTGCACGAGCCTGGTGAGCTGGGAGAATGCTCCGCCAAAGCGCGAACCCGAGCAGCGTTCCTGGAACGTCGAGCCGCCACCACCGCGCGTGCCCGATCCGCTGCCGCAGCGCCCCTACGGACCGGGCGAGCACCTGGTCAAGCAGGGCGACACGCTGTATTCCATCGCCTTCCGCAACCAGGTCGACTTCCGCGACCTGGCGCGCTGGAACAATGTCGGGCCGGACTATCTGATTTATCCGGGCCAGGTCCTGCGCCTCAGCGCGACGCTCCCGATCACTCCGCGCAACGGCCAGATCGCGTCGCAAGGCATCGACATGAACGACATCGACAGCCGCCCGCAAGCGCTGTCGACACGGCCGACGCCGGTGATCGCCGGAGTCCAGGTACCGCTGGCGCCGACCAGCACGCCGGGCGCCGCCGGCGTGCCACTCCCGGCTGCAGGCCTGCCGCCGGGAGCGGTGCCCGGCAAGGTGGCGCCGCCCGCGTCGCCGACGACGGTGGCGACCACGCCCATCATTCCCACCCCCGATGGCGGTGGCGGCATCAACGGCTGGCGCTGGCCGGTGGATGGCACCGTGGTGCGCGGCTACAACATGGACGCCGGATCGCGTGGGCTGGACTTCACCGGCGACGTCGGCCAGCCGGTGGTCGCCGCGGCGGCGGGCAAGGTGGTCTACAGCGGCAGCGCGCTCAAGGGCTACGGCGAGCTGGTGATCGTCAAGCACGACGATCTGCGACTGTCGGCCTACGGCTACAACCGCCGCCGGCTGGTGAAGGAAGGCGATGTCGTCGCCGCCGGCCAGCAGATCGCCGAACTCGGCGTCGGGCCTGAGAACAAGCCGCTGCTGCACTTCGAAATCCGCGAACGCGGCAAGCCGGTCAACCCGGTGCCCTACCTGCCGGCCAGGGTCGCGGTTCGTTGATCGCCGCGGGCTGGCGGCAGCGGTTGGCGGAACCGCGCATGCCATACTCGGGTCTCTACGCTGCTTCGTCTCGACGCCTGTAACGCATGCCTGATATGGCCCCCAAGAAAAAATCCCTGATCCGACGCGTGTTCGGCGGCTTCTGGTCGCTGATCGTCTTCCTCTACCGCGCCGTGGTCATCATCGCCTTCTGCGCTTTTTTGTTCGGTCTCTGGACCGCCTTCAACGGCGGGCCGGGCCGCAAGCTCGAAGACAACATGGCGCTGGTGATCTGGCCCAGCGGCGACCTGGTCGATCAGGTCGATGCCGACCCGAGCAAGCGCCTGGTCGAGCAGTTCTACGACGAGCCGCCGTCGCAGACGCGGCTGGGCGATCTGATCGAAGCGCTCGAGATCGCGGCCGACGACGATCGCATCCCGCTGGCGGTACTCAAGCTCGACAACATCGGCTCGGCGAGCATGCCGCAGTTGGAGGAACTGGGCGCGGCCATGGCCAAGTTCCGCGCCGCCAAGAAGCCGATCTACGCCTACGGTCCGGCCTACGATCAGACCGCCTACTTCGCCGCGGCCCAGGCCGACGACGTGTCGATGGATCCCTTCGGCAGCGTGCTGCTCGAAGGCCTCGGCGTCTACCAGAATTACTTCAAGGACGGCCTGGAGAAGCTCGGCGTCGAGGTCAACGTGTTCCGCGTCGGCGAGTACAAGTCCGCGGTCGAGCCTTTCCTGCGCAACGACATGTCGGACGAGGCCAAGGCCGCCAATCGGGAGTGGCTGCAGGATCTGTGGCAGAGCTACGACAAGACCGTCAGCGCCAGCCGCAAGCAGGTCAAGCCGGGCTTCTCCGACCGCTATGTCGCATCCTTCCGGCAGGATCTTGAAAGCCATGGCGGCGACACCGCCAAGCTGGCGCTCGACGCCGGGCTGGTGAACCGGCTGGAGACGCTCACGCAGTTCCGCAAGCGCATCGCCGCCACGGTGGGCGAAGACGAGGATCGCGGCAGCTTCCGCCAGATCCACTTTGGCGATTACCTGCGCGCGGCGCATCACGAAGGCCGCGGCAAGACCGCGGCGCGCGGCCAGAAGGTGATCGCCGAGATCGCGGTGCAGGGCGAGATCGTCGACGGCACCGGCGACGCGGGACAGGCTGGCGGCGAAACCATCTCGGAGCTGCTCAGCGACGCGCGGCGCGACAAGGACGTTGCCGCCGTGCTGCTGCGCGTCGACTCGCCTGGCGGCAGCGTGTGGGCGTCGGAACAGATCCGCCGCGGTGTGGATGATCTGAAAGCCGCCGGCAAACCGGTGGTGGTGTCGATGTCGACGCTGGCCGCGTCGGGTGGCTACTGGATCAGCATGGACGCCAACCGCATCTTCGCGCACGAATCGACCATCACCGGTTCGATCGGCATCTTCGGCCTGATACCGACTCTGGAAAAGCCGCTGGGCAAGCTTGGTATCCACACCGACGGCGTCGGCACCACGCCGCTCGCGGGCGCATTCCGCATGGATCGCGCGCTGACCGACGAGGTCAAGGCGATCATGCAGGCGCAGATCAACCACGGCTATCAGCAGTTCATCAACGGTGTCGCCGCCGGCCGCAAGCTCGATGTCAAACGTGTCGACGAGATCGCGCGCGGACGCGTCTGGAGTGGCAAGGAGGCGCGCGAACTCGGGCTGGTCGACGAATTCGGTGGCTCGCAACAGGCCGCCGAAGCGGCCGCCAAGCTCGCCGGCATCGGCCCCGGCGATTGGCGCGTGGAGCCCTTCGAACACGGCGCGCCCGGCCCCTTGAGCATGATCACCGGCCTGTTCGGCAGCGCCCACGTCCGTCTGGACTGGTTGCCGCAGAGTGTCTCTCTGCATCTGAGGCAATGGCTGCAACAGGGCGACGTCAACCAGGCGCTGTCCCTGCTGAGCGATCGCCGCGGCATGTACGCGCATTGCTTCTGCGAGCCGGTGCTGAGCAGCCAGTCGCCGCGATAGGTTCTTGTAGATGCCGTGGTCGCAGGCGGCGGGTCTGCGTTTTTATTACGAGGACGCGGGGCAGGGCCCGGTTCTGGTGTTTCTGCATGGCCTCGGCGGTAGTAGCGCGGACTGGGAATCGCAGATCGAGGAATTCCGGCGCGACCATCGCGTCATCGCGCCGGATCTGCGCGGCTTCGGTCTCAGCGAGCGTTGTGGTCCTTACACGGTCATGCGCTTCGCGGCTGACGTCTGGGCTCTGCTCGACGAGCTGGACGTCACCGGGTTTGTCCTGATCGGCCATTCCATGGGAGGCGCGGTGGCGATGGAGATGACGCTCCAGCGTCCGTCATCGGTGAAGCGGCTCGTGTTGAGCAACACCGTCCCTGACTTCCGTCCTCGCAGCCGCGCCCATCGGCTGATGATCTGGTCGCGGCTCTTACTCATGACGGTGCTCGGCCCGGGGCGGCTGGGGCGCCGCAGCGCGGCGCTGCTGTATCCGGGGCCCGAACTCAGCCTGCTGCGCGACCGTGCCGGAGAGCGCAGCGCGCGCAACCAGCGCTGGCCCTATCTGGCGAGCCTGCGCAACCTGTGCCGCTGGACAGCGCTGCCACGGCTGAAAACCTTGAGCCTGCCGATCCTGGTGATGGCAGCGGAGCTGGACTATCTGGGGATCGAAAGCGAGCGCGATTTCATCGATCACCTGCCGCCCGGCGTCGAGTCCCAGGTGTTCGCCAACACGCGCCACGGCCTGCCACTGGAAGCGCCGCAGCGTTTCAACCAGCGCCTGCGACAGTTTCTGGAGCGTGCGTGAGCCAGCCCCCAAAAATGGCCGCGAGCCAGGGGCCGATCGGCGTGTTCGATTCGGGTGTCGGTGGCCTGTCGGTGTTGCGTGAACTGCGACGCGCGCTGCCCTCGGAGCGGCTGATCTACTTCGCCGACAGCGCGTATTGCCCTTACGGCGGCAAGCCGCAGTCGCAGATTCTGGCGCGCTGCAGCGCCGTCACCGAATCCCTGCTCGCAGAGAACGTGAAGCTGATCGTGGTGGCCTGCAACACCGCCACCATCGCCGCGGTCGAGCAGCTGCGAGCCACGTATCCCTTGCCCTTCGTCGGCATGGAACCGGCGGTCAAGCCGGCGGTGGCGGCGACGCGCAGCGGCGTGGTCGGCGTGCTGGCGACCGGTGCGGCGCTCGGCGGCGAGAAATTCCACCGCCTGTTGAAGGCGCATGCGCGCGGCGTGCGCGTCATCACCCAGCCGTGCCCGGGCCTGGTCGAACACGTCGAGCGCGGCGATGTCGACAGCCCGGAGGTGCGCGCGCTGCTGGGGCGTTACCTGCGTCCCTTGCTCGATGCCGGGGCCGACGTGCTGGTGCTAGGGTGCACCCACTATCCCTTCCTGCGTTCCGCGATCGCCGGCATCGTCGGCCCCGAAGTGTTGCTGCTCGACACCGGCGAAGCCGTCGCCCGACAGGCGCGGCGCGTGCTGGAACGCGAGCAGTTGCTGGATGCTGATCAGGGGCCGGGCGGCGTCGAATGGCGGGGCAGCGGTGACGTGTCGGCTGTGATCGATCGCCTTTGGCTTCTAACGCAGTCCGGCTGACGGGCGCGATTGCGTCAGGGCGTAAACCGCATCGACAGATCGACCGCGCGCAGGTGCTTGGTCAAGGCGCCGATGGCGATGCGGTCGATGCCGGTTTCGGCATAGGCGCGCACGCTGGTGAGCGTGGCGCCGCCGGAATATTCGAGGAGCGTGCGGCCGCCGCTGGCGCGATGTTGGCGCGTCAGGCGAACCGCTTCGCGCAGCATGTCGAGATCGAAATCGTCGACCAGCAGCAGGTCGACATTCTCTTGCAGCGCGATGCGCGCCTCCTCCAGGGTCTCGGCCTCGGTCATCAGCGGCACACCGGCGTTCAGCGCGCGCGCCTGAGTGATGGCCGCGCCGATGCCGCCGGCCGCCGCGATATGGTTTTCCTTGATCAGGATGCCGTCGTACAGGCCGATGCGATGGTTCTGCCCGCCGCCGCAGAGCACCGCGTATTTCTGCGCGCGGCGCAGTCCGGGCAGCGTCTTGCGGGTGTCGACGATGGCGCAGCCGGTACCGGCCACCGCCAGCACATAGTCCCTCACCGCAGTAGCGGTGCCCGACAATGTTTGCAGAAAATTGAGCGCGCTGCGTTCGCCGGTGAGCATCGATCGCGCCGATCCGTGCAAGGCGAACAGCACCTGGTCGGCGACGACGTGCTCGCCGTCTGCAACCCGCCATTCGATGCGGAGCGCATCATCGATCTGCCGGAACACTTCATCGACCCAGGCGGCGCCGCAGATCACCGCGTCGTCGCGCACGATCACCTGCGCTTGGGCCGAAACGTCAGCGTCGACCAGTCTGGCGGTGACATCGCCGCTGCCGATGTCCTCGGCCAGCGCCGCGGCGACGCTGGCGGCAATGCCTTGCGGGAGCGGCGCGATCGGCATCAGGGCTTGAGCAGAAATTCGAGCAAGGCCATCTGCGCCCACAGCCGATTCTCGGCCTCGTCCCAGACCAGCGATTGCGGGCCGTCGATGACCTCGGCACTGACTTCCTCGCCGCGATGAGCGGGCAGGCAATGCAGAAAGACGGCATCGGTTTTGGCGAGCTGCATCAGCGCCTGGTCGACCTGGTAGTCCGCGAACGCGGCGACGCGGCGCTGCTGGTCGGCCTCCTGCCCCATGCTGGTCCAGGTGTCGGTGACCAGCAGATCGGCGCCGGTCGCCGCCTGCGCGGCGCTGGCGCAGAACTGCACCGAGCCACCGGCGGCTGCGACCAGGTCCGCATGCGGCTCGAAGCCGGCGGGAGCGGCGACGCGCAGGCTGAAACCGAACAGCGCCGCGGCCTCGATGAACGAATGGCAGACGTTGTTGCCGTCGCCGATCCACGCAGCGACCTTGCCCGTGCAATCGCCGCGATGCTCGATCCAGGTCTGGATATCGGCGAGCAACTGGCAGGGATGATGACGATCGGACAAGCCGTTGATCACCGGCACCCGCGAATGCGCCGCGATCTCCATCTGGTCGGCCTGCGAATCGTTGCGGATCACGATGGCGTCGCACATTCGCGACAGCACGCGCGCGGTGTCGGCGGTCGGCTCGTCGCGTCCGAGTTGCGTGGTGCCCGCGTGCAGGTAGAGCGCGTGGCCGCCGAACTTGGCCATGCCGGCTTCGAAGCTGACGCGCGTGCGCGTCGAGTTCTTACTGAAGATCATCGCCAGCGTCTTGCCGACGAAGGGCCGGTAGTCGGGATCACGCTCCGACTTGATGGCTTGCGCGCGCGCAACGATGGCGCGGGCTTCCGCGGCGGACAGATCACTCAGCTTGAGGAAATGACGCGTCATGAAGAATCGACAAAAATGATCCGGAAAATGAAAGGGGCCGCGCTACGGCGCGGCCCCGGTTGCAGCAAGCAAGCTTCGAGCTTAGCCCAGGTTCTTCTCGACGAAATCCCAGTTCGCTAGCGCCCAGAAATGTTCCAGGTAGCTCGGACGCGCGTTGCGATAGTCGATGTAGTAGGCGTGTTCCCAGACATCGCAGGTCAGCAAGGGCGTCTTGCCCTCGGTGAGCGGGTTCTGCGCATTGGAGGTGCTGGTGATGGCAAGACCGCCATCGGCATTCTTCACCAGCCAGGCCCAGCCCGAGCCGAAGGTGCCGATCGCGGTTTCGGTGAACTGCTTCTTGAAGTCCTCGATACCGCCAAAAGTCTTGACCAGCGCATCGGTGAGTTTCTTGCCTGGTGCGTTCTGCTGCGGCGTCAGGCTGTTCCAGAAAAAATTGTGGTTCCAGACCTGCGCTGCATTGTTGAAAATTTTCCCGGACGACTTCTTGACGATGTCTTCCAGCGACATGCTTTCGAACTCGGTGCCGGCGATCAGCTTGTTGCCGTTGTCGACATAGGCCTTGTGGTGCTTGCCGTAGTGAAAATCCAGCGTCTCCGCCGACATGTGCGGAGCGAGCGCATCTTTGGAGTAGGGCAATTCGGGAAGGGTGAGGGCCATGGGTATCCTTGACTGGAAAGATTGCCTGAAAGGCGCCTGGGCGATGCGCCTGAAGCGATTCATTGGGCTGCAAAAGATAAGGCCGCAGCCGGACAACATCAACAGCTTGATTGCCGGCGCGTGATCGCCAGCTTAAGAAACGAGGCCGGCGGAATGGATTTTGCTGGCCCGATACCGCCGATTCGGGCCGCGCGTATAATCCGGCGCTGTCCGCTACGGCCCATTCAACCAGGAGGGTGTCATGGATGCTCTAGAACGCATCGCCAAGCAAGTGACCGACAACCCGATCATCGTCTACATGAAAGGCACGCCGGATTTCCCCCAGTGCGGTTTTTCCGCCCGCACGATCCAGGCGCTCAACGCCTGTGACGTCGAGTACGCCTACGTCAATATCTACGAAGACGAAGAGATCTATCGCGCGTTGCCCAAGTTCGCCAACTGGCCGACGTTCCCGCAGCTCTATGTGAAGGGCGAGCTGGTCGGGGGCTGCGACATTGCGCTCGATCTGCACCAGTCCGGCGAGCTGCAGA
>CAXTSJ010000028.1:0-44137 GCA_964246995.1 uncultured Hydrocarboniphaga sp.
GAGTTACTTCTCTTTGCTTGTGCAAAGAGAAGTAACCAAGAGAAAGCACACCCTGAGTCGTCGCCCTCGCCTGCGGCGAGGGTGCCCGGGTGTTGGAACGTGCTCGGGGTCGGGGCCAACGCGACGTCCTGTCGCGTAGTCCCCTCGGGCGAACATCCTGTTCGCCCGACCCACTGCGCGCGCCCCAACACCCGGCGACTCCTAAGGGGCCCGGCAAGTCAAAAGCATTCGTAGGTTGGGGTGAGCGCAGCGAACCCCAACAGGGCGCCTCGAATCGTTGGGGTTCGCTGCGCTCACCCCAACCTATAAAAGCGATGCGAAGCGAGCCGGTCGCTGTTGCCTTCGACGTCAATCCCCCTTGTGCCGCACCGAGCAGCGCAGCCTGCGCAGGGAACGCGTGGCCACGATGGCCACGCGAGGCGACTACGCGACACGGATGTCGCGTTGGCGCCGGTCCGGAGCAGGCGAGCAGCGCAGGGCACTTTCGCAAAGCGAAAGTGCGGAACCAGGGTGTGCTTTCTCTTGGTTACTTCTCTTTGCACAAGCAAAGAGAAGTAACTCCCGCCGAAGGCGTGCAAACCATCAGGAAGAATCAACAGTGAGCGACAGCCACAAGCAACCAAAACCCTACGGCAACTCGTCCACCGCCTCATCCTTCGGTGGCAACAAATCCTCGCGCGAAATCCCCAGCAGAATCGCCAGCCCCGTCGAAATATAGATCGACGAGTACGTCGCCACGATCACGCCGAACATCAGCGCCACCGAAAAGCTGTGCACGCTTGAACCGCCTAGCGAAAACAGCGCCGTCAGCACCAGCAGCGTGGTCAAGTGCGTGATGATCGAACGCAGCAGCGTCTGGTTGATCGACAGGTTCACCACCTCGAAGATGTTCGCGCGCCGCTGCGCGATCAGGTTTTCGCGCACGCGGTCGTAGATCACCACCGTCTCGTTGTTCGAGTAGCCGATCAGCGCCAGGATCGCCGCCAGCGTGGTCAGATCGAACTCGACCTGGAAGATCGACAAGAAACCCAGCGTCATCAGCGCATCATGCACCAGCGCCGCCACCGCGCCGACGGAAAATTTCCATTCGAAGCGGAACATGATGTACAGCGCGATGCCGATGAAGGCGAAGATCATCGCCATCGCGCCTTTCTCCGTCAGCTCCTCGCCCACCTGCGGGCCGACGAAGTCGATGCGGCGCAGCTTGATGTTCTGCTCGGCCGCGCCCAGGGCTTCGAGAATCCTGGTGCTCACTTGTGCCGAGTTGGTGTTCTTGTCCGGCGGCAGGCGGATCAGCACGTCCTGGGTGGTGCCGAAATACTGCACCGTGGGTTTCTCGTAGCCGCCTTTGGCCAGATGCGAGCGCACGTTGTCGAGCTGCACCGTCTGCGGATAGGTCACCTCCACCAACACGCCGCCGGTGAAGTCGATGCCGAGGTTCAGGCCGCGGAACAGCAGCAGCAGGATCACGCCGACCGTGAGTGCCGACGACACCCACAACCCGGTCTTGCGCTGGGCCATGAAGTCGATGTTGGGGACGTTGGAAAAAAAGCGCATGAGAGGATCCTTCCCTTACCAGATCGGCAGGTCTTGCATGCGCGCGCGGCGTGCGAACACCAGATGCGCCAGCGCGCGCGAGCCGACAATGGCGGTGAATTGCGAAGCGACGATGCCCAGCGCCAGCACGATGGCGAACCCACGCACCGGTCCGGCGCCGACCGCGATCAGCACGACCGCCGCGATCAGGGTGGTGACATTGGCGTCGGCGATGGTGAGGAAGGCGCGCTCGTAGCCGGCCTCGATCGCCTTGTGCGGGCTCATGCCGCCGCGCAATTCCTCGCGGATGCGTTCGTAGATCAGCACGTTGGCATCCACCGCGATACCCATCGTCAGCACCAGGCCGGCGATGCCGGGCATGGTCAGCGTCGCCTGCAGCAGCGACAGTCCCGAAATCAGCAGCAGCAGATTCACCGCCAGCGCGGCGATGGCGAACAGGCCGAACACGCGGTAGTAGAAGCACATGAACAGCGCCACCAGACCCAGGCCCAGCGCCGCGGCCTGGAAGCCCTGGCGGATATTGTCGGCGCCCAGACTCGGGCCGACGGTGCGTTCCTCGATGATGTCCACGGGCGCCGCCAGCGCGCCGGCCTTGAGCAGCAGCGCCAAGTCATGCGCCTCCTTGCTGCCGAGCCCGGTGGTCTGGAAATTCTTGCCGAACACGCCGCGGATGCTGGCGATGGAAATGATGTCGTCTACATCGCGATGCTCGCGCACCGGCTCGCCCTTGGCGTTGTAGCTGGTCACCACCTGGCGCTCGCGGAACAACACCGCCATCGGCTTGCCGACATTTTTCTGCGTGAAGGCGAGCATGCGCTTGGCGCCCTGGCCGTCGAGCGTCACGCTGACCATGGGTGTACCGCTCTGTGTGTCGATGCCGGGCTGGGCGTTGACCAGCTGCGAGCCGGCGGCGATCACTTCCTTGCTCAGCAGATAAGGCAGATGGCCTTCTCGCGTGTAGAACAGCTCGGCGCCCGGCGGCACGATGCCGGTGGCCGCGGCGCTGCGCGGATCGGCGTTCTCGGTCACCGCGCGATATTCCAGCGTCGCGGTCGCGCCGAGCAGCTCCTTGACGCGCGTGGTGTCCTGCACGCCGGGCAACTGCACGACGATGCGATTGGCGCCCTGCTTCTGCACCACCGGCTCCGCCACGCCCAGCTGGTTGACGCGATTGCGCAGCGTGATGAGGTTCTGCTGCACGGCGAAGTCCTGGATGCGCTTGGCCTCGGCGTCGGTGATGCGCGCCTGCAGGATCAGCGGCCGATCCGCCGGCGAGGCCAGCGCCAGTTCGCGATATTCCTTGGTGATGAAAGCGCGCGCGGCGTCGAGCTTCTGCGCGTCGGCAAATTCCAGTTCCACCGCGTCGCCGGCCTGGCGCCGGCCGGTGTAGCGGATGTCTTCGCGGCGCAGGGTTGCCGGCAGTTCGATCACGTAGTTCTCGATCGCCTTCTTGCGCACCACGTCGACGTCGACTTCCAGCAAAAAGTGCACGCCGCCGCGCAGATCGAGCCCCAGCGCCATGGGCTTGGCGCCCAGCGACGACAGCCAGTGCGGCGTCTTGGACGCGAGAAACAGCGCCACCACGTAATCGTTGCCCAGCGCGCGCTTGATCTCGTCGTTGGCGCGCAACTGCGCTTCGGCGGAGTTCATGCGCACCACCCAATGCGTGCCTTCGCGGTCGCTGGACACCGCGGTCAACTGCGCCCTGTTCAGCGCCGACTCGATGCGCGAACCGACGCTCGCCGGCACCGCCTCGCCCGACTCGAGCGAAATCTGCACCGACGGATCTTCGCCATACAGATTGGGCGCGGCATACAGACCGCTCACCAGCGTGGCGAGCAGGAGGATGAAATATTTCCAGCGAGCGAAAGGACGCATCAGGCAAACCCCCGAACGCCGCGCGGACGCGCCATCAGCCGACGCGGTACGGGCGGCAGACCAGCATCAAAGCGTTTTGAGAGTGCCCTTGGGCAGCACGCTGGTAACCGCGGACTTGAGCACCTTGACGCTCACGCCCTCGGCGATCTCCACCGTGAGATAGGCCTCGCCAAGATTCGAAATCTTGCCGGCGAGCCCGCCGCTGGTGATGACCTCGTCGCCCTTGGTGATTTTTTCCAGCATCTGCCGGGTCTCCTTGCTGCGCTTCATCTGCGGCCGGATCAGCAAGAAGTAGAACAGCACGAACAGCACCACCAGCGGCGCGAACTGCACGATGGGATTCGGCGCGGCGACCGGTGTGGCCGCCTGGGCAAAAGCAGGGCTGAAAAAGAAATCGAGCATGGTTTTATCGAGCGGGAGGCGCAAGGCCAAAAAATGAGCGGCGGATTATGCCACATGGGTGTCGCAACAGACCTCGGCATGGCAGCGCACCGGCACGCGCGGAGACCCGATGGACAGGATCAGTCGCTGGAATTCCCGGTGAACACATAGTCCCAGGCCGCGCCGATTTCGGGCCGGCAGGACGAGTCGATGGCGGTGCCGTTGTGGCTTGCGTTGGCGACCAGCCGCTGTTGTCCCTGAGGGTCACCATTGCCAGGGCCGACATTGCGGTCGACCGCCTGCGCGCTGCCACCGACACCGCCGTTGCCGGGGCCGCCGAGGCTGGCCCAGTTGGCGGAGGTGTTGGCGCCAATCGCGCCCTCGCTGTCGCCTCTCAAACCCCAGAAGCGGTTCATCGGCGTCACCGTCGGAGCGAACAGCCAGGCCGCATCAGTACTGTCGTCCGGGCCCGAGAACAACACCACGCGATGCAGCGGTCCGCCCGACGGCAACTGCGTCGCCAGGAACGCCGCGTGACCCGAGCCCAGCGAATGCCCCGCCAGCAGAATCTTCGACCACACCGGATAGACGCCGCCCAGATGCGCCGTCCGATACGGCGACGCGGCGTCGGGTGTCACGAACTGCGTCCAGTATGCGGCGGGCGGAAAGTTGGCCGGCAGCACCGCGGACGCCGGCGGATTGGCCAGGTAGTCGATGAGGTTGACGAAGCGGTTGACGATGGAGTCTTCCTTCGACACGGCGACGGCGGCGGTGCTCCAGGTCCTGGCGTTCGGCGAATACGCGACACCCTGTCCGAACAGGACCTCGCCATGGAAGCTGTCGGCGCATCCGCCCGCGTTGCCGCAGAACAACGGCACCGTGTCGTTCGGATAACTGAGATCGATCACGCCCAGGTTGTCGACCGCGGCGGCGAAATCGCTGATGTCGTTGTAGGAGTCGGTGACGGTGGTGGCACCGCCGAGAAACAGCAGCAGCCGGTTCTTGCGCAGGGCCGGATCGCTCGGCGCGACGACGTAGTGCCGGTCCTGAAAAGCCGCGGCGCCGATGCCCACGCCGGTGTCCGACGGCGCGACCGACGCGCGGGCCACCGCGGCGGCGGGCTGCGCCTGGCATAACGGCGCCAAGGTCGAACGAACCGGAACATCGCCCGAACCACCGCCTCCATCGCCGCCAGACCCCAGGCCGCCGCCGCAGGACGCCAGCACGGACAGCATCGACAGGGCCACCAGAAATCGGGGCATCACGCCGCTGTTGCCGGGAGCCGGACGTTGGCGGTCGATCGCATCGGATTCACTCATTCTTCGCTTTCCAGATAAACGGCCGATCGCGCTCGGGTGGCCAGACGTGTTTGGACTGCCGTCGCGGCCATTGCGTTCGCACACGCAGGGCTTCGACCCGCCTGATCGCACCGCAGCCCGCAAGACGCCCATGCGATCATGATGCGCATGACCCTCCTGTCCGTCTTCGCCACCTGTCCGCGCGGCGTCGAGCCTCTGCTCGCCGCGGAGCTTGCCGGCCTGGGCGCCACCGACTGCCGCGAACGCAAGGGCGGCATTGCTTTCTTCGGCACTCTGGAGGCGGCTTATCGCGCCTGCCTGTGCTCGCGGCTGGCCAACCGCATCCTCTTGCCGCTGAGCAGCTTTCCGCTGGCGGATGCCGAAGCGCTGTATGCCGGCGCCAGGGCGATCGACTGGCCCGCGCTGTTCGCCCTCGACGAGAGCTTCGCGATCGAAGTCGCGGGGCATTCGCCGGCCGTCACGCACACCCACTACGCCGGCCTCAAGGTGAAGGACGCGATCGCCGATGCCTTCCGCGATCTCCACGGCTCGCGGCCCAATGTCGACACCGAGACGCCTGGCATCCGCATCCACCTGCACCTGGAACGCGCCCAGGCCGGCCTGAGCCTGGACCTGTCGGGGATGAGTCTGCACAAGCGCGGCTATCGCATCGGTGCCGGCGACGCGCCTCTCAAGGAGAACCTGGCCGCGGCGATTCTGGTCCGCGCCGGCTGGGCGGAGATCGCCGCCGCCGGCGGTGCGCTGATCGATCCGATGTGTGGATCGGGCACCTTGCTGATCGAGGGCGCGATGATCGCCGCCGACATCGCACCCGGATTGAAGCGCGCACGCTTCGGCTTCGAAGCCTGGTCGGGTCACGATGCCGCGCTCTGGCAGCGCATTCGCGCCGAAGCCTCGGGACGCAAGTCCGCCGGGCTCGCAAGACTGCCGCCGATGCTCGGCAGCGATGTCGACGAGGACGTGCTGCGCAAGGCGCATCTCAACGCCGACAGCGCGGGCCTTGGCCACTACATCGTCTTCGAGCAGCGCGATGCGATGGAGGCGCGTCCCGTCGGCCGGCACGGCGGGCTGGTCGTGACCAATCCGCCCTACGGCGAGCGCCTCGGCGTCGAGAGCGAGATCATCAAGCTGTATTCGCTGTTCGGCGCCACGCTCAAGCAGCACTTTGGCGGATGGCGCGCGGCGGTGTTCACCGGCCGGCCCGACCTGAGTCCGCGGCTGGGCCTGCGCGCCGCGTCGATGCACACGCTGTTCAACGGCGCCATCGAATGCAAGCTGCTGCGCTTCGACATGGCCGCGCGGGAGGAGACCTCGCCGAGCACCATCAGCGTGCCCATCGGCGGCGAGGACTTCGCCAACCGCCTGCGCAAGAATCTCAAGCACCTCGGCAAATGGGCCAAGCGCGGCGGCATCGCCAACTACCGCGTCTACGATGCCGACCTGCCGGACTACGCGCTCGCGGTCGATATCTACGAGGCGCCCGAGCTGCACCTGCACGTGCAGGAATATGCGGCGCCGGACAGCATCGATCCGGTACGCGCCGAGCGTCGTCTGCGCGAAGCGCTGGCGCAATTGCAAGCGATCTTCGAGCTGCCCGCGAGCCGGCTTCACTACAAGCTGCGCAAGAGCCAGCGCGGTAGCGCGCAGTATCAGAAACAGGACGAGAGCCGCGACTTCCGCACGGTGGTGGAGCACGGCTGCAAGCTGTGGGTCAACTTCGAGGATTATCTCGACACCGGCCTGTTTCTCGATCATCGGCCGATGCGCCTGCGCATCCAGCGCGAATCGGCGGGCAAGCGCTTTCTCAACCTGTTCTGCTACACCGGCAGCGCCACGGTGCACGCCGCGCATGGCGGCGCGACGCACACGACGTCGGTCGATCTGTCGAACACCTATCTGGACTGGGCCGATCGCAACCTGCTGCTCAACGGCGTCGAGGCGCGCAGCCCCTGGTCAACGCACAAGCTGGTGCGCGCCGACGCTCTGGCCTGGCTGCGCGAACAGGCGGCCGATCGCAAGAACGCGCGCTACGACCTGATCTTCTGCGACCCGCCGACGTTCTCCAACTCCAAGAAAATGGAGGGCGTGCTCGACACGCAGTGGGATCACGCGGAAATGATCCGCAACGCCGGCGCCCTGCTCAACGCTGGCGGGCGCCTGTACTTCTCCACCAATCGCCGCCGCTTCAAGCTCGACGACGCACTCGCGAGTACATTCAACATCGCCGAGATCAGCGCGCAGACTCTCGATGAGGATTTCAAACGCCCGCCGCCAGCGCATCGCTGCTGGCAGATCGAAGCGCTCTAGCTTTTCTTGGGGATCTTGCTCAGCTCGTTGATCGTCTCGATCGGGCAGTGGCGCGGCACGTCGCTGCCGAGCCTCGGTGTGATCACCGAATCCAAAGTGCTGAGACGCGAATTGTCGGAGGTAAAGGCAATGCTCTGGCTGTTGGCCAGGTCCGAGCAAGTGCCCCGCAAGGTCAGCAGGTAGGCGCGTCCCGGGTCGTCGTTGAACAGCACATGCTGGGCGTCGATGTACTGGAAGCCGTCGACGCGATAGTCGGCGATGGACTTCACCGACTTGCCCAGCGTGTAGCCCTTGCGGGCGAGCTTGCTTTCGATCGTCGGCTTGTCCTGCGGAGCCGGCGCGTCAGCGGCGCCGCCGACGCCGCAGAACAGCGCTGCGGCGGTTGCGGCGCTCAGAACCACGGTCCGAACCAGTTGGTGCTGCGTCATGGCTTCAACTCCTGATGGAAATGGCGGCGGCCGCCAATGCGATGTTGGCAGGCGGCGACGGCATAAGTTCCCATTCGATCCGGCGAGGGCGGATCGGGGCCGATCAACGGACCTCGCCACGCGCCAAAAAAAAGAGACCGGCGCAAGGCCGGTCTCGGATCGCGGCAGAACCGGGCTTCAGGGCGTTAGCAATTTGACGTTGAAGGTAAAGGGCGCCTTGGAGGTGAGGCCGATCTGGTAAGGCGTGACGACACACTCGTTCGGCGAGATCGACGTGTCCGGCAGGTTTTGCGTGGACCCGGCGCCGCTGGGTTCGCCGACATTGGTCCGGCTCAGCAGCTGGTTGCCGTTGCTCAACACCGTGGTCTGGCTGAAGGCATTGACATAGGTATTGGCGCTGCCGTTGCAGAAGTTGGCGCTGAACGAGTACGTGCCAGCCGGGCCACCGGTGACCGGCGCATTGCTGGTGGACGCGCCGGCGGTCGCGGCGTTGACGCCGACCACGGGGTTGCACAGGCCAGGGCTGAGGAACTGCTGCACATAGCCGGAAGTGAGGGCCGGCAGGTCGCTGGCATCGAAGGCGAACACGAAGAACAGGTTCGAGTTGTCCGCCGAGCCGCCACCCGCGATGGGCGCGATGTTGAAGTAATCGTTGTCGTTGGCGATGAACAGGGTGTGCTTGGTCACGCCGCCGACCACCACGTCCGGACCGAAGGCGATGCCCTCCAGCTTGGCCGGGATCTTGTTGGTGGTGAAGCCATTGGCGACCAGCACGCTCACCACGTCCAGGAAGGTGCTCTTGGTCAGCGCGTTGTTGCCGAGGTTGGCTTCTCCGGAGATGGCGCTCACGTCGGGCGCCGAACCGCCGGGCCCGGCGTTCTTGCTGTTGCCGGCGCTGAGGTTCACATAGGTGATGAGCTTGACCGCCGCCACCGAAGTATCCCCCAGGCCCTTGCTGTCGCGCTCGTCGATCAGCAGCTCGTGATCGTTGAGGGCGACGATGTCGCTGACCGTGGTCTTGGGCGACTTGCTGACCGGATAGGAATACTGCTTGGTGGCACCGCTGCTGACGTTGATCGCAACGATGCGGGTAAAGCCTGCGCCGTCGCCGCCGTCCTGCAGCAGCGAGCTTTGCATCGCGCCGAACAGCGTGCTGCCGTCGGGCGAGATCGCCAGGCCTTCCATGCCCTTGTTGGTGACGCGGCCGATGGTGTTCTGCGCGATTTCACCGTTGCCACCGGTCTCGACCGCCCGCTTGTTGGCAACGTAGAAACCGGCCGGCAGCGTGTAGGTGGCGGTGCGCTCGCCGGTCAGGCGGCTGAAGCGGTAGACATAGGGGCCGTACTCGTCGGAGACGTACACCGACTGGCCGTCCGGCGACACGCGGATGCTCTCGGGATCGAAGCGGCCGTCGAGCGGGTTGCCGGAGTTCTTGCTCGGATCGAAGTTGTCGGAGCGCCCGGAAAAATAGCGCCGCGACGCCGTGTTGATCGACGGTGCGCCGCTGCCCATGGGCGTACCCGCCGGCACCGTGGCGATCACGCCGGAGTTGGGATTGCCGGCCGGCGACACCGCGTTGGTGGTCGAACCCACGCCGTTGGTGCCGTTGCCGGCGCCATAGACCAGCGAGTCGCTGCTCCACAGCAGCGTGGTGCCGACCAGAACCGGCGTCAGCGTATAGGGCAGGCTGCCGCTGGAGGCCGGCACCAGGTTCATCTTGATGGTATGGAACCGGCTGACATAGGCCGCCGTGTTGTCGACCGTGGTGTTATAGACGACCTTGTTGGGACCACGATCCGGCGTCGACAGAAATGTGTTGCAGCCGCCATAGCCCAGGCCCGATCCCATGCCGCCCAGCTGGTTACCCGCGACGCCGCTTTCGAGCGCGCCCGATGTGGTCGACAGATCAACGGCGTTGCCGTCGAGCCGGCCCACCGCGATCAGACCCACCGCGGCCTGCGCCGCGGAACTGGCAAACAGCGCGCCCGCGGCCACGAGTATCAGCTTTCTGTCCATCGATTCGATCTCCCCATTGGTTGTCCAGCATTCAGGCGGCGGACTGTGACGAGCGGCGATTGCAGGATCGTTACAGCCGGATGACGCCCGGCCAAAAAACTTTTGCGAAAAATCCGGCGATCGATGTCGATCCGGCCGCGGCTGGTTCGTCGTCAGTGCAAGAGCCACAAAAAACGGCTCCCAAACCACTGCAAGTACCAAAGGAGCAACGACGATGAAATTCATGGTGATGATCAAGGCCAACGAGGACTCGGAAGCAGGCCGGATGCCCAGCGAGCAGATGCTCACCGAGATGGGCCGGTTCAACGAGGAGCTGGTGAATGCCGGCGTGATGCTGGCGGGCGAGGGCCTGCATCCGAGCAGCTGCGGTGCGCGGGTGCGCTTCTCGGGCAAGCAGCGCACGGTGATCGACGGGCCCTTCGCCGAGACCAAAGAGCTGGTGGCGGGTTTCTGGTTGATCCAGGTCAAGTCCAGGGAAGAGGCCATCGAGTGGATCAAGCGCTGCCCGAACCCCATGGAGGGCGAGTCGGAAATCGAAATCCGCCAGGTGTTCGAGATGGAAGACTTCGGCGCCGAAATGACCCCGGAGCTGCGTGAGCAGGAAGAACGCTTGCGGGCACAGGTCGCGGTGCAGTAGGACTGCTCTCTTCACTACAAAAAACGGGGGCCTCCAATGTTCAAGAGCATTCTGATCGTCATCGCTTTGGCCATCGTCGGCCTGCTGATCTTCGCGGCGACGCGGCCGGACGACTTTCGCGTCCAGCGCTCGATCCATGTCGACGCACCGCCCGAGAAAATCGCGCCGCTTCTCGACAACCTGCACCGCTTCAGTGACTGGTCGCCCTATGAAAAACGCGACCCGGCGATGAAGCGCAGTTACTCGGGCCCGGAGAGCGGCAAGGGCGCGGCCTACGCCTGGGAAGGCAACAAGGAGGTCGGCGCCGGACGCATGGAGATCCTGGAATCCAGTTCTTCGAGCGTGCGCATGCAACTCGATTTCCTGAAGCCTTTCGAGGCGCACAACACCGCCGAATTCACGATGGCGCCGGCCAGCGGCGGCACCGACGTGACCTGGGCGATGGCTGGCCCGAGCCCTTTCGTGTCCAAGCTGATGGGCGTGTTCTTCAACATGGACAAGATGATCGGCACCGATTTTGAAACCGGCCTGGCCAGCTTGAAGACCATTGCCGAGCGGTAGTTCTTCCACCCACGTTTTATTTCTAAAGGTGATCTATGAAACTCAATACCTATCTGTTTTTTGACGGCCAGTGCGAAGCGGCTTTCAAGTTCTATGCGCAGTGTCTGAACGGCCATGTCGAGGCGATGATGAAGTACGGCGACATGCCGGCCGCACCCGCGGGCGAGCACGCCTCCGATGCCCAAGGCTGCTCCGGCCCGGGCCCGCAGGATGCCGGCCGCATCATGCACGTCAGCCTGAAAATCGGCGACATGCTTCTGATGGGCTCCGACACACCATCAGGCCAGGCCGAATCGGCGAAGGGCTTCAGCGTATCGGCCAATGTCGACAGCGCCGAGGAAGCCGAGCGGGTCTTCAAGGCCCTGTCCGAAAACGGCACGGTGAAGCTGCCGATCGGCCCGACGTTCTGGGCGCTGCGCTTCGGCATGCTGGTCGACCAGTTCGGCACGCCGTGGATGGTCAATTGCGAACAGGCTCCGTAGCTCGCTGCCAGCCCATGTCCAAGCCCGATGTCCACCGCGCCATCGAAGCCGTCTTCCGCATCGAATCGGCCAAGCTCATCGCCCGGCTCGCGCGGATGACGCGCGATGTCGGCCTGGGCGAGGAGCTGGCGCAGGACGCGATGGTCGCGGCGCTGGAGACCTGGCCGTCGGCCGGCGTGCCGGACAACCCCGGCGCCTGGCTGATGGCCACCGCGCAGCGCCGCGCCATCGATCGTATCCGGCATCGCAAGCTGGTCGAAAGCAAGGAGATCGAAGTGAGCCGCGAACTCGACGAGCAGTTGGCGATGAGCTTCCCCTCACCCGACGCCGGGCTCGACGACGACATCGGCGACGACCTGCTGCGCCTGATCTTCACCGCCTGCCATCCGATCCTTTCGACCGAAGCGCGGCTGGCCCTGACGCTGCGCCTGCTCGGCGGCCTCACCACCGACGAGATCGCCCGCGCCTTCGTGGTGCCGGAGCCGACGATCGCGCAGCGCATCGTCCGCGCCAAGCGGACGCTGTCCGAAGCGCGCGTGCCTTTCGAAGTGCCGCGCGGCGACGCACTCGGCGCGCGCCTGACCTCGGTGCTGGAAGTGATCTATCTGATCTTCAACGAAGGCTACTCGGCCACCGCCGGCGAACACTGGACGCGTCCCGCGCTGTGCGACGACGCACTGCGCCTGGGCCGCATCCTCGCCGAGCTCGCCCCGCGCATGGCCGAGGTGCACAGCCTGGTAGCGCTGATGGAGATCCAGGCCTCGCGTCTCAAGGCGCGTGTCGGCCCCGCGGGCGAAGCCGTCCTGCTGCCCGACCAGAACCGTGCGCGATGGGACCCGCTGCTGATCCGCCGCGGGCTCAACGCGCTGGCCCGCGCCGAAGCCATCGGCGGCGCGATCGGGCCCTACGAACTGCAGGCCGCCATCGCCGCCTGCCACGCCCGCGCACGCACCAGCGAGGCGACCGACTGGCCGCACATCGTCGCGCTCTACGACGCGCTCGCCCAGCTCACGCCATCGCCGGTGATCGAACTCAACCGCGCGGTCGCGGTGAGCATGGCCTTCGGGCCCGAGGCGGCCTTGCCGATGGTCGACGCGCTGGCCGCGGACGCCTCGCTGCAGAACTATCACCTGCTGCCGAGCGTGCGCGGCGACCTGCTCGCCCGGCTCGGCCGCCTCGACGAGGCGCGCGCCGAGTTCCGGCGCGCCGCCGCGATGACCCGCAATGCACGCGAACGCGAGCTGCTGCTAGCGCGCGCGGCAACGCCGCTCTGAAGAACGCGGCAGCCCGGTTGCAGCGACCGGCAATTATTTCTTGGGCTCGATCGCGACACCGTTGATCTCGGTCGCCTCGACCACGAAACCGCCGCCGGCCATCGGTCGGGCTTCCCCGAGCGCCGACGCCAGGTCGCCGACCTGCAAGGCGGCGTCGCGAAAACCGCGCGGCCGCAGGTGCAGGAAGTCGCCGCTGTCGAGCATCACGCCGTTGGGCTCGCCGTGCTTGGCGTCGTTCAGCCGCGCGACCTTGCCTTGAACGTCTTCGGCAGGCCGGGCGTGCGCGGCTGGCGGTCGTCCACTGTCAGCAACGAGACCAGATCCAGCACCTCGTGCGCGGCCACGCCCTTGGGCGAAGGCTTTGACGCGGCCGCTTCGAGCTTGAGGGTCTGGCCAATCGCGATCCCTTCGCGGCGGGCGGTGCCACGCAAAGTTGGCACGGGCCCGGACTGCGTGCAGAGGCCGCCCAAGAGTTGGCGCCCCTCTTGCAGTGGCTGGAAACCTGGGTCGATCAATCACTCGAGGTTTGCAGGATGGCCAAGAAAATCCCGCCGGGCGTCGGGCCGCGCTTTCCGCAGGTCGTGGTGCTGTTTGGCGCCACCGGCGATCTGGCGCATCGCAAGCTGCTGCCGGGGCTGTTCCATCTGGCGAGCGCCGGGTTCATTCCGGGCTGCAGGATCATCGGCGTGTCGCTGGACGACATCGACGCAGAAGGATTTCGAGGCATCGCCCGCAAGGCGCTCGATGCCTCGTCCACGCGCAAACTGACCGAGGCCGACTGGAGCGCTTTCGCCGATTGCCTGGACTACGTGCCGATGACCGCAGGGCCCGGCGCTCTCAAGGCCGCGGTCGAGAAAGCCGAGCAGTCGTTCACCGGCGAAACCCGCCGGCTGCATTACCTGAGCGTGCCGCCGGGCGCGGCCCTGTCGGCGGTGCGCCTGCTTGGCGATGCGGGCCTGGTGGCGAACTCGCGGATCATCATGGAGAAGCCTTTCGGCACGGACCTGGCAAGTTCGGTGTCGCTCAACACCCGGCTGCACGAAGTCTTCAGCGAGGAACAGATCTTCCGCATCGATCACTTTCTGGGGAAGGAGCCGGCGCAGAACATCCTCGCCTTCCGCTTCGCCAACGGCTTGTTCGAACCGATCTGGAACCGCAACTTCATCGACCACGTGCAGATCGACGTGCCCGAGACCCTGGGCCTGGGGCAGCGCATCGGCTTCTACGAGCAGACCGGCGCGTTCCGCGACATGGTGGTCACCCACCTGTTCCAGATCCTCGGCTTCATGGCGATGGAGCCGCCGACCTCGCTGGAGCCCAAGCCCATCGGTGAGGAGAAGAACAAGGTCTTCCGCAGCCTGCTGCCGATCGAACCCCACCATGTCGTGCGCGGGCAGTACGCGGGCTATCGCGCGGAGCAAGGCGTGGACCTGGCGTCGGAGACCGAAACCTTCATCGCGCTCAAGTGCTTCATCGACAACTGGCGCTGGGCCGGAGTGCCGTTCTACCTGCGCACCGGCAAGCGCATGGCGGAAGGGCAGCGCATCATCTCCATCGCGTTTCGCGAGCCGCCCAAGAGCATGTTCCCGGCCGGCTCCGGCGTCGGCGCGCAAGGGCCGGATCATCTGACGTTCGATCTGGCCGACGCCTCGAAAGTCTCGCTGTCGTTCTACGGCAAGCGCCCTGGTCCGGGCATGCGGCTGGACAAGCTGAGCCTGCAGTTCGCGATGAATGACACCGGCCTGATCGGTGACGTGCTGGAGGCCTACGAGCGCCTGATCCTCGACGCCATGCGCGGCGACCACACGCTGTTCACCACCGCCGACGGCATCGAGCGGTTATGGGAAGTCTCCGCGCATCTGCTGGAGAACCCGCCGCCGGTGCGCTTCTACGAGCCTGGCTCCTGGGGGCCGAAAGCGATCCATCAATTGGTCGCGCCGCATGCCTGGCGGCTACCGTTCGAACGCGCCTGGCGCGACCCCAGTCGCGGCGCCAGCTAGCAAACGGCTGCTATCAGCCCGCGCGCCTGAAAGTGAGGTTGATGCGCTGCGCACCCAGCAGCGCATGCTCGCCATCCTTGAGCGGCAGCACGCCGTGATAGCGCAGGCGCGCCGCGCCGCCCCAGACCACGACGTCGCCATGCTGCAGCGGAACCCGCAGAGCCCGGTCGCTGCGCGCCATGCCGCCGAACTGGAACACCGCTGGCAGCCCCAACGACACCGATACGATCGGCGCGCTGAAGTCTTTTTCGTTCTTGTCCTGATGCAACGTCATCCTGGTGCCCGGCAGGTAGCGGTTGACCAGGCAGGCGTCGGGACAAAAATCCGCGAAGCCCGCCGCAGCGGCCGCGGCCTGCGCCAGCGCGGCGAAGGCCATCGGCAGCGGCGGCCAGAACTGGCCGCTGAGCGGATCGGTCGGCTGGTACCGATAGCCGCGGCGATCGCTGACCCAGCCCAGCGGCCCGCAGTTGGTCATCGCCACCGACATCTGGAATCCGCCCGGCGTCTGCATATGCCGCCAGGGCGCGGCGGCGACGAGCTGCTCCACCGCCGACAGCAGCGCGCTCTGCGATGGCAGCGCGAAGCCTGGGAGCAGCAGCGCGCCTTCGACGATCGGCTGCGGGCCGGCGCAGCGGTCCGTCGCTGCGAACAGATCGAGAGTCTGCATCGACAGTCCCGGCCAGGCTCAGGTCGCGTCGTGGAAGATCAGGCCCAGGGTGTGCCGCTGGCCCGATCGCAGGCGGCTGACGCCGTGGCGCATGTTGACGCGATACGTGCCGCGGCTGCCGGCGACCGGCCGCTGATGCACCGCGAACACCAGCGCATCGCCTTGGCTCAGCGGCAACACCTCCGGCCGCGATTGCATGCGCGGACGCTGCTCGGTGAGCACGAACTCACCGCCGCTGAAATCACGGCCGGGCTCCGACAGCAGGATCGCCACCTGCAGTGGAAACACGTGCTCGCCGTACAGGTCCTGGTGCAGGCAGTTGTAGTCGTCGGCGCCATAGCGCAACAGCAGCGGCGTCGGGCGTCGCTGGCCGGCGGCATGGCAGCGCTGCAGGAATTCGGCATGCTGCGGCGGATAGCGCACGGCGAGCTTCAGCGCCTGGTTCCAGCGGTTGGCAAGCGGCACCAGATGCGGATAGATCGCGCTGCGCAGCCGCTCGATCACCGGCGGCAGCGGGTAGGCGAAGTACTGGTATTCGCCGCGCCCGTAACCATGCTGGTTCATGTCGATGCGGCGGCGGAACAGCGGCGGGTCGTCGTACAGCGCGGCGAGCGCCCGGCACCGTTCGGCCGGCAGCAGTCGCGGGATCAGCGCGCTGCCGCGCAGGTCGAGATCGGCGGTGATGCCGGGCCAGTCAAGCGCGTCGACCGGCTGCGCGTCGACCTCGCTCACGCCTGCGCCTCGCGATCGAGCAGAACGCGCTTGCGCTCGACGCCCCAGCGATAACCCGACAGCGCACCGTCGCTGCGCACCACGCGATGGCAGGGGATCGCCACCGCCAGCGCATTGGCGCCGCAGGCCGCCGCCACCGCGCGCACCGCGGCCGGCTGGCCGATGCGCTGGGCGACGTCGGTGTAGCTCGCCGTGCGGCCCGGCGGAATCTGGCACAGGGCCTGCCACACCCGCTGCTGGAATGCGGTCCCGCGCACATCCAGCGGCAGATCAAGGCCAGCGGCGGGTGATTCGACCAGCCCCACCACTTGCGCGACCAGGCTCTCGAAGCCGGCGTCGCCCCCGGTCAGCGCGGCCTTGGGGAAACGGTCTTGCAGATCACGCGTCAACGCGTCGGGATCGTCGCCGAGCAGGATCGCGCAGACCCCGCGCTCGCTCTGCGCCACCAGGATCGATCCCAGCGAACACTCGCCGACCGCGAAGCGGATCTGCGCGCTCGCGCCGCCTGCGCGATAAACCGATGGCGTCATCCCCAAGACCTCGCCGGATTTTTCGTAGAAGCGCGCGGCAGTGTTGTAGCCGGCATCGAAGATCGCGTCGGTGACGCTGCCGCCGCGCTCCAGCTGCCGGCGCAGGCGCTGGCCGCGATGCGCGTTCGCATAGGCTTTCGGCGTCACGCCGGTGACCGCCTTGAACACGCGATGGAAGTGGTGCGGACTCAGGCCCGCCTGCCTGGCCAGCGCGCCGAGGCGCGGTTCCGATTCCGCCGTCTCGATCGCGCGGCAAGCCTGCGTGATCGTCGACGCGTGCTGCTGGACCAGCGACGGCTGGTCGGGCCTGCAGCGCCGGCAGGGCCGGAAGCCCGCGCGTTCGGCCTCGGCCGGGGTGGCGTGAAACGCGACGTTCTCCGGCCGCGCCAGCCGCGACGCGCAGGACGGCCGGCAATACACGCCGGTGGTTTTCACCGAATAGTAGAAGCGCCCGTCCGCTTGCACGTCGCGCGCGGCGACGGCGCTCCAGCGCGGATCGCGTTGGGTGGCGGCGGCGCGTGTGTTTCTGTCGGCGAGATTCATGTGTGCTGACTCCAATGATGATCGACGAGCCACTCTAGGGCCGCGATCAGACCGGCGATATCCGAGTCTTGCGGTCGAATCCGGGCAGGGCGGCGCGCCCGATCAGCCGCCGCGCCGCGCGATTGGCGTTGGCCACCGCCACATTCATCGACGCCTGCGCCTGGAAGTCGCCGATGATCTGGATCGGCGACTGCGGATCGACCTCGCTCTCGAAGGCCCGCATTCTTGCGCAGTCGCCCGGCTCGCTGATCGCCGCGGTATGCGACCAGCGCTGCACGTTCCAGGCGACCAGCTCGCATACCTCCGGCACCCAGGCCGCGACATGCGCTTGCGCCAGGCGCATCAAGGCCTCGTCGGGCTCGCGGCCATGACGTTCGCTCCAGGGCTTCATGAAGTAGGCGTTGATCAGGCCCTGTTCGGCCGGCGCCCGCTGCGGCCCGATGTTGTGGGCGAAGATGATCGTCGCCAGATCGGCGTCGGCGTCGTCCGGCATCATCAGCATCAGCGCGTCGAGCGCCGGCCGGGCGCGGGTGCAGAAGCTCACGCAGATCGACGGGTCGTAGCGGCGGCTGTGCAGGAACGCGCGCTGCCGTTCGCTGAGGCCGTCCTTGCAGATGGCGGCGGCGATGGTGCCGGGCACCGTCACCACGCAGACATCGGCGCGATGGATTCGCGTTGCGGCATCGGCATTTTGGACCGCGATGCGCACGCCCTCCGCGTCGCGGCTGATCTGCGTGACTTCGGACTGAGTGTGGATTTTGAGCCGTCGCGCCAGCGCATCGGTCAGCGACTCGCTGCCGAGCCTGAGCGAGCGCGGCTTGCCGCGGCCGCTGGCGCGCATCCACCACAGCAGTTCGACCAGCGATCCGCTCTCACCGTTGTGCAGGTAGAGAAACTTGAGCGCCGGATTGAGCAGGTAGGTGTAGACCTCGGGTGCGAAGCGGCGCTGACAGTAGGCGGCCAGCGTCTCGTCGTCATGGCCAGCTGCGCCGCCCAGGCTCAAAAAACCGAGCGCCTTGCGCAGCGACCAGAATTTCATCAGCGGGGCGATCAAGGCCAGCTTGCTGCGCCAGCCGATCAGAGGCGTGAGCACCGCCTTGAGCGGCGCGTCGATGTCGATCGCGTGCAGGCGCCCGTCGCGCGGAATCACCACGCTGCCGCGCACCGCTTGCAGGTCGGCCTCGAGGCCCATCTCGCGGATCAGCTCGATGGTCTCGCGGTAGGCCGGCAGAAAAACCGTGGCGCCGGTGTCGATCACGCTGCCGGCGACCTGCAGGCTCCTGAGCCGGCCGCCGGGCCGCGCCGCACTTTCGAACACTTCGACCTCGAACCCCGCTTGCTGCAGACGCCAGGCCGCGGTCAGCCCGCCGATGCCGGCGCCGATCACCGCTGCCTTGCCCGCGACAGGCCGGTTGCTGGTCATTGCAAAGACACTCGGAGCTCCATGAGCGATTGTAGAGGCGAAGTCGACGGCGAGGACTTTCCAAGGCCTTGACCGATAGCTTCTGCCGGAGCAATATCTGCCTCGGCAAATATTGTCCCGGCAACCATGGCGACACGGCACTACGATCTCAAGAGCTTCAACTCGCGTAAGAGCATCGGCTATCTGCTGAAGACCGCGCACGGCTTGATGCACGACTGCATGGAAGCGGTGTTCGCCGATCACGACATCAACTTCATCCACTGGGTGGTGCTGATCAAATTGCGCGAAGGCGCGGCGGTAACCGCCAGCGATCTGTGCCGCGAGATGCGCCACGACAACGGCGCGCTCACTCGCGTGCTCGATCATCTGCAGGACCACGGCTACCTGGAGCGCAAGCGCAGCGACCAGGACCGGCGCGTGATTACGCTGGAACTCACCACCGCCGGCAATCGCAAGCTCGACGAGATCGGGCCCGAGGTGATCGGCCGCATCAACGACGGGCTGTCGGCTTTCACCAGAGCCGAATTCGCCGAGTTCAACCGTCTGCTCAACAAGATGGTGACCACGCTGCACGCGCTGCGCGCCAGCGGAGAAGGGTCGTGAAAACGCAGCGCAGCGGATTCATCGGCGCGATGACGCTGGTTCTCGCCGGCTGCGTGACGCCGCCGACCATCGAGCCCGCCTTGAGCCCGCTTCGCACCGAGAGCCTCGGCCTGCAAGGCCCGCCCGCCCTGCCCGCGCCGGCGGCGTGGTGGAAAGGCTTTGGCGATCCGCAGCTCGACGCGCTGGTGGAGGAGGCCTTCAAGCGCAACCCCAGCCTCGCCGAGGCGATGTCGCGGGTGCGCACCGCGCAGGCGCAGGCGCAGGCCGCCGGCGCAGCGACCGCGCCGAACATCACGCTCGACGGCGAGGAACAGCGCCAGCGCCTGCCGGAACACTTCATCTACCCGCCCAAGGAGCTGGGCGCGGACCTGGGCGGCGGCGGCATCTACTGGCTCGGGCAGCTCGGCCTCAATTTGAGCTGGGACCTGGACTTCTGGGGGCGGCAGGCGAGCGTGCTCGCCCAAGCGCAGGCCGGCACGCAAGCCGCGGAACTCGATCGCGCCTCGGCGCGCCTGGCTCTGTCCGGATCGCTGGCGCAGGCCTATGTGGACCTGTACCGCGCGCACGAGCTGGCCGACATCGCCGCCGACGCCGAGAAGCAGCGCGCCGAGCTGTTGCGGCTCACGCGCAATCGGGTCAAGGCCGGGCTCGACACGCAACTCGAACAGCGCACCGGCGAAGGCTTGTTGCCGCAGGCGCGCGGCACCGCGCTGCAGGCCGAAAGCGCACGCGCGCTCGCGGTACATCGCCTCGCCGCGCTCGCCGGCCACGGCGCCGATGTCTACACGCAGGTGCAGCGCCCGCAGATCGACCTGGACGCGGTGCTGCCGCTGCCCGACGCACTGCCGGCCGACCTGCTGTCGCGCCGTCCCGATGTGCTCGCCGCCATCGCGCGCGTCCATGCCGCGACCGCGGGACAGGCCGCGGCAAAAGCCGCGTTCTATCCCGACATCAGCCTGCGTTCCTTCGTCGGCTTCCAGGCCGCGGGACTCGGCCGCCTGTTCGACCACGAAAGCGCGGCCTACGGCGTCGGGCCGGCGCTGCATCTGCCGGTGTTCGAGGCGCAGCGCCTCAAGGCCGGCTATCGCGGCGCCAGCGCCGATGTCGACGCCGCCATCGCCGCCTACAACGACGCGGTGCTCAACGCGGTGCGCGAAGTGTCCGACCAGCTCACGCTCAACGATCTGCTGAGCCGGCAGATCGTCGAGGCCCGGCAGTTCCGCGACGCGGCCGACGCGGCGCACCGGCTGGCGCAGCATCGCTACGCCGCCGGTCTCACCTCGCAACTCGCGGTGCTCAACGCCGAGACGCAGGTGCTGATCGCGCGCCGCGATCTGCTCACTCTCAACGCCAATCTCGTCATCGCCCGCGTCAGCCTGCTGCTGACCCTCGGCGGCAGCTTCGATCCCGGCGCAGACGCCCCGGCGCTCGCGGACAAAGGATCTTCCTCATGAACCCGACTTCTCCCGACAAGCCCGACAGCGCGCAGACCGATCGGCGACGCCTGCGTCTGGCTGTGCTGGCCGCATTGGTGGTGGTGGCCGGCCTCGCCTATGGCGCCTACTGGTTTCTGCACGCGCGCTTTTTCGTGTCCACCGACGACGCCTACGTCGCCGCCGACCTGGTGCAGATCAGCAGCGAAGTCGCCGGCACGGTGACGGCGGTGGATGTCGACGACACCCAGCCGGTGCAGCGCGGACAGCTGCTGCTGCAGCTCGACCCCGCCGACGCCGAAGTGGCGATGGCCTCGGCCGAGGCCGAACTCGCGCGCGCGGTGCGCCAGGTGCGCGGCCTGTATTCGCAGACCGACGGCCTGCGCGCGCAGATCGGCGAGCGCGAGATCGCGCTGCGCGCGGCCAGGGCCGATCTGGCGCGGCGCGAACAGGTGGCCGCGGAAGGCGGCGTCTCCGCGGAGGAGATGCAGCACGCGCGCGACCAGGTCGCGCAGTACAAGGCCGCGCTCGGCGTGAGTCAGGAGAATCTCACCACCACGCAATCGCAGGTCGTCGACACCACGCCGGACACGCATCCGCAGGTGCTGGTGGCCGCAGCGCGATTGCGCGAAGCGGCGCTGGCGCTCAGGCGCACGCGCATCGTCGCGCCGGTGGCCGGCGTGGTGGCGCGGCGCAGCGTGCAGGTGGGTGCACGCATCGCACCGGGCGCGCCGCTGATGGCGGTGGTGCCGCTGGACCGCGCCTGGGTCGACGCCAACTTCAAGGAGGTGCAGATCGCCGGCATGCACATCGGCCAGCCGGTTGCGCTGCGCGCCGATGTCTACGGCGGCGACGTGGACTACGACGGCCGCATCGCCGGCCTCGGCGCCGGCAGCGGCAGCGCGTTTGCGCTGCTGCCGGCGCAGAACGCGTCGGGCAACTGGATCAAGGTCGTGCAGCGCGTGCCGGTGCGCATCGCGCTCGATCCGCGGCAGCTCGCCGCGCATCCGCTGCGCGTCGGCCTGTCGATGGCGGTGACGGTGGACCTGCGCCAGTCCTCCGCGGGGCAGACGCCGCCGCTGCGTGCCGCTGCTCAGCGCACACCGGTTGAAGAAGGCGACGACGCGGTCGACCAGAAAATCGCCGCGATCATCGCCGCCAACGCCGGTAGCGCGTCCGCCCCGGGTCGCGCGTCGCCGTGAGCGAAACCGCTGCCGCCGCACCCGCGCCGCGTCAGCACGGCTCGCGCATGCTGGTGTCGACCGCGCTGGCGCTGGGCACGTTCATGCAGGTGCTCGATACCACCATCGCCAATGTTTCGATCCCCACCATCGCCGGCGATCTCGGCATCTCGTCCGACCAGGGCACCTGGGTCATCACCTCGTTCGCGGTGGCCAACGGCATCTCGGTGCCGCTCACCGGCTGGCTGATGCAGCGCTTCGGCGTGGTGCGCGTGTTCGTGCTGTCGGTGCTGCTGTTCACCATCGCCTCGTTTCTCTGCGGCATCGCCTGGAGCCTGCCGTCGCTGGTGGTCTTCCGCATCCTCCAGGGCGCGGTGAGCGGGCCGATGATCCCGGGTTCGCAGGCGCTCCTGCTGTCGCTGTTTCCGCCGGAGAAGAAAGGCACCGCGCTGGCGATCTGGTCGATGACCACGCTCGTGGCACCGATCTTCGGGCCGATTCTCGGCGGCCACATTTCCGACAACTATTCCTGGCCGTGGATCTTCTTCATCAACGTGCCGGTGGGCCTGGCCTGCGCCGGCATCTGCTGGCAGGGGCTCAAGCACATGGAGACGCCGACGCGCCGCGTGCCGGTGGACGGCATCGGCCTGGGCCTGCTGGTGGTCTGGGTCGGCGCACTGCAGATCATGCTCGACACCGGCAAGGACAAGGACTGGTTTTCGTCCACCGCGATCATCGTCGAGGCGGTGGTCGCGGTCGTCGCGTTCTGCACCTTCATGATCTGGGAGCTGGGCGACCAGCATCCGGTGATCGACCTGTCGCTGTTCCGCCGCCGCAACTTCGCGCTGGGCATGATCGCGTACTGCGTGGGGTATGCGGCGTTCTTCGGATCGGTGGTGCTGCAACCGCTGTGGATGCAGACCTGGTTGGGCTATACCGCGACCTGGGCGGGCCTGGTGGCGGCGCCGAGCGGCGTGGTCGCGGTACTGCTGTCGCCGATCGTCGCGCGCCTCATCGCCCGCTTCGACGCGCGCATCATGGCGACGATTTCCTTCCTCGCCTTCAGCGTCTCGTACTTCATGCGCGCCGGCTACACCGCCGACGCCGACTTCTGGAGCTATGTGATGCCACTGCTGGTGCAGGGCATCGGCATGTCGATCTTCTTCGTCGCCATGCTCACCATCATGTTCGACGGCATTCCGCCGCAGCAGGTGCCGTCGGCCTCGGGCCTGTCGAACTTCTTGCGCATCACCGCCAGCGCGTTCGCCGCGTCCATCGTCACCACGTTCTGGGACCGCCACGCCGCGCTGCATCAGACGCGGCTCGCGGAAGGGTCGAGCGTCTACGATCCGAAGCTGCAGGCGGCGATGTACGCGCTGCAATCCAGCGGGCTGAGCGAGGCGCAGTCGATCGGCGCACTCACCCGCACGCTCGCCGGCCAGGCCTACCTGATGTCGGCGCTCGACTTCTTCTGGATCTGCGGCTGGATCAGCTTCATCGTCATCGGCGTGATCTGGATGACGCGCCGGCCGCGTGGCGCGGGGCCTGTCGCGGCCGGCGACTAGCTCTCTAAGCCGCGACTTCGACCACTCGCGTGCCGCGGTTGCGGCCCTCGAACACGCCCTGGAAAGCGTCGGGGGCTTTCTCCAGGCCGACGACGATATCTTCCATCGGCCTGACCTGGCTGGCCGCGATCCAGTCCTTCATCCGGTTGTCGAAAGCCTTGACCCGGCCGGCGACGTGGTCCGAAGCCACCAGTCCGCGCATGGTGATGCGCCGGGAAATCATTTCGGTGATGAAGTTGGTGGTGTCCTGGTAGCGTCCCTTGAGCTTGCTTTCGCCGAAGCCCGCCACCGCCATGTGGCCGCAAGCCGCGATGCGCGAGTGCAGATTGAGCAGCGGCACCACCGCGTCCAGCGACTTGCCGCCCAGGGTTTCCACATACACGTCCACGCCCCTGGGACAGGCCGCCTTGAGCTGCTGCGGAAAATCCTTGGCTTCGCGATTGACGCAGGCATCGAAGCCCAGGGTTTGCACCGCCAACTGGCACTTTTCGGCGGAACCGGCGATGCCGACCGCGCGACAGCCCATGATCTTGGCGATCTGCCCCGCGATGTGGCCGAGACTGCCGAGCGCGGTGCCGACCACCACGGTTTCGCCCTCCACCGGCGGGGCGAGCGTATCGAGCGCGATGTAGGCGGCGAATCCGGACAGACCGAAAGCGCCGAGCGCATAGGACGGCTTCTGCGGCCCGAAATCCAGGTTGCGCAGGCGATGGCCCTGGACCACGGCGTAGTCCTGCCAGCCCCACATGCCGCTGACCAGATCGCCCACCTTGTGGCGCGGATGGTTCGAAGCCTCGACCCGTCCCACCGCCGATCCGACCATCGCGTCGCGCAGCTTGATCGGCTCGCGCTGCACCGCGGCCACGCGCTGCACCCTGGAATACAGCGTGGATTCCATCGCCAGCCACTGCGTTCGCAGCAGCACCTGTCCATCGTCCGTCAGCTCCGGCATCGGCGCGCTGTCCATGCGAAAGCAGTTCGATGTCGGGACGATGTAGCGCGGCCTTTCGGCCAGGATGATGCGTCGATTGCTGGTCATCTCGCTCCTCCGCTCGCTGCGCGGCGGTCGATGCGCCGCGCTTGGTTTTCCAAGTTCTCGTGCATTGAGCGTCGCCGAAGGCACTCGTGACGCTCGCGGTATCGGCGAGGAGCCTATCACTGAGGACAAGAAGTTCAAGCACGCCATCGGGCCTCGCCTTCGTGCATGAGATTGGAACGTTCTGCCGTGTCAATTCTCTGACAAGAAGGCCCAGTGGCTTCGAAGGGACTTGCGCCGCGATCGTCACGCCTCACGCAGACCAGTTCAGCGCGATCCTCCTCGTGCATCGCATCGATTCATCCATCCGAATCGCGTTCTTCATGTCGACTTCTGGCCACAGCGGAGTCGACGCGCCATGCGTCATCTGATTCCGGCGCTTGCTCGCAGGGGTTATGCGGTGGACCTTCTCAAAGTGCGCCGTCACGGGCCGGAGCTGCCCGACATCCCTGCCGGCGTTCGCGTCATTGATACCGGGGTCTCGACAACTTATCTGGCGCTACCGGCGCTGGTTCGGTATCTGCGAAGTAAACGTCCGGCGGTGCTGCTGTCAGACAAGGATCGCGTCAATCGCACAGCGCTGCTTGCGCGCTGGATGGCCGGCATGAGTAGCAAGCTCAGGCTGGTGCTCAGCTCGGGGACAACCATCTCGATCGATCTGGCGAATCGCGGCTTCGTCGAGCGATCGATCCAGCGTTGGTCGATGCGCCGCCTCTATCCCTTCGCCGATCAGGTGATCGTTCCGTGTGAAGCCGTGGCGGACGATCTCGCGCGCTACACCGGTCTTTCGCGTCGGCATATCGGTGCGGTCGCCAGTCCGGTGGTGCCGGCGTCGCTGCTGGAGTCGCCGCCTTCGCCGCCGGATCATCCCTGGTTCGCACCCGGCCAGCCGCCCGTCCTACTGGGTGTCGGCGAGCTGTCCGCACGCAAGGATTTTGCGACGCTCGTCCGCGCGTTCGCGCGCCTGCGCCGTGATCGCGAGATGCGTCTGGTCATCGTCGGCAAAGGCCGCGAACGCGCTGCGCTGGAGACTTTGTGCGCGGAACTTGGGGTTGCGGCCGACGTCGATCTGGCCGGCTTCCGCGACGACGTCTACGCCTTCATGGCACACGCCGCCGTGTTCGCGATGACCTCGCGCTGGGAAGGCTTGGGCTTTGTGCTGATCGAAGCGCTGGCCTGCGGAACGCCCTGCGTTGCGACCGATTGCCCGAGCGGGCCTGCGGAAATTCTCGGCAATGGCCGATACGGCCGTCTGGTGCCGGTCGGCGACGTGGAGGCATTGGCAGCAGCGATCGCGATGACGCTGGATGAGCCGCCCTTGCCCGAAACCTGCCGCGCTGCCGCTCGACGTTTCGAGATCGAGCACGCGACCGACGAGTACCTGCGGGCGATGGGCTTGCCGCGTTATGCAGCGGAGTTTCGATGATCCTCAGTCGGGGTTCGCGATGCCTACGCAATTCAAGGGTTGCGCTCGAATCTCGGCTTGGGAGATTTGCGGAATCTGCTGTTACAACCGCCGCCGCGCCGGAAGTGGTCTGGCTCCATGGTGGATAGTGAGCACGTCCACGCGCTGATTGCGTATGCGGTAGACCAGGCGGTAGTCGCCCTCAAAGATCTCACGGACCGTCTCGTGCTGGTACTCGGGCACCATGCGCCCGCTGCGTGGTTGGGCACCGATCTGTTCACCACGGTCGAGTACATGCCCGATCCAGCGCGCAGCGTTGAGCGGCTGATCTTGTGCAATGTGGTCATGAATTTCCTGGAGACGGCGACGGGCACGGGCCGTCCAGACGACATTCATCCTGGCAAGCTGAACTGCTTGCGCAGAGTCGCGGTGTCCACAACTCGATCGGCATCGCTATCCGCCAAGCCCGCTTCGATGTCTTCGATCAGCATCAGCGCATCCGCCATGTCTGTGAGCGTGGCGGTATCCGGCAGCTGGTCGATCAACGCATGGGCTTGCTGTTTAAAAGTTTCGGCGATCACGGTCATGGCGAGCTCCTGACAAACGGCTTTTGTAGTTTAACGGCGCGTTGCCAAAGAAGTGGCATCGTCATCGTTAACGGTTGCAACATCAGGAGGGCGCATTTCAGCTCTTCCGCGGCGCCGGCCGGACCACGGTGTCGTAGACCAGCAGCGCGTCGCCGCGTTGCACCGCCGCCGCATGGCAGGAGAGAAAAGCCGCGTCGCCGTGTTCGCCCGCGTCATCCGGCAGGATGCCGGCCTTGGTGAAATCGACTCGTGTCCAGCCGGCCCGTTCGGCGACCGCGGCGGCGGCGGCGAAGTCGTGATCGGTCGCGATCTCCTGACGCAGAAAGATCAACAGCGGATGCAGCTCGCCGGGCGCGTGGCGCAACGCCGACTGCGCCTCGGCTACTGCCATGTAGAGGTGAATTTGATGGTCCATGCGCGGATTGTAGAGGCGGGCGATTCCCAGACTGTCAGTTGGCCGGGATGGTCACGATCGGCGCCTTGGAGTTCTGCCCGGACTGCGCCAGGGCGATCAGGCTCTGCACCACGCTGAAGGCGAACTTGGAGTCGAAGTCGCGATGTTCGATCCAGTATTGGCTGCCGCCGTAACCGATGAAGGCATAGGCATCCGGCGGCGCCTTGGAACCGACGCGGACGATGATGGTCGGCCGCGTTTCGATGTCGACGGTGCGCACCGTCGGCAGTGTCGCGCCGCTGTCGACGTCGGGCTGCGGAATCTCGATCTGCGCGCCCAGCTCGGTGAGCACGCCGATCACCGAGCGCGTGATCAGGCTCACCACCGCGCCCGATTCCAGCACCGCGCCATAGACGATCTCGACTTCCTTGGCCCCGGCCGGCACGCGCAGCAGCTTGCGCGCGCTGTCGGCGTCGGCGGCCACCTCGGGGTTGTCCGACCGCGTCGGGTCGATCGCCATGAAGATGCGGTTGCCTCCATCGCCGCGCTCGAAGCGCATCGACAGCGCGCCCTTGAGCTGCAGCCGCCGCAGCGTGTGGATCAGCTCGAAGAAACCGCGGCTGCCGGAGTTGTTGGTGCCCGACAGCGCAGCGCTGTTCTGCAGGTCGCCGATGGACTGCACCGCCACGCGCAGCAGCAGATCGATCGGCACGCCGCTCTGCACCAGCGGCAGGATCAGCGCCGGCGACAGCGGCCGGATATAGCTCGCGGCGAATTCCTCGCCGGTGACCGGCGTGAAGGTGAAAGTCGGGTGATTGGAATAGAGCAGGCTGCCGCCCAGCTGGCCCGAGGTGCCGCTGCCGCTCAGCGTGTTGCCGATGGTCAGCGCGTTGACCGAGGTGTCGAAGGAATACGCGGCGATCACTTGCGTCACCGGCAGAAACGACGGCGTGTCGGCATAGCGCAGGCTGACGATGTTGAGCAGCGTTTGCCGCTTCTCCGCGCGGTCCAGCGCGCGGCCATAGTCGACCTGGTCGTGTTCCAAGCGACCGCCGCCGAACGACACGCAACCACCGAGTCCGACGATGGCCAGCAGCAGCGCCGCCTGTGCGGCGCGCCGCAGGATCATCGAACCAGGTGCGGTTGCCCGAGCATCTCCGGCGTCACCAGCACCACGCCGCCGGACGACACGTGATAGAGCTTGCGATCCTCGGCGAGGTTGACACCGATCTGCGTGCCCTGGGGGATGTGGCAGCCCTCGTCGATCACCGCCTTGCGGATGTCGCAATCGGGCCCGATGCGCGAGCGCGGCAGGATCACCGAATCGCAGATGCGGCTGCCGCGCTCGACGGTGACGTTGGAGAACAGCACCGAATGCTGGACCTCGGCGCCGGACACGATCGCGCCACCGGCGATCATCGAGTTGATCGCGAAGCCGCGCGCACCCGGCGAATCGAACACGAACTTGGCGGGCGGGGTCTGCTGCTGGTGCGTCCAGATCGGCCAGTCCTCGTCGTAGAGGTTGAGTTCGGGGACCACGTCGACCAGCTCCAGGTTGGCTTTCCAGTACGCGTCGATGGTGCCGACGTCGCGCCAGTAGCCGGCGCGGTCGGGCTCGTGCACGTCGCGCAGGGCGTAGGCGAAGACGCGCTGGTTCTGGATCGCGCCGGGGATGATGTCGTGGCCGAAGTCGTGGCTGGACATGGTCATGCCGGCGTCGCGCGTGAGCAGATCCAGCAGATAGGCGGCGTCGAAAATGTAGATGCCCATCGACGCCAGGGCGATGCCCTCGCGGCCGGGAATGCTTTCGGGATTCTCGGGCTTCTCGTCGAAGCGGACCACGCGGCTGTCGGCGTCCACCTGCATCACGCCAAAGCCGCTGGCCTCGGACGTCGGCACCTCCACGCAGCCCACGGAGATCAGCGCGCCTTTCTCCACGTGATGCGCGAGCATGCGGCCGTAGTCCATCTTGTAGACATGATCGCCGGCCAGGATCAGCACATGGCTGGGCTCGTGCGCGCGGATGATGTCGATGTTCTGGTAGACCGCGTCGGCGGTGCCCATGTACCAGGAGTTCTCGTCGATACGCTGCTGCGCCGGCAGCAGTTCCACGAATTCGCCGAACTCGCCGCCGAGAAATCCCCAGGCTTTCTGGATGTGCTGGATCAGCGAATGCGATTTGTACTGCGTGAGCACGCCGATGCGGCGGATGCCCGAGTTGATGCAGTTGGACAGCGTGAAGTCGATGATGCGGAATTTGCCGCCGATCGGTACCGCCGGCTTGGCGCGCCACTGCGTCATCGGCCCCAGGCGCGTGCCGCGGCCGCCGGCCATGACCAGGGCCAGGGTGCTCTTGGTGAGCCGGCTGACGAAACGCGGGTCGCTCTTGGATTGCACGGGTTCCTCTAAACGGCCCGAGAGGCCGGTGGTGGGCAGATCAAATTTCATAGTAGCGCTCCATGCTTGTGTCGACCGCCCGAATCCCTGGGCTGGCCGCACTGATCTGAGCGCTCCCGGCGCCCGTCTGCTTGCGCGCTCGCAAGACCGGTGCCGTTTGCGCCATTGCGCCAGGCCCGCGGCACGCCGCTTGCTCCGAGCTCGCAAAACTTCGGCGCCGGGGCGCGGGTCCAAGCGCCGCGCAGTGGCAAGGCCGGGACGATCCATCGCAAACTGCATGGCGCCAGTTCCGGCCCCTTCCATTTGCACAACCCACTCACAAGGAATTCCAAAAACGTGAAGAGACGCTGGTTGCACAAGGCCTCCGGGCTTTTTCTATTGGGCATGGCGGCCTGCGGCGACGCGCCGGCAGCGTCGAATCAGGCCCGGCAGCAGGCGGCGGCGAAAGTCGCCGCGTCCGACCCGCTGTGCACGCAGATCGGCGACTTCTACTGGGAGATCGGCGACGCCGCCGCGGCCCAGGGCAGTGGCGTCATCGGCAGCAAGTACACCGCCGACGAGACCCTGCGCATCGCCTCGGCCAGCAAGTTCGTCTGGGGCGCGTACGTGCTGGAGAAGATCGGCAAGACCGCGCAGCCCACGCCCGAGCAGCTGAGTTTCCTGGAGATGAAGTCCGGGTACACGCGCTTCAACCCGCTGGTCTGCGCGCTCACGCGCAGCGTGCAGAGTTGCCTGAGCGCGCGCTCCAACAGCGAGCGGGAGGATTCTGCGATCGGTCGCTTCTCCTACGGCGGCGGGCACGATCAGCGGCTGGCGGCGATGCTGGGCCTGGGCGGTCTGGACGCGGCGGGATTCACTAGCGAAATCCTGCGCTATGTCGGCACCGATCTGCGATTCACCTACAAGTCGCCGCAACCCGCCGGCGGCATGGAGTCCAGCCCGGCGCAGTTCGCGCAGTTCCTGCGCAAAGTGATCCGTGGCGATCTGCGGCTCAAGCAATACCTGGGCTACGCGCCGGTCTGCACCGATCCTGCCACTTGCCCGACCGCCACCTCCAGTCCGGTCAAGGAAGCCTGGCACTACAGCATCAATCACTGGGTGGAGGACGATCCGCGCACCGGCGACGGTGCCTTCAGCAGCCCCGGCCTGCTCGGCTTCTATCCCTGGATCTCCAAGGACAAGACCACCTACGGCATCCTCGCGCGGCAGAAGCTCAGCGCCAAGGCCGCACTCGAAAGCGTGGCCTGCGGCCGCAACATCCGCGCGGCGTGGACGAAGGCAGGCGGCTAGCCTACGCCGGCGTCAGCAGCAGCAGGCCCAGCGGCGGCAGCGTGAGGTTGAGGGTGCAGGGCTGGTTCATCCAGATGCGATCCTGCGCCTCGACCGTGCCGCCGTTGCCGACGTTGCTGCCGCCGTAGACCGACGCGTCGGAGTTGAGACGCTCGACCCAGCGGCCGGCGCGCGGCGCGCCAAGCTTGTAGCCATAACGCGCCACCGGCGTGGCGTTGAGCACGACCAGGGCATCGCCGCCGGAAGCGTCGCGGCGGCGGAACGCGAAGATCGATTCGTCGTTCTCGCAATCGATCCAGTCGAAGCCGGCAGGCGCGAAGTCACATTCGTGCAGGGCCGGCAGCTCGCGATGCAGGCGGTTGAGATCGGCGACCAGGCGACGCAGGCCGGCGTGCCCGGGCTGCACGTCGAGCCACCAGTCCAGCTCGCGATCGTGATTCCACTCGCGGCGCTGGCCGAACTCGCCGCCCATGAACAGCAGCTTTTTTCCGGGCCGCATCCACTGCCAGCCCAACAGCAGCCGCAGGTTGGCAAACTTCTGCCAGTCGTCGCCGGGCATTTTTTCCAGCAGCGATTTCTTCAGGTGCACCACTTCGTCATGCGACAGCGGCAGCACGAAATTTTCGGTCCATGCGTACATGAAGCCGAAGGTGAGCCGGTGCGCGCGGTAGCGCCGGTACAGCGGGTCCTCGGCGAAATAGTCCAGGCTGTCGTGCATCCAGCCCAGGTCCCACTTCATGGTGAAGCCCAGGCCGTCGGCGTCGACCGGCCGCGACACGCCCGGCCATGCTGTGGATTCTTCCGCGATCACCAGCGCGCCCGCGTGCTGGCCGTGGACGACGATGTTGAGATCGCGCAGAAAATCCACCGCCTCCAGATGCTCGCGTCCGCCGAGCCTGTTCGGTTGCCATTGCCCGGGGTCGCGGCCGTAGTCCAGATAGAGCATCGACGCCACCGCGTCGACGCGCAGGCCGTCGATGTGGAACTGCTCGATCCAGTACAGCGCGTTGGCGAGCAGGAAGTTGCGCACCTGCGGCCGGCCGTAGTCGTAGATCAGCGTGCCCCATTGCGGATGCTCGCCGCGCTGTGCGTCGGGATATTCGTACAGGGCCTGGCCGTCGAAGCGCGCCAGGCCATGCGCGTCCTTGGGAAAATGCGCCGGCACCCAGTCGAGAATCACGCCCAGTCCATTGGCGTGGCAGTGATCGACGAAGTAGCGGAAGTCGTCGGGCGCGCCATGACGGCTGGTGGGCGCGTACAGGCCGATGGTCTGGTAGCCCCAGGAGCCGTCGAAGGGATGCTCGCTGATCGGCAGCAGCTCCAGATGCGTGAAGCCCAGCTCCCGCGCATACGGCACCAGGCGATGCGCGAGTTCGCGATAGTCCAGAAAGCCGCCGTCTTCCGATCGCTGCCACGATCCCAGATGCACCTCGTAGATCGACAGCGGCGCGGTGTTGCTGTCGCGCTGGCTCCGCGCGTCCAGCCACGCCGCGTCGCTCCAGACGTGTTCACTGGTCGCCGCCACCTGCGACGCGGTCTCCGGCCGCAACTGGCAGCGCTGCGCATAGGGGTCGGCCTTGAGCAGGATGCGGCCGTCGGCGGCGCGGACCTCGTACTTGTAAAGCGCGCCGGCCGCAAGCTCGGGCAAAAACAGCGACCACACGCCGCTGCCGTGTCCGCGCATCAGGTGCAGCCGGCCGTCCCAGCCATTGAAGTCGCCGACCACGCTGACCCGCGTCGCATGCGGCGCCCACACCGCGAAGCGCACGCCGTCGACACCGTCGATCGCCAGCGGATGCGATCCCAGATGTTCGTGGACATGCCAGTGCTTGCCCTGACCGAACAAGTGCAGGTCGAAGTCCGCGATCAGCGGCGCGCCAAAAGCATAGGGGTCGAGCGCGTCGCGCCATTGGCCGTGCGCGTCGCGCCAGTGCAGGCGATAGGGCCGCGGCAGCGCATCGGCATCGCCGGACCATTGGAACAGGCCGTCGCCAGCGTGCTGCATTTGCAGCAGCGGGCCTTCGTCATCGCCGACCCAGCATTCGGCGGACTCGGGGCGCCAGGCGCGCAGCGTGAAGCGATCCTGATCGGTTTGCGGGCCCAGCAGGAGGAAGGGGTCGCCTAGACGGTATTCGCGGAGGGCTTGCAGCAGGTGGGTGGGCGGGAGGGGGACGGCGGTCACGAGGCTTGCCCTTGTTACGGCTTGGCGGGATTCCACAGCGTATAGGTTTGATTTTGTCTTTGGAGTGCGGCGCCTCCGGCGGGGCGTGCAAAAACCATCAAAACCAACTTGCCAGGAGCGGCAGCCACGACAACGAACTCAAGACCGTTTAGTCCGCACCTTGGGCCGCTCCACCGTGGTCAGAATCCCCCGCAAAATATTCAGCTCATTCAAATCCGGCCGCGCCCGATTGAACAACTGCCGCAGCCGGCGCGTCAGCAAGCGCGGATTGTTCGGGTCCAGAAACCCGGTCCCCAGCAGCACGCGTTGCAGGTGCTCGTAGAACTGCTCGATCTCTTCCATCGTCGGCGGACGGAAGCGCCCCTGGCAGAACTCCGGATCGCTCTTGGCCGCCACGTTTGGCACCACCGCGATCGCCGCTTTGCGCAGTTCCCAGGCGTAGACCTGCACCGCCGCCGCCAGATTGAGCGAGCAGTAGTCCGGATTCGCCGGGATCATGGTCAGACGATGGCAGCGGTCGAGTTCCTGGTTGGTGAGTCCGGTGCGCTCGCAACCGAACACCAGCGCCACACGCGCCTCCTGCGCGGCCGCGATCAGCGCGGGCGCCGCGGCATCCGGCGTGAGTGGCTCATCGCCCAGATAGCGTGGACGCGAGGACGTGCCGACCACCCAGGCGCAGTCTTCAACCGCCGCGTCGAGGCTGTCGAAGACCTCGGCGCGCTCCAGCATCGATGCCGCGCCGCTGGCCAGCGCGGTGGCCTGCTCGTCGGGGAAACGATGCGGGCGCACCAGCCGCAGGCCGGTGATGCCCATGGTCAACAGCGCGCGCGCGGCCGAGCCGATGTTGCCGGGATGCTGGGTGCCGGCCAGCACGACGACGAGGTTCTGCAAGGGAGAGGTGGACATGTTTGGTATTCTAGCGGCCCGTCTCCGTCGCTCCTTGGCCCGCCTGTGCATCCTCTGGTGAACATCGCCGTTTCCGCCGCGCGCAGCGCCGGGAATTTCATCATGCGTCACCTCGACCGGGCGGACACGCTGCAGATCGAGAGCAAGGGGCGCAGCGACTTCGTCACCCAGGTCGATCGCGGCGCCGAGAACGAGATCATCCGGCTGATCCACAAGGCCTACCCGGCGCACGCGATCCTCGGCGAAGAAGGCGGCAAGCTCGGCGACAACGAGGTGGTGTGGATCATCGACCCGCTCGATGGCACCACCAACTTCCTGCATCGCCTGCCGCACTTCGCGGTGTCGATCGGCGTGCAGATCAAGGGCGTGCTCACTCATGGCGTGATCTACGCGCCGTGCACGCAGGACCTGTACGTGGGCAGCCGCGGCGCCGGCGCCACGCTCAACAACCGCCGCATCCGCGTCTCCACCACGCGCGATCTGGACCAGGCCCTGGTCGGCACCGGCGTGCCGATCCGCGCCGAAAAACTCGACGCCTATCTGCCGATGCTGTCGAGCGTGGTCGAGAACACCTCGGGCGTGCGCCGTGCGGGTGCGGCTTCGCTGGACCTGGCCTATGTCGCGGCCGGCCGGCTCGATGCGTTCTGGGAGCTGGGACTCAAGCCCTGGGACATGGCCGCCGGCCTCGTGCTGGTGCAGGAAGCCGGCGGGCTGTGCAGCGAGATCTATGGCGAAGGCGACCCGATGGGCAGCGGCAACGTGCTGGTCGCCAATCCCAAGCTGCATCCTCTGTTTGCCGATCTGCTGCGTGCCACGCGGCCGGCATTCGGACGTTCGTCCGAAGAGTAGGGGTCAGGCAAACTTCTTTTCGTTCGCCCACCAGGGGCGCGATCGCAGTAAAGGCCGCGTGGGCACGCTAGGCTTTGCCCACCCTAGGATTCGACCACCGCCGCCGCGACACCCATGGAAATCGCGAATCACCTGATTCTCGTCGCCGGCCTGCTGTTCATCGTCAGCATCCTGGCGTCGGTGCTGTCGCCGCGGCTCGGCGTCCCCTTGCTGCTGGTGTTCCTGATCGTCGGCATGCTCGCCGGCGAGGACGGGCCCGGGCAGATCGCCTTCCACGACTACGGCCTGGCGAATCTCGCCGGTACCACGGCGCTGGCCGTGGTGCTGTTCGACGGCGGCATGCGCACGCGCATGGCGACGTTCCGCGTCGGCCTGCGGCCGGCGCTGTCGCTGGCCACCGTCGGCGTTTTGGTCACGACCGTCACTGTCGGCGCGTTCAGCGCCTGGGTGCTGGACCTGAGCCTGGCCGAGGGTCTGCTGGTCGGCGCCATCGTCGGCTCCACCGACGCCGCCGCGGTGTTCTCGCTGCTGCACACCAACGCGGTGCATCTCAACGAGCGCGTCACCTCGGCGCTGGAGATCGAGTCCGGCACCAACGACCCGATGGCGGTGTTCCTCACCCTTGGCCTGCTGGAATACCTGCGCGCGCCGGCCGACTACCAGTGGTTCGAAGGTCTGAACTTCCTGATCCAGCAGATGGGCCTGGGGCTCCTTGCGGGCATCTACGGCGGCCGCGCGCTGGCCTGGGCGCTCAACAAGATCAACCTGTCGGACTCGCTGTATCCGCTGATGGCGCTGTTCAGCGGCCTGTTTATTTTCGGCGTGACCGCGAGCCTGCACGGCAGTGGATTCCTGGCGGTGTATCTGGCCGGCGTGGTGCTGGGCAATCGGCGCGTGCGCGCTTTCGGCGGCATCCGCCGCTTTCACGACGGCGTCGCCTGGGCGTCGCAGATCGGTATGTTCGTGATCCTGGGTTTGCTGGTGACGCCGAGCAAGCTGCTGCCACTGGCGGTGCCCGGCCTGCTGATCAGCCTGGTATTGATTCTCGTCGCCCGCCCGATGTCGGTGGCGCTGTCGCTGGCGCCATTTCGGTTTCCGGCGCGCGAACAGGCCTACATCGCCTGGGTTGGATTGCGCGGATCGGTGCCGATCGTGCTCGCCACGTTTCCCTGGTTGGCCGGCATCGAAAACGCCGCGCTGTTCTTCAACATCGCCTTCTTCATCGTGCTGGTGTCGCTGGTGGTGCAGGGCTGGTCGGTGGCGCCGATGGCGCGGCTGATGGGTGTGCAGATGCCGGCGACCACCGCGCTGGTGCATCGCACCGACTTCGATCTGCCCGGCACGCGCGGCTATGAAATCGTCAGCTACCTGATCGGCGTGAGCAGCCCGCTGATCGGCCTGAAGTCCAAGCAACTGCCGGTTGCCGATGCCTCGCGCATCGTCTGCATCTCGCGCCGCGGCAAGGTGATCAGCTATCGCGACTGGGGCACGCTGCGCGCGGGTGACTACATTGCCATGCTGGCTTCGCAGGAAGAGATTCCGGCGCTGGACGAGGTCTTCCGCGACGACCGCACCGTGCCTCAGCAGGATGCGGAGGAGGCGCGGTTCTTCGGCGAGTTCGCGATCGATCTGAGCGCTTCCATCGGCGCGCTTGCCGACGTTTATGGGGCCGAGCTGTCGGCTTTCGCGCGCGGGCTGAGTGTGGTCGAGTTCTTCACCAGCGCGGTTTCAAGGCCGGTGGTGGGGGACCGGGTGCGCCTGGGCGAGATCGAGTTGGTGGTGAAGCGGATGGAGGGCGACAGGATCACCAGGATCGGCTTGCGCCTGCCGCACTAAAGGCGCGAGTGACGCAGCCGATGCTGGCCTCAAGCGCCGCCATCACCGACAATCGGCCTTGGTTTTTTCGCACCGTTCTCCATGAGCTATCTCGCGCTGGCCCGCAAATGGCGTCCCCGCCGCTTCGAGGACGTGATGGGGCAAAACCACGTCGTCAAGGCGCTGGCGCATGCCCTGTCAGTGGATCGCCTGCATCCGGCGATCCTGCTCACCGGCACTCGCGGCATCGGCAAGACCACGCTCGCGCGCATCATCGCCAAGGGCCTCAATTGCGATACCGGCGTGACGGCCCAGCCCTGCGGCATTTGTGGTGCCTGCAAGGAGGTCGACACGGGGCGCTTCGTCGATCTGCTGGAGATCGACGCCGCCAGCAACACCGGCGTCGACAACGTCCGCGAGCTGATCGACAACAGCGCGTACTCGCCGGCGCGCGGGCGCTACAAGGTGTATCTGATCGACGAAGTCCACATGCTGTCCAAGAGCGCGTTCAACGCGCTGCTGAAGACGCTGGAAGAGCCGCCGCCACACGTCAAGTTCATCCTCGCCACCACCGATCCGCAGAAGCTGCCGATCACCGTGCTGTCGCGCTGCCTGCAGTTCAATCTCAAGCGCCTGCCGGTATCGATCATCCGCGACCAGCTGGCGCTGGTGCTGGGTAACGAGAACATCGAATTCGAGCCCGGCGCCACTGCCGAGATCGCACGCGCCGCCGATGGCTCGATGCGCGACGGCCTGTCGCTGCTCGACCAGGCGATCGCCTTCGCCGGCGGCGAGAAGCTCAGGCGCGATCCGATCGCCGACATGCTCGGATCCAGCTCGCGGCATCTGCTGTTCGAGCTGCTCGACGCGCTCGCACTCGGGGCGGCGCCGGATCTGCTTGAAACCTTTCTCAAGCTCGAAGCGCAGGCGCCGGACTACGCCGCCGCGCTCAACGATCTGGCGGCGCATCTGCAGCGCATCGCCGTGCTGCAGATGTTGCCGGGTGCGCGTGACGACGAGGACGATGCCGAAGTCGTCGATCTCGCCGCGCGCATCTCGGTCGAGGACGCGCAGCTCTGGTACCAGATCAGCATCGCCGGCCGGCGCGACTTGCCCTGGGCCCCGGACCCGCGCCTGGGTTTCGAGATGACGCTGCTGCGCATGCTCGCGTTTCGTCCGGATGAGACTGGTGACGTTGCTGCCGGCGCGTCGTCCGCGCCGGCGGTTGCAGCGCCCGTTCGAACGCCTGCCAGAGTTTCAGCCGCAGAAGCGCCCGCAGCGCCCGTTCGAACGCCTGTCAGCGTTATTGCCGCCGTAGATGCGCCGGCAGTGCCAGCTCGAACCCCTGTCAGCGTTTTTTCAGCCGCAGATGCGCCGGCAGCGGTGCCTTTGCTCATCGCCGAGCCGGCACCGGCCGATATCGCCGCCTTGCCCTGGCCCGCTTTGCTGGAACAGCTCGGCCTGGAAGGCGCGACGCGACAACTCGCCAGGCAGTGCTGCTGGATCGGGCGCCACAGTGACGTGGTCCATCTGGGCCTGGCCGCCGATGCCGCGTTTCTCAACCAGGACGCGCGCCGCCTCGCGCTGGAGCAGGCGCTGCGCCGCGTGCTTGGCGACGGTGTGAGCTTGCGCATCGATGTCACCCTGCCGACGCAGGCGGGCGCGTCGGCGAGCCCGGCGCAGATCGACGCGCAGCGTGCCGGCGACAAGCTCCGCGCCGCCGTCGAATCGATCGAAAACGATCCGGTGGTGCTCGCCTTCAAAGAACATTTCGGCGCCAGCGTGCGTCCGAATTCTATCCAAGCCCTCGATTCCCAGGAGTCACGAACATGAAAGGTCCGCTCGGACAATTGATGCGCCAGGCGCAGCAGGTGCAGGACAACCTCAAGCGCGCGCAGGATGAAGTCGCGCAACTGCAGGTGACCGGCGAATCCGGCGCCGGCATGGTCCGCGTCACGCTCGACGGCAAGCACCAGGCGCGTCGCGTGGAGATCGCGCCCGCGGCCTTGCAGGAAGACAAGGAGTTTCTGGAAGACCTGGTCGCCGCCGCCATCAACGACGCCGCGCAGAAGATGGACGTGCTGAGCAAGGAAAAGATGTCGGCCGCCACCGGCGGCATCAGCCTGCCGCCGGGTTTGAACCTGGGGTTGTAGACGACGGCATCCGCCGTGGAGCACACGCCGCCGACGGCGCCGGAGAAGTGGCCTTATTTCCCGATCTTCCTGCGGCTGCGCGGCCGGCGCGTGGTGGTGGTGGGCGGTGGCGAAGTGGCGGCGCGCAAGCTGCGTCTGCTGGCCAGGACCGAGGCGCGGCTCGACGTCGTCGCCCATGAACTCAATGCGGAGCTGAGCCAGGCCCTGGCAGACGGCGCGCTCACGCATGTCGCCAGCGTCTTCGACGCCGCGCAACTCGACGGTTGCGCGCTGGTGATCGCCGCCACCGACGACGCCGCGCTCAACCGCGCTGTGGCGGCGGCGGCCGATGCGCGCGGCATTCCGGTCAACGTCGTCGACGATCCGCATCCGAGCAGTTTCGTCACGCCATCGATCGTCGATCGTCATCCGCTGATCGTCGCCATCGCCACCGGCGGCCGCGCGCCGGTTCTTGGTCGGCGCTTGCGCGAGCGCCTGGAGACCCTGCTGCCGGCGGCTTACGGACGCCTCGCCGCCTTCATGGGCGCGCATCGCGAGCAGGTGCAGAAAGCGGTTGCGCAAAGCGCGCGTCGAGGCGTCTGGGAGGCTTTTCTCGATGGTCCGGGCGCCGAGGCGGTGTTCGGCGGATCGACCGACATCGCCGAGTCCGCCCTCAATCGCGCCATCGAAGGCCGGCCGCAGCTCGGCGAGGTGTACCTGGTCGGTGCCGGCCCTGGCGATCCGGATCTGCTCACCTTCCGCGCGCTGCGGCTGATGCAGCAGTGCGACGTGGTGCTGTACGACGCGCTGCTGCCCGAGGCGATCCTCGATCTGGTGCGGCGCGACGCGGAGCGCATCTTCGTCGGCAAGCGCCGCGCGCGGCACACGCTGCCGCAGGACCAGATCAACGGCGAGCTGGTGCGCCTGGCGCGTCAGGGCAAGCGCGTGCTGCGGCTCAAGGGCGGCGACCCTTTCATCTTCGGCCGCGGCGGCGAGGAGATTCAGGAGCTGGCGGCCGCCGGCATTCCCTTTCAGGTGGTGCCCGGCATCACCGCCGCCAACGGCTGCGCCGCCTACGCCGGCATCCCGCTGACGCACCGCGATCACGCGCAGGCCTGCATCTTCGTCACCGGCCACCAGCGCCAGGACGGTACGCTCGATCTGCACTGGGACGCGCTCGCGCGCCCCGGCCAGACGGTGGTGATCTACATGGGCCTCAACACGCTGGCGAACCTGTGCGCCCGGCTCATCGAGCACGGCCTGCCGTCGGACTGGCCGGCGGCGGTGGTGGAGCAGGGCACCTCGCGGCAGCAACGGGTCATCGTGTCAACGCTGAGCGATCTGCCGGCCGCAGTGGTCAGCGCCGCCGTAACGGGGCCGAGTCTGGTGATCGTTGGCAGTGTGGTCACCCTGCGCGAGCAATTGCGCTGGCGCGATTCTGGCTGAGGAAAGCGCCAGCAGCCGGCGGCATCAGACGGCCTGCGATGCGCCCGCGCATCGTCGATGGATCAGCAACTCATCCCGATGGAGATTCGGGTCGAGACCGGCCTGATGGAAATGGATGCGTCACTTGCGCATCGCATCATGGCCAGCGTCGGGTTGGGGATTGGCATGGGATTTTGGAAGCGGTCGGGGTGGCTTGCCGTGGTGTTGGGTTGCTCGACGAGTGCTCAGACCCGCGCAGGCAATGAGCTTGTTGCGGCGTCGGCATCGTCCAGCGCGCGTTTCGGGCTGGCGGCATCCTCGTTCCTGATGCCGGTTGCCTACGGCGCTCGCTGGGGCACGTTCGGCATCGCCGGCTACGGCCAGAACTACAAAATATCGGAACACGACTTCGATGCCTCTGCCGCGATTGCCGCGGGCCTCGGCGACCCCGATCGCCTGGCGGCGCTGGAGATCGCCGCGGTGGCCGGGTCGATCTCACCGGGCGCCAACAGCCCGGACGGTTTTGCCGAGTCGGGATCCTTCGGTTTCAAGCTGCACAAGACTCTGCCGGGGTTCGCGGCGGTCGCCGTTGGCGTCAATGGTGCGGCGCGCTGGGGCAACGCGGCTTCGGTGGTGCCAACCAGCACCTATCTGGTCGCGGCGAAAACCATCCCGTTCGAGCGTTTCGCCGCGGTCGTCAATCTGGGCGTCGGCAACAAGCTCTATACCGACGATCCTGGTGGCGATGGCATCGGCCTGATCGGATCGGCCGCGCTATACCTGACGCAGTGGTTTTCCGTCATCGGCGAGTACACCGGCAGGATCGCGACCGCCGCGGTCTCGGTGGCGCTCCCGCCCGCGGTGCTGCCGCTGACCATCAGCGTCGGCGCCACCAATCTGACCGGCCGCTTCGGCCAGTCCACCGAAGCCGCGATTTCGGTCGGCATGGGGTTCCGTTTCCAATGAATCCTGCGAAAAAATTTGCGCCGGCCATTTGCCGGGCCATCGGCGCGCTGGCGGTCAGCGCGGTGACGATGCCGGCGACCGCCGGGGGGTTCTACTTCGGTCCGAGCGGTTCCTTCGGGCCCGGCGGCTTGAACAACATCATCGACACCGGCGCGCTGGCCAGCGTCAGCGGAGGTGGCAATCCGGCGATCACGGCGCCGAGCTTGAGCGCCGCAGGCCCGATGGCGGGCGTGCTCAGCCACTTCGCCGAGCAGGCGGGCGCAAGTGTGCTCGCGCCCAGATCCGGGAGTGCCGTGGTGATTCCCGCCGTGGACGATGTCGGCGCCAGACCGGCCGAGTGATGCCGCCGCGCGTCTAGCCCAGCGCCTGCTCGTCCGACACCACCGGGCGGCTCTCTCGCGTGGCCCGCAGCACCTTCTCCGGCTCGCCGGCGTCGACGATGTCGATGTGATCCTCGAAGACCGCGGTGATGGTCGCCACGAAAGGAAAGCCCTCGAGCTTGGGCACGCGATAGCTCACGGTGTCGCCGACCTTGAACGTCGCCGGGTCGAAGTTGAATTCGAAGGGACAGGATTCCTGCATCACTCTCTCCGCTTGCGGATGACCGTCGTCAGGCCTTGCGCACTTCACTGGCGCCGACATCCAGATCGCGTGCGCGCAGGCGCTTCTGCACCGCGCGCAGGATGCCGGTCACATCGAGCCCGCATTGCGACAGCAGCTCTTCGCGCGTGCCGTGTTCGACGAACTCGTCCGGCAGGCCGAGGTTGAGCACCTGCACCTTGTGATGCTGGGCCACCAGCACCTCGTTGACCGCGCTGCCGGCGCCGCCCATGCGGGCGTTGTCCTCCAGCGTCACCAGAAGATCATTTTCGTTCGCCAGCTCCAGGATCATCTCGGCGTCGATCGGCTTGACGAAGCGCATGTCGGCGACCACGGCATCGAGAATCTCGGCGGCCTGCAGCGCCGGCTCCACCATGCAGCCGAACGCCAGCAGCGCGACGCGCGGACGCCGCCGGCCCTTGGCCTCGCGCACGATGCGACCGCGACCGATGGGCAGCGGTTTGACGTCGGTTTCCGGCGCCAGCCCCATGCCGTTGCCGCGCGGATAACGCACCGCGCTGGGCCCGGCGTGGGCCAGGCCGGTAGCGAACATGCGCCGGCATTCGTTCTCATCGCTGGGCGCCATCACCACCATGTTGGGGATACAGCGCAGATACGACAGATCGAACGCGCCGTGATGGGTGGCGCCGTCGGCGCCGACCAGCCCGCCGCGGTCGAGCGCGAACAGCACCGGCAGGTTCTGGATCGCCACGTCGTGGATCAGCTGGTCGTAGCCGCGCTGCAGGAAAGTCGAATAGATCGCGCACACCGGCCGCAGGCCCTCGCAGGCCAGACCGGCGGCGAATGTCACCGCGTGCTGTTCGGCGATGCCGACGTCGTAGTAGCGCTCGGGGAAGCGCTGCGCGAACTCCACCAGCCCCGAGCCTTCGCGCATCGCCGGCGTTACCGCCACCACGCGCGGATCGCGCTGCGCGGCGTCGCACAGCCAGTCGCCGAAGACCTGGGTGTAGCTCGGCGCCCGCGCCGCCTTCTTCGGCGGGAAGGCGCCGGTCACCGGGTCGAATTGGGCGACGCCGTGATACTTGATCGGGTCGGCCTCGGCGGGCTCGAAGCCTTTGCCTTTGACGGTGATGACATGCAGCAGCTGCGGCCCGCTCACCGTCTTGAGCTGGTGGAGCGCATGCGTCAGCGCGTCCAGATCGTGGCCGTCGATGGGGCCGTGATAGTGGAAGCCGAAGGTGCGGAACAGCGCGCCGGGATTGTCCAGATGGGTTTCGAGATGGCCATCGCCCTGTTGCGGCGGGCGCACCAGGTGCGGCGCCTCCAGCCCGAGGCGCTGCACCAGCCGCGCCGAGTGATCGCGCAGGCCGCCGACGTTCTCGGAGATCGACATGTCGTTGTCGTTGTAGACCACCAGCACGTCGAGCCCCGCATGCCCGGCGTGGTTGAGCGCCTCGAACGCCATGCCGCCGGTCATGCCGCCGTCGCCGATCACCGCCACCGCGCGCTGGCGACTGCCGCGCAACCGGAACGCCGCGGCCATGCCGGCCGCCGCGGAGATCGCGGTGCTCGAGTGGCCGACGCCGAAGGCGTCGTAGTCGCTCTCGGCGCGATGGTTGAACGGCGCCAGCCCGCCGAGCTTGCGGATGGTTTCCAGGCGCGAGCGCCGGCCGGTGACGATCTTGTGCGGATAGGCCTGATGCCCGACATCCCAGACGATGCGGTCGCCCGGCGTGTCGAGGCAGCGGTGCAGGGCCAGGGTGAGTTCCACCGTGCCCAGGTTGGCGGCGAAATGCCCGCCGATCCGTCCCAGAGTTTCGATCAGGAAGCGCCGCAGCTCCATCGCCAAGTGGGGCAGGTCGGCGGCGGACAGGCGACGCAGATCGGCCGGGGAGTTGACCCGGCCCAGTAGCGCGTACCCCGGAATATCAGTCATGCGATCTGGGAGTCTGGTGAGGGTCTGTAAGCGGAAAAGAATTATCACTCATGTCGGGCACGTCGATCGTGAACGCATCGGCGCCAGCCGCAGCTGGCTTCAACTCCGGCGCGTCTGGATGTGCTCGGCAAGCCACAGCAGAGGCGCCGCGCGCTCGCCGAAGACTGCGAGCACGAGACGTGCCTGATCGAACAGTCCCTCGGCGCGCCGCTTGGCCGCGTCCAGGCCGATCACCGAGGGATAGGTGGACTTTTGCGCCGCCTGGTCCTTGCCCGCGGTCTTGCCCAGATCCGCCGCGGCGCCTTCGACATCGAGCACGTCGTCCTGGATCTGGTAGGCCAGCCCGACGGCCTGCCCGTAGCGATCCAGCGCGTCGCGCCGGGCGTCGTCGATGTCGGTGCAGGCCAGCGCGGCCAGCGACAGACAGGCGCGGATGATGGCGCCAGTCTTGTGGCGGTGCAGGTTTTCCAGCTGATCCAGCGTCAGCGCGCGTGATTCCGATTCCAGGTCCACGGCCTGGCCACCGACCATGCCGCGCGATCCGGCGGCGTCGGCCAGCGTGCCGATCATCGCCAGGCGGGCCGCGGCGCTCAGGTCTTCGGCGCGTGCGAGCACGCCGAAGGCCAGCGTCTGCAGACCGTCGCCGACCAGGATCGCGGTGGCCTCGTCGTACTGGCGGTGACAGGTCGGGCGGCCGCGGCGCAGGTCGTCGTCGTCCATCGCCGGCAGGTCGTCGTGG
>CAXTSJ010000029.1:0-44122 GCA_964246995.1 uncultured Hydrocarboniphaga sp.
CCTTCACCTATGATGCGCTGGATCGACTGCTGCAGGCTGCGCATCGAACGCGCGGCACGCGCGGCCGCCGCGTCGGGCGAAGACACGCCGTTGGGCAGCGTCGGCTGCGGAACGCCAGGAGTTCCCGGCGTTCCAGGTGTCGACACGGGCCGCGGCGCGGGCGGCGCCATCTGCGCCGCGCGCGCGGCGTTGAACCACTGGTGCGCCTGAAAGCTCTGCGCCGCCTGCGCCGAGGGTGCGCTCGCCAGCGCCGGCATGCCGATCACGCTCAGCAGCGCCAGGCGTCGCAAGCGGCCAGCATCCGACAGCGGCCACAAGGTCTTGCTGCAAGGCGCCTCAACGCGTGGCTTGTTCATGCTAGGTGACTCCTACTATCGCGACGCCACAACAGAAACCCGCTATGCCGCGGCCGCGGCGGCCGGCGTCGCCACCGGCAGGCTGCGCAGGTAGGCGATGAACTCGTGCACCACGCGGTCCCACAGTTCGCAGTAGCCGCGCAGGCAGAGCTCGCCGTCGCCGGCGCCGATGAACACATCCATCGCCAGCACCAGCGTCTGGCGCGTCGCGTACAGGCGGGCGAAGCGCTTGGTCTCGTTCCAGCGCAGGATTTTCTCGGCACCGATCTGGCCTTCGAACTGGATCAGGCAGTTGAACGAGAAGTCGACGTAGCGCGTCGCGTCGTCCGGCGCCGGGTTGCCGGGCGTGACGATGAAGCCCAGGCCCTGCACCGCGCTCTGGATCAGAGGGCGCCCTTCCTGATCGCTGATGCTGGCGCGAAAGCCGGCGGCGCGAAGCGACTCGGCGGCCTGCTGGATGCTGATGCTGCTGATGGCGGTCATGCGCTATTTCCCCTGCCCGGTGTCGATGTTGTTGGCCGCGTTGCCGCCGACGTCCGGCGGCGGCGCGGAGTCGCGCAGCGTGTGGTCGCCGACGCGGATCTCGTAGGTCTGCGCCATGCGCTCGAGCTGCGCGCGGCGCAGGCCGGTGACCGGTTCGCTCGCCAGCGCGGCGTCGACCACGCCGCGATCGCGGTAGCGCGCGATCACCTCGTCGGCGATCGACACCAGCGTGCGGTTGTCGGCGGTGCACTGCGCCAGCGCCTGGCCGTTGCGCTCGGCATTGCGTTGTTCGCCGAGCAGCTTCTGCAGCGTGTCGAGCTTGAAGCGCGCGGCGGCGTCGGTGTCGGCCTTCTGCACTTCGTTGCAGGCCTGCATCGCCACCTTGTTGTCCTGCAGCTGGACTTCCAGCCGGGCGACGTCGCTCTTGAGCTTGCCGACGTTGCCTTGCAGACGCGTGACTTTCGCCGGGTCTTCCGCGGGCTTGGCATTGACCTGCGCCTGGGCCTGCGCGAGTTGCGCCTTGAGGCTGGCGTTCTCGTCGGCCAGCGCGCGCATCTGGACGACGGTGTTGCGCAGTTGCTCGCGCATGCGCTCGTCGGCTTTTTCCGCGTGCAGCGGCAGCGCGGCCAGCAGCCCGCCGATACCCATCAAAGCGGTCGCGAAGCGGAACGCGCGCATGGCTAGAACTTCACCGAAACGTCGAGCTGCCAGACGTCGATGCCGAGCTGCTGCGAGCTGATTTCGGTGGCGCCGAAGTAGCGCGCGCTCAGCGCCGCCGACCGCGCGAAGCCCCAGCTGCCGCCGACGTAATAGCCCTTGGCATTGGTGCCGCCCAGATGGAAATCCGAATCGGTGAAGGCATCCAGCACGGCGTCGCTCTCGACATAGCGGTAGCCGAGGATGACTTGCCAATCATTCAGCAATTTGACAGCCGGCCGGCCGATACGCAGCTGCGCCTGCCAGGCGTCGCGGCCGCCGTCGAACTTGCAGTCGGCGGTGGTGGCGCCGGTGGGCGTGCAGGCGCCGAGGTTGTTGTCGGGGCTGTGCGCGGTGATCTTGCCGCGGTCGAATGCGAGGTTGCGCGCCGCGTCCACATCGAGCGCCAGGCGCAGGCCTTCGGCGATCGGCGTTTCAAAGCTCGTCGCCAGCGACAGGATGGTGAAGTCGGTCGCCAGTCCGAAGAACTGGAAGTCCGGATCGCCCGGGTTGATCGGCTGCGTGTTGCGAATCTGGAAGAGCGTATTGCCCTTCTGCAGAAAGCCGGGGCGCGTGTCGTCGGTGTCGCAGGCGACGCCGGCGCTGACCGCGTCGCAGGGGCTGGACCGCTCGCCTTCGAGCTTGGTGAACGTGTACAGGCCGAGGCCGCCGCGGAACAGCTGCTCCTTGAACACATCGCTGCGGAAATCGATCTGCGAGCCCCACAGGTATTTGTTGGTGCCCTTGTTCTTGTCCAGGCTGTTGGACGGGAAGTTGGGATCGGTGTTTTCCACCGAGAAGAAACCGCTGGCCAGGCGCAGCGCGCGGTCGCTGGTGAAGGCGTAGCGATAGCGTACCGCCAGGCCATCGAAGCTCAGGTCGCGATCCCAGATCAGATCGGTGCCGGTGGCGAACGGATTGGGTCCGCGCCCCAGATCCACCGCCAGGCCCTTGAGCGGCGCGTAGTGGATGTAGGCGCGGTCGACCACGAAGCTGAGCTTGTTGAAGCTGTTGCCGAGCGTCTGGTTGTTGCTCACCGGGTTGATGGTGTTGCCGGTGGACAGGCGCAGGTTGAAGCTCAGCGGGTCCGACAGCGCGTAGGCCAGGCCCACGCGCGCTCGCAGCCGAGGCAGCGTGCGATCTTCGGTGCTGTTGATCGACGGCACGATCGCCGGCTGGCCGTTGGGCTGGGTGGTGATGTTGACCGGCCCGCTGCGGTTGGCCTCCTGGTAGTTGACGAACAGCCCGTTGTTCCTGTCGTAGCCGTCGAACTCGGTGCGCACCAGCAGCTCGCCTTCAAAGCGCACGCGGCGCACCCAGTCCGGCACGGTCTCCGGCTGCGCCCAGTTCTCGCGGCGCGCGGTGTCCAGGATCTCGTCGCGCAGCTCGCTCTTGAGCTGGGTGCGCTGGGTTTCCGACAGATAGGGCACGCGCACCTTGGGCTTGTCCTTCTCCGCCTTGTCGGCGCCGGTCTTGCCGTTGGGGGCCGCGCCGGTCTTCGGCGCGGGCGGCGGCGGTGGCGGCGGCAGCGATTCGCCGAGGCCCGGCGTCATTTCCAGATCGAGCGGGACTACGGTCGCCGGCGGCAGCTGCGGCGCCGGCGGGACCGCGGCTTCCGGGTTCTGAGCCGACGCCAGCGACGGCAGCATCAGCAACAGAGCGCTGGCCCAGGGCGTGCGGGTCAGGCGCGCGCGGCGCGGTGCGGGTGGCTTCGAGGGAGCGAGCATTTTCGAGGTCATAGACAGTGTTCTGTGTGCTGCCAAATCCGTTTAGCCGTTGAACCGCAAACCGCGCGAACGCGCGCCCAGGCGCACCACCACCGGCTGCGGCAGATCGCCCGGCGGCGGCTCGTCGAGCTGCGCCATCGAGCGCAGCGATTCGACGATCAGGGAATCCAGATCGCTCTTGCCGGTGGAATCGATCAGCGCCACGCGGGTGACGCGCCCGGCGCTGTCGAGCCAGACCTGCGCGGTGACTTCGAGCTTCTGGTCCTTGAGCCGGCGACGGCGTTCGATCGATTGATAGACGCGGTCGCGGACCTTGCCGTAGTACCAGCCGAACTTGCTGCCGCCGCCACCGCCACCCGTGCCGCTGCCACCGCTGCCCCCGCCACCGGAGGCAAGTCCAAAGGCGTTGTCGCCGCCGTCACCGGCGACGTCGGTGCCCACCGGCCCGGGCGCGGCCTCGGGCGTGGGCGACGGCGGGCGCTGGTCGATCTCCTCGACCTTCATCTCCGGCGTCGGCTGCTTTTCCTCGACGACTTTCTCTTCCGGCTTGGGCGGCGGCGGTGGAGGTGGCGGCGGCGGCGGCGGTGTCAGCAGCTTGAGCTGCACCACCGAGGTCACGGCCTTGCGCGGCTTGTCCTTTTGCCCGCCGATGAGCTTGTAGGCGGCGAACCCGAACAGGCAGACGACCAGCACGCCCGCCACCCACAGGCCCGCCGCGCGCAGGCGCTCGGCTTGGGTCGGCGGTCTGGGAACGGGCTTCATGGCGTGACTCGCGCTACTTCGCCAGCCGCTGCGTGACCAGGCCCAGCTGCGTGATGTCGAGTTCGCCGAGCAGCGCGAGCACCTCCACCACGTTGGCGTACTGGGTCTCGGAATCGCCGCGCACGATCACCGGCAGATCGGGCGTCTCGGCCTTCTTGATCTGCAGGCGGCTCTTGAGTTCGTCGCGCGTCACCGGCACCGCGTCCATGAAGATCGCGCCCTGGTTGTTGATGGTGATGGCGACGGTCTTGGACTTGGCCAGGCTCGGCTGCGAACTGGCCTTGGGCAGATTGACCTTGATGCCCTGCACCGAGGCCGTGGTCATGATGATGAAGATGACCAGCAGCACGTACGCCAGGTCCAGCATCGGCGTGATGTTGATGTCGTCGTAGGGCTTGTCTTCCTGGACTTGCATGGGGCTATTCCTTTAGTCGGCAATCGCGTGGAGGGCTGCGGAGTCGTCGTAGTTTTCGGCCATGCTGGTGACGAAGGCGTCGATGAAGACATTCATCTCCGCCACGCATTCCTTGATGCGCACCGTCAGATAGTTGTAGCCAAACAGCGCCGGGATGGCGACGGCCATGCCGGCGACCGTGGCGGCGAGCGCCGCCGAGATGCCGGGCGCAATCGCATTGACGTTGACCTCGCCCGCCGCGGCGACGCCGGCGAAGGTGATCATCACCCCCACCACCGTGCCGAGCAGGCCGATGAAGGGCCCGCCGGAGATGGCGATGGTGAGCAGCACCATCAGCTTGTTGAGCGCCTGGATCTCGCGCACCAGCACCGAATCGAGCTTGGCTCGGATCGCTTCGATCGACTGCTCGGAGAGCACGCCGGCGCGGCCGCGCTTCTTCTCGCTGTTGAGGCGCTTGTGCAGCTCGCCAATGCCGGTGTTGAACATGTGCGTCAGCGGCGACACCTGCATGCGTTCGAGCGAGGCCGTCGAAAGCTTGAGCGCGGCAGCGCCGTTGACGTCGGCCTGCGTGGCCTGGTGCATCACCGCGAAGTCGCCGCCGGCTTCATCGAAAGCGTCGAGGAAAATCTTGTTGGCCTTGGAAACGCGCCCGACCTGCCCGGCCTTGCGCGCCATGATCACCCAGCTCAGCAGCATCATCGCCATGAGGATGCCGATCACCACCCAGCCGTCGAGCGTCACCGAGCCCATGATGATGCCGACGTAACCGGTGCTCCACGACGACTGCACCTCGTCGCCGCCAAAGGCGACGAGCTTGTCGGTGACACCCTGGTTCCTGGCTTCGAGCTGGATGGTGCTGGCGTCACGCGCCGCGCTGGCGATCTTCAGCTCATCGATCTCGCCATGAAAGCCCAGCTCCACCGGCGCGCCGTTGACGCCGCCCTGCCCGCCCAGCGTCGCGGTGCCGGCGATCTGCGGAACACCGCGCGGCAGCAGCGAACGCGCCTGGCCGTCGACATAGAGCGTGGTCTGCGCGGCACTGGCGACCACCGCCAGGTGATGCCATTCACTGTCGGCGATCGCCGCGGCGGGCGCCGCCTTCTGCAAGGGGCCGGGGCCGTCGGAATAGCCGAAGTAGGGCGCGCCGCCGGACAGGCCGACGACGAAGCTGCGGCCCGAGTCGCGCTGCGCGTAGATCACCGATTCGGCATCCACCGGCCCGAGCTTGACCCAGGCCGACCAGGTCATCGCCGTGGCCGTCTGCAAAGCCAGTGTCGGCGACGACGGCAGCACCACCACCGCGCTGCCGTCGAACTTGGCGGCGCTGCCGATCAGGCCGCTGTCGTCGCCGGCCACCGCCGACACCGCGTTGTGGCCGAACGACGTGGAATCGATCGCCGGCGCGCCGCTTTCGGCGAAGTGATAGACCAGCTTCTGCTCGCTGTCGAAGCTGCCCTTGGCGTCGCTCTCGCTGGCCGCGTTGGTGTTGCCGTAGTACATCCAGATCTTTACCGGCGCGCTGGCGGCGAGCTTGGGCACCTGCACCCAGATGAAGCCGAGGTTGAATACCGGATCGAGCTTCTCGATATGGAACTTGAGCGCGGTCTTGTCGTCGTCGGCGACGAAGCGCAGGTCGGAGCCGTCGGCATTGGCGTCGGCGAACGGGAACACGCCCTCGTGCAGCCGCACCAGCACCACGCCATTGCCGACCTCGCCGGTCACGCCGATCTGCGAGGCGTCGAGCGTGACCTGCTTGCGATAGGACCAGTCGTGGTTCCACCAGGCGCTGGCCGATTGCGACCACAGCAGCATCAGCCCCGCGGCTGCCAGCACTTTTGTTGAAGACCGAATCGTACGCATCGCTGATAACACTCCCTGATGTCCCTAGAAGCTGCCGACGAATCGGAACAGCACACGGTTGTCGCCACTGTGCGTCGGTGTGCCGAGGCCGCTCGGCGTGTTGGTGTTGGCTTCCAATGTGAAAGGCGCGGATCGCTCGGTCCGGCTGAAAACCAGCTGCAGATTGGCGTACTCGCGCAACCGCGCACTCAGGCCGACGCCATCGCTGATCAGCGTCGCCGAGCGCGGCGAGTCGTTGTCGAGAAAAGGCCCGTGATCGGTCAGGCGCACGGCGTCGACGAACAGATAAGGCTGCAGTTCGGTGAGGTATGACGCCCATTTTGAAGACGCGAACAAATCGGGCAGTGACGGCAGCCGCAGTTCCAGATTGCCGAGCACGCCGCGATCGCCCGTGGCCTCGGATTCGAAATAGCCGCGCACGGTGTCGGTGCCGCCGGCGCTGAGCTTTTCGGCCGGCAGCAATGGCCGGTCGGCGACCTGTCCGCTGATCTTGGCGTTGATCGAGAAACCGCGCGGCAAGGTGATGCGGTCGAGCAGCGAGGCGCGCAAATAAACGGACTGGCCGCGCGCGTAAAAGCGCGAATCGTCCAGCTGCTTGTCGCCACTGCCGAAAGTGCCGGTGGTGAATATCGCCGCGATCTCGCTCTCAAGCCGGTGGCGCTCGCCGGCATAGGTCTGCGAAAAACTGAGGTTGATCGGGACGTACTTGCCGGGCGTGATATCGGTGTTCAGATCCTGAGCCGTGCGGATCACCACCGTCGTCACGAAGTCCTTGTAATCCGCGCCCAAGCTCAGCGACGGAAACCAGTTTTCGATCGTGGTGTGCAGCTGCTTGCTGGCGCCGACGTGCAGCGTGCGGTTGTCGGTGATCGAGCTGACGCCGTTGCCCAGCGGAATATCGCTATCCACCTTGAGCAGCGAAAAATCCAGGCTCCAGGACGGATCGGGCAGCAGCGCGCGGTACGACACCGAGTACGTCACGCCGTCGTCGCTGCGCTCGGGCGCGGTCATATAGAACAAGGACAGGCTGTGCCCGCGCTGGAACAGATTGTTGTAAGAGAAACTCGCGAACGCGCGCTGGCCGGTGGTGCCGCGCGAGTGCTCGTTGTTCCAGCCCAGGGCGGCGTTGATCGGCAGGTCGTCGTTGACGTTGAGCGACACGTCCAGCGTGCCCGGCACCTGGCCCGGCAGCAGCGCTGGCGTGACGCGGCGCGTTGACAGGCGATTGGCGTAGACCAGCTCGCGCTGCACGTCGTTGAAGTTGGGCACCGTGCCCGGCGCCAGCGACGGCACCTCTTTCTTGACCTTGGAGATGGAGGTGTAGGCGGAGCCTTCGACGATGGCACGCCCGACCTTGGTCTCGTTGACCTGCAGCAGGACCACGCCATCGGCGATGGTCTGCTTGGGGATGCTCACGGCCACCGTTCGATAGCCCAGCTGCTTGTAGAGCTTCTCGAGCGCGGCGCGAGCGGCGTCGACGTCGTCCGCCGAGCGGTTCTCGCCGACGAAGAACAGCAGCACCTTCTCGATGTCTCCGGGCGCGAGCACGGTATTGCCCTGCACCTGGATTTCGCGGATGTCGAAACGCCGGCCTTCCACCGGCACCACGCGCGGGGTGCCTTCGGCGGGCGCGGGCTCGACGGGCGCAGCGGGCTCGTCCGCCCGCACCGAACGACCGGCGCCAGCGAACAGGCAGAAAACGCAGGCGATCGCCGACGCGAATGCGCAGCGCTTGACTAACAGAAGCCCCATTGTGGATGCGATACCTGATGTGTGCCCCCGCGCCGACGGTCGTCGCGAGCCCCCAACTGCACGAGTTCGAGAGACACGCCTGCCCGCGGCGACCCCTCGAATGACTGTCATGGTCGGTGATTACCGTTACAGGACTGTTGCTATCCAAAAAATAGTTGGTCGCATGCCCAAGCCCCCGCCCGAGAAAAAAGGAATCCATCCGGCCTGGTACGCGATGGCATTCGTCCTGGTCCTGGCGTTCGCGGTGATGGAATGGCCGGACGACCCGATTCCGCCGAGCGCGAGCGGGACGCCGTCGCCAAAAGCGCCGCCAGCCGCACCGATGCAAAGCATTGGGTCCTGGCAGCCGGTTGCTGGACCACTGCCGGGCGGCGGCAAGAGCGACTACGACGTGATCGTCGATCCGTCGGTGGCCGAGACGGAGGAAGAAGAGAAGACTGCCGACCCTTATGCGATCAGCGAGCCGCTGGTGCTGGCCGGCCAGGCCGGCCGCGTCGAGCCCGGCTACGACGACATCGCCACCGCCGCGGAAGAAGCGCCGGACAACGCGCCGGGAGAAAACGCACCGGCCGAGGAGCCCCCGGTTCCCTGAACACCGTCGGTCGGGTGGCACGTGCGATATCACAAAACGTTCAACGCCCTGAAATCTTGGCTCTCTACGCTGCGCGGGCTCGGAAGCTCCGAGCAAGGCGCCAACCGGGGGCGGATGGGCCTTATCTGCTGTTTCTCGTACACGCACACCTTCAGTCGTTCTCGACCCGAATCCTCTCTGGGAGATTTTTGAATGAACCTTTTGAATCACTCGTTCCGCATCACGGCCGTCGCGGCCGCGTTTGCGGCGCAGGCGGCATCTGCCGCCGCGCCTGTTCCCCCGACCACCGTCCTTTACGGCGGTGGCGCCACCTTCCCGACCGAAGCCTATGTCGGCCCGACCTACCTGCAGACCCTGGGCAACCCGCGTCGTCTGTCGCAGACGCCTGGCGTCCCCGGCCCCGTCTCGCCCGACACCAGCGCCGTTGCGGTGACTGACAAGGCTTCGCTGTTCGGCGCCTTCGCCGGCCTCAACTCCACCATCGGCGTGTCGTACTGCCAGACCGGTTCGGGCGCTGGCAAGCGCACCCTGGGCGGCGCGACTTCGGCCGGCGGCTCCGGCAACCCGCCAGCTGGCGTGGTGTTCGCAGGCAACGGCCGTTGCTTCGACTACGCCGCCGGCGCGGCTCCCGAAGGTTTCTCGGGCAACGCTGCCGATCCTGATTTCGCCGGCACGGATTCCCCGTACAGCCAGTCCGAAATCAACACCTTCCTTGCCAACAAGGGCGCTGCTCACGGCCAGCCCGTGCAGATTCCGTCGACCGCCGGCTCCATCGCGCTGGTCTACAACAATCCGTCGCTCGGCAAGAAGAAGCTCAACCTGACGCGCTCGGACGTCTGCGGCATTGCCGCCGGCACGATCACCAACTGGAACCAGCTCACCCACACGCCCAAGGTGACCATCAGCTCCAAGCCGATCGTCTTCGTCTATCGCAGCGACAACTCGGGCACGTCCTTCAGCTTCCTCAACTTCCTGTCGGCGGCCTGCCCAAACCTGGCGCTCCCGGGTGACACGGCGACCGCTTCGGGCCGCTTCAAGATGACGGAGACCTACTCCACCGCGGGCGCTCCGCTGCCCGCCGGCGCCATCGGTGCCAGCGGCAACGGCGGCATCGTCACCACGGTCGCGCAGAACGACGGCGCCATCGGCTACGCCGACATCGCCAATGGTCTGGCGCGCGCCAAGATTGCCGGCGGCTCCATCACCTATGCGACGGTGTCGTACGCGGCGGACCAGTTGAAGTTGGCGCTGTCGATTGGCCCTGGCCTGACCGCTTCCTGCCCGGCCGGCACCATCGGCAAGCTCAAGGATGAGAACGATCCCAACGCCGCTGTCGTGGGCAATCCGGCGTATCCGACGCTTGAAGCAATCACCATGGTGAAGAACCCCAGCACGACCAAGACGCTGAAGTTCTCCTGCCCGGCGATCACCTACAACAAGCTCGATCCGTCGAAGAACCTGGTGCCCAAGGGCGCGACCAACATCACCGTGACGGCTGACCCCGGCATGGTGCTGAGCACCGTCGGTGCCAATGGCCGCGTTACCCTGGTTGCCGCCACCGGCCTGCCGGCCGGCACCAAGAACTGCCTGCAGACCGTCGACCCGCTCGACTATTCGCAGCCGCTGCCCCTGGCCACCAAGAAAGCCCTGCTCGACTTCGATCGCTACCCGATCGTCGCGGTCACCTATCTTGCGGCCTACAACACCGGCAACGGCGCCAAGGCCGCGGCGATCAAGTCGCTGCTCAAGGCGCCGTATGACACGGCCGTGCTGGCCAAGACCAAGAGCATCGGCAAGACCTCCGGCTTCCAGCCGCTGGTGCTGAAAGCCCTGGCCTCGACCACGCCGACCTTCGTCGCCGACACCGCGTCCGCCATCGTCGACGCCTGCATCAACTAAGCAGCGCTTGCACTAAACGTTTCACCGTTTCGTAGTAACCAATGGCCCCGGCTCACGCCGGGGCCATTTTTTTGGTCTGCGCAGTCGACTCATGGTAGGTTACATGTAACCAGTATCGGAGCCTTCTCATGAAGATCAAATCAACAGCCAAGTCATCCCATCTAAAGGTCCGCGAGCATCGCCAACGCTTGCGCAGCCAGGGTCTGCGCCCGATCCAGATCTGGGTGCCCGATGTTCGTGCGCCCGCATTCCGGTCAGAGGCCCACCGACAGTCGCTGGCTGTCGCCGCGCACGCTGACACCTGCGAGGATCAGGCTTTCATCGATGCGATCTCGCAATGGAGTGATGCATGAGACGAGGCGACATCTGGACCGTCGCCGGTGGTAAGGAATACGTCGGCAAACCGCGCCCGGTTCTCGTGTTGCAAGACGATTGTTTTGATGCCACCGACTCCATCACCGTCTGCGCTTTTACCACCACGCAAATTCAGGCACCGCTGTTCCACCTGCCGGTGCAACCCAATCAGCGCAATGGTTTGCACGCTGCCAGTTGCATGATGGTTGACAAGATCACCACGATCCCCAAGTCCAAAGTCGGCACCCACATCGGCAGGCTCGATGACGAAGACATCCTGCGCGTCAATCAGGCCATCCTGGTGTTTCTAGGGTTGGCAGTGTCGTCAAGAACCAAGTCTTAGAGCCTGCCGCACTACGCTGTCGTATTGGTTCTTGAATTGCTGCGAGCGATGCGAGCGGACATCGGCAGCATCAAGTCCGATGTACGGGATCTGAAACTCGGGATGTCGGGCATCGAAAATCGCCTCGTGAGTTTCGACGGCGAAATCACTCGCCATAGCTCCCATGTTTGACGAGCTCGATGTGCGCATCGAGCGGATCGAAAAGCCCCTGGAACTGCTGAGCTGAGTCAAGCAGGTTTTACCCGGCCCGCTCCGAATACCGGTCCACCAGCTGCGCCGCATGCGGACGCAGCAGCACCGTGAACCGCACCAGCTCTTCCATCACGTCGACGATGCGATCGTAGTAGACCGACGGCCGCATGCGGCCTGCGGCATCGAACTCCTCATAAGCCTTGGCGACGCTGGACTGATTGGGGATGGTGAACATGCGCATCCAGCGCCCGAGCAGCCGCAGTGTGTTCACCGCGTTGAAGGACTGCGATCCGCCCGACACCTGCATCACCGCGAGCGTGCGCCCTTGCGTCGGGCGCATGCCGCCGAACTCCAGCGGCAGATGATCGATCTGCGCCTTCATCACGCCGGTGATTTGCCCATGCCGCTCCGGGCTGCACCAGACCTGGCCTTGCGACCACATCGATAGCTCGCGCAGTTCGCGGACGGCCGGATGATCGTCGCCTGCGATCTGATCGGGCAGTGGCAGATCGAACGGATCGAAGATGCGAGTCTCGGCGCCGAAATACTGCAGCAGGCGCGCGGCCTCCTCTGTGGCAAGACGCGAGAACGAGCGCGGTCTGAGCGAGCCGTACAGCAGCAGTATGCGGGGCGCGGAATGATCTGCGCCGAAGCCCGCGGCCGGACGCTCGAATGCATGCTGGCGCTTCAGCGCCGGCAGCTGATCGGCATCGCGCAGAACGCGCAGTCGACTCATGCCGGATCATTACCGACACGGCGGCCATGCTCATCCACCACGGGCTCGCCGTCTTCCTTGGCGAAAGCGGCGCGCTGCGGCTGCGGCAGGATGTCGAGCACCAGCTCGGATGGCCGGCACAGCCGGACACCCAGCGGCGTCACCACGATCGGCCGGTTGATGAGGATCGGATGCGCCAGCATCGCGGCCAGTAGCTGATCGTCGGTCAGCGAAGGCTCGCCGAGTCCGAGTTCGGCATACGGCGTGCCTTTCTCCCGCAGCAGGCCGCGCACGCCCAGGCCCATCCGGCCGATCAGCGACATCAGCACCGCGCGCGTCGGCGGGGTTTTCAGAACTTCGATGACCTGCGGCTCGATGCCGGCGTTGCGGATCATCGCCAGCGTATTGCGCGAGGTTGCGCAGGCGGGGTTGTGATAGATGCGGGTGTCGGTCGTCATCGGTTTACTCGCATGCCGTCATGCCGGTTGCTTCACGGTTCGGATGCGTCCTGCGCAAGCGCAGCGCGACGTGCACCAGCGCCAGCAGCACGGGCACTTCGACCAGCGGTCCGATGACGGTGGCGAAGGCCACCGGCGAGCCCAGGCCGAAGGACGCGATGGCCACTGCGATCGCCAGCTCGAAGTTGTTGCTGGCGACGGTGAAGGCGATGGCGGTGGTGCGCGGATAGTCGGCGCCGATCCAGCGGCCCATGAAAAAACTGATGGCGAACATCAGCAGAAAATAAATGGTCAGCGGCACCGCGATGCGCAGCGCGTCCAGCGGCAGCGCGACGACCGCCTCGCCCTTGAGACTGAACATCGCCACGATCGTGAACAGTAGCGCCGCCAGCGTCAGTGGCGCGATCCGCGGCAGCAAGACACGCTCGTACCAGGCCGCGCCTCTTGCGCGCATCAGCACGCGTCGCATCAGGTAACCGGTCGCGAAAGGAATGCCCAGATAGATCAGCACCGCCCGGGCGATCAGCCAGAAGTTCGCCTCGACGACGCTGGCCTCGACGCCGATCCAGCCTGGCAGAACGCCGAGAAAGAACCAGGCGTACGCGCTGAAAAACACCAGCTGGAAGATGGAATTGAACGCCACCAGCCCGGCAGCGTACGGTCCGCTGCCGCAAGCAAGCTGGTTCCAGACCAGCACCATGGCGATACAGCGCGCCAGGCCGATGAGGATCACGCCGGTCATGTACGCCGGCTCGTCGCGCAGGAACAGCACGGCCAAAGCAAACATCAGCAGCGGCCCGATCAACCAGTTCTGCGCCAGCGACAGCAGCAGAACGCGGCGATCGCGAAACACCAGCGGCAGCTCCTCGTAACGCACCCTGGCCAACGGCGGAATCATCATCACGATCAGGCCGATCGCGATCGGGATGTTGGTGCTGCCGACCGACATCGAATCGATGAGGGCCGGCAGACCATCGATCGTCGTCGCCAGTAACAACCCAATGGCCATGGCGAGAAAAATCCACAGCGTGAGAAAGCGATCGAGAAAACGCAGACGTCCGGCCACGGCGCTCATCGTTTGGACAAAACTCTTCTGGCGACAGCTTTGCGCCGCGCCCGCACGGGCTTGCTGGCAGAAACTTTGGGGAAGCAGTCGGCCCGCCCGCCGCAACAATTGCGCGTGAGGAAATCCACCAGGCCATTCATCACGTCGAAGTCCAGCACATAGCGGATGAAGCGGCCTTCCGGATTGGCAATGATCAGACCCGCGTGTACCAGCTCCTTGAGATGGAACGACAGCGTCGCGGGCGAACTACCGATCTCCTCGGCCAGCTGTCCGGGGTACGCGCCGATGGCGCCGCGTTCCACCAGATGCCGCACCGCGGCCAACCGTGCTGGCTGCGACAGCCCGGCGAGCACACGCAGCGCGGTCGCGGTCTGCATGGGCTTCCTTTCAGACATCGGAGCCACTCACGTCACCTTCGATGTTTCGATTATGGTCGAATTATCGGTGACGTCAACGTTTCGACGATTATCTAACTACGAAAAGACTCCATGCCGACGACTCCGCATACCGCACTTACAACATTTTCTTGGCCGGGCTCGGTGTCTGCACGTCGGTCAACGAAGTGTGCTCGTTGTTGCGCTTGGCCTTGTTCACTTTCTTAAGCTGCCAAAAACCGAAGCCCAGGCCGATCAGCAACGTGAGCCCGGCCAGCCAGAGCAGATTATCGTTGCCTGCTTTCTCGACGGTGGCCTGTTCGGATGCCTGGGCGAACGCGGCCTGCGTGAGCAGGGCCTGCAGGCCGACGAGCAACCAGCGGATTGAATTCTTCATGCGGGAATCTCCTGGAGTGCTGCGATCAGTGCTGCGAGGACTTGTAGGCCTTGATCACGCTGGCCGAGGTGTCGTCACCGACATAGCGGGTGAATTCCTCTTCATAACGCTTGGTCAGGCGCGCCATGGTTTCCGGTGACGCCTTGTCCTGCAGCTTCTGGAACCAGGTGTCTTCCTCTTCATACATGTGGTGGGCCACGGCGCCGCGGATGTGCCCGAGCTTGTCCTGATAGTCCTCGCTGAGCGGGTCCAGTTCTTCTAGCGCCGCGGTCTCGCCTTTGGCGGCGATCTGCTCTTGATACGCCAGCTCGGCGCGCATCTTCTCGCCATGCGACGCCAGCGCCGGATAGAGAACGCCTTCTTCGGCGATCGAATGCCCGGTGAGGATCACCGCCAGCCACTTCTGCGTCGCGCGACGCTGATCGTGGCTCTTGGCATTTTCGAGCGCATCGAACGCGGCCTCGATCTGCTGATGATGATCGAGCACCATCGCCAGCCAGCTGCCCGGCTCCGCAGCAGCAAGCGCCTGCTTGCGGGCCTTGGAGCGCGCGGCCTTTGATTCGGGAGGTGTGACGGCGGAAACCACTTTATCGATGATGGACATGGCTGAACCCTGCGATTGGCTATGAGACGAGACACGAGGTTGAAGACGGCTCACTGAATCGCGACTGTTTCTCGCGACGCGTGCATGCAATGTCTAGGACGTTGTTGCGAGCACTCCTATTCGCGACTGGATCTGCGTTGTTGTCGAGCGCCTTTGAGTCAACCAAAAGTCAGCAGACCCTTTGATACTCGCCATCGCGCGATCACCGGTCGCCGATATCCCATGGGAGTTGCACCGCAATGATCACCAATCGATGGATCGGCCTGGCCGCCAGCCTCGTCACGGTCAGTCTCCTGGCCGCCTGTGGCTCCAACAACCACTCGTCGTCGGAGCCCGAGCGCAACAACGGCGGTGAAGTGATCACGCTGCCGGGTGGTATCGCGGTACCCATCGGCAGGCCCGCCGAGCCGGCAGGCGATCAGCGCGACGCGAGAATCCTCAGCGAATATCCGGTGCCCGCCGTGCAGCCCGAAGGCGTGGTCTACCACCCTGGCACCAACGCGTTCTATGGCGGATCGACGGCAGGCGGTTCGGTCTACAAGGCGCGGCTCGACGGCACGACCGAAGTCTTCATGCCGATCGGTTTCGACGGCGCGGGCAAGCCGACGCTGCGGCTCAGCACGCAGGGCTTCAATGTCGACGATGAGGATCGCCTTTACATCGCCGGCGGCGCCGGTGGCAGCGTGACGGTTTACCAGCTGCCGCGCGGCAATCACATCGCCACGTTGTTGGGGACGCCGGGTGGTTACGTTAACGACATGACCATCGCACCCAATGGCGACATCTACTACACCGACTCGCTGCTGCCCTTCGTCTATCGCGTGTCGCGAGCGCAGCTCGAGGCCAACGGGCTGCTTCCGATTCTGCCGCGGACGATTCTGGCGCAGTCCATCCTGCTCACGCCGGAGATCGGCTATCTCAATAAGCTGGGCGACGTCAATCCATTCGAAGCCAACGGCATCCGCGCTACAGAAGATGGCCGTTACATCATCATCGGCGATACCAACAAGCACGCGCTCTATCGCCTGACTGCACTGAACGATGAGCCGGCGCCGGGGACGCTGATCGCTGGCGCGGGTCGCGAGATCGTCCAGCTCGACATCGATGGCGACATCGGCGACGCCGACGGCATTACTTTCCTGGATTCCAACACGCTGTACGTCATGGACAACAACGGCGAGGCAATCAGCCGGGTCGAACTGAGTTCGGACTATCGCTCCGGCAGGATCACCAAGCAGGCGCGCAGCGAGCGTTTCCATACGCCATCCGGCATTACGCTGGCGCCCGACGATTCGCTGCTGGTAACCAGCGCCGAGCTGTTCGATCTGAGTGAGTCGGCCAACCCATTCTTCGTGGTGCGGACGCCGCGATTTTGAGGTTGGGTTCGCTTTGCTCACCCCAACCTACCAAAGCGGCTGTAGGTTGGAGTGAGCGAAAACGAACTCCAACAAAACCGCCCAACGTTCGTGCGGTAGCGAACATTTCACTCGCGTTTGTCATGCCGGGTTGAGACTGCGCTTCGACAGGCCGCTGGTGGCCGGGTGTGATTCAGGCGCTGCGCCTAGCTTGTATTCCTTGGCCGCTCTTTCGCGGCGCGAGGACAACATGAAAACAATTACGATGAAATCGGCTCGAGCGTTGACCTGCGCTTTGTCCATTGCCGCGCTTGCAGGCTGCGCGATGATGCCCAAGGGCTCACTCGAATCACGTCTCGCCACTCGTGGCTATCAACTCGGCGCGCCGGTTTTCGACATCAGCAGCTTCCGCGTCAACGGATTCAACGTGCTCGACGACACGCATGTGGTGCTCGACACCGGGCCGGGCAGCCGCTACCTGCTTTCCTTGCGCGTGCGCTGCACCTCGCTGCCTTACGCCACCCGCATCGGCTTTACGTCGACGCCGTCGAATCGCCTGACCAAGCTCGACAGCCTGATCGTCGCCGATCGCCCCGGGGTGCAGAGCTGCCCGATCGACGAGATCCAGAAGCTCGACAAGCTCACGAGCGATCCGAAGAAGGGCAACTGGACTTAAGCCTTCTGTACCCGTTCCACTTCAACCACCAACAGGTTCAACCACCAATAGGACATCTCATGAACAACAAGTCACTCAAGCTTTTTTCCCTCACCCTCACCACCGCGGCGCTGCTGTCGATGGGCGTCGTCTCGCAGGTGCAAGCCGACACCACGACGATGTCGAACAGGGAGGCGACGAAGATCACGATGTCGGCAAAGGACCAGGCGTTCTTCAACAAGGCCGCGATGAGCGGCATGACCGAGATTGCCGCCGGCAAGATGGCGGTCACGCAGGGCACCACCAAGCAAGTGCAGATGTTCGGCCAGCAGATGGTTGACGATCACACCAAGGCGGCCAACGAGCTGATGACGCTCGCCAGCAGCAAGAACGTGACACTGCCGACCGAACTCGACGCCGATCACCAGGCCATGCTCACGCAGCTCAAGGGCAAAACGGGTGCGGACTTCGACACGGCATTTGCTGCTGCCATGAAGTCCGGGCACAAGATGGCGATCGCCAATTTCACCGCCGCCACCCAATCCAAGGACGCCGAGGTTGCGGAGTACGCCACCAAGACGCTGCCGGTTCTGAAAGAGCACCAGGGGCATATTGCGATGATGTCGAAGTCGGGCGACAAGATGTCGAGTCAGTAGAAGACAAGTCCCCTCTCCCGCTTGCGGGAGAGGGATGACTGGCTGTCTGGCCAAGCTGCCAGGCAGTTTGCTTTGTGTTTGATACCGAACAGAGCCCGCCAATGGCGGGCTTTATTCTGGGCACTCTCCTAAGCTCAGAATCCTCACTCCCCTATCCAGGCTTCGCCCCGCTGGAGCTGATCCCAGAGATGTCTGGAACCGGATTCGAGATTGACCCATCGGCTTTCGTGGCTGGTCGACGGGCTCTTTTTTTATCGGGGCGGCGTTGCGTCGGTGCCGACGGGTCCTTCTGTTATGGTGACGGCGCCCACAAAAATGATCTCGCAACAGCGGCCGCCATCGGCGTTCCGCTCAAGACCCATGACATGAAATCGCCCCGCAAAAGACCCGCGCGCAAGGCCTCTGCTGAAGCTGAAACGCCGGCTGCGGAAAATCGCTTTCCGATCGTCGGCATCGGCGCGTCCGCAGGCGGGCTTGAAGCGCTTACCGAATTGCTCAAGCATCTGCCAGTCGACACGGGCATGGGCTTCGTCATCGTGCAGCACCTCGACCCGGTGCACGAGAGTGCGCTCAGCATGCTGCTCGCCAAGGCCACCGCCATGCCGGTGCGCGACGTCACGCAAAACCTGCGCGTGCAGCCGGACACCGTCTATGTGATCCAGCCCAACACCACGCTGGGCATCGCTGGCGCCGTGCTCAAGACGACGCCGCGAGAGGTGGTGCGGTCACCGCATCGGTCGGTCGATTATTTTCTGGAAGCGCTGGCGCAGGACGCCAAGGAGTGCGCGATCGGCGTGATCCTGTCGGGCACCGCCAGCGACGGCACCGTGGGGCTGGAGGCGATCAAGGCCGAAGGCGGCATCACCTTCGCGCAGGACAGCAGCGCGCGCTACGACTCGATGCCGCGCAGCGCCATCGCCGCGGGTTGCGTCGACCGCGTGCTCAGCCCGGCGGCGATCGCGCGCGAGCTGGCTCGCATCGCGCGCCATCCCTATGTCAACGGCGCGGCGCACAAGGCCGGCGACGAGGCGGCGATCGAGATCGACGAAGACGCGGCCGAACCCGACAGCACCGCCGAAACACAGGCCGAGCGCGAGCGCGCGCAGGCCGGCGAGCATCAGAACGACAGCAGCGCCCTGCCCTCCGGCGGCACCGGCTCGCCCACCACCGGCGCCGACAAGGCGCGCAGCGAAGCCGAGGACGCAGGCGCAGATCGCGGCAACGACAGCGGTTTCAAGCGCGTGCTCAAGCTGCTGCACGAGCACAGCGGCGTGGACTTCTCGCTCTACAAATCGCCCACCATCCAGCGCCGTGTCGCCCGCCGCTTGGTGCTCAACAAGCTCGACACCCTCGCCGCTTACGCCAAGTTCCTGCGCGGCAATAACGACGAGCTGGACGCGCTGTATTCCGACGTTCTGGTGAGCGTCACCAGCTTCTTCCGCAACCCCGACGCGTTCGAGGTGCTGCAGTCCAAGATCTTCCCCAAGCTGATGGAGGCGCGCGGCAACGATCCGCTGCGCGTGTGGACCCTGGGCTGCTCCACCGGGCAGGAGGCGTATTCCATCGCGATGGCGTTCACCGAGTGCACCGACGATCAGCCGCGGCCCCGCAAGCTGCAGGTGTTCGCCACCGATCTCAACAATGCGCTGATCGAGAAGGCGCGCCACGGGCTCTACGCCAAGACCGTGGCCGACGAGATTTCGCCGGAGCGCCTGCGGCGCTTTTTCGTGGAGGAGGAAGGTGGCTACCGCGTGATCAAAAGCCTGCGTGAATCGGTGGTGTTCGCACGCCAGAACCTGATCGACGATCCGCCGTTCTCGCGCATGGACCTGATCAGCTGCCGCAATCTGCTGATCTATCTGGAGCCGAGCCTGCAGAAGAAGGCGCTGCCGACGTTCCACTACGCGCTCAAGCCTGATGGCTTTCTGTTCCTCGGCGCCTCGGAATCCATCAGCGGCTTCACCGAGCTGTTCGAGCCGGCCGACCGCAAGCAGAAGATCTATTCGAAGAAGGCCGCGCCCTCAGCCGGCTTTCATCTGCCGGTGAGGAAGCCGCGCGGCGAGCAGCCGGCTGAGAGCCGCCACGCGCTCGCCTTGTCGACCTTGCGCCCCTCCGAAGACTTTCGCGGCGAGCATGACGCGCAGCGCGAGGCGGATCGCATCGTCCTGCATCGCTTCGCGCCGCCGTCGGTACTGATCAATGCGGACTTGCAAATCCTGCAGTTCCGCGGCGCCACCGACGCGTATCTGAGCGCTCCCTCGGGCAAGGCCAGCTTCGACCTGTTGAAGATGGCGCGCGAGGGCCTGATGCTGCCGCTGCGCGCCGCGGTGCAGAAAGCGCTCAAGACCGATCAGGCCGTGCGCAAGGACAACGTGCGCGTCGAGCAGGGCCCCGCCAGCCGTCTGGTGAACCTGGAAGTGATCCCGCTGAAGAACCAACGCGAGCGCTGCCTGCTGGTGGTGTTCGAAAATGCCGAGCAGGCGCCGCGCGGGCGCACCGATGCGCCCGCGCGCGAGGTCGAACCAAGCGGCAAATCCGCGCGCACCGTCACCGTTGAACTGCGCAGCCTGCTGCGCGAGCGCGAAGCCGAGCTATCCGAGACGCGCGACTATCTGCAGTCGATCCAGGAGCAGCACGACGCGGGCACCGAGGAGTTGCAGGCGGCGAGCGAGGAGGTGCAGTCCGCCAATGAAGAGCTGCAAAGCGTCAACGAGGAGCTGGAGACTTCCAAGGAGGAGCTGGAGTCGAGCAACGAAGAACTCACCACCATCAACGAGGAGATGAACAACCGCAACCTCGAACTGGGACGCGCCAACGGCGATCTGGTGAATCTGCAGGCTGCCGCGCAACTGGCGATCTTGCTGCTGGGGCGTGATCTGACCATCCGCCGTTTCAGCGTGCAGGCGGAGAAGCACTTCAAGCTGTTGCCCGGCGATCGCGGCCGGCCGATCGGCAACCTGCGCCACAGCCTCAAGCTCGATGATCTGGAGGGCCTGGTTGCGAACGTCATCACCAGCGTGCGCGACACCGACCTGGAGGTGCAGGACGCCGACGGGCGCTGGTTCTCGCTGCGCGTGCGGCCGTACTTCACGCTCGAACACAAGGTTGACGGCGCGGTGCTGGTGCTGGTGGACATCGATGCGCAGAAGCGCAGCGCGAGCGCCATCACCGAATCGCTGGAATACGCCGAGGCCATCATCCGCACCGTGCGCGATCCGCTGCTGATCCTCGGTGGCGACTTGCGCGTGCATCGCGCCAATGCGGCGTTCTATCGCGCTTTCGGACTGCGCCCCGACGAAGTCGAAGGCCATCTGGTGTATCGCATCAGTGAACGGCGTCTGGATATCCCCGAGCTGCGCGAGCTGCTGGAAGACATCCTGCCCAAGGCGAGCGTGCTGGAGGACTACGAGATCAGCCGCAACGCAAACAGCGCCGGCAGCTTCCGCTTGCTGCTCAACGCGCGCCGGCTCGAAGAGGCCGACGGAAAAACCGCGCGCATCCTGCTCAGCATCAACGATATCACCGAGCGCCAGCGCAGCCAGGAGGTCCTGCGCAGCGCCGAGCAGCGCCATCGGCGCGTACTGGATTCGGTGCCGCAGAAGCTCTTCACCGCCACCGCCGATGGCAACATCGACTACTACAACCCGGCCTGGATCAAGTACAGCGGCCTCACCTTCGAGCAGCTGTGCGGATCGGGCTGGATGCAGATCATCCACCCCGACGATCTGCCCGAGAATCTGCGCACCTGGCGCCGCGCCATGGCCACCGGCGAGCCCTACGTGTTCGCGCATCGCCTGCGTCATGTCGACGGCGAGTATCGCTGGCATCTGAGCCACGCCCAGGCGGTGCGCGACGAGACCGGGCAGGTGTCGATGTGGGCCGGCTCCAACAACGATCTGCACGAGGTGGCCGAGGCCGAGCACCGCAAGGACGAGTTCCTGGCGATGCTCGCGCACGAGCTGCGCGGCCCGCTGGCGCCGCTGTCCAATGCGCTGGAGATCATGCGTCACGTCGACGTCAAGCAAGAGGTCGCGCAGCGCGCCAGCGCACTGGCGCTCAAGCAGATGCAGCACATGAGCCGGCTGATCGACGACCTGCTCAACGTCAGCCGCATCAGCAGCGGCCGGCTGGAGTTGCGGCGCATGCCGGTGGACCTGGTGTCGGTGGCGCAGGACGCGGTCGACAACTGCCGCAGCGCGCTCATCCAGGCCGGCCACCAACTGACCCTGGATCTGCCCAATGCCCCGGTCTACGTCGACGGCGACCCGGTGCGGCTGACGCAGATCTTGAGCAACCTGCTCAATAACGCCTGCAAGTACACCAACCCGCCCGGCCTGATCCACCTGTGCGTCGACGATCACTTCGGCGAGGCGCGGCTGTCGGTGACCGACAACGGCATCGGCATCGCCGCCGAACAGCTCGGGCGCATCTTCGATCTGTTCACGCAGGTCGACCAGTCGCTGGCGCGCGGTCAGGGCGGCCTGGGCATTGGCCTGAGCCTGGTGCGCAGCCTGGTCGACCTGCACGGCGGCAAGGTCGACGCGCACAGCGCGGGGCTGGGACAGGGCAGCAAGTTCGTGGTGCGCCTGCCGGGGCTGGTCATCGCAACGCCTCGCGTGGCGGCGCCGACGGCGCAGGTCGCGTTGCCGGTCACCGGCGAACGTCGCATCCTGGTGGTGGACGACAACCACGACACTGCGCTGTCGCTGGGCCTGCTGCTGCAGATGGACGGCAACAAGACCGCGGTGGCGCATGACGGCATGGAGGCCCTGGCGATCGGTGACCGTTTCGTCCCCGACGTGGTGTTGCTCGACATCGGCCTGCCGCTCAAGAGCGGCTATGAAGTGGCGGCGGAAATCCGCCTACGCCCCTGGGGCCAGCAGGCGATGCTGATCGCCGTCACCGGCTGGGGGCAGGAGGAGGACCGTAAGAAGTCCAGGGCCGCGGGCTTCGATCATCACCTGGTCAAGCCGGTGAACCATGCGGAGATCGTCGCGCTGCTGACGCAGGGGCGTGGTGAGAGCGAGGCGCGGAAGAAGACGCACTGAGATTCCTTCTGGATGTCCTTCTCCCGCTTGCGGGAGAAGGTGTTCCGAAAGCGGTTGGGTCTCAGCTCGGAGTAATACTGAGTCGTTCCTACGTAAACCCAACCGTATGAGGGGCTTTTCTCTATTGCACATGACCCAACAGCAACAGCCCCTCACCCGGTGCGTTGCGCCACCCTCTCCTGCAAGCGGACGAGGGACTCTTTATCTCCCCCCCCCCCGCACATTGCGGCAACAACCGCTCGCATTCCCGCCTCACCACCCCGTAACACTCGCAGCTCTGCGACTCCAGCAGGCCGCGCTGCCTGACCGTGATGTGGCCGCGCGCGTATTCGATGGCGCCCTGCTTCTGCAAGCGCCCCGCCGCTTGCGTGATGCCTTCGCGGCGGACGCCGATCATGTGGGCGATCATCTCGTGCGTCAGTTTCAACTCCGCGCCCGGCGACCGGTCGAGCATCAGCAAAAGCCAGCGACAGAGCTGCTGATCGATCGAGTGATGGCGGTTGCACACCGCGGTCTGCGCGGTCTGCGTGATCTGCGACTGCGCGTAGCGCAGGATCAACTCGAGGAATTCGCCATGGCGTTTGAACTCGTCTTCCAGGACATTTGCCTGCAGGTGGTAGGCCGTTCCGGCGATCTGCACCACCGCCCGGCTCAGGCGGCTGCCGCCCATGAGCGCGGCCAGGCCCACCATGCCGTCGCTGCCGATCACCGAGCTATCCGCCGACGCGCCACTGGGCATGGGGTTGTACTGGCAGACGATCGCGTCGTTGGGAAAATACACCTGGGTGATGCGCTCCCCGGGCTCCTGCAGGACCCTGCCCTGCCGCAGCGGAGCCAATTGGAGATTGGCGATCAGGCGGTTTTGAACGTCGGCAGACAGCCCCAATAGCAGACGGTTTTGCGGCATCCGCGACGCGTCCGGATGCTGATCCACCGGAACGCCGAACGCCACGATTCGCGTCTCGTCGATCCGGCCAACCGTGCCGCGCACGAAGGCCTGTTTTTCCAGTGACACGTCCATGTCATTCACCTGCCGGTCCGAGCTCCCGCCATCATGGCGGCAAGAGCCGTGCCCCGGTCAACGGGCGACGGGTTTCAAGGCGATCATTTCGGCGTTCGGAACCGGTCGACGAGCAACAGCAGAAGAAAAGAACCGAGAAGCCAGACGGGCAAAAGACCTTCCATGGTCATGATCCTTTAAACAGGTGAAGAAATCGCGTCATTGCGCGGGAGTGCTTGCGATGAAGCCGCCGCTACACAATCACCCTTGGGGCCAGTGCTGCGGCGCTCGCACCAGCTTGGCGACGTTGTAGCCCATGCGCGCGATCAGTCTCAGGTAGCGGGTGTAGTCCGCCTCGGGCATCTGCGGCTGTCGCGACAGCAGCCAGACGTAGTCGCGCTGGTTGCGGCCGATGATGCTCACGGAATAGTCCGACTCCAGATGCACGATGCGGTACTCGGCCTTGAACGGCCACACGAACTGCATGCCCCACAACGCCCCGTTGGACCATTTGCGCACATGGCCGATGGGCCTGTACCGCTTGTGCTTGCCGGTGAACGAGCCTTGGCGGAAAGTGAAAGTCGTCGCGATCTTGCCGTCGCCGGTGAGCCGGTAGTTTTCGACCTGGTTGTAGCCATCGCGATCGAAGAGAGACGGAATGAAGGCGATCACATACCAGTCGCCCATGAAGCGCGGCAGATTGACGTGATGAACCAGCGGGATCGGATCGCGAGTACGTCCGATCGATGCGGGCGATTCGATGGTTTGGGTCATTTGCCGATCACCTGGATGAAAACCGCGTCGGGTGACAGCGACGTTGGAGCGCACATGCGTGTTGTCCTGAATCGACCGCAGAGAATTCCGGCGTCGAACGACGAGAAGTTTGGAATCGAATAATTCCTGGCCAGAAAAATCGGGTCTGTTCTCTATCGAACAAAGCCACGTCGATTCCACAGTGACCCTGGATCTTTGAAGAAGAGTCGTTGCCTGCGCGTGGCGATTTCACTGGCGCAGATCGATCGCCTGTATGCGCTCTCGCCTTCACACTGCAGTCAGGCGCAAAGGCCCACCGTCCGGGCTTCTACACGCGCAAGCGCGTGCCATGCCATCAAAGATGCACGGCGGCATGGCGATCGACATGAACAAGTCCTAGAGATTTTTGAAAAGCCTACCCACAAACCCCGCAACCACACCGCGGGGTTTTTGTTTCGCCGTGCTAAAGCATTTTTCGCCTTTGAGCTGAGCTCGAACGCATTTGACCAGGAGAGTCCGCAGTGCCCAACAAATCCAAAAGCAAATCCTCCAGCAGCAAAACCTCGAACGATTCCGCGGTGCCGATGACGGCCGAGGCCGTGGTCAGCGCGGTGGCCACCGTCAGCGGCCCCTCGACTGCGCTGCCCGATCCCAAGGGCGCGCTGACCGCCTCGCAGAAAAAGCTCGTGCAGCAGAAAGCCGGCGCGCAGGCGATGGCGCAAGCCACGCCTTTCAATCCTCTCAAGGCCGGCGAGCATGGCCTGGATAACGGCCACGCGCCGCAGGCCGGCACGCCGATGACGCCGCCCGATCCGATCGCGACCGCCAGCACCATCACCGAAGACACCGTGTCCGACAAGACCGGCGCCGCTGCGACGGCCGGCGTCAACGCCAACATCGCGCCGCTCACGCAGGTGCGCGTCGACTCCGGCGGCCAGACCCTGACGACCAACATGGGCATCGCGATCAGCGATAACCAGAATTCGCTCAAGGCCGGGCTGCGCGGCCCGACCCTGCTGGAAGACTTCGTGCTGCGCGAGAAGATCACGCACTTCGACCACGAGCGCATCCCCGAGCGCATCGTGCATGCGCGCGGCTCCGGCGCGCATGGCGTGTTCGAGTGCTACGAGCCGCTGACCAAACTCACCAAGGCTGCGCCATTCACCGAGGCCGGCAAGATCACGCCGGTGTTCGTGCGCTTCTCCACCGTCGCCGGCGAGCGCGGATCGTCTGATCTGGCGCGCGACGTGCGCGGCTTCGCGGTGAAGTTCTACACCGACGCCGGCAACTGGGACATCGTCGGCAACAACATGCCGATCTTCTTCATCCAGGACGCGATGAAGTTCCCGGACCTGATCCACGCGGTCAAGCCCGAGCCCAACAACGCGATCCCGCAGGCGGCGTCGGCGCATGACACGTTCTGGGATTTCGCCAGCCTGATGCCGGAATCCACCCACATGCTGCTGTGGGTCATGTCCGACCGCGCGCTGCCGCGCAGCCTGCGCACCATGCAGGGTTTCGGCGTGCACACCTTCCGCCTGGTCAACGAGGCCGGCGAGTCGGTGTTCTGCAAATTCCATTGGAATCCGGTGGCCGGCACGCATTCGCTGGTCTGGGACGAGGCCGTGAAGATCAGCGGCGCCGATTCGGACTATCACCGCCGCGATCTGTGGGAATCGATCGAGGCCGGCTCCTTTCCGCAATGGGAGTTGTGCATCCAGACCTTCACCGAGGAGCAGGCCGAGTCCTTCTCCTTCGACGTGCTCGATGCCACCAAGCTGGTGCCGGAAGAACTGGTGCCGCTGGTGCCGGTCGGCCGCATGACCTTGAACCGCAACCCCGACAATTTCTTTGCCGAGACCGAACAGGTTGCCTTCGGCACCGCCAACGTCGTGCCGGGCATCGACTTCAGCAACGATCCGCTGCTGGCCGGGCGCCATCATTCGTATCTGGACACGCAGCTCAGCCGCCTCGGCGGGCCGAACTTCCACGAGCTGCCGATCAACGCACCAGTGGCGCAGTTGCACAACAACCAGCGCGATGGCATCCATCGCCAGGCGATCCCGCGCGGACGTGTGTCGTATGAGCCGAACTCGCTCGGCGGCGGCTGCCCGTTCCAGGCCGGCATGAAAGGTTTCGTCACTTTCCCCGCACCGGTGTTCGAGGACAAGGTGCGCGGCAAGCCGGAGAAGTTTGCAGATCACTACACCCAGGCGACGCTGTTCTGGAACAGCCAGAGCCAGGTTGAGAAGAATCACATCATCGCGGCGTTCCGCTTCGAGCTGACCAAGGTGCAGGTGCAGGCGATCCGCGAGCGCGTGCTCAGCCTGCTGGCGAACGTCGCCGACGAGCTGGTGCAGGGCGTGGCCGATGGCCTCGGCATTCCGGTGCCGCCGGCGCAGCAGAAAGCGCTGGCGAATCCAATCGCGCCCGAGATCGAGATGTCGGCGATGCTCTCGCTGTTCGCGCGTCCGGGTGACGGCAGCGCCATCGGCAAGAAAATCGCGTTGCTGGTGTGCGACGGCGTCGATGATGTGTCCTTGCGCGCCACGCATCAGGCACTGATCGCGGCCGGCGCCGCGCCGCGGTTTGTCGGCGCGCGGCTGGGCAAGGTGCAACCCGAGAGTGGTGATCCGATCCATGTCGAAGTCACCACCGAGACCGCGCCGTCGGTGCTGTGGGACGCGGTGGTGTTGCCCGGCGGCGCGGCGGCGCAAGCCAGCATGGCGGCGATGGGACACGTCAAGGAATTCATCAAGGACCAGTACCGGCACTGCAAGCCGATCCTGGTGCTCGGCGAGGCGGCCGCGTTGCTGGAAGCCGCCGGGATTCCGCTGCAACTGCCGGATGGCAGTCCGGATCTGGGCATCATCCAGGAAGGCGAGGCCAAGAAATCATCGAAGGGCAAGGGTTCCAGCTCCGCCGTCGAGAGCTTCCTCGCCGCCTTGCTCCAGCACCGCTACTTCGAGCGCGATCGCGATCCGCCGCTGGTGTGAACGCAGTTGATCAGGAAGGCCCCGCGAGGGGCCTTCTTTACGTGGCAGACAGGCAGTGGAACAGCGATGAGCAACACGCGTGAAGAAGACGGAATCGACACCGGTTCCAACCTTGCCTTCGAATCCCGCTTCTGGACTTTCCAGCGAGCGGCCTGGATTTTTCTGGTGATGCTGGTCGTGGTCGGCCTGAGCGGCGGATTCGGCCGCGGATTCTTCAGCGCCGCCTCGCTGCCCCTGGCGGACGGTGGCGATGTCGAGTTCGAAAAGTTCATCCGCTTCAAGACGCCGACTTCCTACACGCTGACGGTCAAGCGCTCCGTCGACAGCGGTGCGCCCGAGAGCGTCAGCGTCCATGTCAGCGCCGCGCTGCTCGCCAAACTCAATCTGAAGATCGTCGAGAGCACGCCGACGCCGCAGTCGGTCGAGGGCATTGCCGACGGCGTGGTGCTGGTGTTCAAGCCCGGCGCCGGAGCCGAAGCGCTGCAGATCAAGCTCACGCTGGAGCCCAAGGCCATCGGCTCGGTCCACGGCACGCTGGGCGTGTCCGGAAGCGCGCCGCTGCAGATCCACCAGTTCGTCTATCCCTGACCCCGACGCAATCTCCTCATGGACACCATCATCAAGACCGCGGTCGTCTTCTGCACGCTCGTCTTCATCCTGCGCATCGTCGGACGGCGATCGGTCGCGCACATGACGCCGTTCGAGCTGATCATCATTTTCCTGATCGGCGGCCTGGCCAACCAGGCGATCGTCGCCGACGATCGATCGCTGACCAACTCACTGCTAGCGATCTCCACCGTCGCGCTGCTGCACATTCTGGTGGCGACGCTCAAGCAGTACTTCCCCAAGTTCGCGCGCATCACCGACGGCACGCCCATCGTGGTCTTGGATCGCGGCGAATGGGACCGCACCAGCATGCGGCGTCTGCGCATCCAGGAAGAAGACATCATGGCCGCGTCGCGACTGCAGGGTGTGCAGCGCCAGGACCAGATCAAGTACGCCATCGTCGAGCGCGATGGCTCGATCGCCATCATCAAGATGGAATGAGGCTGCCGGCTTCGCGCACACTGCGGATATGACCGAGCAGGTATTCCGCGTCCTTGCCCACATCCGCGAAGCGGCCGGAGCCCCAGGTGTTCTGCCAGGCCAGCCCCAGAAAATAAGCGCCCGCCACCGGTGACACGCCGCGGCGCTGCACCGGCTGTCCACGGCCGTTGAACATCGGCAGATCGACCCAGCCGTAGTCGGCGGAAAAGCCGATCGCCCAGACGATGCTGGTGATGTTGGCAGCGGCGATGTCCAGCTCCAGAGGATCGTGGTGCGGCGTCCACGGCGGCGTGTACGGCGGCTCGATCGGCGCGGCGATGCTGTCCTTCGCGATGTACTGGTCGACCAGATCGCGGATGTTGTTGTAGGAGCGATCGGCGTCGTCGAGATTGCGGCGCAGGCCGGGCTCGAACAGCAGCTTGCCGCCGTCGACATCCTTGAACAGCCCGTACAACTTCATGCCTTCGAGCGCGCGTTTGCGCAGATCGATCTCGCGGCCGCCGTCGCGACCGGTGAGATAGTGATTGGTCTTTTCACGCACCGTCGCCTTCTGCGGATGGGACTCGAAAGGGATGTCGTAGTAGCCGGATTCGGTGAGCCAGTCGGTGACTTCGCGGCCGCGGTAGACGCGCGGTGAGCGCGGCGCGCGGCCCACGCAAAGATGCGTTTCGCGGCCGGCGATATGCAGGTCTTCGGCGATCTGGCAGCCGGACTGGCCGCTGCCGACGACCAGCGTCGCGCCCGCGGGCAAGGATTGCGGGTTACGGTAACTGGACGAGTGCAACTGCAACACGTCTTGCGAAATGCGCTCGGCCGAGCGCGGGATGATCGGCTTCTGGTAGACGCCGTTGGCGAGCACGATCTGGTTGGCGGTGAACGCACCGGCGGTCGTCGAGACCGCGAAGCGGCCGTCGTCTGCGCGCTCGATGCGCGTCACGTTGACGCCTTCCATTAGCGGCGGCCGAGAGTGCGCCACGTAAGCGTCGAGATACTCGATGATCTGCTCTCTCAGCATGAAGCCCTGCGGATCGTCGCCCGCATAGTGAAAACCCGGCAGCCGGCATTGCCAGTTGGGCGTGACCAGGCAGAAGGAATCCCAGCGCGACTCGCGCCACTCGCTGAAGCTGCGGCTGCGCTCGAACACGACGTGATCGATGCCGGCGTTCTTGAGATGCCAGCTCATCGACAAACCGGCCTGGCCGCCGCCGACGATGGCGACTTCGACGTGCGGGGTCATGGATCGAAAGACTCGACGGTGATGCGTGCGCTCGCATCGTCGCGATACGCAACCGCGCGCGCCTCGATCTCGCGAATCTGCGCGAGCGCGTGGCCGCAACCGAAGCCGTATTTCTTTTTCACGCGCTCGCTGCCGTGTTCCAGCGCGCTGCGGCAGGACGCGACGAATTCGTCAACCGCGTACGGGTGATCGAGCGCCAGCACGTCCTTGATGGTGCTCGACGGTGAATAGCAATCGCTGCTGGATCGATCGGGCCAGCGGACTCGGAAGAAAGTTTCAGGCATGCGAGCGTTCCTGCCCGGGACCACAGCCGATCATGGGCTGCTCACGGAAGTCCCAGGCCAGGCGCTGCTGTCCTTGCGCTGCAAGCGACAGGCCGTGCGAGTCGTCGCAGTGACCGATATGCGCGCAGGCGATGCCGCGTTGTGCGAAGCGCCCGATCACCGCGGCGACATTGCCCGGTGCCACCGACAGGATGAAGCCGAAGCTCGGGAACGCCGACAGCAGCCAGCGTTGCAGATCGCCCCGGGTGTTGACGCTGACGGGGCGCGGGATCGCGTCGATGTCGATCACGCCGCCGACGCCCGAGCATTCCAGCAACATCATCGCGGTGCCGAGGATGCCGGCCTGGCTGACGTCCTTGGCCGCGAGACACAGCCCGTTTTCGGCCAGCGCCGGCAACAGTTCCAGATCGCCGCGCAAACGCTCGGGCGGCGTGCCATCGGTGCAGTTCCAATGGGAGAAAGGTTCGCGATACGCGCCGCGCAGATCGATCGCCAGCACCAGGGCATCACCCGTCCGCGCGTCGAAGCTGGTGAGCAATTTTTTTGCGCGGCCCATCACCGACACCGCGAGTTGCTCGCCGTCGCAGCGCAGGTTGCTGTGGCCGCCGACGATCGGCACGCCGTACGCACGCGAGGCGGCGGCCATGCCCGCGAGCAGCGCGCGCAGCTTGTCGTCGCCGCGGCTCCACACCGCGTCGACCACCGCCAGCGGACGGCCGCCCATCGCGACGATGTCGGACACGTTCACCATCACGCTGCACCAGCCGGCGAACCAGGGATCGCGCTCGACGAATTCGTGGATGAAGCCTTCGATGGCGAACAACAGAAAACCGTCGCCGTCGGGAATCGCCGCGCAATCGTCGCCGACCGGCACTGCGCTGTGTGCGCCGACGCCCAGCGATGCGACGACGCTGGCGATGTCGCACTTGTGCGCAATGCCGCGACTGGATCGCAGACTGCTGACGAGTGCGTCCAGCATCAAGCCGCCTTCGCGATCGGGTTAATGACGGCGCTCGGCTGGCTGGCGACGAAAATGACTTCCGCCTGGGGACGCGGCGGGTACTGCGCAAGCTCAGCCCGCATCCGGACATGCGGCCGGCCGCAGACTTCAATGCGCTCGAGACTGGTCCAGTGCAGGGATTCGAAGCGGCGCACGTTCTGCACCTGCACGCGCGCTTCGAAACGCTGGCAGCCGCGCGCATGCGCGCTGCACACGGCGTGACGGATCAGCTCGGTGCCCAGCCAGGCGACGCCGCGCATCGCGGGAATGACGGCAAGGCGAGAGCCGAGCCACAGGCCATCGGCCTCATGGTGAATGCGCACGGTGCCGACGATCGAATCCGGCTGGCCGGCGATGCAGGCGACCGCCGCCAGAATCAGTGCGTCCCGATCGATCGCATCGCGATCGTCCAGATCGAATAGCCCCTGCTCTTGGCAAAACACGGCGCGGCGCAAGGCCGCGCACGCCGATCGCTCCCATTCTTCGCTCACCAGCTTAATGCGGTATTCGCTGGGAACGAAGGGCGTGAACAGCATCGTGTCCAAGAACCTTGCTCGCCTACTTTTCGTAAGCCGACAGCGACGAGCAAGCGCCGCAGCGCCCGCACCCGGCCTTGATGTCGGCCGAGCGCAGCCCGCCCTCCACCAGCATGCGGCCCAGCGGCGCCAGCAGCTCGCGCATGAACATCGGGTCTGGTGACGCGTGCTTCTCCAGCGGCGTGCCGGAGATCGGCACGAAAGGCACGACGAAGGAATAGACGCCGATGCGCACCAGCTGCTCGCACATCGCGAGAATCGCCTCGCGTGTATCACCCAGACCGGCCAGGATGTAGGTGCTGACCTGGCCGCGGCCGAACACCGCCACGGCATCGACGAAAGCCTTCAGGTACTCATCGATGGTCACCGTCGCCTTGCCGGGCATGATGCGCATCCGCACCTCCGGCGTGACCGCTTCCAGATGCATGCCGAGGGTGTCCGCGCCCGCGGCCTTGAGGCGCATGAACCAGGCCGGATCGTCCGGCGGCTCGCATTGCACCTGGATCGGCAGATCCTCATTGGCGGCTTTCACAGCGAACACGGACTCGCACAGGATCTCGGCGCCGCGATCCGTGAAGTTGGGCGTACCGGTGGTCATCACCATGTGTTTGATACCGTCCAGCAGCACCGCGGCGCGCGCGACTTCTGCCAGCTGTTGCGGGGTCTTGCGGTTGATGGTGCGGCCGTGCGCGAGCGATTCGCCGATCGCGCAGAACTGGCAGGACGTGCTGCGGCGGCCGTAGCGGATGCAGGTCTGCAGCACCGTGGTGGCGAGCACGTCGCTGCCGTGCAGCTGGGCGATCTTCCAGTACGGCACACCGTCGAAAGTCTGCAGCTTGTAGAAGCGTGGGGTTTTCGGGAACGTGATCTGGGCGATAGCGGCATCGTTGCGGCGCAAGGTCGCGCGGCCGTCGGCGCCGGGCGCATCGACCAGGAACGGCGACTCGGCTGCGCTGCCGGTGTGCACCGGCACCATGATGGTGTGGCCATCGACCATCACCGCCTTGTGGTCGGACGGCCCGGCACCGCCGCGGCGGCTCGGCGCCCCGGCGCTCTCGTCCACCAGCCGAAGGCCGCGTGACTGCAGGTCGGTCATCAGTTGCTGGTTGGTGGTCATGGCTTCTGCTCGGCTTGCGGGGAGAGGTGCAGCGGTGCCGCCCTGCGATCGTCGATTACCAGCGACAACAGCTCCGGCCGCGCGTAGTGGCCGACCGAATCCATCATTCGCTTGCGCTTGGTGATCAGGGCGAAATCAAGATCAGCAATCACCATGCCTTCGCCATCACGCAGCGGCTCGGCCAGGTGCTTGCCTTCGGGCGAGATGATCGCGGTGTAGCAGCCGCCACGCAGGGCCTTCTGCATCGCGCTGTCCGAGGTGATGCTCTGTACTTGATCCTCGGATAACCAGGCGGTCGAATTGACCACAAAGCAGCCCGATTCCAGGGCGTGATGACGCATGGTCACTTCCATCTGGTCGGCAAAAATCTGGCCGACCAGCGAGCCCGGAAACTGGCTGCAATGGATCTGCTCGTGCTGCGCCATCAGGGCGTAGCGCGCCAGCGGGTTGTAGTGCTCCCAGCAGGCGAGCGCACCGACGCGGCCGACGGCGGTGTCCACGGGCTTGAGCCCGGTACCGTCGCCCATGCCCCAGACCATGCGCTCGTGATAGGTCGGCGTGATCTTGCGGCGCTTGAGCACGATCTCACCGCTGCTGTCGAACACCAGCTGGGTGTTGTAGAGCGTGCCGTGATCGCGCTCGTTGACGCCGAGCACCACGACCACACCGTGTTCGCGCGCAGCAGTGCCGACGGCTTCCGTCACCGGACCCGGCACCTGCACCGCACGCTCGTACAAACGCAGATGTTCCGCGCCCATCGCCACGGCCGGCGTGATGAAGGAGAAGTAGGGGTAATACGGCACCGCGGTTTCGGGGAACACGATCAGCTCGACGCCTTGTGCCGCGGCGTCGCTGATGAGGTGCAGAACCTTCTCCACGGTGCCGTCGGCACTGTCGAGCACCGGCGACAGCTGCACGGCCGCGGCCTTGACGATGCCCTGCGTCTTCATCGCTTGAATGCGCTCAGACCGTCCAGGTGTGGATCATGAAAGCGTCGGCGTTGCGATGGACCAGGATGCAGTCGAGCACGTCGAGCGGGCTGATCGGGATGATGCCGGGCAGCAGCGAGTGCTCGCCGTGGCCGTACAGCATCTGCAGCGCGAAGCGGCAGCAATACACCTTGCCGCCCTCGCCCATGAACGCGTTGAGCTGGCCAGCGAAGTTCTGCGCGCCGGGGAAGGCCTCGTCGCCGATGGTCGGAAAGCCGCGCTGGATGCCCAGGGTCACGCCGGGGCCGTAAAGCAGGATCGACGTCTCGAAGCCTTTGCGGTGCAGGCGCTTGGCCTGGAGGATGTTGACCAGGCCGATCGAGCCTTCGAAGGCGACGGTGTGAAACGTCACCAGCGCTTTTTCGCCGGGCTTGGCTTTGACGTCCTCGAAAACCTTGTCTTCATAGTCGACGAAGAAATCACCTTTCTTGGTCTTGGGCGTTGTGACTGCGGGCATTGGATACTCCGGCTGGTGGATGGAACACCTGCCTCGCGCAGCAACCGCTGTGCCAACCGTTGCAGACGAAAATGCGATCATCATGCGATCATCGGGGCAGGTTGCGGAATGTGCTGCATTTGTTTTCTGGCGCGGCTTTTGAATCGCCCTTTCACCCGCGCCGGCAGACCGCTGGCACGGCATCCGGCTTCGACGAGCCCTGCGTCGCAGCGGTGCAGACGCACCACTTGCAGGCACCGCGGCTTCTTCACTCAATCTGCGAAAGCATTCAATGGCGACGATTTCCAACCGCTGGGCCGCAGCGCTGCGCAACAGCGGCCGGCCCGCCTATGTGGCGCTGGCCGACGCCATCGCCGACGACATCGAGGCGCAGCGGCTGCTGCCCGAACAGCGTCTGCCGCCCTTGCGCACGCTCGGCCGGCAGCTCGGGCTCAATTTCACGACGGTGGCTCGCGGCTATGCCGAGGCGTCGCGCCGCGGACTGATCGACTCGCGCGTCGGACAGGGCAGCTTCGTGCGCGCGGTGGAAGCGCCGGCGCCTTCGCTCGCGCCGCGCGTGCGTTCGCAGGCCGTGGTGGGCCTGGTCGACATGACGATGAACATGCCGCCCGAGCCGACCGATCCGGTTCTGCTGGACCGTTTTCGCAAAGGCTTCGCCAGCCTGGATCTGAGTGACCCCAACGCGCTGCTGCGATACCACGATTTCGGTGGCGGGCCGCCCGATCGCGAAGCGGGCGCGGCCTGGCTGCACCCTCGCCTGCCGGGCATCGCTCCGCAGCGCGTGCTGGTGTGCCCAGGGGTGCAGTCCGCGCTGCTCGCGTTGTTCGCCGTGCTGGCGCGGCCGGGCGAAACCCTGTGCTGCGAGGCCATCACCTATCCCGGCGTCAAGGGCCTGGCCTCGCAGCTGGGCATCCGCCTGCACGGCCTGCCGGCGGACGACGAGGGCATCGATCCGGAAGCCTTTGCGGCGGTCTGCGTGCTCGATCCGCCCAAGGCGCTGTACTGCAACCCGACGTATCTGAATCCCACTACCGCGGTGATGTCGCAGGTTCGGCGCGAAGCGATCGTGGAGATCGCGCGGCGGCATGCGGTGCCGATCATCGAGGACGATGCGTATGGCTTCCTGCCCAGCGTGTCGCCGCCGCCGCTGGCGACGCTGGCGCCGGAGCTGACGTTCTATGTGAGCGGTTTCGCCAAGCACGTGGGCGCGGGATTGCGAACCGCCTATCTGGTGACGCCGAACTCGCGCTACACCGCGCGGCTGTCTTCGGCCATGCGCACGATGACGATCATGGCCTCGCCTTTCACCGTCGCGCTGTCGACGCAGTGGATCAACGACGGCACGGTGGCCGCCGCGACGCTGGCGATCCGCGAAGAATCGCGAGCGCGGCAGGCGATCGCGCAGGCCGTGTTGACGCGCGCCAACTACGTGTCCAAGCCCGAGGCGTTCCACCTGTGGCTGCAGGTGCCCGAGCCCTGGAACCGTGTCGAGTTCATGACCCATCTGCGCCAGCAGGGCGTGGGCGTGGTGGTGTCGGATACTTTCACGGTGACCGCGCCGGCGCCGGAATCGGTGCGCGTCTGCCTCGGTGGCCAGGCCACGCGCGAGGAATGCCGGCATACGCTGGAGGTGATCGAAGACGCGCTGGAGCAATTTCCCGAGCTGACGTCGCGCGTCATCTGACGCGGATCGTCCCTTCGATTGCATCGCGCACGATGGTGTTGGGCGATGCCCGCATCAGGCAATCGACTCGCAGGAGTTTTCCGACTCGTAATCGCCGTTTATGCCTTCGAACACGACGTTGATCGCACGAAGTATCGACAGGGCTTTGACCGGCACTGGGCTTGCTGTTTCTGTTCCGTATCGAACATCAAGCCTCGGGAAGCCATGAATGAACAGCGCAAGAACCTGCCTTTGCACACGCTGCCGACGCGCCGCGAGCGACGCGGCCAGCCGGCAGCAAGCGCGCAAGCTCGTAGCCCCGCTGATGAACCGGGCCTGGGCACGCGGCTGCGTCCAGCATGCCCGCTCGCTGCTCCCCTCTCCGCAGCCGATCAGGACCAGCTGCGACGACCCGTCGTCGACCTGAAAGCGCCGCTGCAGCTGCAAGGCAGTGTCGTAAGCAACCGCGTGCGGCGCCTGCGCTAAACGGGCGAAATGTAGGTTGGGGTGAGCAAAGCGAACCCCAACGTCGACCCTCGATTGGACGCGCGGATGTTGGGGTTCGCTTCGCTCACCCCAACCTACGGTTCTACGGATTCGAGTTAGACGCGAAGCGCCGCTACAGCAGCCCGCGCTGGCGCACCGCGCTGATCGCCTGCAGGCGGCTGCTGACACCGAGCTTGAGATAGATGTTCTTGAGGTGGAACTTGACCGTGTTTTCCGACAGGAAAATCTTGCGCGCGAGCGTCTTGTTGGACGCGCCGTCGACCAGCAGCTTGAGAATGTCCTTCTCGCGTCCGGTCAGCGCATCGACGAGCGGCGCTGACGCGGGGTCGAGGTCGGCAACGGACGTCGGGAATCCGGCAGCGGCCAGCAGCTGATCCAGATGGGCGCCTTCGCTGCTGCCCGCCATCTGCGGCTGACCGGCTTGCAGCAGCGCGATCACCGCCGGCCCCTCGTCCAGAAAAATCCGCACGAAGCCGCCCGGCGCCGCCAGGCGCAGCGCGCGGCGCAGGCTGTGCGGACCCTGCGGCTCACCCGCATCGTCCTGCGCCATCGCCTCCAGCAGATGCAGCTTGATCTGCCGTCGCACGCGGTTCTGGCGCTCGGCGACGTCGAGCTGCTCGCGGATCAGTTCTCTGGCCTGCGCGAGCCGCTGCTGATGGATCGCCAGGCGGATCGCGCTGATGGCGTCGCCGGCCGCGTCCTCGGCGAAGCGCACCCAGTTGGCGGGCAGCACCGAGCCTTCCGCCGGAATGCGCCGCGAGATCGCCGCGGCGCCATCGGCGTCGCCGGCGGCCAGCGCGCGGCGCACGCGCTCGCGGCCGACGATGCGGATCAGCCGCGGCCAGCGGCTGGTGTGGGCGATCAGCTCGGCCTCGTCGAGCACCTCGAGGGCCTGCGCCGGCCGTCCGCGCACGTCGTGGATACGCGCCATCGACACGTAGGCCACCGCCAGATAATCGTGCATCGCCGAATGCGCGATGACGTCGCGATACTGGGTGAACAGCGACTGCGCCAGGTCGAGCTGATTGGCCTCATACAAGGCCTGCACGTAGCACGACACCAGCACCGCCGAGGACACCGAATCGTCGAGCGCGATGCGCGGCTCGGCCATGCCGGCGCGGTAGCGTTCCAGCGCCTCCTGCAGCAAGCCTTGCGCCAGCAGGTTGATGCCGGCGGTGCTGATCGAATAGCCCCAGCTGAAACCGGCGTTGGCGCGGTCGCCGTGCGCGCGCGCCAGGCTCAGGTATTCGCGCGCGCTTTCGAAGTCGCCCGCGGTCATCGCCATGTAGCCCTTGAGATTGCCGGCGGCGCCGAGTTCGAACGCATGGAAACCCGCGGCGTCGGGCTGGTCGACGTCGACATCGCGGATGGCGTCGAAAGCGCCGAGCGTGTCGTCGTCGATGATCAGCATCATCGCGCGCACGATCGCGGGGTTGGACTGGCGGCAGCGCTGCGGCTCGTGGCAGAGCGGTTCGAGCATCCTCACCACCGGCGCCAGCTTGTCGCGCCGGCGCAGGAAAGCCAGCGCGTAGGCCACTTTCACCACCAGGTCGGGATGACGCCCGATGGCGGCCTGCGGCAGACGGTCGTACCAGCGCTCGATGGTCAGCAGGTGGCCGTCCATCACCAGCTGCGTCGCCCACAGGTCGAAGATTTCCGCCGCGGTCTCGTGATCGCCGGCGGCGACGGCGTGGTGCAGCGCCTCATCGAGGATCGCGTGTTCCCGATACCAGTGCATCGCGCGCCGATGCACCTCGGTGATCACTCTCGGCGCTTCCTCGCGCAACTGCTCGGCGAGAAACCCGGCGAACAGCGCGTGGTAGCCGAACCAGCGGCGCTCGGCGTCGAGGCTGCGCAGGAACAGCCCGGAGGCTTCCAGTTCCGCCAGGATCTCCTGGCTGCCGGGCTTGCCCATCACCGCATCGCACAGGTCCGCCGACAGCCGGCTGAGCAAGGCGGTGCGCAGCAGGAACTCGCGCACCCGCGGTGATTGCAGGCTGAGCACGTTGTCCGCCAGATAATCGGCGAGCTGGCGCGGACGCGACGACGCCAGGTCGCTGAGCGAGCGCCGCACTTCCGGCAGCGACAGCGACAGCCGATAGAGTTGCAGCGCCGCCGGCCAGCCTTCGGTACGGCCGTATATGGTCTGGATCTCGGCGCGGTTCATCGCCAGCTCCGGCGTGCCGGCGAAGAAGCGCTCGACCTCGGCCGGTGAAAAGCGCAGATCTTCGCCGCGCAGGATCAGCGCCTGCTGGTTGACCACCAGCCGCGGCAGGCCGATGTCGGGCAGGCTGCGCGAACCGATGAACACGCGCGACCCCGGCGGCAGGTGGTCCAGAAGATTGCGGAAAAATCCCAGCACCGACTTGTTCGACAGTGCTTGGAAGTCATCGAGAAACAGGCACACCGGCGCGCTCAATTTCAGCAACCGGGCGATAAACCAGTCGCAGCGGAACAGGCCCGCCGGCGTCGGCGCGGACGCCGGCATCGAAGCGGCCGCCACCCCGCCCTCCAGCACCGCGAGCAGCGCCTGCAGGTGCAGGAAGAAGCGGTGCGCGTCGTTGTCGGTCTCGTCCAGGCTCAGCCAGGCGCAACGCAGGCCGGCGTCCTCGCAGGCGCTCTTGGTCTGCTGCAGCAGGGTCGACTTGCCGTGCCCGGCGGGCCCCTGCAGCAGGACCACGCGCGTGCTTTCGTCGGCGAGCAGCCGCTCGAGGATCGAGTCGCGGCGGATGGCCCCGCGTCGCGCCGGCGGCGCGAACAGCTTGTAGGTGGCAACGGGCTCGGTGCGGCGCGAGCCGGCCGTCCTGGCGACGGTCATCGTGCAGGTCTGCTGTGGCAGTCGGGGTGCGACAGTCTCCGGCCGGCCGCGGGTGCTTGCAAGCGCCCTATTTGCCGGCCGCGGGCCCTGCTTCTTCGGCGAGCGCCAGGCGATGGCCGCTGACATTGTCGCCCGCCTCCGGCGCCAGCCGCCGGAAGCCGATGACCGAGGCCAGCGAGATCAGTCCGACGACGACGAACGCGGCGCTGAAATCGACCGTCTCCAGGACGTCGCCCTGCCGCATCGCCAGGCTGAGGTTGAGGACCTGCGAACCGATGCCGACGCCGATGCTCAGCGACAGCTGCTGCGCGGTCCCGGAGAAACTCGTGGCCTGGCTCATGCGCGGCTCCGGGATGTCGGCGAAGGACATCGCGTTGATGCAAGTGAACTGCAGCGAGCGCAGAAACCCCGTGACCAGCAGAAAGCCGATGATCAGCAACACCGGCGTCTCCGGCCGCAGCGCGCCGCAGACCACCAGGGCCAGGCTGCTGATGATGGCGTTGGCCACCAGCAGTCGGCGAAAGCCGAAGCGCCGGGTGACGCGCCCGGCGATGGTCTTGAGCAGCAGGGCGCCGATGGCGGACGCGAACGTGATCAGCCCGGAATGCAGCGCGCTGAGGCCGAAGCCGAGCTGCAGCATCATCGGCATCAGCAGCGAGAAGCTGCCGATGCCGATGCGAAACAGCGAACCGCCGGTGACCGCGGCGCGAAAAGTCGGAATGCGCAACAGCGACAGCCGCAGGATCGGCGCCTCGTCGCTGCGCGCGTGGCGCGCGTACAGCACCAGCAACAGCGCGCCAAGGCCCAGGCTCAGCCAGGTGACGTTCGCCGGCAGCACGTGCTTGCCGAGGCTTTCAAAGCCCAGCACCACGCCGGCGACGCCGCCGCCCAGCAGCATCCAGCCGGCGAGGTCCAGCGGCTCCGGGTGCGGCTCGCGCAGATCGCGGATGTATCGGTTGACCAGCCACCAGCCGAGCACGCCGATCGGCACGTTGATCAAAAAAATCCAGCGCCACGACGCATAGGTGACGATCAGGCCGCCCAGCGGCGGGCCAAACAGCGGCGCCATCAGCGCGGGGATGGTGAGATAGGCCATCGCGCTCACCAGCTGCGACTTGGGCACTTCGCGCAGCAGCACCAGCCGCCCGACCGGCACCATCATCGCGCCGCCCAGGCCCTGCAGCAGACGCGCCGCGACCAGCTCGCCCATGTTGCGCGACGCCGCGCAGCAAACCGAGCCGGCGACGAAGATCAGGATGGCGTTGCGGAACACGGTGCGCGTGCCGTAGCGGTCGGCCATCCAGCCGCTCAGCGGAATGAAGATCGACAGCGCCAGCAGGTAGGAGGTGATCGCCAGGCTCAGGTGCAGCGGATCTTCGCCCAGCGACCGCGCGATGCCCGGCAGCGCGGTGGCGATGACGGTGGAGTCGAGGTTCTCCATGAACAGCGCGCTGGCCACGATCAGCGGCACCAGGCGGTTGCGCTCGAGCGTCATTGCGGGGCGACCCTCAAGCGCTGTGCCCTGCGAGACAGCCTAGCCGCGGCGGTCCGGCGCACCCACGCTCAGCACGCGGCCGTTTTCGACGGTCACCGTCTGCACGGCGCCGCCGAGCTTGTAGGCGAGTTCTTCGCGATACGCCGCGCGGCCGTTCTGCGCCTGGCCCTGGAACATCGCCGTGCCCTGGCTGATGGCCGGCGAATTCGGCAGCACGAAGGAGGAGTCGACGATGTAGGCCTGGCGCGTCAGCGGCTCGCCGCACACCTGCACCAGCCGGTATTTCGACAGGCCCTGCGTTACGGCGCCGCTCTCGCATTGCCGCGCACTGCCGGTAACCGCGAAACCGAGACCGTCCTCGCTCGCCGCGACCAGGCGGCCGTTGAAAAATCGCATCACCTGCACCGGGCGCGTCGCGCCGGTGTTGTAGTACCACTCTTCCACCGCCGCCAGGTTCGGGCCCATCGCGGACGGGGCGCCGCCCCAGGCGTCGCGATAGCTGGGCTGACCGCAGGCGGACAGTACTTGTCCCGCAGTAATCGGGGTTTGAACGGTGACCGTACCGCAGCTGGCGCGCGCAAGCGCTCCAGGCGCGGACAACGACGCGGGGTTCATCGAACACCCGGCGCCTAGCGCGATGGCAGCCAGTGAAACAACAACAGGAATGATGCGGGACATAAGGACTCCGAGGGCGAACCGATGGCCGCATTCGCGTGCGGCGGACCCCTTGATAGACCGGTCCGGTTCCAAGTGATTGCCGATGCCGGTTGGAAAAAATCGCGCACAGCACTTCGACGACGTGTACCGGTCGCGGCTTGTCTACGACGCCGGTTGCACCGGCTCGGCGGTGGCGGCCAGCTTGGTCAGCTCGGCGCGCATCTCGTCCTCGGTCATGAAATGCCGCAACTCGCCGACCTGCTTGCCCTGCGCGTCCACCAGCGCCAGCCATCCGGTGCCCTTGTTGCCCATGTACAGCGGCAGGATGCCGAGCTTCTTCGCCTGCTCGCGAGTCGCCGCCTTGCGTTCCTCGTTGGTGACGTCGAGCTTGACGAAGTCGATCCGGCTCTCGAACTCGGGCTGCACGACCGCGATCTTGGGGGCGATGATCTTGCAGTTGAGACACCAGTCCGCATAAAACCACACCGCCATCGGCTTGGTGGCGGCGTGCGAGCTTGCGGCAAGGAGCGACAGCAACAACGTCAGAACGATTCGAAAGCGCGTCATGCGTGAACGATCTTGAACAGTGGCGCGCAATCCTAGCGCGGCGCCGCTGAATGCACCGCGGCGATCGCCGACCTCGGTCCCTTAAAGCACCAGCACCGGCTTGATCGCCACGCCCGACTCGGACGCGTGCGCGGCCTCGTTGATCTGGTCGAAGGAGAACTGCTTGATCAGCCGATCGAACGGGAACTTGCCGGCCTGGTAGTAAGCCAGCATCTCGGGAATGAAGACCTGCGGATCGGCGTCGCCCTCGGTGATGTATTTCACGCCGACGCCGCGCATCAGCATGCTCATCATGTTGGCCGGCAACATCGCGTCCGGCGGCGGCACCGCGATCAGACCCAGCGTGCCCTTGGGCAACATGGTTTCGACAGCGACGGCGACAACCGCCGGGATCCCCGTGGTGTCGATCGCGTGGCTGACGCCGCCACCGCCCAGCTCCTTGATCTTGGCCAGCACGTCGGCGGTCTCCTTGGGATTGATGACGTGAGTCGCGCCCAGCTCCAGCGCCAGCGCGCGCCGGTCCGCATTGGGCTCCACCACGATCACCACGCCGGCGTCGACCGCGCGCGCACCGAGCAGGGCGCTCAAGCCCACCGCGCCGCCGCCGAAGATCGCGAGCGATTGGCCGGGTTTCAGCGCCAGCGACTTGATCACCGCGCCAGCGCCGGTCTGGATGCCGCAGCCGAGCGGGCCGAGCAGCTCCAGCGGCAGGCTCTTGTCCACGACCACGGTGTTGCGCTCGTGGGCGATGGCGTAGGAGCTGAAAGACGACTGGCCGAAGAAATTCGCGTTGATCTGCGCACCCTGCTGGCTCACCGCGGTACTGCCGTCAGCCGGGCGCACGCCAGAAAAATTGTGTGCGAGAAAGTTGTAGCAATACGCCGGCTGATGATCGTCGCAGCTCGGGCAATGCGCGCAGGAATCGAAGCTGAGGACGACGTGATCGCCGACCTTGACCTTGCTCACTTCCGAGCCGATCGATTCCACCACGCCCGATCCTTCATGCCCCAGCACCACCGGCAGCGGCACCGGGAATCCATCGCGCACCACGAGGTCGGTGTGGCACATGCCGACAGCGACGATGCGCACCCGCACCTCGTGCGCGCGCGGCGCGGCGACGTCCACCGTCTCGATGGTGAAAGGCTTGCCGAATTCGCGGACGACGGCGGCCTGGGCGCTGATGGATTCGACAGATGCGTTCATGCGTTCTCCTCGTTATGGTTCAACTGTCCCGGCTCATCGACCGGTGACCACCGGCTCACTCACCAAGCCAAAGCTCTGGAGCACGCCCAGCAGTTCCCGATGCCCAAAGGCCTGGCAGCCCGAGGCGAAGCCTACCCGCTTCGGCGGCGCCTGCACCAGATGGTAGGCGGCGTAGGCCTGCATCAGCCCGGTCTGCTTGTAGTTGCAGTTGCCGTGGATCACGCAATGCACTTTGCCGAGCGGGCCACTGGCGAAGACCGAATCCACCGAGGTGTTGATGCGCGGGTTTTCGCGCGGCGGCATGCCCGCTTGCAGGCTCGCGGCCATGTCGGACAGCGCCTTCTCCTGCTCGGCCTTGGGCATCGGCTTGATCTTTTCCTCGACCACCGCGGCGATCTGCACCACGCCTTCCATCACCGTGCGCTCGAACACGCCGCCCATGGCCTTGCAGGTGGCAACCCGCGGATCGTTCTTGAACCACACCGGGTGCGCGGTGCCGCCCCAGGGCAGGGCCATCGCCGTCTCGTGCTGGCCCGGCACCATCACCTCGGCCTTGGCGGTGGCCGGCCACTTCACGTACTGCTTCTGGTCGAGATAGAAAAAGTCGGCCGTGAGAATGCTGAAGATGGTCTGCGTCGAGGCGTAGGTCGGGAAGCCTCTCCACAGCACCAGGATGTCGAGGGTGTCCAGGCCGGGGGTTTCCAGGCAGATGTTCGCGGCGATTTCGCCCGTCGTGTACATCTGGGCGATGCCCGGCGCCAGCAGCAGGTTTTTCTCGGCGAACTTGGCGCCCCAGCGTGCTTCGGCGTCGAGCATCCAGTTCTGCTCGCCGTTGGTGTCGGTGTAGTGGCAACCGGTGGCGAGACAGGCTTCGACCGCCTCCGGGCCGAATTTCATGAAGGGACCGACCATGTTCAACAGCACCTTGGCGCCAGTGAGCAGTTCGGTCAGCGCCTCGGTGGTGTGCTCGACCTCGGCGATCTCGTAGTCGGCGTTCTCGATGCCCGGCACCTTGTCCATCACCTCCTTGATGCGCT
>CAXTSJ010000030.1:0-39852 GCA_964246995.1 uncultured Hydrocarboniphaga sp.
CGGTAGCGGCATGACTTAAACCAAACAGCCTCCACGAATCCCGGGGCGATTCAGACAGCCCAGATAAGACCGACAGCGATGAGCAATACGGCGACGAACAGCACTGCATATTCGATTAGAACTAGCATGGCTTTTGTCAGGCATAACGCCCAAGCTCACGCGCGGCGAAGCCGTCGCGTGGAGCGCCTTGTTGGGCCGAACTAAACTTAAACGCCGCGAAGTGACCGACGCTGGGCAAGCTGGAACCAAGCTCGATGTTCACAACGACGCTCCCCCGACCGGATGCCTCAAACCCTACCGTGCTTGGATGCCCGGAGCAACGCCAACACACTTGACCGAGCCGACGACGCTTGCAGCAGCAACAAGGTAGGAAAGCGCGTGATGCTGATGGCGGTTAGCCCGGCGCTGGCCCACTAAAAAGCTGTGACGTTTTTCGCGGCCCAACGCCCTAGCTAACCGGCGGGCCGGCTTTATGGCCCGTCCGGTTGAGCGACTGGTTGGGGCTCACTGCGCTGCCTCTTCTAGAGCGAGAGTAGCTGCCCGTTGAATATCCTTACACACGGATGAAAGTTCTGGCGGACACTGCGCACCCGAAGCTGAAGCAATGTTTTGTAGCTCGTCTGCATTGGCGCTCGCATTGATGTGCTTGAGAAAAAATGAGCGAAACGCCTTGTCTTTTCTCGAAAGTGATGCCGCGCTACCAACTGAACTCCAATCAGACGCTAGAAGGTGGACAACCGCCTCCGTGAAGCCTTCAGCAATGCCGCCATCATCGCAGTGATGAAAACTCTTGAAGCCCGAATAGATTGCCGGCCACGTTTTCATCTGGTCCGTTGCTTCTTCTGCGGCCTGTGCCTGTTTAGTCGAACATCGATCCGCTGCACTCGCAGCCAGCGGAGCTATGAGCGCACCAGCTAGCAGAATGAACTTCATTTTCTTGAGCCCCAACGCCCAAGCTCACGCGCGGCGAAGCCGTCGCGTGGAGCGCCTTGTTGGGCCGAACTAAACTTAAACGCCGCGAAGTGACCGACGCTGGGCAAGCTGGAACCAAGCTCGATGTTCACAACGACGCTCCCCCGACCGGATGCCTCAAACCCTACCGTGCTTGGATGCCCGGAGCAACGCCAACACACTTGACCGAGCCGACGACGCTTGCAGCAGCAACAAGGTAGGAAAGCGCGTGATGCTGATGGCGGTTAGCCCGGCGCTGGCCCACTAAAAAGCTGTGACGTTTTTCGCGGCCCAACGCCTAAGCTAAGCCGCGTGCGTTAGCACGTCGGCTTGAGCGCCTTGTTGGGCCGAGGTGAACTTAAACGCCGCGGAGTGACCGGCGCTGGGAAAGCTGGAACCAAGCTCGATGTTCACAACGACGCTCCCCCGACTGGTGCCTCAAACCCTACCGTGCTTCGATGCTTGGAGCAACGCCGACACACACGACAGAGCCGACGACGCTTGCAGCCACAACAAGCTGGGAAAGGGCTTGATGCTGACGGCGGTTAGCCCAGCACTGGCCCACTAAAAAGCTGTGACGCTTTCGCGGCCCAACGCAGAATTAAGCGGCGGGCGCAGCCCGTCCGCTTGAATGCCCTGTTGGGGCATGACGCTAATTGCACCACTGACTCTCGCAGGGCACACCGTCGTTGTTGCCGTCCATTTTTGTGTCGGGGCAGTTTCTGACGAAGAACGTGGCTTCCGCGCATGAAGTCATTTGTGAGCAATGCGTCCTGCCGTCGCATTGAAATGTACCTGCATCGCTTTCGGAGAGCTTTAGCGCTTCATGGGCTGTTTCCATGAGCGTAGGTTCTTGCCGATGGTGCTTGGAATAGTAGTTTCCGTACCAGCCCAAAGCCACTACGACTACAAATATTAAGAACTTCTTCATGCTGTTTCTTTAGCCCCAACGCCCTAGCTAAGCCGCGTGCGTTAGCACGTCGGCTTGAGCGCCTTGTTGGGCCGAGGTGAACTTAAACGCCGCGGAGTGACCGACGCTGTGAAAACTGGAACCAAGCTTGATGATCACGATGACCCCCGCCGACTGTGTGCCTCAGACCCTACCGTGCTTCGATGTACGGAGCAACGCCAACCCGCTTTCAAAACCGCCGGCCCTTGAAGCCGCAACAGCCGGCACATGCAGAACCACGAAACCTGCCGAACACAATGCTGCTGCTGACCGCTGGCGCTGACACGAACCAACGAAGCCGACGGTACGCAGACGGGTGGGAAAGCGCGTGAAGCTGACGGCGGTCAGCCCAGCGCTGGCCCACCAAAATGCTGTGACGCTTTCGCGGCCCAACGCCCAGGTTCAGCCGACCGCAACCTGTAGCGAAGCGGAAGGTTGCGGGTCGGCTGGAACCGTTGGTTGGGCATCACCTGCGCGCTTACGAGGGCCACTTGATACGGTTGTAGGGAAGCGGCAAGCCATGCTGCTCAAGAACCTGCTCGTAGTGGTGTAGGTGTGCCCAGATTTTTTCTCGAAGCTCCTCTGCGACTGCCACAAGCTCTGGGTCTCCGATGGTGCGGGCACGCTCAAGGATTTCTTGAGCAGGCGCAAACAAGCCCGAGAACGAGTCACCCTGAATAACGAGTGCGGGGTAGTGCCTACCGGGCGTGCGAACTACCCACGCATTTGTGTCTTCGCAGAACACCTCGACTTCAGCTTTTGTCATGCCCAACGCTCAAGCTCACGCGCGGCGAAGCCGTCGCGTGCAGCGCCTTGTTGGGCTGCGCTGCTCTTTGACGCCGCGGAGTGACCGACGCTGCGAAAGCTGTAACGAAACTCGATGTTCACAACGACGCTCCCCGACCAGATGCCTCAGACCCTACCGTGCTTGGATGTGCAGAGCAACGCCAACCCGCTTTCAAAACCGCTGGCCCTCGAAGCCGCAACAGCCGGCACCTGCAGAACCGCAAAACTGGCCGAGCGCAATGCTGCTGCTGACCGCTGGCGCTGACACGAGCCAACGAAGCTCGCGATACGCAGACTGGTTGAAAAGGGCGTGAAGCTGACGGCGGTTAGCCCAGCACTGGCCCACCCAAAAGCTGTGACGCTTTCGCGGCCCAACGCTCAAGCTCACGCGCGGCGAAGCCGTCGCGTGCAGTGCCTTGTTGGGCCGAGTTGAACTTAAACGCCGCGGAGTGACCGACGCTGGGAAAGCTGGAACCAAGCTCGATGTTCACAACGAAGCTCCCCCGACCAGACGCCTCAAACCCTACCGTGCTTGGATGTGCAGAGCAACGCCAACACACACGACAGAGCCGACGAGGCTTGCAGCCGCAGCAAGGTGGGAAAGGGCGCGATGTTGACGGCGGTTAGCCCAGAACCGGCCCACCAAAATGCTGTGACGCTTTCGCGGCCCAACGCTAAATCGGCCCTACGGGCCGTGACGTATAACCCGGACCACGGTGAGCGGAGCGGCTAAATATCTCCAACGAATCGTTTGATTCAAAAGGAGGTCGATATGGCCGCGCCGGGTTATTTGCCAGATAGTGCGTCATCGGAAAAGCCTTTGGGCTTGTTGCAGGCGGTGCGTCTCAAGCTTCGCGTCAAGCATTACAGCCTTCGCACCGAAGAGGCTTATTTGCAGTGGATTAAACGCTTCATCCATTTTCATGGCAAGAAGCATCCGCGCAATATGGGGGCGGAGGAGGTCGAGGCTTTTCTGTCGTACCTCGCCACCGAGTTGACGGTGGCGGCGAGCACACAGAATCAGGCGCTGGCGGCGATCCTGTTTCTGTATCAGCAGGTCCTGGAGCTGCATCTGCCCTGGCTCGCGGAGGTGACCCGCGCCAAGAAGCCGCAGCGTTTGCCGACGGTGCTCACCCGGCGCGAGGTCGAGGCGCTGCTGTCGGCGGTGGACGGCACCGCCGGCCTGGTCGTGCACCTGCTCTACGGAACCGGTATGCGCCTGCTCGAAGGCCTGCGTCTCAGGGTCAAGGATATTGAGCTGGCTCAACGCCAGATCGTGGTTCGTGATGGTAAGGGTGGCAAGGATCGGATAACGGTTTTGCCCGATTCCCTGGTCTCGGCCCTGACCGAGCAACTGGCGTCCCGTCGGGCTGTTTTCGACAAGGACCTCGCCGCAGGACGTGCTCAGGTGTGGATGCCGGACGCACTGGCGCGCAAGTATCCTGGCGAGCAGACGGGGTGGGGTTGGCAATACATTTTTGCCGCTCGCGATCTATCGCGCGACCCGCGTAGCGACGCGGTCCGGCGGCACCATCTGTCGGAGCAGACGATCCAGCGCGAGGTGAAGCAGGCGGCGGCGAGGGCACGGATCGACAAGCCGGTTTCGCCGCACGTGCTGCGCCACTCATTCGCTACTCACTTGCTGGAGAGTGGCTACGACATCCGCACCATCCAGGAGCTGCTCGGCCATTCCGACGTCAGCACCACCATGATTTACACCCACGTGCTCAATCGCGGCGGCCGCGGAGTCCGCAGCCCGCTGGACGCTTTGCGATAGCGGGCTTGCGTCCCCTGGCCGTTCCCTATACAACGCGCATCCCTTGAGTCGAGGCGGCCTTTTTGCCGCGTGGGTCGCCGTGCATTTTTCACTTCTCGCCAGTTCTGGCACTGCCCGCCGCGGACGGCTGGTCTTCGCTCGCGGCGTGGTCGAAACGCCGGCCTTCATGCCGGTAGGGACCTACGGCACCGTCAAGGCGCTGTCGCCCGAAGAAGTGCAGGCATCCGGCGCGCAGATTCTGCTGGGCAACACGTTTCATCTGATGCTGCGGCCGGGCGAGCAGACGATCAAAACCCTCGGCGGCCTGCATCGCTTCATGAACTGGAGCGGCCCCATCCTCACCGACTCCGGCGGCTTTCAGGTGTGGAGCCTGTCGACGCTGCGCAAGATCAGCGAGGAGGGCGTGAAGTTCGCGTCGCCGGTGAATGGCGACAAGCTGTTCCTCTCGCCCGAGCGCTCGATCGAAATGCAGCACGCGCTGGGCTCGGACATCGTCATGCAGTTCGACGAATGCACGCGGTGTCCGGCGACCGAAAGCCAGGCGCGGCAATCGATGGAGTTGTCGGCGCGCTGGGCGCTGCGATGCAAGGATGCGCATGCGGACAACCCTGGTTCGCTGTTCGGCATCGTGCAGGGCGGCATGTATCCCGAGTTGCGGCTGGAGTCCTTGCAAAGGCTGACCGCCATCGACTTCCCCGGCTATGCCATCGGCGGCCTGTCGGTGGGCGAAACCGAGGAGGAGCGTCTGCATGTGCTCGACGCCATCGGCCCCGCGCTGCCCGCGGACCGGCCGCATTATCTGATGGGCGTCGGCACGCCGCGCGATCTGGTGCAGGCGGCGGGGCGGGGCGTCGACATGTTCGACTGCGTGATGCCAACGCGCAACGCGCGCAACGGGCATCTGTTCACCAGCCAGGGCGTGGTCAAGATCCGCAACGCGCGCCATCGCGACGATCCCGGTCCGCTCGACCCGGCCTGCGATTGCATCACCTGCCGCAACTACTCGCGCGCGTACCTGCATCATCTGGATCGCTGCGACGAGATGCTCGGCCCGCGCCTCAACACCATCCACAACCTGCGTTATTACCAGAGCGTGATGCGCCGCATCCGCGAGGCGATCGAGCAGGATCGCTACGCGGCGTTTGCCGAAGACTTTCTCGCCAGCGACGAGGGCGCGCGCCGCGTCACGGCATAATCGGGCATGCCGGCGTTCGCCGGAGTCTTGAGCCGGAGAACGATATGCGCTGGAAGATGGGGCGTCGCAGCGACAACGTGGTGGACGCGCGCGGCAGCGGTTCGCGGCTCGGTGGCGGCGTCGGCAAGCTCGGCATCGGCGGCGTCGCCGTGGTCATCGTGGTGAGCCTGTTGCTCGGCAAGAATCCGCTGGAGGTGCTGGGCGCGCTGTCGCAGATGGATGGCGCCGCGGTCACGCAGCAGGCGGCGCCGACGGCGGAGCAGGAGGAGACCGTCGACTTCGTGCGCGTGATTCTCGGCGACACCGAAGACGTCTGGGGCACGCTGTTCCAGGCGCGCGGCGCGCCGTACGAAGCGCCGCGGCTCATCCTGTTTTCGGATGCGGTGGACACCGCCTGCGGCGGCGCGGGTTCGGCCTCGGGGCCGTTCTACTGCCCGGGCGATCGGCAGGTCTATCTGGACCTGAGCTTCTTCGACGAGATGCGCCAGCGCCTCGGCGGCGGCGGCGATTTCGCCAACGCCTATGTCATCGCCCATGAAGTCGGTCATCACGTGCAGACGCTGAGCGGCAGCGCGCAGGCGGTCGACGCGGCGCGCGCCGCGGGCCGTGAGATCGACGGCGACAACGGCCTGCTGGTGCGCCAGGAACTGCAGGCCGACTGCTACGCCGGCGTCTGGGCCAATCGCGGCCAGCAGCGCTATCAGTGGCTGGACACCGGCGACGTCGAACAGGCGCTCAACACGGCGAGCGCCATCGGCGACGACCGCTTGCAGAAGCAGTCGCAGGGCACTGTGGTGCCGGAGTCCTTCACCCATGGCACCTCGCAGCAGCGCGTGCGTTGGTTCCGAGCGGGTTTCGACTCGGGCGATCCGGCGCGCTGCGATACGTTCAAGGCCGAGCCGCTGTAGCGCCTCAGATCAGCTTGGCTAGATCCTTCTCGATCGCGGCCGGCGTATCGGTGGGTGCGTAGCGGTCGACCACCACTCCGTTGTGATCGACCAGGAACTTGGTGAAGTTCCACTTGATGCCTTCGCTGCCGAGCAAGCCCGGCTTGGCGTGCTTCAGGTGGCGATACAACGGGTGCGCGTCGTCGCCGTTGACCTTGATCTTGGCGAACATCGGAAAGCTCACCTCGTAGGTGAGCGAACAGAAGTCCTTGATCTCGGCTTCGTCCCCCGGCTCCTGGTGACCGAATTGGTCGCAGGGGAAGCCGAGGATCACCAGCCCGCGATCCTTGAACTTGCGATACAGCGCCTCGAGCCCCTTGTACTGCGGCGTGAAGCCGCACTTGCTGGCGACGTTGACGATCAGCAGGGTCTTGCCGCGGTATTCCGACAGCGGCTGTTCGACGCCGTCGATGCTCTGTGCCTTGAAGGCGTAAATGGGGGTGTCGGGACTCATCGCTCTGCCTGGATTTTTCGGGGACGCCGGCAGCTTAGCGCTTCACTTGAGCAGGGTCACCACGGTCGCGGCTTTCTGGTCGATCAGCTTGCGCAGCTCGCGCTCCACCGCGTCCTGCATCGGCTTGGGGAACGGCACCGGCGTTGCGCTGGGGAAGTTCGGGATCTCGGCAAACAGGCGCTCGCCGGGCCCCTGCACCGGCATCTGCAGCTTGCCCGGCAGGCCGCGGACCCGATAGAAATGCAGCGTGGAAAACGCCGCCGTCTGATGCTTGCCGAACAGGCCCTGCGCGTAATAGCCCGAGCCTTGCAGGTCCGCGTTGCCGATGCCGCCGTCGACTTCTGGCGCGCTGATCACGATCAGCATCGCAAGCTGGTTCTGCTTGATGATGGAATCGAACTCGGCCTGCCAGTTGTTATCGAAGCTCTGGTTTTTTTCATTCCAGGATTTTTGCCACACCGCCCTGTCGGTGAACAGCCGCGCGCTCGGCCGCACCGACAAGGTCAGGAACGGCTTCTTGGCATCGATCATCGCGCGGCGCAGCGCGTCGCCGGTGTAGCCGGCCAGATCGAACCCGGGCTTGAGGACTTCAGTGGACGTGCTCACGCCGTGTTCCACATGCAGTAGCTCGTTGTCGAGCACGGTCATGATGCCGACGCGGCTGGCGAACCCCATGTTATTGGAAGGCGGCGGCATCCACGCCGGACGGCCGTCGGCGGTGGCGACGGTCATCGTGTCGGGATTGTCCGGCGCCAGGATCGGCGGCTTGTCCGCGGCGTGGTGGGCGCAGGCCAACAGCGCCAGCGGCAGAATCGACAGCAGCAGGGGACGCAAGGTCAGCATGGCTCTCGTTCTCTATGCTCGATGATCGAGGCGGCGTGCGTGCCGTTCTCGCACTGTTTTATCTCACGACGACTGACGCGCCCGGCAGGTGGTGCCGCCGAACGCGCCCCCGCCGGGGTTCAACGGTCACGCATCGCGCGACCTCAGAAATTCGCGGCGTCCAGCTGCACCAGGCTGTCGACTGGCGTCTTCACGTTCTCGCACAGCACCGGCACCTGGCTGAGCATGCGCAATGCAAAGAACTCGCCGGTGGCGAGCTTGGCCTGCCTGAAGCCTTCATCGCCGGATTTGGTCGCGGCCTTGCACATGCGCAGCCAGTTGTAGCCCAGATAGGTGAGCGAGAACGCGCGCAGATAATCGACCGCGCCGAAGCCGGCGGCGTCCGGGTTCTGCTTGAAGCTTTCACGCAGCCAGCGGCTGGTGTCTTCCAGTGCCGTCACCGCCTGCATCAGCGGCCGCACCAGAAAACCCAGCGGCGCATCGCTCTGGTTTTCCGAGCGCACACGGGCAAAGAAGCGCTCGGCCAGCCGGCCGTTGTGCATCATCAGCTTGCGGCGCACCAGGTCCATCGCCTGGATGCCGTTGGTGCCTTCGTAAAGGCACAGGATTTTGGAGTCGCGGGCGATCTGCTCGATGCCATGGTCGCGCACGAAACCGTGGCCGCCGTAGACCTGGATCGCCAGGCTGCCGAGATCGAACGCGGAATCCGTGCAGAAGGCTTTCACCAGCGGGGTGTTGAGATCGACCCAGTCCTGCGCCTCTTCGCGCACCGCCGCGTCCGGATGATGGTGGGCGATGTCGACGAACATCGCGGTCTCGTAGGCGAGCACGCGCGCGCCTTCGGTGGTGGCCTTCATCGTCAGCAGCATGCGGCGCACGTCGGCGTGCTCGATGATCTCGGGCTTGCCGTTGGACGCGCGGCCCTGCTTGCGGTCGCGCGCGTAGGCGATCGCGTTCTGCGTCGCCAGCTCGCACTGCCCCAGGCCCTGCATGCCGACCATGATGCGCGCGAGGTTCATCATCACGAACATGTTCTGGATGCCTTCGTTGGGCTTGCCCACCATCCAGCCCTGCGCGCCGTCGAACTGGATCTGGCAGGTGCAGGAGGCGTGGATGCCCATCTTGTGCTCGATGCCGACGCACTTCAGCGGATTGCGCTCGCCGATCGAGCCATCGGCGTTCACCAGATACTTGGGCACCAAGAACGTCGACAAGCCTTTCACTCCGGGCGGCGAGTCCGACAGGCGCGCGAGCACGAAGTGCACGATGTTCGGCACCATCGTGTGCTCGCCCGAGGTGATGAAGATCTTGCCGCCTTCGATCGAATAGCTGCCATCGCCGCGCGCGGTCGCCTTGGTCTTGGCGGCGCCGACGTCGGAGCCGGCGCCTGGCTCGGTGATGCACATCGTGCCGGTCCACTCACCGGTGGAAAGCTTGGGCAAGTAGGTGCGCTTCTGCTCCTCGGTTCCCGAGGCCAGGATCGCTTCGAAGCAACCGGTGGTCAGCCCCGGATACAGGGCGAACGCGACGTTCGCCGAGCAGAGAATTTCCTCGACCACTTTCGACAAGGTGTAGGGCAGGCCCTGGCCTTCGAATTCAGTGGGATTGCTCAGGCCTACCCAGCCGGCTTCGGCGTATTGCTTGTAGGCGGCGGCGAGGCCGTCGGGCACTTGCACGTTGCCGTCAGGCGTCCACTTGCAGCCCTGGATGTCGCCGCTCTGGTTGAGCGGCGCGATCACCTCTTCGATCAGCTTGGCGGCTTCTTCGGCGAGCCCGAGCATCGTGTCGGCGCCGGCATCGGCAAAAATCGGAAGCCGCTCCGCGAGCAGGCCGACATTGAGGACATCATTCAGAACAAAACCGATCTCGCGCAGCGGCGCCTGATAAGTGGCCATAACTTGATATTGTCAACCGGGTTTTCGAGCAATTTTAGGAGCGCGAAGGCTAGCACATGGTGGTCGTCGCGGATGTCCGCCGCCGCCTCGGCGATCCGCCATCGGCAGGTGCCGATGTCGATCGGCATCAACACCCGGACGCGATGCACTGCGTGGCTGGTGCATCATCTGACTGGACTGGCGCGTGCCTTCCCTGTAACCCGGATTCCGATTAGCCTAGCTCGCTGCCGCATCGCGACGCGCGGCATTCTGCATCCGAGCCCACACCTTTAACGAATATAAAAATGGCGCGAGACGTATCCGACAATTCGCTGCTTGCCATCGCCAGGGGCGACAAGACAGCCACCAAGGAATGTTTACGTCGCCACGGGGCTATGGTCTGGTCGTTGGCTTTGCGTTCGACGCATGGCGACCGGTCCGAAGCGGAAGACGCAGTACAGGAGATTTTCATCGAAGTGTGGCGTTCGGCTGCCAAGTACAACCCCGACAAGGGCAGCGAATCGCTGTTCGTGGCGATGATCGCGCGGCGTCGGCTGATCGACCGGTTCAGGGCCCGTGGCCCCGTTTCCGTGGCGATTGACGATGTCGAGCTGTTTTCCGACGACGATCCGTCGCGGGAAGCCGAGATCAGCGCCGATTATGGCGCGGTGCGTGCGGGGTTAAAGCTGTTGAAGCCTGAGGAGCGGCGAGTGTTGGATCTAGGTTTTGTTTTCGGGATGACGCAGTCTGAGATCGTGGAGCAGACCGGCATGCCCCTGGGCACCGTCAAGTCGCACATGCGCCGGGGCCTGATCCGGCTGCGCGAGTGGATGAACGTCGCGCCTGCCGCCGGCGAGGAGGCCTGACATGGCCGAGACTCCCGACAATGCATTGAACGCGGATCGCGACGATTCCGCCTTGTCCTGGCTGACGCAGGATCATCGTGCGCGTCTCGACTGGAAGGGCCTCGACGACGAGCAGTTCGCGGCCGAGGCCGCGGCCGCGCTGTACAACGTCGCCCGCCTGGATCGTTTCGAAGCGCTGCCCGCCGATCTCGCGGCCAAGGTTCTCGCGGCGGCGCATCCGCCCGTCGCGGTGCCGACGCCGGCTCCCCGCCGGCCCGGCTTCTGGGAAAACGCGCGCCTCGCCTGGGGGGCGGCTTCGCTCGCCGGGCTTGCCACGGTCGCGCTGGCGGTGCGGCTGGCGACACTCGCCCCCGCCGCGCCCGGCCCGCAGAACCAGCATGTGGCGTTGACGGACGCGCGGCACTACGCCATGCAGCCTGGCCCCGATGCCGCGGGCAAGCTGGTGCAGGGCGAGGTGGTCTGGGACCCGTCGATGAGCGGCGGCTACTTCAAGGTGTCGGGCCTGCCCATCAACGATCCGCTGCGCGAGCAGTACCAGCTGTGGATCTTCGACGCCGCGCGCGATCAGCGCTTCCCGGTCGATGGTGGTGTGTTCAACGTGCAGCGCAATGGCGAGACCGAGGTCTGGATCCGCGTGCCGGTGCCGGTGCGTGACGCCGCCCTGTTTGCGGTGACGGTTGAACACGCCGGCGGCACCGTGGTCTCCGATCGCGGCCGCATCGTCGCCACGGCCAAGATCAAGACCTGATCGCCGGCGGCGGCTCAGGCCGCCGCTTTGGTCAGCGTCTGGATCAGCTCGTTGAGCCGGTCGAACCCCACGGGCTTGGTGACGTGGGCACTGAAGCCGGCGTCGCGGCAGCGGCGCACATCCTCGTCCATGCCATAGCCGGTCAGTGCGATCGAGGGCGCGTGCTGGCTCGCCGAGAACGCCCGCACCACGTCGATGCCATCGCCATCGGGCAGGCCCAGGTCGCTGATCAGCAGATCGTAATGCGCGCCGTCTCCCACAAGCTCCCGCGCTTCCTCCACGCTCGCTGCGGCGGCCACGGTGTGGCCTGACAGGCCAAGCAGCGTCACCATCGCCAGCGTGGTGTCCTGGTTGTCTTCCACCAGCAGGATGTGCAGGGGTGACGCCGGTTCCGCGGCTGTCCGCACCGCGGGCGCCGCGGCCGCTTCGGGTCTCGCCGCCAGCGTCAACGGCAACCGCAGGCTGAAGCTTGCGCCCTGGTCGGGTCCGTCGCTGGCGGCGACCAGCTCGCCGCCGTGTTTGACCGCCAGCGCGCGTGCGATCGCCAAGCCCAGCCCGAGGCCGCCGAACTGGCGGGTGATCGAGCGGTCGGCCTGTTCGAAAGCCGAGAAGATCCGCGGCATCGCCGCTTCGCCGATGCCGATGCCGTCGTCGATGACGCGGAACACGATGCTGCCGGGTTCCGGATTAAAGGTGTCCACCACCACGCTGCCGCCGGCCGCAGTGAACTTAAGCGCGTTGCGCAAGAGATTTCCGGCAATCTGCTGCACGCGCGCCGCGTCGCCATGGACCAGGTGCTCGGCCGCGTCCAGTCGCGTGGTCAGGCGGATGCCCTTGTCGGCGGCCTCGACGGCGGTGGTGTTGAGCAGATCGCGCAGGGCGTCATGCAGGTCCATCGGCTTGAGGCTCAGGCTGAGCTTGCCGTGGGAGATGGTGTTGAGGTCCAGCAGGTCGTCGATCAGCCGCGCTTCCAGCTCGACATTGCGGCGGATCATCGGCATCAGATCGGCGAGCCCGTCGGGCAGCTTGACGCGCTGTTCGATGAAGTTGGTCGCAGCGAGGATCGGCGTCAGCGGCGTGCGCAGCTCATGCGAGAGCATCGCCAGGAAACGGTCCTTTGCGGCATTGGCGGCCTCGGCCTGTTCCTTGGCCAGGCGCAGCGCATCGGCCGCCTGATGCGCCTCGGTGACATCGCGGATGATCTTCGAAAATCCGATGAGTTCTCCGCCGTCGCCGCGGATGGCGGTGGTGACGATGGAGGCGAAGAATGTCGGCCCCTTGTTCTGCGCCAGCCAGCGTTCGCGCACGTGGCTGCCAGCGGCGGTAGACGCGAGCAGCGCCTGTCGCGCGTCGGCCTCGCCATTGGCGTCGATGCCATAAAGGCGGCTGACGCTATCGCCGATGATCTGGTCCGCGCTCCAGCCGAGCAGGCGCTCGGCGGCGCTGTTCCAGCTGCGCACGTTGCCGTTGCGGTCCAGGCCGATCACCGCGTAGTCCTTGAGCGCGTCCACCAACAGGCGGAAGCCGGTCTCGTATTCGCGCAAGGCTTCTTCGGCGCGGATGCGCTTGCGACGTTCCGCGGCTTCGCCGATCGCGCGATGCACCATCATCGGCAGCCGCTGCAGGCGCTGCTTGAGCAGGTAATCGGTCGCGCCCTGCTTGAGCATCTCGACCGCATGTTCCTCGCCACCCAGGCCGGAGACGAAGATGAACGGGGTCTCGGGCACCTCCTCCTGAGCGATCGCCAGGGCATCGGCACCGGAGAACTTCGGCAGCAGAATGTCGGCGAGGATCACGTCGAAATGCGCGTCGCGCAGCCGCGCGCGGAAGTCGGTTTCGCAATCGACACTCACCACTTCGGGATTGCGGTGCAGCGTCGCCAGCCGCGCGACGATGAGTTCGATGTCCGTGGCGTCGTCCTCTACCAGCAGGACTCGCAGATGATTCAGCGGAGCCGGCGACAGCGCATTCATGATTCTCCAGCCCGCCGCCACAGGCGTGCCGACGGGTCATCGATGGATTGCCGCGGATGCGCGATCGGTGTCGCTGGTGGAACAAATTTCACGCGGTCTCGTCCATGAGTCTTTTTTTCGTTGGGTTGAATCTCTGCGATCGTTTGGCGCGATCAAAAAAAACGGCCGGGATTCTGACTCAGAATTCCGGCCGCCCTTTTTGCTCGATGACCGCTTAACGCAAGATGATGCCCGGCGCGCTTACGATTTGGGCGGCTCCGGCTTGAGCGGTCGATTGGCCAGCTCCTCGGCGAGCTTCTTCTTCTGCGCCGGGGTGAGCACGCCGTAGATTTGCGTGCGCACGTCGGCCTGCTCCTGGACGCGGTTGCGTGCCTCGGCGGCCTCGGCATCGGCGACCTGGGCGGTCAGCGCACGAAACTCAGTTGTGCCCGGAACAGCCAGCAGATAGCGATGATGCAGATCGCGGCCGGCGCTGCGCGCGGCGTCGGATCGCTCGTGCCCGGCCTTGACGAACTCGCGGATCTGGGCGTGCTGGCTGTCGGTCAGGTCCAGATCGCGCAGCTCGTGCATGAAAGGGCCGCCGCGGCCGGGACCATGGCCGTGACCAGCACCGTGAGCGGGGCCACCGGGGCCGGCATCCGGGCCGGGCGCGGGGCCGGCGAAGGCGGCGCCGGCGGCGACGAGGCTGGCGATGATGGAAAAACTGGCGAGGGTGCGATGCATGGAAAATCTCCTGTTGATGAAGGATTGGAACCAGGTTCTGGTGCCGTGATCCGGTGTGTTCAAACGCAGGAGTATTGAAGCCCGGGACCGCGTTGCGAAACCTTGCAGGCGAGTAAAGATCGGTAAATGGCCGACCGCTCTGTTGCGGTGCCGGCCCGCGAGCGTCGACAGTAGGCTCATGAGCCTGATCCTGATTGCCGACGACGACCGCGAGCTGTGCCAGTTGCTGTGCGACTACCTGTCGCGCGAAGGGTTCCAGACCCGGGCGGTGCACGACGGACGCGCCGCGCTCGAAGCCCTGGTCGACCCGGCGCGCCGGCCCGACCTGCTGATTCTGGATATCGGCATGCCCGGCCGCGACGGCTTGCAGACGCTGGCCGATCTGCGCGCGCGCCATCATCTGCCGGTGATCATGCTGTCGGCGCGGGGCGAGCCGGTGGACCGGGTGGTGGGCCTGGAGCTGGGCGCCGACGACTACATCGCCAAGCCCTGCCTGCCGCGCGAACTGCTGGCACGGGTGCGCGCACGGCTGCGTCAGAACGCTTCGGCGGCGCAGACGGTCCAGGTTGGTGTGCTGTGCGTGCTGCCGGCCGAGCGCCGCGCGCGCATCGGCGACGTCGACGTTGATCTGACCGGCGCCGAGTTTTCGCTGCTGCTCGCGCTGGCGCAGCGCGCCGGGCAGGTGGTGGACAAGGCGGTGCTGACGCGCGAAGCCTTGGGACGCGAGATCGAACGCTTCGATCGCAGCGTCGACGTGCATCTGTCGCGGCTGCGCCGCAAGCTCGCCGAGGCTTCTCCGCTCGCGCCGCGGATCGAGGCGGTGCGCGGCGCCGGCTACCAGTTGCTGGTGGCAGCGGACAGCGCCCGATGAGCCGGCTGTATCTGCGCCTGCTCACTTGGTTCTGCGTTGCCAACCTGGTGACCTTGCTGGTGAGCGTGTTCGTCACCGAGCGCGTGGTGCGCCTGGTCGCGGGCGCCGAACCGGACTGGACGCAGATGGCCGATGACGCCAACCGCGCCTGGATCGACGACGGCCAGAACGGCCTGCTGCGCTGGATCGACGAGCGCCGGCGCCAGGGCGTCGATGCGACGCTGTTCGAAGACGGCCGCAACCTCTCGGGCCGGCGTCCGCCGATGCCGCGGCTGCTGCCGGAGCTGCTGTCGGGCGATCACGTGGACTTCCGTCCACGGCCGGATCAGCTGGTGGTCGGGCGGCGTGTGGTGGGGGCCGACGGCGTGGCCCGGCACCTGGTGGCGCTGCGCCGGCCGCATCCGCCGCCGCCGCGCATCGAGGAAGTGCTGGCGGTGCAGATCGGCCTGTCGGTGCTGGTGATCGGCATCGTCGGTTGGTGGCTGGCGCGTTCCATCGCGCGGCCGGTCGCGGCGGTGCGCGAGGCCGCCGGACGGTTCGCGGGCGGCGATCTGACGGCACGCGTCGCGCAGCGGTGGACCGGCGCCGAAGACGAGATCGGCGTTCTGGCGCGCGACTTCGACCGCATGGCCGAGCGCATCGAACTGCTGGTGACCCGCGAACGCGGCGTGCTGCAGGACGTCTCGCACGAACTGCGCTCGCCGCTGGCCAGGCTGCATCTGCTGCTCGATCTGGCGCAGCGCAGTCGCGGCGACGAGGCGGCGACGCACTTCACCCGCGCCGAACAGGAGATCGCGCGGCTCGACCGGCTGATCGGCGAGGCGCTGTCGTTGTCGCGTCTGGAAGGCGATCTGCCGGGCGCCGAGCGTAGCCCCGTGGACCTGTCCGCGCTGATCGCCGGGCGTGTTGAACAGTGGAGCCTGCAGGCGGGCGAGCGGCGCATCGCTCTGGTGATCGTGCAGACGGTGCCGGTGACCTTGCTGGCCAGCGAAGACCTGCTCGCGCGCGCGGTCGACAACCTGCTCGCGAACGCGATCAAGTTCAGCGAAGACGGCGGCGTGGTGGAGCTGCGACTGGTTCAACAAGCGCAGCTCGCGAACTTGTCGGTGCGCGACCACGGGCCCGGCGTCCCCGAATCCGAGATCGCGGAACTGTTCCGACCGTTTTTCCGCGGCAGCAACGCGGCGCGCGCGCCTGGCCACGGGCTGGGCCTGGCGATCGTGCAACGCGTGGTGCAAGCGCATCGCGGCAGCGTCGAAGCAGGCAATGTCGAAGGCGGTGGATTGTGCGTGACGCTCAATCTGCCAATCACTGAAACAGATCGTAGGTTGGGGTGAGCCGAAGGCGAACGCCAAAGTAGGTGCTCGATTAAGCGAACAACGTTGGGGTTCGCTTCGCTTACCCCAACCTACCGAGCTGTGCCCTAAGCCGCCTTTCTCGATACCGTCGTCGCGGCGCGCTGTTCCAGAGGCAAACCCGGCGGCAGCTTGGCCACCACCACGCCGTGCTTCATCGGCACTTTCGCCTGCTGGGCCATCAGCCGGTCCTTGAGGATCTTCATGCGCTCGCCGACCACTTCGAGGTCCAGCTTGGAGGACTCGACCTTGGGGAAGTACTCGCTCTCCTCTTCCTTGACGTGATGCTGGACGTATTCCTTGAGCACCGTCGCATACGCCTTGAACAGCGGATCGCCCGCGCGCATGCCGTCCAGGCGCAGGATCAGGCCCTTGAGGCTGGCGTGCTCGACATAAGCCTCGTCGACCATGTCCTGCTCTTCCTCTCCAAAGACCGCGCGCGATTCGGGATAGAAAATCTTCTCCTCGATTTCGGCGTGCACGGTCAGAGCGCGGCAGATCTTGGTGATGATCGACGTCTGCTCGGCCTTGTCGTCGGTGTTCTCGAACTGCTCGAACAGCGCGTCGACTTCGCGGTGGTCGGCCTTCAGCAGCTTGGTGGCGTGGGTGTCGGACTTCATGTCGAAAATGCTCATGGCGGGCTTCCTTGCTAGCGATGGAGCGGCGAGCCTAGGCGAGCCGCGCTGAATCCAGACTTGCAGGACGCGCGTCGCTTGCGCGGGTGCGCGCACTGCCTTACGGTGCGGCCACATGCGCACTCTCCGGCCGCTGCTTCACGCCTTGCTCGCCTTGCTGATGATGGCGCAGGGGATCGGCGTGGCCAGCGCATCGGCATCGCCAATGGACCACGTCCGCCACGGCGTCATGCAGACCACGTCGGCGGTTCCAGCCACGCTGAAATGCGCCTGCTGCGGCGTCGCCTGTCCCGATCTGCTGAGCTGTGCGCTGTCGGTCATCGCCCTGCCCGCAGTTGTTGCCCTGGTCGTCAGCACCGTCCCCGTGTTGCCGGCTCGCACCCAAGGCGACACCTTGCCTCCGGCGGCTCCGGTCCGCCCCAGCTTTCGGCCTCCGATCCGCCTCCCGGCCTGAAAAGCGCGCGGCCACGCCGCGCGCTGATCGTCGGGAGTCCGGATGGTTCGGACGATGCCTTTTTCCAAAAAGGCGGTCGGCCGTCCGCAATCCGCCCTCTCGGTTTCACTCAAAACCGAAGAGTCCTCTTTTGAAACCCATCGTTCGAGCGGCGCTTGCCGCAAGCCTGGCCATCGCGGCGCCGATGCTGTTCGCCGACCCATTGCCCGACAACCCGCTGAGCCTGGATCAGGCGGTGCAGCTGGCGCTCACCGATCAGCCCCTGCTGATCGCGCGCGAGGCCACCATCGAGGCCGACGAGCAACAGGCCATCGCCGCCAGACAGCTGCCCGACCCGAGCCTGTCCGCCGGTCTCAAGGATGTGCCGGTGGAAGACGCCGAGGCCTACAGCCTGCGCCGCGACGATTTCACGGAATGGTCGGTGGGCCTGACGCAGGCGTTTCCGCGCGCAAACAAGCGCCGCCTCAAGGGCGAGCGCAAGCAGCTGGACGCCGCGGCCGCACGCCGCGCGTTGGACGACGATCGCCTCGGCCTGCGGCGCGACGTATCGCTGGCCTGGCTCGACGTCTTCGAAGCCGCTCACGGCCTGACGCTCGCCCGGCAGCTGGCGTCGGAAGCGGCCTTGCAGGTGCGCGCGCTGGAGAAGGACTACGGCAACGGTGGCGCTTCGCAGGCGGACTGGCTCGCCGCCCAGGTCGAAGCGGGGCTGGCCGATGACAGGGCGCACGACGCCTTGCATCGCGGCCTGCGCGCGCGCGCAAGCCTGGCGCGCTGGATCGGCGATGACGCCGGGCGGCCGCTGTCGGACACGCTCCCGCCGCGACCGTCGACGGTCGGTTTGCCGGTCGTGATCGCGGCCGTGGATCATCACCCGATGGTGGGCGTGCTCGATCAGCAGCTGCTGGCGACGCAGGCCGATGTGTCGCTGGCGCGGCAGGCCTACAGACCCGATGTATCGGTCGAAGGCTATTACGCGTATCGCCAGGACTACGCCGATTTCGTCGGCCTGCAGGTGAGCGTCGACCTGCCTTACTTCACCAAGAACCGGCAGGACCGCGAGGTGCGCGCGGCGCTCGCGCAGTCCAGCGCCGTGGAGGCGCGCAGGCGCGACCTGCTGCGCGAGCTGCACGCCCGCGCCGCCCTGGATTTTCTCGACCGGCAGCACTTCAACGAGCGGGTCGACGAGTTCGATCGTTTGATCGGTCCGGACGCGCAACGCCGCGTCGACGCCGCGCGCAGCGCCTACGAATCCGGACGCGGCAGCTTCGACGCCGTGCTGCTCGCGCGCCGCGGCCTGCTCGACACGCAGCTGCAACGTCTCGCGCTGGCGGTGGACGCGGCGCGGGCGCAGGTGCGGCTGGATTATCTCGCCGCGTCCGACCCGTCACCTGGAGATGCGCCATGAAGCGCGAGCGCAACGTTCTGCTGATCGGCTCGTTGGTCGTCGCCGTCGCCGTCATCGGCTTCGGGCTGCTGAGAAATGTCGCGCCCGGGCCTTCCGGTGCCTGCGACGGCGCGCCGGCCCGCTATTGGTATGACCCGATGGTGCCCGCGCAGCGCTTCGACAAACCGGGCAAGTCGCCTTTCATGGACATGCAGCTGGTCGCCAAGTGTCCGGAGCCGCAGGGCGCGTCGGGCAAGGACGCTGGCGCCGCCGCGCCGGGCAGCATCGGCATCGATGCGCGCACGGTGCAGAACCTCGGCGTGCGGCTGGCACGAGTCGAGCAGGGGCGCTTCGCGCAAGCGGTCGATGCGGTGGGTGCGGTGGCGGTCGACGAGCACCGGATTCAGGCGATCCAGGTGCGTCAGCCCGGCTGGGTCGAACAGCTCGACGTGCGCGCGGCCGGCGATTCGGTGCGTCGCGGGCAGAGACTCGCCGCGATCTACTCGCCCGACCTGCTGGCGACGCAGCAGGAGCTGCTGATCGCCGCGAACTCCGGCGACACGTCGCTGATCGCGGCGGCGCGCAATCGTCTTGCGCTGTTCGGCCTGTCGCAAAACCAGATCGCGCGCATCGAACAATCCGGGCAGGCGGAACGGCGCGTCAACGTCTACGCGCCCTTCGACGGTTATGTGATGGAACTCGGTGCGCGCCAGGGCGCGGCGGTGCAGCCGGATACGATGCTGTTCCTGCTCGCCGATCTGTCCAGCGTCTGGGTGACGGCGGAAATCCCCGAAGCGCAAGCGGCCTGGATCAAGCCCGGGGATGCGGTGATCGCCGAAGTGCCGGCGCTGCCCGGCGAGCCGTTTGAAGGCCGCGTGGATTATCTGTATCCGGAGCTGGGACAGGCGACGCGTACGCTGAAGCTGCGCATCGTCGTCGCCAATGCCGGGCAGACGTTGCGGCCGGGCATGTTTGCGAAGGTGCATCTGCAGGGTGCGTTCCGCGAACAGGTGCTGACGGTCCCCACCGAAGCGGTGATCAAGACCGGCGAGCGCAGCGTGGTGATCGTCGCCGACGACGCCGCGCATTTTCGTCCCGCGCTGGTGCGGGTGGGCGCCGAGCAGAACGGGCGATCGGAGATTCTGCAGGGCCTGACGATCGGCCAGACCGTGGTCGCCTCCGGCCAGTTCCTGATCGACTCCGAGGCCAGCCTGCGCGGCGCGCTGGATCAGCTCACCGCCGTCGAGCCGTCGGTGATGCCGGCACCGTCGGACGGAGCGCGCTGATGATCGCCGCGCTCATCCGCTGGTCGATCCACAACCGCTTTCTGGTGCTGATGGGCACGCTGCTGCTCAGCGCCTGGGGCGTGCACGCGACGCTGTCGACACCGCTCGACGCGCTGCCCGATCTGTCCGACACCCAGGTCATCATCCGCACCCAATTTCCGGGGCAGGCGCCGCAGGTCGTCGAGGACCAGGTCACCTATCCACTGACGACGACGATGCTGTCGGTGCCCGGCGCGCGCACGGTGCGCGGCTATTCCTTCTTCGGCGACTCCTACGTCTACATCATTTTCGACGACAAGACCGATCTGTACTGGGCGCGTTCGCGGGTGCTGGAGTATCTCAATCAGGTTACGGGACGCCTGCCGCCATCGGCGAAACCAACGCTAGGGCCTGACGGCACCGGCGTCGGCTGGATCTATCAGTACGCGCTGGTGGATCACAGCGGCAAGTTCGACGTCTCGCAGTTGCGCGCCTTGCAGGACTGGTTTCTCAAGTACGAGCTGAAGAGCGTGCCCGACGTCGCCGAAGTCGCCAGCGTCGGCGGCCTCGTCAAGCAGTATCAGGTCGTGCTCGACCCCGACCGCATGCGCGCGCTCGGCGTCACCATCGACAAGGTCAAGACTGCGCTGCGCGACGCCAACAACGAGACCGGCGGCTCGGTGCTGGAACTTGGCGAAGCCGAATACGCGGTGCGCGCGACCGGGTATCTCAAGAACCTCGACGACTTCCACACCGTGCCGGTGGGCCTGGGTGCGGGCGGCACGCCGGTGCTGCTCGGCGATGTCGCGCGCATCCAGATCGGCCCGGAAATCCGCCGCGGCATTTCCGAGCTGGACGGCAAGGGCGAGGCGGTGGGCGGTGTCATCGTCATGCGCGCCGGCAAGAACGCGCTGCGGACCATCGACGCGATCAAAACCAAGATCGCGACGCTGCAACAGGGTTTGCCCAAGGGCGTGGAGATCGTGCCGGTCTACGATCGCTCCGAGCTGATCCACCAATCCGTCGCGACGCTGCGCGACCGGCTGATCGAAGAGTTCATCGTCGTCACCGTGGTGTGTGCGCTGTTTCTGTTCCATCTGCGCTCGGCGCTGGTGGCGATCGTCAGCCTGCCGCTGGGCATCCTCGCGGCTTTCAGCGTGATGCACTGGCAGGGCGTCAACGCCAACATCATGTCGCTCGGCGGCATCGCCATCGCCATCGGCGCGATGGTGGACGCGGCGGTGGTGATGATCGAGAACGCGCACAAGCATGTCGAAGCCTGGAACCACGCGCATCCCGGAAGCCGGCCGACGATCACCGAGCAAACACAGCTCATCGGCGAGGCGGCTGCCGAAGTCGGCCCGGCGCTGTTCTTCAGCCTGCTGATCATCACGCTCAGCTTCGTTCCGGTGTTCACCCTGGAGGCGCAGGAAGGCAAGCTGTTCGGGCCGCTGGCATTCACCAAGACCTATTCGATGGCCGCCGCCGCGGGTTTGTCGGTGACCTTGATTCCGGTGCTGATGTTCTACTTCATCCGCGGCCGCATTCCGGATGAGCGCAGCAATCCGCTGAACCGCGTGCTGATCGCGCTCTATCGGCCGCTGCTGGCGCGGGTGCTGCGCTTCCCCAAAACCACGCTGATCGGCACGGCGCTCTTGCTGCTCCTGAGCATCGTGCCGGCGACGCAACTCGGCAGCGAGTTCATGCCGCCGCTGGTCGAGGGCGATCTGCTGTACATGCCCTCGGCCTTGCCGGGACTGTCCGCGGAAAAAGCCTCGCAGCTGTTGCAACAGACCGACAAGATCCTGATGCAATTCCCCGAGGTGGAGCGCGTCTTCGGCAAGGTCGGCCGCGCCGAAACCGCGACCGATCCGGCGGGGCTGGAGATGTTCGAGACCACGGTGCGCTTCAAGCCGCGCGGCGAGTGGCCGGTCGATAAAACCCAGGATCAGCTGATCGACGAGATGAATGCCGCGCTGACGATCCCCGGCCTCGCCAACCTCTGGGTGCAGCCGATCCGCAACCGCATCGACATGCTCTCCACCGGCATCAGGAGCCCGGTCGGCATCAAGATCGCCGGGCCGGATCTGAAAGTGATCGAGCGTATCGGCGAGCAAGTCGAAGCCCTGTTGAAGACAGTGCCCGGCACGCGCTCGGCCTACGCGGAACGGGTGCGCGGCGGGCGCTACATCGAGATCCGCATCGACCGCATCCGCGCCGCGCGATTCGGGCTGAGCCTCGCTGACGTGCAGCAGGTCGTGGCACTGGCGATCGGCGGCGAGAACATCGGCGAGACCGTCGAAGGCTTGCAGCGCTTCCCGATCAACATCCGCTATCCGCGCGAGCTGCGCGATTCCGTGGACAAGCTGCGCGTGCTGCCGATCGTCACGCAAGCCGGCGCGACGACCACGCTCGGCGCAGTCGCGGATCTGGTGGTCACCGACGGCCCGCCGCAGTTGCGCAGCGAGAACGCGCGGCTCAACGGCTGGGTGTATGTCGACATCAGCGGCCGCGACCTCGGCGGTTACGTTGCGGACGCGCGGAGGCTCGTTGCAGCGCGCGTCGAATTGCCGCCGGGCTATTCGATCGCCTGGTCCGGGCAGTTCGAGTATCTGGAGCGCGCCAGCAAGAAGCTGCAATTGGTGGTGCCGTTCACGCTGGTGATCATCTTCGTGCTGCTGTATCTCACTTTCCGCAGCTTCGCTTCCGCGGCCCTGATCATGGGCACGCTGCCGTTCGCACTCGTCGGCGGGCTGTGGCTGCTTTACTTGCTCGGCTACAACCTGTCGATCGCATCGGCGATCGGCTTCATCGCGCTCGCCGGCGTCGCGGCGGAATTCGGCGTGATCATGCTGATCTACCTCGACCAGGCGATCGCGCAGCGACAGCGCAGCGATCGTTATCACACCCAGGACGATCTGATCGCCGCGATCACCGATGGCGCCGTGCTGCGCGTGCGCCCCAAGGCGATGACGGTCGCGGTGATCGTCGCCGGCCTGCTGCCGATCCTATTCGGCGGCGGCACCGGCAGCGAGGCCATGCGCCGCATCGCCGCGCCGATGGTCGGCGGCATGATCACCGCGCCGCTGCTGTCGATGCTGGTGCTGCCGGCGGCCACTCTGCTGATCCGCCGCCGCGGCTTGCGATGAGAACCGGCGATGCCGTCAGGCCAGCTGATCAAGCCGGAATTCTGGGCAGGGAGGCGGCGCGGGGCAGATCCATCACCACGCGCAGGCCGACGCCGTTGAGGCCGCTTTCGAGCCAGACCCTGCCGGCGTGTGCGGTGGCGATCTCATTGACGATGGGCAGGCCCAGGCCGGTGCCTTCGTCGCCGGATTGATCGCCGCGATAGAAACGTTCGAAGACTTTCGACCACAGGCCGGGAGCGATTCCGGGCCCGTCGTCTTCAACACTCAAGCGGCAGTGGTGGCCGTCGGAAACATCGATCCAGACATGGCCATTGCCGGGGTGATACTTGATTGCGTTATCGAGCAGATTGTCGACGGCCTCTCTCAGCATCAGCGCGTCACCACAGACGTGAACATCCGTCGCCGGCTCCCGCAGGGTGAGTTCGATATTCTTGTCCAGTGCCCGCGGTACCCACTCCGCGCCGCTTTCGCGCACCAGTCGCAGCAGGTCGACGGACTCGGATTGCCGCAAGGTCTTGGCGCCCGACTCCACGCGCGCGAGCGACAGCAGCTGGTTGGCGAGGCGTGTTGCGCGATCCGCGGACGCGCGCAATTGTCGGAGAATCTGCTTCGCCGGCTCGGCGTCCGCCGCAAGCGCCCGATCGATGTTGAGCTTGATCGCGGTCAGCGGCGTGCGCAGTTGATGCGCGGTGTCGGCAATGAACTTGCGCTGCGAGTCGAGCACGCCATGAAATCCCAGCAGAAGTGCATTGACGGCGTGCGTGAGCGGCAGCACTTCATCCGGCACCTGTTTGTCCGACAGCGGTTGCAGCGATCTCGGGTCTTGCGATCCCAGCATCCTGGTCAGCATCTTCAACGGGCGCAGACCCTGTTTGACGCCGTGGCTCACCGCCAGAAACGCCGCGCCCAGAAGCGCGATCTGCGGCGCCAGAACGGCCAGCAAGATGGTTCGCGCCAGGCGCTGGCGTTTGAGTCCGGTTTCGGCAACCTGCACCCACACCCGCTCCCCGGCACGCTCGGCGTCCAGCTGCAGCGAGACCACATGCACCTTGCGCTTGTCGACCTGGGTGTCGAACATGAAACCGTCGCGGTAACGGTTCGCCTTGAGCGGTACCGCCGGCAGCGAGGCATTGGATGCCAGCACCCCGCTTTTTTCGCCGCTCACGGTGAAGAAGGTGCTGTCGGTTTCGTCCCAGACGAAGATTTCTTCGGCGGCGACGGGCAGGTCGCAGGTCGCGTGGTCGCCCTCGCGATCGACCAGAAGCGCGAGCGAGTTCGCCGAGTCGTAGAGCCAGCCGTCGTAGACCTTGTTGGCGAAGTAAAGCGACAACCAGAACGTGAAAAGGCCGCTGACACCGAACAGCACGAGAAGCGGCGCCAGCAAGCGCCCGACCAGTCGCCGCCGCAGGCTTCGTGAGCTACGCCGGGTCATCGGCCGCCTCCAGCAGATAGCCGAAGCCGCGAATGGTGCGGATGGTGACATCGGCGTCCAGGTCCGCGAGCTTGCGGCGGACACGGTGCACATAGAGTTCCACCGCGGTCTCGCTCAACTCCTCGTGCCATTCGCAAAGGCGCTCCTGGATGCGCTGCTTGCTGATCACCCGGGATCGATGCAACAGCAAAGTCTCCAGCAAGTCGTATTCGCGACGCGACAGTTCGATCGGATCGCGGCCGATGTAGAAGCGCCGCTCGCCGGAGCGCAGGCGCAAGCGGCCCGCCTGGATCTCGCCACCGCTGCGCGCGATCGCGCGGCGCGAAACCGCGCGAATGCGGGCCTCGAGTTCGATCATTTCGAATGGCTTCAAGATGTAATCGTCGGCGCCGGCGTCGAGACCGTGGACGCGATCATCCACGCCGTCCCTGGCGGTGAGGATGAGCACCGGCGTGCGATCGCCGCGTCGACGCGCGCGATCGAGAACCGACAGGCCGTCGAGCCTGGGCAAGCCAAGGTCGAGGATCACCAGATCGAAATTTTCGCCGCGCAGCGATTCATCCGCGCTGATGCCATCGGCGACACGATCCACCGCATGACCCGACGCGCGTAAGCCGTCCACCACCGCATCCGCGATGGCGTCGTCGTTTTCAACGATCAGGATGCGCACAGCGTTTCCGAAAACGCTCCGCCAACGCCGGCCGAAAGCTTCTTGAAAGCTTCGCGAAAGGCGCTTGAAAGCTGCTCGAAAGTGCCATGAAAGTTCATCTGCCTAGCATAGGCGAATGGCTCCAGACCCTGCAGTGAGCGATCCCCGCGCCGGTTTTGCGAAGGCTCGCGCGTGTTGATCGATCTGAAACAAAGCGACCCCGCAGCCAACGGCTGGGACGGCCTCGCCGACATCTGCATCATCGGCAGCGGGCCTGCGGGTAGCACGCTCGCGCGCCGGCTGATGGGGCGCGGCAGGAAGATCATTCTGCTCGAGTCCGGAGGGCTGGATTACGAACCTGACGTCGCCGCCTTGAACGCCGGCCGCAGCGTCGGCATGCCGTACTACGATCTCGAAGATTCGCGCTTGCGTTTTTTTGGCGGCACCGCGGCGATCTGGGGCGGCCGTTGCGCCGAACTCGACGACATCGATTTCGAACGGCGCGCCTGGGTGCCGTATAGCGGCTGGCCTTTCGGCAAGCAGGTTCTCGCGCCGTATTACGCGGAGGCGCGACGCCACCTGCAGCTGGATAACGGCGCCGCCGACGCCCGGATCTGGAGCGACATCGGCCTGGAGCCCCCGTCGTTCGGCCGCGGCCTGTTGACCACCGCGTTCTGGCGCTTCGACGACGCCTGGAACCGCTTCGGGCCTGTAAAGAACGCCGACCTGATCAACCACCCCGACGTGACGGTGGTTCTGCATGCATCGGCGACTGGTTTGGAACTGTGCGAGTCCGGATCGGCGGTGACGAGTGTGGTCGTGGCCAGCCTCTCGGGTTATCGTGGCCGCGTTCGCGCCAAGGCGTTCGTGCTGGCCGCCGGTGGCCTGGAAAATCCGAGAATCCTGCTGGCCTCGCGTGACCGCGCGCCCGAGGGCGTGGGTAACGAGCATGACCTCGTCGGTCGCTTTTTCATGGAGCATCCGCATGCTCGCGGAGGACGGCTGCACGTGCGCAAGTTGTGGTCGTTTCTGCAGACCTTCCGCTCGTCGCATTCGGTGCATCGATCCCGCTGTGCCGCCTTGTTGAGGCCGGATGACTCCACCCAGCGCGAGCACCAGATTCTCAACAGCTCCTTCACGCCTCGCGTCAGACCGCATCCAGGGTCTCGCCGCGGCATCGTCAACACGGTTTATCGGTCGATCAGGCAAAAGCTCGCGCCGACCAACGAGGCCAGAAGCGCATGGCGGCTGGGACGACACCTGGCCCGCGCGCTGAAGCGACAGAGCGACCCGCTCCAGCCGTGGCTGAGCGTGCGGATGGGGCGGCAAGGACTCTACCTGTCGGTGCGTGCCGAGCAGGCGCCCAACCGGGATAGCCGCGTCCGGGTCGGGCAGGAGCGCGACGCTCTGGGGATGCCGCGAGTCGAACTCGATTGGCGGTTGAGCGACATCGACAAGCGAACCGTCCAGGTCCTCACCGCGCAGCTCGATACTCGCTTGCGTCGGGAGAATGTCGGCAGCGTGGAGCCGGCCAGCTGGCTGTCCGATCCTCGCGTGGCGTGGGAGATCGACCCGCTTATCAGCGCGCACGCGATCGGCGGTTACCACCACATGGGGACGACGCGGATGGCCACTGACCCGAGCCAAGGCGTGGTCGACCCGAATTGCCGGGTACACGGCATCTCCAACTTATTCATTGCCGGGAGTTCGGTGTTTCCGACTTCCGGATGGGCCAATCCCACATTGACGATCATGGCCCTGTCGATCCGTCTGGGCGATCACCTGCAGCACGAAATCGGGCGGCTGGATCTGCACTGACGCAGTCGGACGGCCTAGGGACATGCCTAATACGCAAACGCGTCGGCGGGCATTAGGCTGGCGCAACGTCACCGCCGCGAACTAGCGGCCGCAACCGCGGTCGGTGTTCGACAGGTTGATGTCGACGCCACCAGCCGGAATCCCCGGCGCATGAGAGGAGAACGAAAATGGATGGAGATCATGGTCTGACCGTGCTGCTGCCGCAGGTCCAGGAATTCTTTGCCAAGCCCCGCAAGGTGTTGATCGACGGCCAGTGGCACGCCGCCAAGTCGGGCAAGACGTTTGAAGTGTTCGATCCGTCCAGCGGCCAGGTGATCGGCCACGCGCCGGCCTGCGAGAAGGCCGATGTCGACGCCGCCGTGCTCGCCGCGCGCCGCGCTTTCGATACCGGCCCCTGGCGCAAGATGTCGCCGGCGGATCGCGGCAAGATCATCTGGAAGATCGGCGATCTGATACTGCAGAACGCCGACGAGCTGGCGCAGATCGAATCGCTCGACAACGGCAAGCCGATCGCGGTGGCACGTGGCGCGGACGTGGTGCTCGCGGCCGACATCTTTCACTACATGGCGGGCTGGGCGACCAAGATCGAGGGCAACACCATCGATCTCTCGGTGCACTACACACCGGGCGTGGAATACAACGCCTCCACGCGCAAGGAACCGATCGGCGTCGTCGCCCAGATCATCCCCTGGAACTTCCCGCTGCTGATGGCGGCATGGAAGCTGGCGCCGGTGCTCGCCGCCGGGTGCACCGTGGTGATGAAGCTCGCCGAGGAAACACCGATGTCCGGCCTGCGCCTGGCGGCGCTGATGCAGGAGGCCGGCGTGCCGGACGGCGTGGTCAACATCCTCACGGGTTTTGGCGAAACCTGCGGCGCGCCGCTGGCGGCGCATCCGGATGTCGACAAGGTCGCCTTCACCGGCAGCACCGAAGTCGGCCGCCTGATCGTGCGCGCCGCGTCCAACGATCTGAAGAAAGTCACGCTGGAACTGGGCGGCAAATCGCCCAACATCATCTGCGACGACGCCGACCTCGAACGCGCGATTCCGGGCGCGGCAAATGCGATCTTCTTCAATCACGGCCAGGCCTGTTGCGCCGGCTCGCGGCTGTTCGTGCAGGAGAAGGTGTTCGACAAGGTCGTCGCCGGCATTGCCGACCTGGCGAAGAAAATCAAGCTCGGCCCCGGCCTCGATCCGACCACCGAGATGGGGCCGATGGTGTCGCAGGTGCAGCTCGATCGTGTCTCGGGTTATCTGGAGGCCGGATCGCAGCAGGGCGCCAAGGCGCTGTGCGGCGGCAAGCGCTCCGGCAATACGGGCTATTTCATCGAGCCTACGGTGTTCGTCAACACCCAGGACGAGATGAAGATCGTGCAGGAGGAAATCTTCGGCCCGGTGCTCGCGGCGACGCCGTTCAAAAATGTCGACGACGATCTGATCCGCCGCGCCAACGACACCATGTACGGCCTCGCCGCCGGCGTGTGGAGCGAGAACGTCGGCCGCGTGAACCGCTTGTCCAAGGCGCTCAAGGCCGGCACGGTCTGGGTCAACTGCTACAACGTCTTCGACGCGTCGATGCCCTTCGGCGGCTACAAGCAGTCCGGCTGGGGCCGCGAGATGGGCCACGAAGTGCTGAAGAATTATCTGGAGACGAAGTCGATCTGCATCGCGTATTGAGCGCGATCGGCGAGGTGTTGTATCCGCGAGGCGCCGTCAAGGCGCCTCGTTTTTTTATACGGTGATTGCCGACGCTTTCGCTCGCCGAGCTGCGGGGGCGCTCTGCTAAGCTGCGCCGCATGTTCCGCGATCCTCTCCTGCGCCCCTGGCTGTTGACGCTGCTGTGTGTGTCCCTGGTGTTCGCGCGGATAAGCGGCGCGCATCTGCATCTGTGTTTCGACGGCAACGAGTTGCCCGCCAGTTTTCACCTGATCGATCAGGCGCCCCATCATCAAGCGCCAGGCGCCGTGGTTCAGCACCGCGACGCTGACGTTTCCGCCATCGGCGATGCGCTGCTGAAATCCGACAAGACCCGCTTCGATTGGCCGCCGGTTTTGTTGGGCGCGCTGCTGCTGTGTTGGTTGTTGCAGGCGCCGCAGACGTTCATGCCGGTTTTCCGGGCATGCAACTGCCGCGATACGCTGTTTTTTCTACGCCCGCCGCTGCGTGGGCCGCCGTCGCTGACCTCCCTCTGACGCACTGACGATCCTGCTGACTGCGCCTTTCGCGCAGTACGGCTTCATCCAGGCATCCGCGCTGGTCGTTTCGCGCGATGCCGCCGGGAGGACTCCATGACTCGATTCATCGCACGCGCCCTGCGTGCGCGGCTGCTGTCTGCCTTGCTGTTCGCACCGATCGCTTTTTCTGCCGACGAGGGCGCGGCTCTGACGCTGCGCCAGGCGATCGATGCAGCACTCGCCTCCAACCCGGAGCTGCAGACGTTCTCCTTCGAGTTGCGCGCGATCGACGCGCGCTCGCGTCAGGCGGCGCTGCGGCCTGCACCCGAGCTGTCGGTTGACGCCGAGAACCTGTTCGGAACCGGCGAGTACCGAGCACTGGACGCGGCCGAGCTGACGCTTGCTTTGTCGCAGGTCATCGAACTCGGCGGCAAGCGGCAAGCGCGACTCGACGTGGCGCAGGCCGGACGTGATGGCCTGGAGGTTGAACGCCAGGCGCGGCAGCTCGATGTGCTCGCCGAAGTCACGCGCCGCTTCATCGCGGTGGCGACGCGCCAGGAACAGGCCCGCCTCGCCGACAGCGCGGTGACCTTGGCGGAACACACCGTCGGCGGCGCCGAGCGCCGGGTGAATGCCGCCAAGTCGCCGCACGCCGAGCTGGACCGCGCCCGCATCGCGCTCGATCGCGCCAGGCTCGACCGAGGGCGCGCCGTTTTGGAACTCGACACCGCGCGCCGGCAACTCGCGGCCACTTGGGGCCAATCGCAGGCCGCTATCGATGGACGGGCGTTTGGCGAGGTGGCGGCGGATTTTTACCAGTTGCCGGCGGCGGGTGACTTCGACGAACTGCTGACGCGCCTCGTCGCCGGGCCTGACTTCTTGCGCTTCGCATCGCAAGCGCGTCTGCGCGATGCCGAGCTGCGCCTGGCCGCGACCGCACGCAGACCCGATTACGCAGTCGGTGCCGGGGTGCGCCGCTTGCAGGCCGGCAAGGACCAGGCTTTCGTCGCGTCGTTCTCGGTGCCTCTTTTTGCCGGCAAGCGGGCCGAGAGCGTGGTCGCGGAGGCGCAAGCCAATCGCGAGCGGGTGGACGCGGAGCAGCGCATCGCTGAAGTGAAAGCCAGAACGATGCTCTACGAGTTGCATCGACAACTCACGTGCGCCATCGCGGAGGCGCGAAGCCTGCGCGGCGACATTCTGCCGCGCTCGCTGGAAGCGCTGAAAGAAACCGAGTACGCCTTTGAGCGCGGCCGCTACGGCTATCTGGAGCTGGTCGATGCGCAACGCGAAGTCCTGTCGCTGCAAGCGACGCTGATCGAAGCCAGCAGCAGCGCCCACAGCCTGCGCGCCGAGATCGAACGCCTGACCAATGCGCCGCTGACCGCCGCGCCCTGAACCGAATCGAGAAACCGAACATGTCCAAGAAACACATCGCGATCGCACTGCTGCTGTCGTTAGCACTGGCAGCCTGCGGAGGCTCTGATACCGCAGCGCCGACATCTGTCGAAGAGGAGACCCCGCGAGCCGAAGCCGTTGCCATCAAGCTGACGCCGGAACAGATCGAGGCCGCCGACATTGGCCTTGCCTCGGCCGGGCCCGCGTCCATCCGCGAAACCCTGCCGCTGTACGGCGTGATCGCGCCCAATGCCGAGCGCGTGCGCGAAGTCGTCGCGCGTTTCCCCGGCTTGATTCACAGCGTCGGCAAGAAAGTGGGCGACAGCGTGCGCCAGGGTGAAACGCTCGCCAGCATCGAAAGCAACGAGAGCCTGCAAAGCTACGCACTCCGCTCGCCCTTGGCCGGCGTGGTGACGATGCGCAGCGCCAATCCCGGCGAGCAGAGCGGTGACAAAATGCTGTTCACCGTCGCGGACCTGTCCACCGTTTGGGTCGAGTTGTCGCTGTTCCCGCGTGACGTCGCCAAGGTGCGGGTCGGCCAGAGTGTGCGGGTGAAGAGCAGCGACGCCGGGCTGGAGGCGCAAGGCAAGGTGGTTTATGTCGCGCCTTTCGGCCAGTCGGCCAACCAGACGCTTACCGCCCGCGTCCTGCTCGACAACCAGGATCGCCGCTGGGCGCCAGGGCTTTATGTCAACGCCGAAGTGACTTTGGCCGAGGCCACCGCACCCTTGTCGATCCGCGCCGAGGCCGTTCAAAACCTGGACGGGCGTGCCAGCGTCTTCGTGCAGGACAAGGATGGTTTCGCGCCCCATGCGGTCAAGCTCGGCCGCCGCGACAGCGAGAACGTCGAAGTGCTGTCGGGCCTGGATGCCGGAGCCACCTACGCCACCGCCAACAGCTTCGTGCTGAAGGCGGAGTTTCTGAAAAGCCAGGCTTCGGACGAGTAAGGGAAAGCCATGATCGACTCACTCATCCGTTTTTCCATCGAGCGCCGCTGGCTGGTGCTCTTTACGGTCTTCGCCATCGCCGCGTTCGGGGTATGGAACTACCAGCGCCTGTCGATCGACGCGGTGCCGGACATCACCAATGTGCAGGTGCAGGTCAACGCGCGTGCGCCGGGCTACACCCCGCTCGAATCCGAAAGCCGCGTCACCGTGGCGGTTGAATCTGGCATGGGAGGATTGCCGGGGCTGAAGAACTTCCGCTCGATCTCCAAATACGGTCTGTCCCAGGTCACGGTGGTTTTCGAGGACGGCACCGATCTTTATTTCGCGCGCCAGCAAGTGAACGAACGCTTGCAGAGCGTACGCGAGCGCCTGCCCGACAACATTGAACTGGAGATGGGGCCGGCCGCGACGGGCTTGGGCGAAATCTTCATGTACGTGGTCGAAGCCAGGCCCGATGCGCGCAAGGAGGACGGCACGGCCTACGACGCCACCGATCTGCGCACTTTGCAGGACTGGGTCATCCGTCCGCAGTTGCGGCAGGTGGCGGGCGTATCTGAGGTCGATGCGATCGGCGGTTACACCAAGCAGTTTCATGTGCTGCCCGATCCGGCACGGCTGCTGTCCTTCGGCCTGTCGCTGGATGATCTCGAACGCGCACTTGCCGCCAACAACGCCAACCGTGGCGCCGGGTATATCGAGAGCAACGGCGAACAACAATTGGTGCGCGTGCCTGGACAACTGGCCGGCGTCGATGGCTTGAAGAACGTCGTCATCGCCAGCCGCAATGGTGTGCCGGTGCGGGTTTCCGATGTTGCCGACGTCGCGATCGGCAAACCGCTGCGTGTCGGCGCCGCGCAACTGGGTGATGAGCAGACCGTGCTGGCTACCGCCTTCATGCGCGTGGGTGAAAACAGCCGCAAGGTCAGCCTCGCGGTGAGCGCAAAGCTGGCGGAAATCAACCAGCGCCTGCCACCCGGCGTCGTCGCGCAGCCGGTCTACAACCGCACCGATCTGGTGGATCTCACCATCCATACCGTGCAGAAAAATCTTCTCGAAGGCGCGATCCTGGTGCTGGTGGTGCTGTTGCTGATGCTCGGCAATGTGCGCGCGGCACTGCTCACGGCGATGGTGATTCCGCTGTCAATGCTGATGCTGATGACGAGCATGGTGGAGAGTGGTGTCAGCGCCAACCTGATGTCGCTGGGCGCGCTGGACTTTGGCCTGATCGTCGATGGCGCGGTGATCATCGTCGAGAACTGCATCCTGCGGCTGGCGGGCCGGCAGCATCATCTGGGGCGCCTGCTGACCGTCGACGAACGCTTCCACACGGTCCATGCGGCGACGCGCGAAGTGTTCACGCCCAGCCTGGTCAGCGTGCTGGTGGTGATCCTGGTCAACCTGCCGCTGTTGGCGCTCACCGGCGTGGAAGGCAAGATGTTCAAGCCGATGGCGCTCACCGTGATCATGGCCTTGCTTTCCGCCCTGGTGCTCTCGCTCACCTTTGTGCCGGCCGCGGTGGCGCTGTTGCTGCGTGGCCGCATTGAAGAAAAAGACAACTGGATCGTGCGCGGCGCCAAGCGCCTCTACGTGCCGGTATTGGAATCGGTGATGCGCCTGCGTATCCCCATTGCCATCGGCGCCGCCGCCTTCGTCGCGCTTTGCGGCGTGCTCGCCACGCGCATGGGATCGGAGTTCATCCCGCAGTTGAACGAGGGCGACGTGGTGGTGCTGGTCAATCGCATCCCTGGCATTGGCATCGAGCAGGCCGAGCGCATGCAGAGCGTGCTCAACCGCACGCTGGTAAAAATCCCCGAAGCCCAGCGCCTGTTCACCCGCACCGGCACCAACGACGCCGCCACCGACCCGATGTCACCCGGCGAGACCGACACCTTCTTCATGCTCAAACCGCGCAAGGCGTGGCCCGACCCCCGCAAGAGCAAGGCGCAGTTGTTGAGCGAGATCGACGCCGCGCTCGCCACCGTGCCGGGCATGCTCTACGAGTTCAGCCAGCCGATCGAGATGCGCTTCAACGAGCTGATTGCCGGCGTGCGCGCGGCGCTCGCGGTGAAGGTTTACGGCGATGACTTCGACACCCTCACGCGGCTGTCGCAGCAGGCCGCCGCCATCGTGCGCAAAGTGCCCGGGGCCGAAGGCGTCAAGGCCGAGGCCACGTCCGGCCTGCCGACGCTCACCGTGCAACCCCGACTCGAAGCGCTGGCGCGGTACGGGCTGGATACCGGCGTGGTGCAGGACATGGTCGCCACCGCCGTGGGAGGCACCAGTGTCGGCCAGATCTTCGAGGGTGATGCGCGTTTCGACGTGGTCGTGCGCCTGCCGGAAGACCTGCGCAGCAATCCGGCGGCGCTGGATCGTCTGCCGATCCCGCTGCCCGGCGGCGGCAGCGTGCCGCTGCAGGAGGTGGCGACGATCAGCCTCGCCAATGGCGCCAACCAGATCAGCCGCGAGAACGGCAAGCGGCGCGTCGTCGTCACCGCCAATGCCGGCGCGCGCGACCTCGGCGGCTTTGTCGCCGACGTGCGGACCCAGCTCGAAGCCGGTTTGAAGCTGCCACCGGGCTACTACATCGAATACGGCGGCACGTTCGAACAACTGCAATCGGCCTCGCAAAGGCTCGGCGTTCTGACGCCGGTGACGCTGTTGATGATCTTCGCCCTGCTGATGATGACTTTCGGCTCGGCCAGGGACGCGGCGCTGGTCTTCAGCGGTGTGCCGCTGGCGCTCACCGGCGGCGTGATCGCACTGCTGCTGCGCGATATTCCGCTGTCGATCACCGCGGGCGTCGGATTCATCACGCTGTCGGGTGTCGCGGTGCTGACCGGTGTGGTGCTGGTCTCGGCGATCCGCGATCGTTTGGATCATGGAGTGGATATCGACGCCGCGATCCGCGAGGGCGCGCTACTGCGCCTGCGACCGATCCTGATGGTGGCGATGGTCGCCGCGCTTGGTTTTCTGCCGATGGCGCTCAACACCGGCACCGGGGCGGAAGTGCAGCGTCCGCTGGCCACCGTCGTCATCGGTGGCATCCTCTCCTCGACCTTGCTCACCTTGCTGGTGCTGCCGGGTTTGTATCGCATGGCCTGGCGGCCCAAGCGCGAGGTCGGCAACCATGCGGTTCCGAAGGAAGTGCATAGCCCATGAGCGACCGTCTCCAGGGTACGCGCCGGGTCACGACGATGACCACGGACCTGGACGCCGCGCGCCCCTGGCCTGCCCACCGGAGGATCACGCCGCGATCGAACATTCGCAAGCGCACTTTTCCCGACCGCCATCATCAGCGCGAGCGCTGAGTCGCACGGCTTGCGCACCTGTCGGCCCGCTCACTCGGTAATGGCTTGGCTTGTCCCCGCGCGTAGCCGCAGCGCATTGCTCACCACGGACAGCGAACTCAGGCTCATCGCCAGCGCCGCGATCATCGGCGACAACAGCAGGCCGGTGAACGGATACAGCACGCCCGCCGCGATCGGTACGCCCAGACCGTTGTAGAGCAGGGCGAAGCCGAGGTTCTGCTTCATGTTGCGCACGGTGGATTGCGAGATGTCGATGGCGCGGGCGATGCCGAGCAGATCGCCTTTCACCAGGGTGATGTGCGCGCTGTGCATCGCCACGTCGGTGCCGGTGCCCATGGCGATGCCGACGTCGGCGAGCGCCAGCGCGGGCGCATCGTTGATGCCGTCGCCGGCCATGGCGACTCTGCGTCCCCGGGCCTGGAAATCGGCGACGAGTTTGGATTTCGCCTCCGGCCGGACTTCACTATGAAACTCGTCGATGCCGAGCCTCGCTGCGACGGCCTTGACGGTGGTGTGGGCATCACCGCTGGCCACGACGATGTGGATGCCGAGATCGCGCAGAGTCTTGAGCGCTGCGGCGCTGGAGGTCTTGATCGGATCGGCGACGCTGACCATTCCGGCGAGTCGCGCGTCGATGGCAAGGAACATCACGCTCGCGCCTTCGCCGCGCAGCGTCTCGGCGGCCTTGGTCACCGCCGCCGTATCGGCGCCGGTCTCTCGCATCAGCGCGTCGTTGCCGAGCGCGACTTGTCGACCGTCGACGACACCGCGAACACCGAGCCCGGTGACGGACTCGAAGCCGCTCGCCATCGACAGCTCCAGGCTCTGCCGACGCGCCTCGGCCACGATCGCTTGCGCCAGCGGATGCTCGCTGCCTTGATCGAGACTCGCGGCGAGTTGCAGCACCCGTTCGCGGCTGATGTCATCGAGCGCTTCGACGCTGTGGAAAGCCGGCGCGCCTTGCGTGAGCGTGCCGGTCTTGTCGACGACCAGGGTGTCGATGCGGCGCAAGGTTTCGATCGCCGCGGCGTCGCGGAACAGGATGCCGGCGCTTGCGGCGCGGCCAGTGGCCACCATGATCGACATCGGCGTCGCCAGGCCGAGCGCGCAAGGGCAAGCGATGATCAGCACCGCCACTGCGTTGATGAATCCGTAAACCCAGGACGGCTCGGGGCCGAACACGCCCCACACCAACAGCGTCGCCAGCGCGCTGCCGATCACGCCGAGCACGAACCAGAAGCTCACGCCATCGGCCATGCGCTGCATCGGCGCACGCGAGCGCTGCGCTTGCGCCACCATCTGCACGATCTGCGCGAGCAGCGTACCGGCGCCGATTTTGTTTGCGCGGATCACCAGCGCGCCGCGGCCGTTGAGCGTGGCGCCGATCACCGCGTCGCCCGGCTTGCGCAGCACCGGTGTTGACTCGCCGGTGAGCATGGATTCGTCGACATGGCTTTCGCCCGTCATCACCTCGCCATCGGTGGGCACGGTCTCGCCCGGCCGCACGCGCAGGCGATCGCCGATCTGCACCTGGTCCAGCGGCACGTCCTCCTCGCTGTCGTCATCGCGCAGCCGCCGCGCCGTCTTGGGCGAAAGCTTGAGCAGGGACCGGATCGCGGCCGAGGTCTGCGAGCGCGCCTTGAGTTCCAGCATCTGGCCGAGCAGCGTCAGCGAGACGATCACCGCGGCCGCTTCGAAGTAAACACCCACACGTCCGTGCGCCGTGAAAGCCGCGGGAAACAGGCCGGGCGCAATCGTGGCGATGACGCTATAGACATACGCCGATGACACGCCCAGCCCGATCAGCGTGAACATGTTCGGGCTGCGGTTGAGCACCGATTGCACGCCGCGCTCGACAAACGGCCAACCGGCCCACAGCACCACCGGCGTCGCCAGCAACAACTCCACCCAGGACTGCGCCCTCATGCTCATCAGTCCGAGCTGATGCCCGAACATCGCCAGCATCAGCACCACGGCCGACAAGGGCAGGGTGAACCAGAAGCGCTGCGTGAAATCGCGCAGCTCGGGATTGTCGTCCTCGCCGTCCAGACTCGGCATCTCCGGTTCCAGCGCCATGCCGCACTTGGGGCAGGCACCGGGATCATCCTGACGAATCTCCGGGTGCATCGGACAGGTGTATGTCGCGCCAGCGGGCGCGGGCGCTGCCTCGACCGCAGTCGGCGAAAGATATTTGTCGGGGTCGGCTGCGAACTTGGTCAGGCAACCCTGGCCGCAGAAGTAGTACGTGGTGTGCCGATGCGCATGAGATCGCGCCAGCTTGGGATTGACCGTCATGCCGCAAACCGGATCCTTTTCGGACCTAACGAGCTTGTCGGGTGCGTCTGTGTCGCAACAACTGCTCATGACGGGTCCTCGTTCAAAGCGCTGACGATGGGGCAGCCGGCGAGCGCGCCGTGGCCGGGGCAGGCGGCGACCAATTGCGTGAGGCCGCCGCGAATCCGCAGCAGCTCGGAGATCTTTTTCTCGACCGTCGCCAGCTTGGCCTGCGCCGCGTCCTTCATCGCGCCCATGTCGCGTTCACCTTGCGAGGACAGCGTCAGTAGCTCCGCGATCTCCGCGAGCGTGAAACCCAGGTCCTTGGCACGGCGGATGAACTGCAAGCGTTTCACCACCTCGCCGTCGTATTGGCGATAACCCGAGTCGCCGCGCTCCGGCGGCGCGATCAGGCCAGCGCGCTCGTAGTAGCGGATGGTGTCGATCGACATCGCCGCCTGCGTGGCAATTTTTCCGATGGTGAGTTTGTGCATGCTCGATTCCAGATTTCTCTCTTGTCGTCGCCAGGACTGTAAACGCTGGACCATGGTCAAGAGTCAAGCGCCAATAAGCTCTGTGCGCCAAACCACATGGACATTGTCGCGAGGAAAGGCTGGGAACTTCGTCGTTTGCACAGCGTCTGCAGACAGGCTACAACCCCCACCGCGATGAGAAACCTTCGACCACTGTTCGCCGTGCTGCTCGCCTGGATGCTGTGCTCCCAGGCGGTGGCAAGCGTGGCGGACGTGCAGTGTCGTCACGCTGGGAAGCAGCCGGCCTCGATGCATCATCACCATGCGATGGGCCGCGATGCGCAAAGCGGCGGCATGATGAAGGCCGAGAAGCCCGGTGGCCTGGCTTCCATCTGCGCCTGCGATATCAGCTGTTCCTGCGCAGGGCATTGCAATCTGTCCTGTCAGGGCGCGAGCCTGAGCCGGCCTCCCGCCCTTGTTTTTTCGCGTGCCCTGCCTGCCACGGAATCCGCTCACGCGACGCCCGTCGCCGCCCACGTTTCCACCCCGTTCCGACCTCCCAGTATTTCCTGATCTGAAGCCGCGTCGAGGCCGGCTGTGCCTCGCCCGCCCGCACTCGTCTTGCGCTTGCCATGTTCATCCGGTTCGCGCGGATTCAGGATTTGCTTGGAGGTTTCGTGTTTCCCACAAAATTATTGGTGTCCGGCGCGCTCGTGCTGAGCCTGCTCGGTGGCTGCGCCTCGGTAGCCTCCGACTGGGGCCGTTCGCAGGCAGCGCAGTACGCGGCCGATCGCGGACGCGCCGTGCCGCAGCCGGCCGATGCGCCCGCGTTTACTCGCGAGCTGTTGAGCCAGCCGGTGACGGCAGACAGCGCGGTGCAGTTGGCGCTGGTCAACAATCCGGCAGTGCGGCGCGAGGCCGCAAGTCTGGGCCTTGCGGCTGCCGAGGTTTACGAGGCGGGCCGGCTCGCCAATCCGGTGTTGTCGGCGGCGCGCTTGTCGCCCGGTGACGCTGCGCCTTACGCACAGCTCACGCTGGGCATCGCCTTCAACTTCGTCAACCTGCTGTTCCTGCCCGCCAACAAACACTACGCGCAGGCACAGTTCGAGGCGGCCAAGCTCGGCGTCGGCGCCGCGGCGCTCGATCTGGCGGCGGATGTGGAAGTGGCCTGGTTCGAGGCGGTCGGCACCGATCAGCTGGCGCAGATGCGCGATGCCGCGGCCAAGACGCAGCGCGCCTCGGCCGATCTGGCGCAGCGCTTCTTCGACGCCGGCAATATCGCCGCGCGTGAACTGGCGATGGAGCGTGCGGCGGCCAGCACCGCGACGCTCGCCGCGATCTCAGCGCGTGCCGAAGCGGTGGGCAAGCGATCGCGGTTGAACCGCCTGATGGGCCTGAGCGCTGAACAGAACACCTGGCCGCTCGACGCGCGACTGCCCGAAGCTTTGACGCAGGAAGATGACGTCGAGGAGCTGCAAAAGCTCAGTGTCGAAAGCCGTCTGGATGTCGCCAGCCTGCGCCGGCGATCGCAAAGCATCGCCGATCGTTACGGCTTCATGCGGCGCACGCGGCTGATCAACAACGTCCAGATCGGTGTCGAGCGCGAACGCGATTACGACGGGTCGATCAATGTTGGCCCGACGCTGTCGCTGGATCTGCCCTTGTTCAACTGGGGCGGCGGCCGCAGCGCGGCAATCCAGGCGGCGCTGGATCAGTCCGAGGCTGAGCTCGATGAGCGCGTGCTCGATGCGTCGAACGCAATCCAGTTGGCGGGCGCAAAGGTAGGTGCCGCCAAGGCACTGGCCGAGGAATATCGCAGCACCCTGATCCCGCTTCGTGAGGCCATCGTGATGCGTGCGCAGGAGCAGCAGAACTACATGCTGATCGGCATCTTCGAAGTGATCCTCGCCAAGCAACAGGAGTACGAGGCTTACGCCGGCTACATCGAAGCGGTGCGCGACTACTGGACCGCCCGCGCCGAACTCACCCGCGCCGTCGGACGCAGCCTGCCGAGCAGCGCACAGCCCGCCAAGCCCACGCTCGATCCGGTGGACGTGCTCAAGCCCAAGAGCGGCGGCATGGATCACAGCCATCACATGACGGAAGGCATGGAGGCACCTGGTGCGCACTGAACCGCCCCGGCTTTCCCGGAGGCTCATTGGTGTGAGTCACGCCGCTTTGGCG
>CAXTSJ010000031.1:0-38703 GCA_964246995.1 uncultured Hydrocarboniphaga sp.
GACTGGAATCCAGGCCTAGCAGGCGGCTAACGGTCTTGGACGGATCGACCGTACCCGATTCGTAAGGCTCGATGGCCACGACCTGTCCGCCCAGTTCACGCAGATGATCGCCAAAGGCGGCTCCAACGCGCCGGCCCCAGTCGCTGCGCGGAACCAGCGCAACGGCGCGCTGCTTGCCCTGCGCGACCGCCTGCTCGGCGGCAGCACGCGCCTCGTCCTCCGGCGCCAGGCCGAACTGCAGGAAGTTGCTCGGGGCCGCGCTGCCGGCGTCCAGCCAGTTGAGCGCGATCACCGGCGTCGCCGATGACCCCAGACGCGCCAGGGCCGTCACGGCGTCTTTCTGCAGAGGCCCGACGATGACGCGCGCGCCCTCCGCAAGCGCGCTCTGGTAGGCCGCCACCGCCTGTTCGGCGACGGCGCCGGTGTCGTAGACGCGTACACCGGGAGCCGCCTGGCGCGCGGCATTGAGAAACCCGTCGCGCACCGCCGATCCGGTGGCGGCGTAGGGGCCGGTCAGAGGGACCAGCAGTGCCACGCCGTTGCCCGGGCCGGCGGCAACCACGGGTACGTTGGCAACCGCGGGCAGCGGAGCCGTCGCGCCGAGCGACGGGTATTTCGGCGCATTGGACGGCGCCACGGCCTGCGCGCCACTGTTGCTACGGTAGCCGGCACTCGCGGCGCTCACTGCCGATTCCAGACCCACTGCCCGGCTGTACGCCGGGTGCCCTGGGTGGCGTGCACGCCATTGCGCGTAACCCGCGTCCTGACCCTTGTGAGCTTCGGATGCGAGTTCCAGCCAGCCGCGGGTGACTTCGTCCTGGATCGCCACGCGATTGTCGTTGTCCGGCATCGCGCGTGCGCGCAGCAGGTTGCGCCAGAGACCCTCGCGGTTTTCCGCCAGCGCCTGGCTGTCGGACGGCGGCAGATAACGCTCGCGCTGGACCAGGGCGCGCGCCGCGGCCACCGGATCGCCGAGCTGGAACAAGGCGCGCGCGCGCAGATCCTCGATACGCTCGCCATATAGCGGCACATGCTCGGAACCCGAGGGCAGGGCCTGCAGGGCGGCCATCGACTGACCGCGCTTGAGGGCGATGGTGGAGCGCACGATCTGCGCGCGCGTGGTTTGCGTCAGGCCCAGCGTTCCAGGGGGCAGCCGGCTGATGAGCATCTCGGCCTGCCGATCATCGCCGCCGTTGATGGCCGCCTCGGCGGCGGAAAGAACCTGCTCAGGGTCCCGGTCTGCGCCAGGGCTGGACTGAGCGGCGGCGATGCGTGGAACGCCGGCGAGCCAGGGGAGGAGACAGAGCGCGATGAGCAGGAGACGGGCTGGCATCGCTAAAGTATGCCATGCACCCATTCCCTTTCTCCTCGCGCGCGCCGCGCTCTCGGTCATGACCGACGCTCCGTTGTCGGCCGTCGAGCCGGGCCATCTTTACGTGGTGGCGACACCCATCGGCAATCTGGGCGACCTGTCGCCCCGCGCTCAGGACGTGTTGCGCAGCGTCGATCGCATCTGCGCCGAGGACACGCGCACCACCGGCATGCTGCTGGCGCACTTCGGCATCCAGCGGCCGCTGTCGGCGCTGCACGAGCACAACGAAACCAGAATCGTCGACGAACTCGTCGCGCTGCTGCGGCAGGGCACGAGCCTGGCCCTCGTGTCCGACGCCGGCACGCCGCTGGTTTCCGATCCCGGGTTTCCGCTGGTGCGGGCTGTGCGCGACGCGGGCCTGCCGGTGATCGCCGTGCCCGGCCCCTGCGCCGCGATCGCCGCGCTGTCTCTCGCCGGCTTGCCTACGGACGCTTTCTGCTTCGCCGGCTTCCTGCCGGCCAAGTCCGTCGCCAGGCGCGAGCGCCTGCGGCAGTTGGGAGCGCAGAGCCAGACCTTGATCCTGTACGAATCCAGCCATCGCATCGCTGAAACCCTGGAGGATTTGGTCGCAGTGTTCGGCGCGCAGCGTCGCGTGTGCCTGGCGCGCGAGATCACCAAGCGCTTCGAGCAGAGCGTGCTGCTGCCCGCGGCCGAATTGCTGGTCTGGCTGGCGGCGGACGCCAACCGCTGCCGCGGCGAATTCGTTTTGGTCGTTGAAGGCGCGGCGGCGGCTGATGCCGGCCGCATGGAACATCAACGGCTGCTGCGGGTATTGCTGCGCGAACTGTCGCCAAGCAAGGCGGCGCGGGTGGCCGCCGAACTCGGCGGCGGCCGCAAGAGCGAGCTCTATGCCCTGGCGCTGGAGATGGGCAGGACCGCCGCGGAGTAAACTCCGCACCGAGTCGGCCGAACAACCGCCGCCATGCTATCCCGGCCCCCGGCGTTTGCTTGCAAATGTCGAGGTGGGGTCATGGGGGAGGAAAGTCCGGGCTCCGCAGGGCAGAACGCCAGGTAACGCCTGGGAGGCGCGAGCCTACGGAAAGTGCAACAGAGAGCAAACCGCCGATGGCTGTGGCAACACAGATCAGGCAAGGGTGAAACGGTGCGGTAAGAGCGCACCGCGAGTCCAGCAATGGACCGGCACGGCAAACCCCGTTCGGAGCAAGGCCAAATAGGGTGGGATGCGGCCGCAAGGCCGCGACGCGTGGTCCGCGCGCTCACCGGGTAGGCTGCTGGAGCCTTGCGGCGACGCAAGGCCTAGAGGAATGGTTGTTCAAGGACCGCAAGGTCTCGGACAGAACCCGGCTTACAGGCCGACTCGTTTTTTATTTTCGATGGCGCCTCCGGGCGCCATCTTTCGTTTGTCCGCCCGCTCTGATCCCACTTTAACAACCCGGCCTAAGTGACTGTTTCTTTTCTTCTTATCGACAGATCGAGAAGCTCTTCCGCAAGCCATTGTTTCATCTGCATTTTCGGTTGCGACGGGGCGACTGGTGGAATATAGTGGCGGCTAGTGGGGAGAAGTGGGGAAATCCCAAGGTCTCTCGATCGGTCGAAGCCCTGTCGGCTTAAAGTGAGTGCCCCGGTGTTCGCAGGTTGGTATGCCGTATCGCTGGACGACAAGGGCCGCATCGCGGTCCCGGCCTCGTTTCGGCATACGCTCGCCAAAACCGAGGGCGGCCCGCTCTATCTCACCCCCTTCTCGCACGACGACAAGCCGCATCTGGAGGTCTACTCGGCCGCGGAATTCGCGCTGCTGGCGGACCAGATCCGGGCGCTGGAGGACAGCGAGCAGGCTGAGTTGCTCAAGCAGGAAATCTTCGGCCGCTCGGTTTCGGTCGATCTCGACGGGCAGGGGCGCATCGTGTTGCCGCAGTGGTTGCGTGATGAAGCCAAGCTCTCCAACGGCCGGGTCGTCGCCGAAGGCCAGATCAACCGCTTCGACATCTGGGATGAGGCGCGCTACCACGCCCGCCGCGCAGAACCCGAGCGCCTGAAACAGGCACTCAAGCTGATCAAGCGGTGATCGCCAATGCTCGCCTTGGCTCCCATCACCGTCGCGCGTCGCGGCACCGTCGCCCCATCCCGTCCTGAGCCAGCCGTGACCGATCTGCACCGCCCGGTGATGCTCGATGAAGCGCTGGCCGGTCTGTCGGTACAAAACGCAGACGATGCAGTGATCATCGACGGGACTTTCGGCCGCGGCGGACACAGCGCGGCGATCCTCGACGCTCTCGCCGGACGCGGTTTTCTGCATGCGTTGGATCAGGATCCCGCGGCCTGCGACGCCGCGCGGCAGCGCTTCGGCGCGCAGCCGAATTTCCGCATCCACCACCGCAATTTTTCCGAGCTGGGCGCGCTGGCCGTCGAGCTGGATGTAGTGGATCGAGTCAGCGGCGTATTACTCGACCTGGGCGTGTCTTCGCCGCAGTTCGACGACGCCGAGCGCGGCTTCTCCTTTTTGCGTGACGGTCCCCTCGACATGCGCATGAACCCCGCTGCCGGCGAGCCGGCATCGGCCTGGATCGCGCGTGCCAAGGATAGCGAGATCGCCGACGTGCTGTTCCAGTACGGCGAGGAGCGCGCCAGCCGGCGCATTGCCCGGCGCATCGTCGAGACCCGCGAGCAGACGCCCATCACCCGCACCGCGCAGCTCGCCGACATCATCGCCCGCGCCCTGCACGGCCCGCGGCAGAAGATCCATCCCGCCACGCGCAGCTTCCAGGCGATCCGCATCTTCATCAACCGCGAGCTGGACGTGCTTGCGCAGGCCCTGCAGGCCGCGGCAAAAGTGCTGGCGCCGGGCGGACGGCTGGTGGTGATCAGCTTCCATTCGCTGGAAGACCGCATCGTCAAGCGCTTCATGCGCGATGCGCACGACACCGGCACCTCGGCTTCCGGGCCGGTGCTGCGCCGAGTCGGCCGCGCGTTTCCCGGCGGCGCCGAGTGCGCCGAGAATCCGCGCGCGCGCAGCGCGGTTTTGCGGGTAGCGGAGCGCGTGTCTTGAACGAACCACTGCCGGGCCTGAACCTTCGCCAGGCCTTCTCGCGCCGGGGTCTTGCCCTGCCGCTGCTGCTCGGCGGAATCACCTTGCTGATGGCGCTGGCCGTAGTGCGCGTCAAGCACGAAAACCGCCTGCTGACCACGCAGATCGAACGCCTGCGTCTGGAGCATGACCGGCTGGAGATGGAGTGGTCGCAGTTGCAGCTGGAAGACGCGGCGCTGGCGCATCACGCGCGCATCGAGACCCTAGCGCGCAACGAGCTGGGCATGTCGGAGCCGCGCGATTACGTGGTCGTCAAGCCGGCCGCGGGCAGCGGCGAGAAACCGCCGTGAGAGAGCAGCGACCAGGCCAGCGTCCCAGCGCCGCGCTGTACAAGACCCCGCAGAAGAAGCTTGAGGCTGCGCGCCCGCAGCGGCCGTACAAGGTGCAGGCGGTGCCGACCTGGCGGCGCTGGCTGGTGCTCGGCCTGCTCGCCAGCGCCGCGGTGGCGGTGTTCGGCCGCGCCTTCGAACTGCAGGTCTTCGAAAACGATTTTCTGGCACGCGAAGGCAGCAAGCGCCACGTGCGCACGGTTGTTCTGGAAGGCCATCGCGGCGCCATCCGCGACCGTCGCGGTGAACCGCTGGCGCTGTCGGCACCGGTGGACTCGGTGTGGTCCGAACCCAACGCCTTGCTGGCCTCGCCCGAGCACCTGCAGGCCGTGGCGCGCGTGCTCGGGCTCAAGCCGCAGGACCTGAGCGCCTATCTCACCCAGCGCTCCGGCAAGCAGTTCGTCTACCTGCAGCGGCAGATGAGCCCGGACGATGCCAAGCGCGTCATCGCCGTCAAGGCACCGGGCGTGTTCGCCCAGCGCGAGTACCGGCGCTACTACCCGGCCGGTGAAGTCGCCGGCCAGGTGGTCGGCTTCACTAATCTGGACGGACGCGGGCAGGAGGGCATGGAGGCTGCGCTCGACGCGCCGCTCACCGGCAAGCCCGGCCGCCGCCGCGTGATCCGCGATGCCCGCGGCCACATCGTCGAAGACACCGAAGATGCCCAGCCCGCGCAACCGGGCGAAGACCTGGCGCTGACCATCGATCTGCGCCTGCAGTACCTGGCCTATCGCGAACTGAAGAACGCGGTCGCCAAGTACCAGGCCAAGGGCGGCCTGGTGGTGGTGGCCGACGCCCGCAGCGGCGAGATCCTGGCGATGGCCAGCCAGCCCGGATTCAACCCCAACAACCCGGACGAGCGCCGCCCCGGCGCGGTGCGCAACCGCGGCATCATCGACACTTTCGAACCCGGCTCCACCATCAAGCCGCTGCTGATGGCGCAGGCGATCGAAACCGGCTCTTTCCAGCCGTCCGACCACATCGACACCGGCCCCGGCTGGTGGAAAGTCGGCGCGCTCACCGTGCGCGACGTGCATCCGCACGGCGACATGGATCTGGCGATGATCCTCACCAAGTCGTCCAATGTCGGCGCCGCCAAGGTCGGGCTGAGCATGGGCGCGGAGAAAGTCTGGGCCGGGTATCAGAAGTTCGGTCTCGGCGACCCGGTGCACGCCGGCTTCCCCGGCGAGGCCGCGCCGCTGCTGCGCAACTGGAACGAGTGGGGCCAGATCGCCACCGCCACCGCCTCGTACGGCTACGGCCTGTCGGTGACGGCGCTGCACATGATCCGCGCCTACGCCTCGATCGCCAACGACGGGCTGATGCCGCAGTTGCACCTGATCGCAGACCCCGACCCGCCGCCGCCGCAACGCACCGTGTCGGTGGCGACCGCGCGCGAGCTGCGGCGGATGATGCAGGGCGTGGTCTCGCGCGAGGGCACTGCGATCCGCGCGTCGATCCCCGGCTACCGCATCGCCGGCAAGACCGGCACCGTGCACAAGGTCGCCGAGACCGGCGGATACGCCGACAAGCGCTACCAGTCGGCCTTCATCGGCATGGTGCCGGCCGATCATCCGCGCCTGATCGGCCTGGTGCTGATCGACGAGCCGGGGTCGGAGGCCTACTACGGCGGCCTGGTCGCGGCACCGGTGTTCTCGACCGTGCTGCAGGGCGCGCTGCGGCTGCTGCAGATCCCGCCGGATGATCCTGATCCGCTCAACCTGCTGCCCCTGCCGGCGACGCCTGTGGTGCCGGCAAATCCGCCCGTTCGCTCGATCGCCGTGGCGGCCGGGCCTGCCACGGCGGCCGCGATCCCGGTCAGGAGCCGCCCTTGAGCGCGCGCGTTCCTCAAGCGCTGGCGCCGCTGTTCGTCGGCTTGCAGGCGTCGCCGCCGGATCTCCGGATCAGCGGCCTGGCGCTGGATTCGCGGCGCGTGGTCCCCGGCGATCTGTTCCTCGCGGTGCAGGGCAGCGCCGCTCATGGGCTCGAACACCTGCAGCAGGCGGTCGATCGCGGCGCGGTCGCGATCGCCTGGGAACCGGTGCCGGGCCTGGCGCCGCCGGTCACCGCGCTGCCGGCGTTCGCGGTGCCGCAGCTGTCGCAGCAGGTCGGCGCCATCGCCGCGCGTTTTTTCGGCGAGCCATCGTCCAGGGCATTCGTGTTTGGCGTCACCGGCACCGACGGCAAAACGTCCACGGCGCATCTGCTGGCGCAGGCTTTCGAAACCCTCGACCGGCCTTGCGCCTACCTCGGCACCATCGGCCAGGGACGCGTTGGCGCGCTCTCGCCGTCCACGCACACCACGCCCGATCCAGTGTCGCTGCAGGCCTGGCTCGCGGACCGCATCGATGACGGTTGCACCGCCGTGGCGATGGAAGTGTCGTCGCATGCGCTCGACCAGAACCGTGTCGGCGGGCTGCGCTTCGCCGCCGCCGCGCTGACCAACGTGCAGCGCGATCATCTTGACTATCACGGCACGATTGAGCGCTACGCCGCCGCCAAGCGCCGCCTGTTCGACGCCGACGACGGCCGCGCGCTGATCCTCAATCGCGACGATTCTTTCGGCCAGCAATGGCTGCGTGATCTGGCGCCGATGGCATCGACGCGTCTGATCGCCTATGGGCTGGAGGGCGCGCCGGCGTCGACGCCGCGCTTCGTCATCGGCCGCGGCCTGGGTCTGCATCAGCAGGGCTTGTCGCTGACACTGGAGACGCACCACGGCACGGTGCAGGTGCGCACCCGACTGCTCGGGCGTTTCAACGCCTACAACCTGATGGCGGTGGCGGCGGCCCTGCTGGCCGCCGACGTCTCCCTGGACGACGTCGCCAACGCGCTCTGCCAGCTGCACACCGTGCCCGGCCGCATCGAAGCTTTCCGTGGGAACGGGGCTGTACCGCTGGTGGTGGTGGACTACGCGCATACGCCGCAGGCGCTGGAGCAGATTCTCAAGGCGGTACGCGAGCACACCGCCGGCAAGCTGTGGTGCGTGTTCGGTTGCGGCGGCGATCGTGATCGCGGCAAGCGGCCATTGATGGGCGCAGCCGCCGCCGCTCAAGCCGACACGCTGATCGTCACCGACGACAACCCGCGCAGCGAATCGCCGGCTGCGATCGTCGAGGAGATTCTCTCGGGCCTGCCGGCCGGCACCCCGCATCGCGTGATCCACGATCGTGGCGATGCCATCCGCTTCGCTGTCAGCCAAGCGCGACCCGATGACAGCGTCGTCGTCGCCGGCAAGGGGCACGAGGACACGCAGATCGTCGGTGACCAGCGCCGTGCTTTTTCCGACCGCGTTTTCGTCGCCTCGCTGCTGGAGAGCGCGACATGAGTGCGCCGATCATGGAGACGCTCGCCGCGGCCGCGCAGCGGATCGGCGCCCGGCACATCGGCGGCGACGCGCCGTTCCAGCGCGTGATCAGCGATACCCGCCAGCTGCGGCGCGGCGATCTGTTCGTCGCCCTGGTCGGGACACGCTTCGACGGCCACGACTTCCTGCGCCGCGCCGCCAGCCTGGGCGCGGCCGGCGCGCTGGTGTCGCGGCAGGTCGAATCGGAACTGCCACAGCTGCTCGTCGACGACACCCTCGACGGTCTGCAGCACTACGCCAGCGCCTGGCGCGGCGATTTCGAAACGCCGCTGATCGGCGTCACCGGCAGCAACGGCAAGACCACCACCAAGCAACTGCTCGCGGCCATCGTAGCGGCGCGGGGTCCGGTGCTCGCCACCGAGGGCAACCTCAACAACCACATCGGTGTCCCGCTCACGCTGGCGCGTCTGCGCGCCGAGCATCGGACGGCGGTGATCGAAATGGGCGCCAACCATGTCGGCGAGATCGCGCAGCTGGCCGCTTTGGCAAAGCCCGATGTCGGCGTCGTCACCCAGGCCGGCGACGCGCATCTGGAGGGCTTCGGCTCGCGTGACAATGTGGCGGCGGCCAAGGGCGAGCTGTTCGCTGCCCTCGGCGCGCGCGGCACGGCGGTGATCAATGCCGACGACGCTTACGCGGGATTGTGGCGCGACATGGCCGGCGCGGCGACGCGGCTGCAATTCGGCATGAATGGCGGCGCCGACGTGCGCGCGGAAAATCCGCTGACCATGACTTTCGCCGATGGCCGCGACGGCTGGCGCTTCGATCTGGTGACGCCCGACGGCCGCATCGAGGTCGAGCTGCCTTTGGCCGGCCGTCACAACATCGCCAATGCGCTGGCCGCCGCCGCTTGCGGACTCGCATTGAACATGGATCTCGCAGCCATCGCCGCCGGCATTGCGCGCGTCGAGGCCGCTGCCGGCCGTGTGAGCTGGCGGACCAGCGTGCATGGCGCGCGCCTGATCGATGACAGCTACAACGCCAATCCGACCTCGCTGTCCGCGGGCCTTGCGCTGCTGGCCGCGCAATCCGGCGAGCGCTGGGCGGTGCTCGGCGGCATGGCGGAACTCGGCGCCGCCGCCGCGTCGCTGCATCAGGCCGCGGGTCGCGATGCGCGTGAGCTGGGCATTGACCGGCTGTTCGCGCAAGGCCCGATGGCCGAGCACTACGCCAAAGGATTCGGCAGCGCGGCAAGGATTTTCAACGACACCGCCGCCCTGGTGGCGGCACTCGATCGAGAACTCGCCGCCGCGTCCGCGCCGCAGGTGAGCCTGCTGGTCAAGGGATCGCGTTCGGCCGGCATGGACACCGTGGTCGCCGCGCTCACCGGCGGCGCGCGTGGGGGAGATCACTAAACATGCTGTATCACCTGGCCGAACTTCTGAAGCCGCACATCAGCGCGTTCAACGTGTTCGGTTATCTCACGACGCGTTCGATCCTCGGCGTGCTCACCGCGCTGATTTTTTCGTTCGCCTTCGGCCCGTGGATGATCCGCAAGCTGCACGACTTCAAGTTCGGCCAGGTGATCCGCGACGTCGGCCCCAAGTCGCACCAGGCCAAGACCGGCACGCCGACCATGGGCGGGGTGCTGATCATCGCCGCCATCGGCGTGTCGACGCTGCTGTGGTCGGATCTTTCCAACCGCTTCGTCTGGTTCGCCCTGATCGTGACGCTGTCTTTCGGACTGGTGGGCTTCGCCGACGACTACATCAAGATCAAGCATCGCCGCAACCTGGGGCTCACCGCGCGGCAGAAATATTTTTGGTTGTCGCTCGCGGGTTTCGGCACCTCGCTGGCGATCTATCTCACCGCGAAGACGCCCTACGAGACGATGCTGATCGTGCCGGTGTTCAAGGACGTGGCGCTGCCGCTGGGCGCGTTCTTCATTCTCTGGTCGTACCTGGTGATCGTGGGCACCAGCAACGCGGTCAATCTCACCGACGGCCTCGACGGCCTGGCGATCATGCCCTGCGTGCTCGTCGCCTCGGCGCTCGCGGTGTTCGCCTACTGCACCGGCAACGTCAAGATCGCCGGTTATCTGGGCATCCCCTACATCGCCGGCGTCGGCGAGCTGGCGATCTTCTGCACCGCCATCGGCGGCGCGGGCCTGGGCTTTTTGTGGTTCAACGCGTATCCGGCGCAAGTCTTCATGGGCGACGTCGGCGCGCTGGCCCTGGGCGCGGCGCTGGGCGTGGTCGCGGTGCTGGTGCGCCAGGAGCTGGTGCTGGTGATCATGGGCGGGGTGTTCGTCGCCGAGACGCTGTCGGTGATGCTCCAGGTCGGCTACTTCAAGTACTCCGGCGGCAAGCGCATCTTCCGCATGGCGCCGCTGCATCACCACTACGAACTAAAAGGTTGGCCTGAGCCGCGGATCATCGTGCGCTTCTGGATCGTGACGCTGATCCTGGTGCTGATCGGTCTGTCGACCTTGAAGATCCGCTAGCGCATGAACGATCCCGTCGCCACCGCTTGCTATCGCGATCAACGCTTGTTGATCGTCGGGCTCGGGCTGTCGGGCGTGTCGGCGCTGCGCTATCTGGCCGCGCGCGGCGCACAACTGGTGGTCACCGATTCGCGGCCCGCCCCTGCGGGCGTCGACGCCCTGCGCGCGGAATTTCCCGATGTCGCATTCCACTTGAGCGGCCTGGATGCGCCACGGCCGCTGGCGCAGTTCGCCGAGGCCATCGTGTCGCCCGGCGTTTCGCTGGACGAGCCGCTGGTACGGGAACTGATGGCGGCGGGCGTGCCGGTGATCGGCGACGTCGAACTGTTCGCGCGCACGGCGAACGCGCCGGTGATCGGCATCACCGGCTCCAACGGCAAGAGCACGGTGACCACTCTGGTTGGCGATATGGCCAGGGCGGCGGGTGTGCGCGTGGCGGTCGGCGGCAATCTCGGCACGCCGGCGCTCGAGCTGCTGGCGGACGATGTGCAGCTTTATGTGCTGGAGTTGTCGAGCTTCCAGCTTGAAACCACGCGGTCACTGAAGCTGCGCGCCGCGGCGTATCTCAACCTGTCGCAGGATCATCTCGATCGCCACGGCAGCCTGCAGCGCTACGCGCGGATCAAGGCCGGCATCTTTGCGCACTGCGAAATCGCGGTGGTCAACCGCGACGACGCGCAGGTGATGTCCTGCGCGCCGCGGACGTTCGTGAGTTTCGGCTTGACGCCGCCGATACAGGACGGCGACTACGGAACCATCGAAGTGGCCGGCGGCCAACATCTCGTGAAGCGCGTATCCGCCGATGAAAGCGAGGTTTTGTTCGACGCCGCCGAGTTGAAGATCCAGGGCCTGCACAACCGCGCCAATGCCCTGGCTGCGATTGCGCTTGCCGATGCCGCGGGAATCCCGCGCGATGCGAGTGCGCAGGCGCTGCGCGCCTTCAAGGGATTGCCGCATCGCTGCGCCTTCGTCACCGAGCGTCGCGGCGTGGTCTATCTCGATGATTCCAAGGCCACCAATGTCGGCGCCGCGCTGGCGGCGCTGCATGGCCTGCCGCCGCCGCTGGTGTGGCTGGGCGGCGGACAAGGCAAGAACCAGGATTTCGCTCCGCTCATCCGGCCGCTCGCCGACAAGGGCCGCGCCGCCGTGCTGTTCGGAGCGGACGCCCGCGCGATCGAAGACGCGATCTTCGGCGCCCTCCCGGTGTATCGCGAAACCGATCTGGAGGCCGCGGTCCGGCGCGCGGCGACGCTGGCGCGGGCCGGCGATCGGGTGCTGCTCTCTCCCGCCTGCGCGAGCCTGGACCAGTTCAAGAACTACATCGAACGCGGTCAGCATTTCGCCGCCGCCGTGAGCGCGCTCGCATGATGTCGCTTGCCAGGATCACCTGGTTTTCACTGCCGATGCCGCGGGCGCGCGTGGGGCTCGACGGCCCACTGTGCACCGGCATCGCCCTGCTCCTGGCCTGGGGGCTGGTGATGGTGGCGTCGGCCTCGGTGGCGCAGGCCGAGAAGATGACCGGCGCGCCCTTCCATTATTTCTGGCGCCAGCTGCTGTTCGTCGGCGTCGGCGGCATCGCGGCCTTCGGCGCCTATCTGGTGCCGATGCACGTGTGGGAGCGCCGCAGCGGGCTGATCGCCTTCGTCGCCATCGGCCTGCTGGTACTGGTGCTGATTCCAGGAATCGGCATCAAGGTCAACGCGGCGCGGCGATGGATCGATTTCAAGGTGCTGCGGGTGCAGCCTTCGGAGCTGGCGCGGCTGGCGCTGATCGTCTATCTGGCAGGCTACATCGTGCGCCGGCAGGCGCGTCTGCAACACCTTTGGGGCGGTCTGCTGATGCCCTTCCTGCCGCTGCTGCTGGCCGGCGGCCTGCTGATCCTGGAGCCGGATTTCGGCGCCACCGTGATTCTGATGGTGGTCGCCTTCGTCATGCTGTTTCTGGGCGGTGCTCGGCTGTGGCATCTGCTGGTGCTGATGCTGGTCGGCGGCAGCGCGATGGTCGCGGTGGCCTTCGCGGAGGCCTACCGCGTGCGCCGCATGCTCAGCTTTCGCGATCCGTTCGGCGACATCGATCACGGCGGCTGGCAGCTCGCCAATTCGCTGATCGCGGTGGGGCGCGGCGAGTGGATCGGCGTCGGCCTGGGCAACAGCATCCAGAAGCTGCTGTACCTGCCGGAGATGCACACCGATTTCATCTTCGCGATCCTCGCCGAGGAGTTCGGGCTGGTCGGCGTGTTCGTGCTGATCAGCCTGTTCGGCCTGGTGGTGTGGCGCGGCTTTGTCATCGGCAGCGTGGCCGAGGCCGCGGGCGAACGCTTCAAGGCCTACGTGTGTTACGGGCTGTCGAGCTGGCTCGGCCTGCAGGCGCTGATCAACATGGGCGTGAACATGGGTGCGCTACCGACCAAGGGACTGACCCTGCCCCTGATCAGCTATGGCGGCGCTTCGCTGATCTGCGTGCTGGTGATGCTCGCGCTGATCCTGCGCGTGGACTACGAAAACCGGCTGATGGCTTCCAAGGACGGGCAGCGGAAATGAAGGTAGCGACCTCGCCACGGTGTCTTGCGGCCGGCCGCCGGCCGGCCGCAGGCGGGTGCGGGCAAGGGCGCCATTCTCACGCACGCGTATCGCTGTCGATCGCTACCGCAGGTGGCGCGTGAGAATTGTCGTCATGGCCGGCGGCACCGGCGGGCACGTGTTCCCGGCGCTCGCCGTGGCGCACGAGCTGCGTGCCGGCGGCCACGACGTGGTGTGGATGGGCGCGCCGGATTCGTTCGAAGCGCGCACGGTGATTCCGCAAGGTTTCGTGCTCGAGGCGATCGACATTCGCGGCCTGCGCGGCAAGGGCTGGCGCGTTGCCTTCAGTGCGCCGATGCTGCTGTGGCGCAGCCTGCGCCAGGCGATGGCGATCCTCAGACGCCTGCGTCCGGACGTGGTGCTGGGCATGGGCGGATTCGCCGCGGGCCCCGGCGGCGTGGCGGCGAAGCTGATGCGCGTGCCGCTGGTGGTGCACGAGCAGAACGCCGCGCCGGGGCTGACCAACCGCTGCCTGGCGCTGCTGGCCAACCGCGTGCTCGAAGCGTTTCCCGAGACCTTCCGCAACGCCACCACGGTGGGCAATCCGGTGCGCGCGGCGATCGCGGAACTGCCGGCGCCGGCGGAGCGCGAGGCGGGTCACCGGGGCCCGCCGCGTCTGCTGATTCTGGGCGGCAGCCAGGGCGCGCGCGCGCTCAACGAACTGGTGCCCGCCGCTCTCGCCCTGCTGCCGGAGACAGCGCGTCCGCAGATCCGTCACCAGGCCGGGCGCACCTACGAGATTGCGCGCGCGGCCTATGCGCAGGCCGGCGTGATGGCGCGCATCGAAAGCTTCATCGACGACATGCCCTCGGCCTACGGCTGGGCCGATCTGGTGGTGTGCCGCGCCGGTGCTTCGACCGTCGCCGAGCTGTGCGCGGCGGGTTGCGCCTCGGTACTCGTGCCTTTCCCGTTTGCCGTTGACGATCACCAGACCCACAACGCGCGGCATCTGTCGGATGAAGGCGCCGCGGTGCTGGTGCAGGAGCGCGAGCTTGACCGCGAGAAGCTAGCCGCGCTGCTGCGCGACCTGCTGTCGGACCGTGTCGCGCTGCTGCGCATGGCCGAGATCGCACGCTCCAAAGCTTGGCCGCGGGCGACGCGCGAGATCGCCCATGAAGTGCTGAGCGCGGGAGGCCAGGCGTGGTAGCCGCCGATATCACTGGCAACACGCAGCCGTCTCCCGCCGCGCGCATGCGCCGCGTGCGGCGCGTGCACATGCTCGGCATCGGCGGTTCCGGCATGGCCGGCATCGCCGAGGTGTTGATCAATCTCGGGTACGCGGTTTCGGGCACCGATCTCAAGAGCAGCGGCGCGACTCAGCGACTGGCCGATCTGGGTGCGAAGATTTTCCTGGGCCACGATGCGGCCAACACCGTCGGCGCCGACGTCGTGGTCTGCTCGACCGCGGTCAGGGCCGACAACCCGGAGATCGTCTACGCCCACGCCCACCGCATCCCGGTGGTGCGACGCGCGGAAATGCTCGCCGAGCTGATGCGCTTTCGCTACGGCATCGCCATCGCCGGCACCCATGGCAAGACCACGACGACCAGCCTGGTCGCCGCGGTGCTGGCCGAGGGCCAGCTCGATCCGACTTTCGTCGTCGGCGGCATGGTCAAGAGCGCCAACACCAATGCGCGTCTCGGCGCCGGGCATTACCTGGTCGCGGAGGCCGACGAGAGCGATGCGTCCTTCCTGCACCTGTCGCCGGTGATCGCAGCGGTCACCAACATCGACGCCGATCACCTGGAAACCTATGGCGGAGATTTCGGCCAGCTGAAAGCGACTTTCGTCGAATTCCTGCATCGCCTGCCGTTCTACGGCCTGGCGGTGCTGTGCATCGACGACCCGGTGATCGCGGACCTGATCACCACCATAGGCCGGCCGACGCGCACCTATGGGCTGGCCGCCGGGGCCGATGTGCGCGCCGAGAACATCCGCGCCATCGGCAGCGGGCATGAATTCACCGTCGTCACTGTCGACGGGCTGCGCGCCGATCTGCATCTGAATCTGCCGGGGCTGCACAACGTGCAGAACGCGCTCGCCGCGGTGGCGATCGGGCTGGAGCTGGGCGTGAGCCTGGCGGCGATCCGCAAGGCCTTGCTCGAATTCCAGGGTATCGGCCGGCGCTGCGAGCCGCATGGACGCCTCCAGCTGCCGCAGAGCGGCAGTGCCGAGCTGGTGGATGACTACGGGCACCATCCGCGCGAACTCGCCGCGACGTTCCAGGCGATGCGCGCGGCGCATCCGCGGCGCAGGCTGGTCGTTGCATTCCAGCCGCATCGCTTCACCCGCACGCGCGATCTGTTCGACGATTTCTGCAAGATCCTGTCCGACGTCGACCTGCTGCTGCTCACCGATGTCTACGCCGCAGGCGAGGAGCCGATCGCCGGCGCCGACAGCCGCAGCCTGGCGCGCTGCATCCGCCAGCGCGGCCGGGTCGAGCCACTGTTCGTCGACCAGGTCGCCGATCTGCCCGAGGCCCTGGCCAGCGTGCTGCGCGACGGCGATCTGCTGCTGACGCTCGGCGCGGGCGATATCGGCAGCCTGCCAGCCGCGCTGCTGCGGCGTTTCGGGACGGCGGCATGAACGGCCTGGCGAGAGAGGTGGCCAAATGAGCCGCGCCGCCGGCCATCGTCGCGGCGCCTCCGGCGAGGTGCGCGGCGTCCTGCGCGAGAACGAGCCGCTGGCTTCGCACACCAGCTGGCGAGTCGGTGGGCCGGCCGATCGGTACTTCGAGCCGGCCGATCGCGAAGACCTGCTGGCTTTCATCGCCCGATTGCCGGCGCGCGAGCCGGTGCTCTGGCTGGGCCTGGGCAGCAACCTGCTGGTTCGCGACGGTGGTTTCCGTGGCACCGTGATCTGCCTGCACGGCGCTCTCGACGGCCTGGCGGCGGCCGGTGATTTCGAGATCTATGCCGAAGCCGGCGTGCACTGCGCGCGGCTGGCCAAGTACGCGCAGTCCCGGCAGCGCGCGGGCTTGGGGTTCATGGCCGGCATTCCCGGCACGGTCGGCGGCGCGCTGGCGATGAATGCCGGCGCCTGGGGCGGCGTCACCTGGGCGCAGGTCGTCGCCATCGAAGTGGTCCACATCGGCGGACGTGCGGAATGGCTGCCGCCGAGTGATTTCCGCTACGACTACCGGCAGGTGCAAGCCCCGGTTGGCGTGATGGGCTATCTGGCGGCGCGACTGCGCGTCGGCAGCGATGAACACGGCGAGCACGAGCGCGTGACACGCGAATGGCTGGCGCGGCGCAAGGCGACGCAGCCGGTCGGCAGGCCCAGCGCCGGCAGCACCTTCCGCAATCCGCCGGACGATTTCGCTGCGCGTCTGATCGAGGATTGCGGTGGCAAAGGTCTGCGCATCGGTGGCGCCGAGGTTTCGACGCTACACGCGAACTTCATCGTCACCGATGCCGGCGCGCGTGCGGCCGACGTCGAAGCGCTGATTGGTCAGCTCCGCGATCGGGTGCGCGAGCGCACCGGGGTGGAGTTGCAGCCGGAGGTTCGGATCGTGGGTGAGCCGCTATGAGTGCTTCCACGAAAGCTTCCGATTTTGGAAAAGTCGCCGTGCTCATGGGCGGCTGGTCGTCCGAGCGCCAGGTCTCTCTGTGGAGCGGCGAAGCGGTGCTGAATGCGCTGCTGGCGCGCGGTGTCGATGCGCATGCGGTGGATGCCGATCGCGAGCGCCTGTTCGGCCTGCGCGGCGAAGGCTTCGATCGCGCGTTCAACGTGCTGCACGGCACCGGCGGCGAAGACGGCACGGTGCAGGCGGTGCTCGATCTGCTTGGCATCGTCTACACCGGCAGCGGCGTGCTCGGCTGCGCGCTGGCGATGGACAAGCTGCGCACCAAGCGCATCTGGAAATCCGAAGGCCTGCCGACGCCGGACTGGCGGCTGCTGCGCGACGCCGGTGATGCGATCAAGGCGGCGGAAGATTTTGGCTTCCCGCTTTTCATCAAACCCTCGGAAGAAGGTTCGAGCGTCGGCGTGAGCAAGGTGAAGACGCCAACCCAAGTGGTCTCCGCGTTCCGCCGCGCCCACGGCGAACACGACGAGAAACCGCGCGTGGTGATGGCCGAGCGTTTCGTCGATGGCGGCGCCAGTGGTGGTGAGTACACCTGTGCGATTCTCGATGGCGAGGCGCTGCCGACGGTCCGCATCGAACCCGACGGCGAGTTCTACGACTACAACGCCAAGTACCTCTCCGATAGAACGCAGTACCACTGCCCGAGCGGGCTGTCGCCAGCGCTGGAAGAAGAGGCGCGGGCGATGTGCCTGCAGGCGTTCGAAGCGCTCGGCGCCAAGGGCTGGGGGCGCGTGGATTTTCTGCTCGACGCGCAGGGCCGGCCCTGGCTGCTGGAGGCCAACCTGGTTCCGGGCATGACTTCTCATTCGCTGGTACCGATGGCCGCCGCCGCCGTCGGCCTGTCTTTTTCCGACCTGTGCTGGCGGATTCTTCAAACCACGCTGTATCCCCGGGAGCCCCGCCATGCCGGCGACGACGCTTGATCGAGTTCTACCGTCTTTTCCTTCTTCGGCCTGGACGGCCAGATTGCGCTGGCCGCAGTGGCTGCCGGCGCTGTTGCTGCTGGCACTGGCGGCGCTGGCTTTGGCGACCCTGCCTGGACATGAGCCGCAGGTCAGCCGCCTGCAGATCGACGGGCGCTTCAACCAGGTGACGCCGGAGGCGGTGCGGCAAGCCGCGGCGACGCACATGGAGCTGGGATTTTTCAGCGTCGATGTCGATGCGGTGCGGGACGGCGTCACCGCGCTGCCCTGGGTGGCGCAGGCGCGCGTCGAACGAATCTGGCCAATCGGCGTCCGCATCCGCATCTGGGAGCGGGAGGCGACGGCGCGCTGGAATGACGACGCCCTGCTGGATGGCCGGTCCAAGGTGTTCCGCCCGGACGCGTCCGATCTCGCGCAAGAGCGGCTCGCGGCCTTGCCGCGTCTCAGCGGCACGCCCGGCAACGAGGCCCTGGTGGCGCGGACCTGGATCGCGCTGTCGCAGGCACTGGAGACCACGCCGCTGGCGCTGGCGGCCTTGAGCCTGGATGCACGCGGCGAGTGGACCGCGCAGACTCGCCGCGGCATCGAGCTGCGGCTCGGGCCGGGCGCGGCGACGGACAAGATCGGCGCGCTGAAGACCGCGCTGCCGGCGGCGCTCGGCGAGCGCCTGTCGGAAGTCGCCTACGTGGATTTGCGGTACACCAATGGCTTCGCCATTGGCTGGGCGGGCCGGAGCCTTGGCGAGAGCCCAGTGGCCGGTTCGCTGCCACAGGGACGTGAGTCGGCGCCGACCCCCGACGTTCGAAAAGGAATCAAGAATGGCTAAGCGCGAAGCGCGCAACCTGTTGGTCGGCCTGGACATCGGCACGTCCAAGGTCCTGTGCGTGGTAGGCGAGGTGATGCCTGAAGGACATGTCGAGATCGTCGGCCTGGGCACGCATGCTTCGCGGGGCCTCAAGCGGGGCGTGGTGGTCAACATCGACGCCACCATGCAGTCGATCCGGCGCGCGGTGGAGGAAGCCGAGCTGATGGCGGATTGCCGCGCGCAGTCGGTGTACGTGGGCATCTCGGGCACGCATATCCGCAGCCACAACTCGGTGGGCGTGGTGCCGGTGCGTTCGCGCGAGGTGTCGGAGAAAGACGTGGAGAACGTGATCGAGGGCGGCCGCGCCATGGCCATCCCGGCTGATCAGAAAGTGCTGCACGTCATCCCGCAGGAGTTCGTGGTCGACGGCCAGGAGGGGATTCAGGAGCCGGTGGGCATGTTCGGTGTGCGCCTGGAGGCGCGCGTGCACATCGTCACCGGCTCGGTGTCAGCCGCGCAGAACTTGCAGAAGTGCGTGGAGTCCTGCGGCCTGCATGTCGACAAGCTATGCCTGCAGCATCTGGCGTCGGCCTACGCGGTGCTGCAGCCGGACGAGCGCGAGCTGGGCATCTGCATGGTGGATATCGGCGGCGGCACCAGTGACATCGCGGTGTTCAAGGGCGGCTCGGTGCGGCATACCGCGGTGCTGCCGGTCGCTGGCGATCAGGTGACCAACGACATCAGCGTCGCTTTTCGCACGCCGACCCAGGCGGCGGAAGACATCAAGCTCAAGTTCGGCTGCGCCCTGCCGCAACTGATTGCTTTCGACGAGGAGATCGAAGTGCCCAGCGTGGGCGAGAATCCGCCGCGCCGGCTGTCGCGGCTGACGCTGTCCGAGGTCATCCGGCCGCGCTACGAAGAACTGTTCCGGCTCATCCGCAAGGAACTTCACCGGTCCGACTGGTATGGCCAGATCGCCGGCGGCGTGGTGCTCACCGGCGGCGGCTGCTACCTGCCGGGGGTACAGGAGCTGGCCGAGGAAGTGTTCGAGTTGCCGGTGCGCATCGGCCTGCCGCAGAACGTGTCGGGCGTGCGCGACGTGGGCCGGAATCCGGCCTACTCCAGCGCCGTGGGCCTTTTGATGTACGGGCGACAGCTGCAAGTGCCAAAAGAGGTACGATCCGATGCCGGCGTCGGCTACTGGGTCGATCGCGTAAGTCAGTGGTTTAAAGGAAATTTCTAGCCAAGTCAGGGGACTGTGACCGCTTTAGGCGAAACCAGGTGAAGTGTTATGAAGTGTTGCATTCCACAGCTTTAGTGTGCACACTAAATAACAGCAAACGCTGATAATTGCTGACAAGATGTCACAGCTCGGTGGTTTGTCTTTCGAAGACGCAACAGTTCGACGGAGGTCGTCATGGCATCAAGAGTGAACGAGCTATACGAGATCGTGGACGGGCAGCCGATGGACGCGGTGATCCGCGTCATTGGCGTCGGCGGCGGCGGCTGCAATTCGGTCAATGAGATGGTCGAGGCGCAGATCGACGGCATCGAGCTGTTCGCCGCCAACACCGATCGCAAGCACCTCGAGAAGTGCAAGACCACCAATATCGTCCAGCTCGGCGCCAGCCTGACGCGCGGTTTGGGCGCGGGCTCCAACCCGGAAAAAGGCCGCGCCGCGGCGCTTGAGAGCAAGGACATCATTCGCGAACTGCTCGAAGGCACCGACCTGCTGTTCCTCTGCGCCGGCATGGGCGGTGGCACCGGCACCGGCGCCGCGCCGGTGATCGCCGAGATTGCCAAGGAGATGGGCATCCTCACCGTTGCCGTCGTGACCAAGCCGTACAGCTTCGAGTCCGGCAAACGCATGGAGGTGGCGCGCCGCGGCATCGAGGAGCTGCAGAAGCATGTGGACTCGCTGATCGTCATCCCCAACGAGAAACTGCAGCTGGTGATGCCGGAAGACATGACCGTCACCGAATGCCACAAGAAGGCCGACGAAGTGCTGAAGAATGCGGTGGTGGGCATCAGCAGCCTGATCACCAACCCAGGCGAGATCAATGTCGATTTCGCCGACGTGCAGACCGTCATGAGCAATCGCGGCATGGCGATGATGGGCCTGGGCACCGCGGCCGGCGAAGGCCGCGCCGAGCGTGCGGTCGAAGCGGCGCTGGCTTGCCCGCTGCTGGACGACATCGAGCTCAACGGTGCGCGCGGCATCCTGGTGACCCTGACACATGGCGGCTCGCTGACGCGCAAGGAGCTGCAGCTGGTCAACGAGCGTGTCAGCAAGATCGGCAGCGATGATGCCGACATGAAATTCGGGGTGTCGATCGACGAATCCATGGGCGACGAGCTGCGCGTGACCGTTGTGGCGACCGGACTGTTGATGCGGCCTGCGGCCTATCACCAGCCGGCGGTTCACGTGTCATCCAAGGTGGCGCATCTGGTGCGCCCCGAGAGCAACGTGCCGACCCTGACGGGTGTTCCGCAGCGCACGCGCTCGGAGCCGTCGCTGGCGGCGGCGGTCAAGCCGATGCCTTCTTACATGCATGCGCTGGAACTCAATGAGGATCTACTCGACATCCCGACGTTTCTGCGTCAGCAGGCCGACTGAAGGACGCGCTGAAACTGCTGGCCGGGTTTGGGAGTCCTATCTCGGCTGGCGGCGCCACGGTGGTGCGGCCCGGGTAGCGGCAACGAGAAGCGATCGAGCATGATCAAGCAGCGCACATTACAGAAGGCCGTCCGCGCCACCGGTATCGGCCTGCATTCCGGGCAGAAGGTTTTCATGTCGCTGCTGCCGGCCGCGCCCGACACCGGCATCCGCTTCCGCAGGGCCGACCTGTCTCCGAGCGTCGACGTTCCAGCGCGTGCCGACCTGATCCGCGAGACCACGCTGTCGAGCACTCTGGTGCTGGATCAGGTGAGAGTGGCGACCGTCGAGCACTTGATGTCGGCGCTGGCCGGCATGGGCATCGACAATTGCATCGTCGAGCTGTCATCGGCGGAAGTGCCGATCATGGATGGCAGCGCCAGCCCGTTTGTTTTCCTGATCCAGTCTGCCGGCATTGACGAGCAGGACGCCGTCAAGCGCTTCATCCGCATCAAGCAGCCGGTGCAGGTGCAGGACGGCGACAAGTTTGCCCGCTTCGAACCGCATCAGGGCTTTCGCCTCACGTTTTCGATCGAGTTCAAGCATCCGATCTTCAAGACCAGCCGGCAGACCGCGGTGGTAGATTTTTCCAGCACGTCGTACGTACGCGAGGTGTCGCGTGCCCGCACTTTTGGATTCATGCGCGAGCTTGATCAACTACGGGCGCACAACCTGGGCCTGGGCGCCAGCCTCGACAATGTCGTCGCCCTGGACGAATACCGCGTCATGAACCAGGACGGGCTGCGCTTCGAAGACGAGTTCGTGCGCCACAAGATCCTCGACGCCGTCGGTGATCTGTATCTGTGCGGGCATAGCCTGATCGGCGCTTACACCGCCTTCAAGTCCGGGCACGCGCTCAACAACAAGCTGTTGCGCGCCCTGCTGGACGATGCCGCCGCATGGGAATACGTCAGCTTCGAGTCCGGCCGGCAGGCGCCGCCGATTGCTTATGTCCGTGGTGCGCTCGCGCACGTGTGACGCGGCTGGATTTGGGCTTGCGCAGGCGGGCATTTCCCAAGGTTTTATCACCAGCCGACGTCCAGCGGCTTGCCTGCGGCGTTATTGACGCCCTAGACTCGGGCTTAACGAGTCGTGAACCAGGGGTTTCACTTTGGTTTCCAACTTAGTACAAGGGAGCTGCAGGTTCTGCTGAATAAAGTCCAGCAGAGCCTGTTGGCGATACCGCAGGGGAACAAGGGCAGCTGCGTTCGAGGCATACAAAACAATTGTGTCGCCGCGAATATTGGCGAGCCGGATCGCGGCGAACCACGGTTCGGGAGTCCAGCGTCGAAGTGCCTTGTCGAGGACGGCGATGCGCTCCGCCCGGTCGATCAAATCGCGTAAAGGCGTTGGTCGCAGGCGAAGCTGATCGAGCAGTGAGGGGTCATCATGCATAAGGACGGACTGCCGTAATGGACATCATCGTCGTCAGCCACCGCCGTGGCCGCACGTGGCGCATTCGTCTGGCGCCCGCGAACATCCTCGCATGGTTGCCGATTGTCGTTGTGGGGTTGGTGTTCGGCGGTAGCGCGTTCTGGATGGGATACGGCGTCCGCGGTGGCTATTCTCCCGCGCCCGACGCCTTGTTCAGCGCCTGGTCTCATGAGGTCGGCGCCCAACGCGGCGAGCTGGCCCGTACCCGCGAGTCGGCCGAAGAGAACGTCCAGGCGCTGTCCCGCCGGCTCGCTCGCTTGCATGCGCATGTCATGCGCCTCGACGCCGCCGGCCAGCGGCTGACCGAGATTGCCGGCCTAGACGCTGGAGAGTTCGACTTCTCGTCGCCGCCCGCCCTCGGCGGTCCGGAAGTGCCGGCGACCCTGGAATCCCTGCAGATCGAGCCCACGCTGAGTTCGCTGGACGCGTTCGAAAGCAAGCTCCAGGATCGCGAACGCCAGATGCGGGTCTTGGAAGATCTGTTGCTCGCCAGCCGGTTGCAGAAACAGGTCAAGCCGTCCGGCTGGCCGGTGGAAGGCGGATACATCTCCTCCGTGTTCGGTTACCGCACCGATCCTTTCAACGGCCGCATGGCGATGCACGAGGGCATCGACTTTGCCGGTGCGCTGGGCTCCGACGTGATGGCGGTGGCGACCGGCATCGTGACGATGGCCGGTGACAGCGACGGCTACGGCAAGCTGGTCGAAGTCAACCATGGCAATGGCTACGTGACCCGTTACGGGCACAACAAGACCATCCTGGTGAAGCTGGGCGACCGGGTGGTGAAAGGCCAGCGTCTGGCGAGCATGGGCAGCACCGGCCGTTCGACCGGGCCGCATGTGCATTTCGAAGTCCTGCTCAACGGCCGTGTCGTCAACCCGGAACGCTACATCGCCGCTGCCCGCTAGCATCGGCATGTGAGCCCGATCGACCGCCTCCGGGCGGTCTCATCGTTTTCGGGCCTTAGCCCGAGCGATGCCCGCCGGGCTTGAATTGACGCTCGAACGACCCCATGCCCGTGCATAATGTGCGGCTAAAGGCGCCTGTCGGCGCTGTTTTTTGCTGCGGACAACCGCGGTTCGACGGATCAGAATCCTTATGGTGAATACCTGGCTTGCTCGCGTTTTCGGGAGCCGGAATCAGCGCATCGTCAGCAGCCTTCAGCCGCTGGTGAAAGTGGTTGGCGGACTGGAAGCCAGGATCGCTGCGTTGAGCGACGACGATCTGGCGCGGCAGACCGAGACGCTTCGTGATCGGCTGCTACGCGGCGAATCGCTCGCTGCAATTCGCGCGGAAGCTTTCGCCACCGTGCGCGAGGCCGGACGCCGCGTCATGGGCATGCGCCACTTCGACGTGCAGCTGATCGGCGGCGCGGTGCTGCACGACGGCAAGATCGCCGAGATGCGCACCGGTGAAGGCAAGACGCTGATGGCGACCTTGCCCGCGTACCTCAATGCGCTCACCGGCAAGGGCGTGCACGTCGTCACGGTCAACGACTATCTGGCCCGTCGCGACGCCGACTGGATGGGCCGCATCTTCCGCTTCCTCGGCATGAGCGTTGGCGTTGTGACGTCCGGCCAGAGCGTGATCGACAAGCGCGCTGCTTACGCCGCGGATATCACCTACGCCACCAACAACGAACTGGGTTTCGATTACCTGCGCGACAACATGGCCTTTGCGCTGGGCGACAAGGTGCAGCGCGGCCAGCATTACGCCATCGTCGACGAGGTCGACTCGATTCTGATCGACGAGGCACGTACCCCGCTGATCATCAGCGGCCCGACCGATGACGACCCGGAGCTGTATCGCAAGATCAACGCACTGATTCCGACGCTTGAGCGCCAGGAAGAAGAAGAGGGCGCCGGCGACTTCTGGGCCGACGAGAAAACCCGTCAGGTGCATCTGTCGGAAGTCGGCCATGAGAACGTCGAAGACGCGATGCGCGGCGCCGGTCTGCTGGCGGAGGAAGACAGTCTGTACGACGCCTCCAATATCGTGCTGATGCATCACCTGAATGCGCTGCTGCGCGCGCATCATCTCTACCGGAAAGATGTGGAGTACATCGTCCGCAACGGCCAGGTGGTGATCATCGACGAGTTCACCGGCCGCATGATGTCCGGGCGTCGCTGGAGCGATGGTCTGCATCAGGCGGTCGAAGCCAAGGAAGGCGTGCCGATCCAGCAGGAGAACCAGACGCTGGCGTCGATCACCTTCCAGAATTACTTCCGCCTCTACCAGAAGCTGTCCGGCATGACGGGTACCGCCGACACCGAGGCTTTCGAATTCCAGAACATCTACAACCTGGAAGTGGTGGTGATCCCCACCAATCGTCCGATGATCCGCGCGGATCGCGGCGACCAGGTGTTCATGACGGCCGAGGAGAAGTTCAAGGCCGTCATCGACGACATCACCGGCGCCCACAAGCGCAGCCAGCCCGTGCTGGTCGGCACCGCGAGCATCGAGACTTCCGAGTTGCTGTCGACGCTGCTGAAGAAGGAAGGCATCGTCCACGAAGTGCTCAATGCCAAGCAGCATGAACGCGAGGCCGACATCATCGCCCAGGCTGGCCGGCCCAAAGCGGTGACCATCGCCACCAACATGGCGGGGCGTGGTACCGACATCGTGCTGGGTGGTTCCCTGGAAGCTCGCCTGCACGAGATTGCAGCCGAGGACATCGGCGCGCGCGATGCCGCCAAGGCCGAATGGCAGCGGCTGCACGACGAGGTGCTCGGCACCGGCGGCCTGCTGGTGATCGGCTCCGAGCGCCACGAGTCGCGGCGCATCGACAACCAGCTGCGCGGACGCTCCGGCCGTCAGGGCGACCCCGGCGCGACGCGCTTTTACCTGTCGCTCGACGACAGCCTGATGCGCATCTTCACGCCGCCGCGCATGCGCAACATGCTCAAGGGGATGGGCATGGAGAAAGGCGAGGCGATCGAACATCGCTGGGTGACGCGCGCCATCGAAACCGCGCAGCGCAAGGTCGAGGCCCACAACTTCGACATCCGCAAGAACCTGCTCGAATACGACAACGTCGCCAACGACCAGCGCAAGGCGGTCTACGAATTGCGCGACGAGCTGATGGGCGCCGAGCGCGTCACGCAGATGATCGACGACATTCGCGACGACGTCGTGCAGGCGGTGATCGACGCCTACATCCCGCCGCAGTCGGTCGAAGACCAGTGGAACGTGCAGGGCCTGGAAGATGCCCTGCGCAAGGATTTCTCGCTGGAGCTGCCGGTGAAGCAGTGGCTCGAGGACGAGAAGAATCTCGATGAAAAAGGTTTGCGCCGGCGCCTGGCGGACGCGCTGTCGACCGCCTACGCCGACAAGAAGCAACAGATCGGCCCAGCCGCGCTGGAGCATTTCGAGAAAGCGGTCGCGCTGCAGGTACTCGACAATTTCTGGCGCGAGCATCTGGCTGCGATGGACTATCTGCGACAGGGCATCCACCTGCGGGGTTACGCGCAGAAGGATCCCAAGCAAGAGTACAAGCGCGAAGCCTTCACTATGTTCAACGACGTGCTGGCGCGCTTCAAGCACGAAGTCATCTCGATGCTCGCGCGCGTGCAGATGCAGAGCGAGGACGAGGTTGCCGCCATCGAAGAGCGGCGCCGGCAGCAGGAGTCGCGTCCGCTGCAATTCGAGCACGCCAACGCGTCCGCTGCGCTGGTCGAGGAGCCACCGGGTGCACTCGCGGCGAGCACCGATGAGCCAAGCGCTCCAGCGAGCGCATCGCGCACGCTGGAACCGGCAACGCCGGCACCGAAGCCGGAAACCTTCGTTCGCGACCAGCGCAAAGTCGGGCGCAACGATCCCTGTCCGTGTGGCTCGGGCAAGAAGTTCAAGAACTGTCACGGCGCCCTGGTCTAGAGGCGTTTTGGGCGGCGTTCGCCGTTGGAATGGATCGCCGTCGCCGCTAGTCGACTATTCGGCGCAGCCGCTTACGCGTGGGACAAGCTGGTGACGCCAATCGCCACCAGGAGTCCATCGATGACGACCTTGTCCCCCCGCGCACGCTGTCTGCAAGCGTCCACACAGCAGCTTCCCGGCCTGCCGATCTACGGTGTTTCGCTGGCGATTGCCGATCAGCCGGTGAAGCCGTCACGTCGAGCGCTACAGAGCGTCAACGTGGCGATCACGCAGGATGGCAAACCGGCCACAGCGTCGGACATCAGCGTTGGATTCCATCCACTCGATCAATCACACGCTCACCGGTTCATGCCTGGCGAGCTGGTGCTTGCGCCCTGTCACGCGTCCCTTGTTGATGCGACGGAATTCCAGGGCTCACTCAATCTTCAGCAAGGCGAATACGAAGTCGACGTGACCATCGATCACCGCCTGCACGCCAGCTTTATCGTCCGCATGTAGCGGCGAGGCGTATCAATCGCGCGTCAGGATGATATAGACCGCGTGGATGATGCCGGGAATATAGCCGAGCAGGGTGAGCAGGATGTTGAGCCAGAACTGCCCGCCCAGCCCCACCTGCAGAAAAACGCCGAGCGGCGGAAGCAGTATGGCGACGATGATTCGCAGGACATCCATTGAAGGGACCGTGTTGTGATGTGTGGCGAGGCGCAAAGCTAGAGTCAGGCGATGAATCCAGCCTGACGCGCCGTACGGCGTGCTAACCAATGGTTGCGTGGCGTCACCAAGAAGCAGCGCTCATCTCTTGAACAGGTCGATTTCCTTGCGGGCCTGGCCGGCAAGCACGCTGGCGAATTGGGTGCCGGATTTGCCGACGTCGACGGCGTCGAACAGATCGGCGAGATTGACGTTGCCGAGCAGGAAAGCCCGCTGACCGAAAGTCAGGTTCAGGCTCGGCAGTTCACCCAGGACCGGCAGGGCAGCTCCCTTGGAGGTCACGAGACTGCCCAGGACCGGAGCATTGCCGGTGAACTTGACGGCCAGGGCATTGAGGTTGAGACCGGCTGCTTCTGCGTTGCCTGAAACAGTAAGGGCAAGCAGGAGGGTGGGGATGGCGATGCGATACATGGTGTCTCCTGTTGAATTTTAGAACTGGAAATGCCGAGTGATCAGACGGCACCGCCAGCGACGGCGTGGCCAGGAAATCTAGCGGACGCGTCTGGCGCTGTCACTCTGATGACAGCGTCATATCGGATACAACGAGCGCCGCAGATGCGCGTCCCAAGCGCTCGTCTGCCTCTCTGGTTTGAATAAAAAGAGGCCAGCTCACGGGTGCGGAGGGAGAGGAAGCGTGAGTGGCCAAACGACTCATGTGTGTGTTACCGCATTCGTTTCGATCGGTCCCCGGCTTGAGCTTCGGCCCGCGCGGTGTTTCCAACCCCGGTCGATTTTCATCTTCATTCAGGGGATGAGATTCGCCGCGCCGGCCGCTCGCTAGTTGCCCGGAGGCGGCGGCTCTGCCGCCGGTGCGGGGGCCGCCTCGACCGGTGCCGGCATCGTCACCGGGTCGCTTTCGCCTGTTGATTTGGCCGTCGAGGCGTCTTGGCTGGACGTCACCTTGAGCTCGACGCGACGATTGAGTTCTCGCCCTGTATCGCTGTCGTTGTCGGCGACCGGCTGTGATTCGCCATAGCCGACCGCCGTCATGCGCGAAGCGCCAATGCCTTTGGATTCCAGATACTCCACGACCGACTGCGCACGCGCATCCGACAGCTTCTGGTTGTACGAGTCCGACCCACGCGAATCGGTGTGCCCGCTGAGTTCGACCTTGATGTTCGAAAACGCCACCAGTTCGTCGGCGACCGTGTCGAGGATGACCCTGGCATCCGGCGTAAGCCGCGCCTTGTCGAACTCGAAGTTCACGCCGCGCAGCACGATGGTCTCGCCTGTCGTACAACCGGCCAGCGACAGTCTCTCGCCCGGCTCCGGCGTCTTGCAGGGCGGCGGTGGCGGCGGCAGGGGGCAGCCTTTGGCATCGACTGGTGTGTTGGGCGGGGTGCCCGGGCACTGGTCGATATCGTCCGTCACGCCGTCCCCGTCGCTATCCAGCGTGGCAACGGGTACGACCTCGGCCGGTGGAGCCGGCGGCGTCGGCGGGGTAAGCGGCAGGGGAATCTGCAGGCCGACGCGCAAAATCAGGTCATGATAGTTGTTCGGCACATCCGGGTCCGGTATGTCCCTGGGATCGTCGATTGGCCGCTGCGCAGTGACGCTTTCGTTGTAGCGACCCCAGCGGAACAGCCCTTCGGCGCGCAGCCCCATGCGGTAACCACCGATCTCTAGAGGAAACAGGTAGCCGGAGCCGATCTGCACCGTCGTGAATTGAAAATCTCTGTTGGTCCTGGAGTACTTGATGGCATCTTGGATGCCGACGCCGCCCAGCCCGTATAGACCCGGCAGATCGGCGAACGGAAACGCCAGCACATTCACGTAACCACCAACCAGGTCGGTGTGGCTGGCATAGGTATAGCTAGGGCCGGCTTCGAGTGCGTACGAGCCGCGACGAACGCCGCCCAACACGTCGACGCCGCCACCCACGCTGGGCCGATTGTCGCCGCCGATGAATCCGGTGACGGTGCCCAGGATGCCGGCATAGGCGCCATCGCGGTAAAGCGGGTCCACCGAGCCATCATCAGAGGCCAGCGCCGCGTGGGGCGTCGCGCCGATGGCCGCGGACACCAGCAAAGACAACTTCAGGAACTGCTTGGTACGAGTCTGCATGTCGATTCTCTTCCCTTGTGCATCGCTCGATCACGCCGGATGCGAGCGACGCCAGTAGTGTTAAGTACTACGCCCATCCCATGGACTAGAACGTCACCTTGACGCGGGCGCCGATAATCCTGGGTGCGTTGAGGGTGTCCAGCACGCCGAAGTCGGCTGCGTAGCGGGACGACGTGTAGCTCTCGTCAAAAATGTTCTTGACGAAGGCCGTCACCTCCACACCCCATGGGGTATAGAAGTAGCTCACATGGGTATCGACAAGCGTGTAGGCCTTGGTGGCGTACTCCTTCTCCTGCTGCGGCGTATTGAAGTAGCCATCGTTGTAGTTCGCGTTGACCGCGAATTCCAGGCTGCTGTCGCCGAAGTTGACGGCCTGGTTTGCGCCCACGCTGAAAGTGAGGGGCGGCGTGTTGACGACGTCGTGGCCTGAGAAATCCCGCGCCGGGCCCACAGACCCTGGGCCGAACGACAGGCCCGTGTCTACATCGAAACCACGTCCCTCGGGGAACCTTACGTATTCGCTGTTGAGGTAGGCTGCACTCGCGGTGAACGCCAGCCCTGGGTCGATTTCCGGCAGCGCTTGCCAGGTCGCATCGAACTCGGCGCCGTAGATTCGCGCTTTTGGTGCATTGGCGAAGCGCACGACGCCGCCCGAGGTCACCGACAGGAAAGCCGTCAGCAGCTGGTATTCGTTGACATAGAAGGCTGCCGAATTCAGCGTGAGAGTGCGATCGAACAACTGCGTTTTGGCACCGATTTCGAAGTTGTCCACACGCGATGCCTTCACCTTATCCGGTGGCGTGAAGAAGTTGATGGTGTTGTAGGTGGGCGAAGTGAAACCGCGCGCGAACGAGGCATAGAGCTGCGTGTCGTCCACCGGGAACCAGTTCAAGGCAGCGCGCAACGGAACCTGCGTCGCCGAAACATCGGGCACTGGGAATGTGAGCAGTGTCACCTGATCGGATTTTCTGTCGCTGTGCGGGTCGGCCGTTGGCGACACGATGCCCAGACGCCCTCCATGCAGACCGCGGGTTTCCTTATCGAGACGCGCGCCAAGCGTGAGGTTGAGCGGCTTTTCGAGATCGAAGCTGCTCTGCAGATTCAGCGTGCCCTGGAAGTAGCCCGACAGCGATTCGGTATCGAGGATACCGCCCGCCACCAGCGTGGCCGGCCCCGTGAGGCCCGCGATCGGAGAAAGCCCGACCCTGGTCAGCAACCTATTCAAGGGAGTCGTGAATGCCTGGATGAAGTTTGGATTTCCGAGGAGCGCACCGGGCAAGTCTCCGAAGCCGTTGGCACCCCCGACCTGCAGCAGCAGAGTCGGGAAGCCGCCGTTGCCGGTGAGATAGAAAGCGCCTGCCACGAACGAGAAGTACTCGGCGAAAGGCGTGCCCTCATTGGACAGGAACTGGATTTCGGCGGTCTTCTGTTCCTGGAACTGGCTGTCGGTGTAGAACGTCACCAGCGGCCGGTCGGTACTGTCGAAGTCCCACTGCGCGAAGGAGATGTTGAGCCGCTGGATCGAGCCCAGGGCTTTGAATTCAACCGCGTCGAGCCGCCAGTCCAGCGTGCCGCCGTAGCTGTAGTTGATCAATGCATCGCCGCCGGGAAGATCGTGCGCCACAGACCGGTCCCGGGGCGTCGGATCCTTGGGCAGGACGACACCGCCGACCGACAAAAAGCGTGCGGGCCGCGTCAGTTTGGTCGTAAGCGACAGCGGATCAGACTGCTCGCCATAGACGCCGAACGCCGAGAGCGTGAGATCGTCCGCGACGTCCCATACCAGCTTGGTGCGCACGCCGCGCTGGAAGGTGTCGATCAGCGGCCCTGCGACATTTCTGTAGTAACCGTCAGTGCGATTGTTGTAGCCCGACAGGGACAGGCCAAATTTGTCGTTAACCGGCAGGTTCAAATAGAAATTCGTATTGAACGTGTCGTAGCTGGCGAACTCGGTGGTGACGTCACCGCTGAAAGCGCCCTTCGGATCGGGCGTCGTCAAAGAGATGGCGCCGCCCGTGGAGTTGCGGCCGAACAGCGTGCCCTGCGGCCCCTTGAGCACTTCCACGCGCGTCAGGCGCCCCAGCACATTGGCGGCGCCTTGCCCGGAGAGCTGCGGAATGCCGTCGATGTACACCGGCACGTTCGGGTCGGCCGAGGGCAGAAAGGCGTCCGTACCCACGCCGCGCAGGAAGATCACGCTATAACCGGCCTTGTTCTGTAGCACCAGCCCGGGCGTGATCGCCGGCAGGTCTTCGACCTTCTTGAAGCCGAGCGCATCGAGCTTCTCGCCCGTGAACGCCTGCACCGAGATCGGCACGTCTTGCAGTTTCTCATCGCGGCGCTGGGCGCTCACAATGACCTCTTCGATCAGACGGTTGCCGCTGGACGCCGCGGCAGCCTCGGAAGGCGCCGCTTCACCACCCGCAGACGGCGTTGCCTCGACGGGCGCGACATCCGTGGGCGCCGTGGTCTCGGGCGACGCACTGACGGCAGTGGGCGTTCCCGACTCCGGCGCGGAATCGGCAGCAGTCGCATCAGGGGCCTCCGACTGAGTCGTAGCCGCCTCGGCGGACGGGCTGTCCAACTGCGCGTGAGCCGGCAACACCGGAATCGCCGCGCCACAAGCCAACACCAATCGCACTACGTTCTTCATAGCTCCCTTCTCTCCTGCCAATTCAGATTTAATCGCGTTCCAACACTCAAAATTTTCCCTACGCACGATCTCGGAGGAAAGTCTCCTTCGACCCGCTGCGCCTCGTAGACAACGCGCGGACTCGTGAAAGTCAGAGACGGACGTACGTTCTGGGTTTCTGCAATTCCACGCTGGGCTCCTCGCTCGTTTTCGCAGGCCAATGCAACGGCGACCGACCGATCGCCCAATACGGTCTTGTCGACCGTTCACTACTTCCGCAGTTACGACGAACGCATACTGGTTCGATCGTCCTGCTGTCTTGGCAATACCGCAATTACAAAAAAATCAAGCTTCGGCCCGGACGCACTACGTCGTCTTGCTCACCACTGACTTACTCCTTGCCTCCGCCTCGTCAAGCGCCGGTCGCTTTTTTAGTCGACTCGCCGACGGATAAGCCACACCTGCAGAACCGCTTCTAATGACAGATCGCACCGAGCCAATCGACAAAAAAGCAACAGAGCACCTTGTTGAGATCCGGCGAGATATCCGTTCGCCTTTAATACAAAAATGATTTACCGATAAACTATACATTCACACAATCAGTTGACCAGCGCAAGATGTTTTTTGGCAGGAATCGACTGGTAGGTGCAACAGGTAAGTGATGGCTTTTTGCAACGACCTGAGCCAGGACGCTGCGATGATGGCGACTTCCGATATCTGAGGCGCTCGCTTGTTTCGCGCCGCGCTTGCAGATCGCCGCCCCCTAGAAAGGCGAAACAGCCGACAACTGTTTCAAGAGGCTTGAAAATCGGCGACCTTGACTGCTGAGGTTTTCAGACACAGGGCGACATATAACGTCTTCGCCCGGCCCAGAATCAACACCCATTAACGCCCCGGCTTCCTCCGCAAATCCAAGGTGCAAGGATAGTCCGGGTTCGGCGGCTCGTCGGCCGGCCAATAGACCGAAGGCGTGTGTCCGTAAGGCGCGAAGCGCGACAGGCGCCGCGCTTCGGCCTCATAGCTGTTGACCGGGAAGCTGTCATAGCTGCGGCCGGCGGGATGCATGACGTGATAGGTGCAGCCGGCGACGGCGCGCTTGTTCCAGTCGTCGAACAGATCGAAGACCAGCGGTGTATGCACCGCAATCGTCGGATGCAGACAGGCCGCGGGCTGCCAGGCGCGGTAGCGCAGACCGGCGACGAACTCGTCGCGCACGCCCCCACTAGACAGTGTTCCGCGCAGCGGCAGACGGCGCCCGCCGACGGTGATGAAATGCCGCCCCGGCGTCAGGCCGCGCGCCTTGATCTGCATGCGCTCCATCGACGAGTCGACGAAGCGCGAAGTGCCGCCGATCGCCGCTTCCTCGCCCAGCACCGGCCAGGGTTCGAGCGCGTGACGCAGCTCGATCTCGATGCCTTCATGCAGCAGCGTGCCGTGCTGCGGAAAGCGGAACTCGTAATGCGGCAGGAACCATTCGTCCTTGAACGCGAAGCCGGCACCGCGCAGATCGCCAAGCACTTCCTTCAAATCCGCCCAGGCGTAGTGCGGCAGCATGAACTGGTCGTGCAGTCGCGTGCCCCAGCGCACCAGCGGCCGCGTGTAGGGCTTGTCCCAGAACCAGGCGATCAGCGCGCGCAGCATCAGCTGCTGCGTCAAGCTCATGCGCGGATGCGGCGGCATTTCGAAGGCGCGGAATTCGACCAGGCCGAGGCGGCCCGTCGGACCATCCGGCGAGTACAGCTTGTCGATCGAGATCTCGGTGCGATGCGTATTGCCGGTCACGTCGACCAGAAGATTGCGCATGATCCGGTCGACCAGCCACAGCGGCACCTGATGCCCGGGCTCGGGCAGTTGCGACAGCGCGATCTCCAGCTCGTAGAGGATGTTGTCCTGCGCCTCGTCGATGCGTGGATGTTGCGAGGTGCTGCCGATGAACAGGCCGCTGAAGAAATAGCTCAGCGAAGGATGGTTCTGCCAGTAGCGCACCAGCGAGCCGAGCAGATCGGGCCGGCGCAGAAAGGGCGAGTCTGCGGGCGTCGCGCCGCCGACGACGAAGTGGTTGCCACCGCCGCTGCCGACGGCGCGGCCGTCGATCAGAAACTTTTCGGTGGCCAGACGCGCCAAGCGCGCTTCCTCGTACACCGTCAGCGTGATCTCACGCAGCTCCGCCCAGGAATGCGCGGGATGGATGTTGACCTCGATCACCCCCGGATCGGGCGTGACCTTGAGAACGTTGAGGCGCGGATCGCCGGGCGGCGAATAACCCTCGATGCGGATCGGCGCATCCAGCTCCGCGGCGACGTCTTCGACCGCGGTGAGAATGTCGAGATAGTCCTCAATGCCGTTAGTGGGCGGCATGAACACGCACAGGAAACCTTCGCGCGGCTCGATGCTCAGCGCGGTGCGGACGTTGCCGCCTTGCAGGTAGGCGCCGCGCCGGGAGGGTGCCGGCTGCTCGCGCTCCGCCGTGAGTTTCTGCTGGCGTTCGCGGCGGCGCTTTTCCTGCTCGGTGATCGGCGCTTGCAGGAAAGGCTGGCGACGGCCGTCGGGCTCCTCCAGAGGATCGATGCGCCGCATCGTGTCGTACGGGATCACCTGCAGAATTTTCTCGGCCGGCAGCCAGGGCAGCGCGTCGAGCGGCAATCGAAAGCCCACCGGAGAGTCGCCGGGGATCAGATACAGTCGCCCGCCACGGAAGCTCCAACGCTCGCTCATCCAGGCGCGCGCCTGCCAGCGCTGCACCGGCAGCACATAACCCTTGGGCGTGTCGAGTCCGCGCGAGAACGTCTTGGCGATGCGTGCGCGCTCCTCCGCGTCCTTGAGCTTGTTGTCCTCGACCGTGACGTTCTCGGGCAGCCGGCCTTCGCGGTGCAGGTAGTGGAACGCGTCCTCAAAGGCGGGCAGGGCGTTGTCGGGATCGATCTCCAGGCGCCTGGCGAGGCCGCGGATCAGTTCGCGTGCCAACTCCGGCGTTGGCGTCGCCGTGCCCTCCGACAGATCGGTTCGTACCAGGGGCTTGCCATCGCCGCGCCAGTACAGCGCGTAGGCCCAGCGCGGCAGTTGCTCGCCGGGGTACCACTTGCCCTGCCCATAGGTGAGCAGCCCCTTCGGCGCGAAGCGCATCCGAAGCTGCCGGATCAGCGTATCCGCCAGCGCCTGTTTCGTCGGCCCCACCGCGGCAGTGTTCCACTCCGCGCCCTGGCGATCGTCGATCGAGATGAACGTCGGCTCGCCGCCCATCGTCAAGCGCAGATCGCCTGCGACAATTTTTTCATCCACGACATCGCCGAGCGCATCGATCGCCGCCCACTGCTCTTCGGTGTAGGGCTTGGTGACGCGCGCGGACTCCAACAGCCGCGTCACTTTCATCTCGTGGCCGAACTCGGTTTCGAGTTCGTCGTCCTTGTCTTTCTGCGGATAGCTCATCGTCCCCGAGATCGGCGCCGCGCTCGAAGGTTCCGGCGTCGCGCACAGCGGGATGTGGCCTTCGCCGGTGAGCAAACCCGAAGTCGGATCGAGACCGATCCAGCCCGCGCCCGGCAGATACACCTCGCACCACGCGTGCAGGTCGGTGAAATCCACGGTGGTGCCGGACGGGCCGTCGAGCGACTTCACGTCGGGCGTGAGCTGGATCAGATACCCCGAGCAGAAGCGCGCGGCCAGCCCGAGATGACGCATCGTCTGCACCAGCAGCCAGGCCGAATCGCGGCAGGATCCGGAGCCCAGGTCCAGCGTCTCCTCCGGCGTCTGCACGCCCGGTTCCATGCGGATCAGATACTTCACGGCCTGCTGGATGCGCTGGTTCAGATCGACGACGAAATCCGAGCTGCGTACCTTGTCGCGCGGGATCGCATCGACGAAGGCTTTGAATTTGGGCGTCAGCGTATCGGTGCGCAGGTAGAGCTTCAGCTCCTCCTTCAGCTCGTCGGCATAGGCGAACGGAAACTCCTCGGCTTCGGGCTCCACGAAGAAATCGAAGGGGTTGTACACCGCCATGTCGGCGACCAGATCCACCGTCACCTTGAACTCGGTCACCGCATCGGGGAACACCACGCGCGCCAGCCAATTGGAGAAGGCGTCCTGCTGCCAGTTGAGGAAGTGCGGCTCGGGCTCGATGCGCAACGAATAGCTCATCACTCGTGTGCGCGAATGCGGCGCCGGACGTAGCCGGATGATCTGCGGCGACAGCGTCACCCGGCGATCGTATTGGTACGTGGTCTGGTGGAACAGGGCGGCGTGGAGAGTCATGGCGTCGCGATCAGCCTGTGGGTGCAGCGGGGCGTTTGTGGCGCAAGCAAGAATTGTCGCAGATCGGTCGGAGGGGCGCGGCTCGAGACTGCGTACACTGGCGGCACGTCTTGCGCGAGATGCCGCATGCCTGTCTTTTCACATCCGGAATTCGACGATCACGAACTCGTCGTCTTCCACGCCGACCGCGACAGCGGTTTGCGCGCGATCATCGCCGTCCACAACACTCGGCTTGGCCCTTCGCTCGGCGGCTGCCGCATGTTTCCCTACGCCACCGACGATGATGCCCTGACCGACGTGCTGCGCCTGTCGCGCGGCATGACCTACAAGGCCGCGCTCGCGCGTCTGCCGCAGGGCGGCGGCAAGTCGGTGATCATCGGCGATCCGCGGGCCGGCAAGACGCCGCAACTGATGCGCGCCATGGGCCGTTTCGTCGACACCCTGGGCGGACGCTACATCGTCGCCGAAGACTCCGGCACCAGCGTCGCCGACATGCACCTGATGGCCGAGAACACCCGTCACGTCGGCGGCATCGCCGACGCTGAGCAACGCGCTTCAGGACATGACGGCGATCCCTCGCCATCCACCGCGCTGGGCGTCTTCTATGGTATCCAGGCCGCGGTGCGGCAGCGGCTGGGACGCAGCGATCTGGCCGGGATCAAAGTGGCGATCCAGGGCGCCGGCAGCGTTGGTTATCGCCTGGCAGGCCATCTGCATCGCGCCGGCGCGCAGCTCATCGTCAGCGATCCGCACGCGCCGTCGGTTGCGCGATGCGTCGAGGATTTCGGCGCCACTGTCGTGGACACCCACGCCATCGTCGATCAGCACGTCGATGTCTTCGCGCCCTGTGCGCTTGGCGGCACCGTTAACCAAGACAGCTTGCCTCGCTTCAAGGCAAGCGTGATCGCCGGTGCCGCCAACAACCAGCTGGCGCAGCCGCGCTTCGACCGGCTGCTGATGGAGCGCGGCATCCTCTACGCGCCGGACTACGTGATCAACGCCGGCGGCATCATCGGCATCGCCTACCAGGGTCCCGGCTATCAATGGGACGCGGTCGAAGCGCATCTGCGCCAGATCGCCACCACCCTGAGCACAATCTTTGAACGTGCCGCCGCCGCTCAGGGTCCTACCGGCGAGGTCGCGGATCGGATGGCGGAGGCGATCTTCCGCTAGAGTTTTCAAGTCAAAAATCCAGGTGGCCCAAGGTCTCTGTCAGGGAGCGACGAGCATGCGAAGCAGAAATCTTCTGATGTGCGCCGGCCTCGCCGCGCTGTGCGCGGCCTGTGGCGGCGGTGGCGGGTCCGATGCGGTCTTTGTTCCGCCGCCGGAAACCGGCGAGTTCAGCGCCATCGCCGCCAAGCTCGACAGCTTCGTCAGCGACGGCAGTGTGCCGGGCTATGCCTTCGCGCTGTTCGACGGTGACGGCGTGCTGTACACGCGCAGCGCTGGCAACATCAACGCGCTGGTACCGGTGTTCGTCGCCTCCGCATCCAAACTGCCTTCGGCGGCGGCGATTTTGAGCCTGGTCGACAGCGGCAGTCTTGATCTCGACCGGCCGGTGGCGGATTACATCAGCAGCGACATCGTGTGGCCGTTCGACAAGCGGAGCATCACCATGCGCATGCTGCTCTCACACACGTCCGCGCTGGAAACACAGCCCGCGTGTCTGGAAAACGGGTCGACCACCACGCTCAAGCAATGCGCGCAGGAGATCGCCAATGCGCCGCTGTCGGGCACGCCCGGCACAGCGTTCGCATATGGCGGCGGCAGCTATCAGGTCGCGGGATATGTCGCCACGCGCATCAGCGGGAAGAGCTGGCAGGATTTCTTCAACTCGCGTATCGCCGGCCCCCTGAATCTCACCGCCTTCAACTACGGCGGCGGCGACAATCCACGCATCGGCGGCGGCGCCATCGCCACCGTCGGCGACGAAGCCAAGATCATGCGCATGGTGCTGGCGGGTGGCACCATCGACGGCCGTACCGTGCTGTCACCGGCGATGGTCAATCAACTCCTGAGCAATCAGATTGCCGGCAAGAGCGTCGCCGAAAGCCCGCTCAGCAGCGTGTTTTATCCTGGCTACACGCTCGGATATTTCGTGTCGAGTCCCAGCTTGCATCGTGGCAGCCGCGGCCCGGAATACAGCGATCCCGGCCTGTTCGGAACCGTGCCCTGGATCGACGTGGGCAGCCACTACGGCGGCGTGATCCTGATCAACAAGGACGCGGTCACCGGGCTCAACATGTGGAACCGGGTGCGCCCGCTCATCATTTCCAAGCTCGGCGTTCCGTAACTCAGCTGCACTCGAAGATGGCCACTTGCGAGCCGTCGTTCTTGCTGATGTTCTTGAGCTTGGCGGTTTTGCTGAAGCCCGAACAATAGTGCTCGGCCTTGTCGGTGACCTTGCCCAGATCGTCGCCGTCGGAATAGGTGTAGCTGATGCCGTCGGCCGTGGGGTTGAGTTTTTTCGGATCGCTGCCGCAGGCCGCGAGCGCGCCAAGCAGCACAACGCTGATGATGATTCGATGGACATTGCGCATGACATTCCTTGTCTGAAAGGTGTTGCATTCCCTCGTATCGATTAGGGACTCTCTGATTTAGCCATCGAGCCTGCACACTGTTTGCGTCTGAATCT
>CAXTSJ010000032.1:0-37496 GCA_964246995.1 uncultured Hydrocarboniphaga sp.
AGACGCCGAATCTGGGCAAGAAGTCGCTCAACGAGATCAAGGAAGCGCTCAAGGCCCATGATCTGGACCTGGGCATGAAGCTCGAAAACTGGGCCGCGCCGAAGTCTTCGGTCAGCTAGTCCGCACGTACTAGAACGGTAAGGAAACATCATGCGTCACGGTAATTCAGGCCGCGCTTTCGGCCGCACCAGCAGCCATCGCAAGGCGACGATGCAGAGCATCGCGGTTGCCTTGTTCCAGCATGAGTTGATTCGCACCACGGTCCCCAAGGCCAAGGAACTGCGCAAGATCGCCGAGCCGCTGATCACCCGCGCCAAGAGTGACAGCGTCGCCAATCGCCGCTTGGTGTTCGCGCGTTTGCGTGATCGCGACGCGGTGCAGAAACTATTCAACGACATCGCCCCGCGCTTCACCGCGCGCCCGGGCGGCTACACCCGCATCCTGCGCTGCGGCTTCCGCCCAGGAGACAATGCGCCGATGGCATATGTCGAGCTGGTCGAGCGCAATACGGCGGTTGCTGCCGCCGAGTAAGTGGCGAATCGCGGTTAACAGAGGCGCTACTCAGTAGCGCCTTTTTGTTGGGCATTGCCGCCGAGTTGTGTATCCAGATCGTACAAACATGATTGCGCAAGCGATCTTGATGTGATCCGAGCAATCTGCGCCACGAGCCTAGCCCCGCGCCCGATTCTTTAGCTTGTCGAACTGCTGTAAATGCTTAATTGCATCCTCAAATAGCAGCCTGTTGCAGATTCGACGAGTTGGATAGCGCGGCTTGCGACATGCATGAAGCAAGAATGACGGTCTGTTCATCCGCCCCTGACCCACAGCCAATACGGGCTATCGTGTGACAGTTTGTTGACGCGCGTCACAAGACGTGACTAACCTCGAACGACATCGGCAAACTTGCTGAGTTCCATCGTTCGGGGGTTCTATGAAAGGTAATGCGATTGCTCTGATCGCGCGGGTCGCTTGGCTGACCGTCGGCGCAGCGGTAGTTGTAGGAGTGACCACGCCATGGGCAGCCAGCGCGCAGGATCAGGAGGGAAACAAGGCGAGCGGCGGGGCGGTTGAACTCGAAAAAGTCGAGATCACGGGTTCACGTATCAAGCGTATTGACCTGGAAGGCCCAACGCCCGTGGCGACGGTCACTCGCGAACAGATCGAAAAGCTCGGCTACACCACCGTGGAAGATGTGCTGGGTAATTTGACCTACAACGCCGGCGGCACGTTTGGGGCGGGGCAGTCGTTCTCTTTCGCGAAAGGGACTGAGTCCATCGACCTCCGCGGATTTGGCGCGGGCAGGACACTGGTCCTTTTGGACGGCCGGCGGCTTCCGGTATTTCCTCAAGGCCTGGGAGGAACCGATGCGTTTGTCGATTTGAGCACTATTCCAGTATCGATCGTCGAGCGCATCGAAGTGTTGCTGGACGGCGCGTCCGCGATTTACGGTTCCGATGCGGTCAGCGGCGTCGTCAACATCATCACGCGCAAGGACGTGGCGGGCAGTGAAGTTACTGCGCGGTTTGAGGGTACGGATGATGGTGGTGGCGCGGAACGTCGGTTCACCTTTCTGCAGGGCATTCAAGGCAGCGAAGGGTCGATACAAATAGCGGGCGAGTACATCAAGCAGCAAGTGCTCAAATTCACGGACCGCGACTTCTCCGAATCCGACTTCACCAACAACGGCAATGGCAGCGGTTTCGGGAACACTTTTGTCGGCGAAGATTTCGCTACCGCCCTGGCTATTGATCCCAACTGCGAATCTCCTACCGGTCCGTTGCTCGGAGCCGGCAGGGTCGTCGGTGCGGCCGGAAGCCCCGGCCAGCGCTGCCGTTTTGATCGATCGGTTTATCGGCAGTTCATTCCCGATTCTGAAAAGTCGTCGGTGTATGTGCGCGCCGATCGCAAAATTGGCACCGTCAACTCCTTTGCGCGGCTGGGTTATTTTCACAGCCGTCTCAAGTACGAACTCGAACCGAACGCCTATCAGGGCGGCGAGTCGACTGCTTTTCCGGGTGCAGTTCGCATCTTCCCGCAGGACGCTTTTGACCAGACCTTCGGTCCCGGCTACGTTGCCGCCGGCGCGGCAAACAATCCAACAACGGGTACCGGCAATGAGCAGGGCGGTTTTTTCTTCCGCCGCCTGGTGGAGTTCGGGCCGCGCGGCTCAGACCTTACCAATGATTCTTTCAACGGGCTCGTAGGGCTTACCGGGAACTTCGGCGAATACAACTGGGAAGCAGGCGTCGGCCGTAATGAAACCCGCTTGAAAGGCATCACGCCGACCATCCTGAGCTCGGTGCTCGACAACGAAGTGTCGAACAATGATCTTGATTTGTTCGACACGATCTCCGACGACATCATTCGCCGCGCGTCGCACACCCAAATCGAGCAAGCCGTGTCGCGCAACACGACGCTCGATGCCACGGTATCCGGCCCGCTGGGCCTGGCTCTTCCGGGCGGCATGACCCAGTTTGCGATTCACGCGGACTACGACGACGAAGATTATTTCGATCGATTCGACGCCATCTCGACGGCCGGCGACGTGTTCGACGGCGCAAACGGCGGTGGCGGCAAGCGCGAGTATTACGGTATCGGTGCCGAGTTGAGTTTCCCCATTTTGAACAACTTGGAACTTGGCGTCGCCGGCCGCTACGACAGCTATCACGATGACAGCGACGTCGGCAGCGCTTTCAGCCCTAGCGCGAGGGTAGGTTACCGACCGCTGACGAATGTCTTGTTGCGCGCATCCTACGGCAAGAGTTTTCGTGCACCGGATCTGCAACGCCTTTTCGGCGCCCAATCCGCCGGGTTTGAAACCGTCATCGATACGCCAACCTGTGTGGCCGCAGGCGGTACGCCGGGGACGCAGCTGACCGCCGATGAAAACAATGACCCGTGCCTAGCAATTCAGAGCGTGCCGTCGGTCACCGGTTCGAACGTCAAGCTCAAAGAAGAGAAGGGGAGAAACTTCAACGTTGGCTTGTCCGTCGAGCCCATCAAGAGCCTCAATGTCAAGGTTGATTATTACCAGATCAAGGTTGACGACATCGTTGACACATTGAGCGCGCAGCAGCTGCTCGACAACTGCGCATCGACCGGTTCCTTCTGTGACCAGATCACTCGCAATCCGACTACCGGTTTGCTGGGTACACCGGGCTCCGGCGGCGACAATTCCGCTCTGATTTCGGCCAGCGCGCTGAATTTGTCGACTCAGGAGATACATGGTTTAGACAGCGAGGTCTCTTATGACTTCAATGCCACTGCGGCGGGTAAGTTTGGTACGGCGTTTGTTTGGTCGCATATAACGTCGCTCAAGGTCCGTTCGCTCCAGGACGGCCCGCTGGTGGAGCAGATCGGTTTCGGTCAAACAATCCTCGCAGCGCAGAACCGTTTCTCGCTGACCTTGAACTGGGACCTGGACATGTACGGCGCAACCTTGCGCATCGATCGCGTCGGTCGCTACCCAGGTTCCAACAGCCTGGTTGTGCCGGCGACTTCCGACCAGTTCGTTGATTCCTACACCACCGTCAATCTTCAGGGGCGCGTCGACTTCGGCAAGTTCGGCATGATCACGGTTGGCGTGGACAACCTGCTGGACGAGGACTTCCCGCTCGATCCGACGTTCGCCGACAACGGCCCGAACACGCAAAACCAATTCCTCGGTGAGGCGACCTCTTTCTTCGCCGACCCGCTCGGCCGTCGCGGTTACATCAGCTACAAGCTGCACTTCTAGAATCATTAAAATGGCGATCCACGGGGAGGCGAAAGCCTCCCCTTTTTCGTGTGTCCATAGTGCGGACAAGGCCGCCTGCGTATGGTCGAGCGCGAATGGTATGTGCTTGACGCGCTGTGCCAGATGCCTACCATCGCAGCCGTCGAGTGGACCTTCGGTTCTCGTTCAGAGACCGCGGCGCATTGTTGACGATTGCGTGGTGCTCATCCTTGCGATGATGTGCATGTCAAGAGTTAGTTGGAGTTCAACGGAATGAATGTTCTCAGTAAACGCGGGATCGTTTTTTTGATGGCATTGGCGGCTGCAAGCTTGTCGACTCTCTCGGTCCATGTCGCTGCCCAGTCCGACAAAGTCAGCGCCGCTCTCAGCGAGCAGACCAGGACTGAAGAGGCGGCTAAGCAAAGCCAGAAGAAAATATCGCAGCTCGACGACGAGGCCGGCGGCATGCTGGTGGAGTATCGGCAGGCGATCGCGGAATCGCAGAGCTTGAAGACTTATACCGAGCAGCTCGCTACGCAGGTGAAGTCCCAGGACGATGAGCTCAAGACGATGACGCAACAGATCGCGGACATTGACACCACCTCGCGCGAGGTGTTGCCGATGATGAGCAAGATGCTGGCGACGCTCGATCAGTTCGTGAAGCTCGACTTGCCGTTCCTTCCAGAAGAGCGTGCCAATCGCATTGCCACGCTCAAGGACATGATGGGCCGCGCCGACGTGTCGGTGTCGGAAAAATATCGCCGCATCGTCGAGGCCTACCAGGTTGAGATGGAATACGGGCGCACGCTCGAGGCCTACGAAGGCAAGGTTGGCGACAAGACCGTGCAGTTCTTGCGCACCGGCCGCGTCGCGCTTCTCTATCAGACGCTCGATGGCAAGGAGACCGGTTATTGGGACGCTGACTCCAAGAGCTGGAAACTGGACAACGCTTACCGCGACTCAATCACCGCGGGATTGAAGGTTGCGAAGAAGCAATCGGCGCCGGATTTCATCCGCGTTCCAGTGTCGGCGCCCAAGGAAGCCAAATGAAGGCGCGACTGATTTCACGCACGTTCAGTGTCGTGCTCGCCGTGATGATGACGGCGCCGGTCGTCCACGCCGCAGCGCCGGGCAATCTCGACGAGTTGCTGGAGCAGACCCGCACCCAGCGCGATCGCGAGGCGCAGGTCAACAAGGAGCGTGAGGCCAAGTTTGTTTCCGAACGCAACAAGCAGGCAGAGATGCTGGCGCAGGCCAAGGCAGAGCTGGCCGAATTGCAGCGTCGGCAGGCCTCGCTGTCCTCGGCTTTCGATGCCAACGACAAAAAGCTCACCGAGATGCAGGCGCAGCTCGATGCGCGGGCCGGAACGCTCGGCGAAATGTTCGGCGTGGTGCGCCAGGTCGCCAACGATTTCTCGTCGGTGGTCCACAACTCCATCGTCACCGCGCAGTATCCGGATCGCGAAGAATTCGTCACCAAGCTCGCGCAAACCAAGGCGCTGCCGTCGATCAGCGATCTCGAACGCTTCTGGTTCGAGCTACAGCGCGAGATGACCGAGAGCGGGCGCGTGGTGCGCTTCAACAGCAAGATCGTGCAGCCCGACGGCGCCACGGTCGATGCGTCGGTGGTGCGTGTTGGCCCCTTCACCGCGGTGGCTGGCGGCGAGTATCTGAGCTATCTGCCCAGCGAGAAAAAACTGGCAGTGATGGCGCATCAGCCCGGCGGTAAAATCGCTTCGGCCGCGGACGATCTGCAAGACGCCAAGACCGGCACCGTCGGCACCGAGCTGGACCCTACCCGCGGCGTACTGCTGACGATCTACGCGCAGCGGCCGAACTGGGCGCAGCGCGTGAAGAACGGCGAAGGCGTGAACTACGTGATCCTGTTCGTCGGCATCGTCGGCGCCATTCTCGGGGTGTTTCAGTTCGTCTATCTGATGGGCGTGCGCACCAAGGTCAAGCGGCAGCTCGTCACGGTGGATCGACCCGTCACCGACAACCCGCTGGGCCGCGTGCTCGCCAGCTTCAAAGGCGAGGCTTCGCGTGTCGAAGAAGATGCCGAGGTGGTGGAGCTGCGGATCTCCGAAGCGGTGCTGCGCGAGGTGCCGCGGCTGGAGCGCTTCCAGGCCTTTCTGCGCCTGGCCGTCGCGGCCGGTCCTTTGCTGGGTTTGATCGGCACCGTCGTCGGCATGATCATCACTTTCCAGAGCATCACTGAGTCCGGGTCGAGCGACCCCAAGCTGATGGCCGCCGGCATTTCCGCGGCGATGATCGCCACCGTGCTTGGCTTGGGGATCGCGATACCGCTGCTGTTCATGAACGCCGGACTGGTGTCCCTGTCGCGTTCGATCGTGCAGATCCTCGACGAGCAGAGCACCGGCCTGCTGGCGGAAAGTTTAGAGGCCAAGCCCCGTGCTTGAAGCCCTGCTGTCGCCGCTGCAAGCCGTGCATCGCATGCGCGAACTCGGCGGGCCGATCGTGGACCTGATCTTCATCGCCTCGCTGCTGATGTGGGCGCTGGTGATCGAGCGCACCTGGTATTTTTCGCGCGTGCTGCCGATCGAGGCGAGCCGCCTGCTCGATGAGTGGAACGCGCGCCAGCATCGCCACAGCTGGGCGTCGCGCAACATCCGCCAGGCGATGATCTCGCGCCTCAACGGCGCGATGACCTCGAAGATGGAACTGCTGCGCGTGCTTGTGCCGCTGGCGCCGCTGCTGGGCCTGCTCGGCACCGTGTCCGGCATGCTCAATGTTTTCGACTCGATGGCCGCGCGTGGCTCGGCCGACGCGCGCTCTATGGCCAACGGCGTTTCAGAAGCCATGGTGTGCACGCTGACCGGTCTGGCGGTGAGCATCAGCGGCCTGTACCCGGTGTACTACTTCCGCAACCGCGCGCGGTTCGAAACCGAACGGCTCGCCGACCAGTTCGAATTTTAGTCATGCGCCTGCGCCGTCATTCGATGAAGCATCTCGACACCGACTCTTCGGGGATCGATCTCGCGCCGATGCTCGACTTTGTCCTCAATCTGCTGATCTTCTTCATCATCACCGCGGTGTTTCTGAAAGAGGTCGGCATCACGGTGAGCCGGCCGAACTCGGCCGCGGCGGAGAAGAAAGAGGCCGGCAACATCCTCATCGCGATCCGCGCCAACGGCGAAATCTGGATCGACCGGCGAGTGATCGATCTGCGCGCGGTGCGCGCCAACGTCGAGCGCCTGCACGCGCAGAAGCCCGAAGACGCGGTGGTGGTGATCGCCGAGAAGGAAGCGCCAACGGGCACGCTGGTGCAAGTGATCGACCAAGTGCGCCAGGGCGGTGTCGCCAACGTGTCGATCGCCGCGTCCGGCGGAGCGTCCTAGATGCGCCCGCGTCGTCACGTCGCGGAATCCGAGGAGACCGGCATCGATCTGGCGCCGATGCTCGACTTCGTCCTCAATCTGCTGATCTTCTTCATCATCACCACGTCCTTCGTCAAGGAGGCCGGCGTCACCGTGACGCGGCCGCAAGCCGAGACCGCGGAGAGCCGCGACAACGGCAACATCCTCATCGCCATTCGCGCCAACGGCGACGTGTGGATGGACAAGCACGCGATCGATCTGCGCGACATCCGCGGCGCCGTCGAACGCCTGCATGCCGAGCGTCCCGACGACACTGTGGTGATCATCGCCGACCAGGCGTCGCAAAGCGGCCGGCTCACGCAGGTGATGGACCAAGTCAAGCTCGGCGGCGTCAACGACGTGTCGATCGCGGCGATGCGCGGAGACGGTTGAGTGCTCGCCGCGTTGAACCAATACCGCATGCTGCCCTCGCTGCTCGGCGGGCTGGTCGTAGCCTTTCTCATGTTCTGGATGCTGTTCGGGCTGATCAATCGCCATGGCGGCGCCATCGAGCGCAGTGATGGCCTGCAGACCATCGACTTCGTGCGGCTCAAGCGCGAGAGCGATCTGCAGACCATCGAACGGCGCAAGCCGCCACCGCCGCCGCCGCCCAAAACGCCGCCACCGCCACCCAAGCTCAAGGTCGCCACCGACACGCCGCCGCAGCAATCGCCACTGCCGTTCAACATGCCCAACCTGGGCTTGTCCACCAACGTCGGCGGCGGACCTTTCCTGGGCGAGCTGGGCGCCGGTGCGCCCTCCGCGGGCGCCGGCCTGTTCGACGGCGACATCATCGCCCTGCAGCGCATCGCGCCGCAGTATCCCCGGCAGGCGGCGCGCGATGGCGTCGAGGGTTACGTGAAGATCCAGTTCACGGTGAATGCGGACGGCACGGTGCGCGAAGCCAAAGTGCTGGAGTCCAAGCCGCGCGGCGTGTTCGACGCAGTGGCGATTTCTGCCGCGCTCAAATGGAAGTTCAAGCCCAAGGTGGTCGATGGCAAGCCGGTGGATCAGCGCGGCGTGGTGCCGCTCGAGTTCAAGCTCGGTGAGTAAGGTGAAAACAAGGTTTCTGACACCCAGCGTGTTGGCAACGCTGATGCTCTGCGCGGTCATCGCGCTGCCCGCGCGGGCGCAGGACACCGGCCAGAGCCTGGAGCCACCACCGCCGCCCGCGCCGCCATCACCACCGGTGCCGCCCGCGCCAGCTTCGGAGCCTTTGGCGCCGGAACCGCCGCAACCCGCGTCAACGCCGGACAAAGCCTCCGGCCGCAGCAGCTGCAGCAACCCGCGCAAAGCCAACGGCACCATGACCGAGATTTTCTATCGTGGTGTCGAGAATGCGATGGAGCTGATGTCCAAGCAGAAAATCAACGAGGCCATCGACCGTCTCAACCAGATGAGCGAAGGCGACGGCAACGATTACGAGAAGGCCATCGTCTTCTACAACCTCGGCTTCGCGTACAGCTCCAAGAATGATTACCCCGCCGCCGCCAGGGCTTTCGAAAAAGCGCTCGCGCTCAACGCGCTGCCGCAGCAGCAGCAGGACGCGCTGCAGTACAACCTCGGACAGCTGTATCTCGCCGACAAGCAATATGAGGCCGGCATCCGCACGCTCGAGCGCACCATCGCCACCACCTGCACGCCGGTCACCGCCGAGATGCATATTTTCCTGGCCCAGGCCTATGCCGAGACCAAGCGCTTCCGCGACGCCTTGCCGCATGTGGATCAGGCGATCGCCCTCAACAGCACGACGGGCAAGCAGCCCAAGGAAAGCTGGTACCAGCTCAAGCTGGCGCTGAATTACGAGCTGAAGAACTATCGCGCCTGCGCCGAGACGCTGGTGAAGCTGATCGCCCTGGTGCCGGCGAAGTCGGATTACTGGAAGCAGCTGTCCGGCATTTTCCTGGAACTCAAAGAGGACGACGATGCGGTGGCGACGCTGGTGCTGGCCGATCGCCAGGGCTTCATCACCACGCCTTCGGAGATCAAGAATCTCTACAACATCTACATGCTCATCGACCTGCCTTACAAAGCTGGCGTGCTGCTGCAGGACGCCATCGACAAGGGCCGCGTCCCGGGCGATGAGAAGAACCTGGATTTGGTCGCCAACGCCTGGATCAATGCACGCGAATCGGCCAAGGCCGAAGCCGCGCTGAAGAAAGTCGCCGGGCTGTCGGAGAAGGGCGAATACTTCTTCAAACTCGGCGCCATGTACGGCGACGACGAGCGCTGGAAAGAATCGCGAGAGACGCTGGAACGCGCCATCGCCAAGGGCGGCCTCGCCAAGCCCGGTGAGGCCTATCTGCGCCTGGCGGTGGCGGCCTACAGCCTCAAGGATCTGAAGGGCGCCGAAGCCGCGGCCAGCAAGGCCTTGAACTACGACGGCACCCGCAGCCAGGCCAGTCAGTGGCTGCAGCAGATTCGCCAGGGCGGTGTGTAGCGGCGACCGATCGCCTCGGGTTGTGCTGGGCGTCTGCGCCGATGGATGATGCGAGCTCCGATTGACGTACCGCGATCCATGGAACCGACGCTCTCCGTAGAGCCCGCACTGACTCAGGCGTTGAGGGGCAATCCTCTCGTCCTCGCTGCATGGTTGTTCGAAAGACCACTCACTCCGGAACAGCGGTACGCGCTCATCGAATCACTCGCAGCCGTGGTCGGATCGTCCATCGATTTGATCGACCTTGCGGCTGAGCATGGCCTGGTCGCGCGCGAGGCGCTGATCAAGGGGCGGCTTCTGTTTTCGATCGACGATCAGCGCGTGCAAGAGCGTCAGCGGATGCTGGTCTATGATGCCGAGGACTTCTTGCCGGCACTTCGAACCGGCCAGCGTGAGGCGCTGAAACGATGGATCAGGACGTCGCCCGAAACAAGCTGACTTCGCTGGATCGTTGCCTGACGCGAATCAACAACCGTCTGCCGGCGACCGCTGCGTTGTTGGCCACCGATGCCGATGCGCAAGACATCGTGTCGGTCAATCTGCAGCGAGCCGTGCAGCTCTGCGCACACCTGTGCCTGATGCTGGTCGCGAATCAGGGCCTCGTCAATCCGGCAGACATGGCTGAGGGTTTCCAGAGGCTGCGCGATCAAGGCTGGATCACCGAACCGACGTATCGGGCCATGCGAGCGGCGGTCGGCTTCCGCAATATCTCCGTGCATGAATATCGAAAGCTCGACTGGCAGATCGTCCACCGCATCTGCGCCGCGAATCTGGGTGACTTCCGCCGCTTCGCGCAAGAGCTGGTCCAGGCCAAGCTGATTGAACTTTGATTGGCTGCGGGTTTGCTTTCCTGATCAAGAGCGCTGAGCGTTCGGCGCCGCTTACCGATAAAGTCACTCATGGAAGCTCGCGCACTGCGACTGTTGCTCGCCTTTGCAGCGGTCTATCTGTTGTGGGGATCGACGTATCTGGCGATCCGCATCGTCGTCGAAACCCTGCCGCCCGCCTTGTCCGCCGGTTTGCGCTTTTTCGTCGCCGGCTCGTTGATGTTGGCTTATGCGTTCTGGCGCGGGGGCCGTCTGCCGCGAACGGCCGCGGACTGGATGCGCATCGCCATCGCCGGCGTGGCGCTGCTGGTCGCCGGCAACGGCCTGGTGACCTGGGCCGAGCGCTGGGTGCCTTCCAACCAGGCGGCGCTGGTCGTCGCCACCGCGGCGCTGTGGATGGCGCTGCTCGGCACGCTGGGCCTGCAGGGCGACCGGCTCGGCCGCCTGACGGTTGCGGGGCTGGTCGGCGGATTGATCGGTGTCGCGCTGCTGGTCGGCGGCGGTTTGCGCGGCGGCACCGCGCCCTGGTTCGCCTACGCCGGCCTGCTGCTGGCGCCGATGTTCTGGGCGGCCGGCGCGGTGTTCGCCAAGCGCCGTCCGGTAGCAGCGTCGCCGATCATGGCGGCGGCCTTGCAGACCCTGATCGCGGGCGTGGTGCTGTCGATCGTCGGGCTGGCCGCGGGCGAGCTGCCGCAAATGATTTGGAATCCGCGCAGCTTCGCGGCGCTGGCCTATCTGATCGTATTCGGCTCCTGCATTGCTTACGGCGCTTTCCTGTATCTGGTGCACGAGGTGTCACCGGCGGTACTCGGCACTTACGCGTACGTCAATCCGGCGATCGCCCTGCTGCTGGGCTGGTGGCTGCTCGATGAGCGTTTGATGCCGGCGCAGATCGTCGGTACCGCGGTGGTTCTGCTCAGCGTGTTGCTGGTGACGCTGGGCGGCGCGCGCAGAAAGCCGCACGCGTGAGGCGCCTCGCGCACCTCTGGCCGCTGCTTGCGCTGTTGTTGTGGCCGTTGACCCATCATGCAAATGCTGGCGACAGCGATGGTGTGCTGCGCCGTGGCAACGGCCCCGACATCGAGACGCTCGACCCGGCGCAGGCGCGCAGCGTGTCGGCCGGCAACGTGCTGCGCGATCTGTTCGAAGGCCTGGTGACGGAAGCGCCCGATGGCCAGCTCGTCGGCGGCGCGGCCCAGCGTTGGGAGGTGTCCGACGATGGCCTGCGCTACACGTTTTTTCTGCGCGGCGGATTGCGCTGGTCCAATGGCGAGGCGCTCGCCGCGGAAGATTTCGTCTACAGCCTGCGGCGCGCGCTCGATCCGGCCACCGCCTCGCCCTCGGCGCAACTGCTGGCGCCGATCGCGCAGCTCGGCGCGCCCGATGCGCACACGCTGCAGATCACGCTGCACGCGCCGACGCCCTATCTGCCCGCGCTGCTCGCCAATCCGGTCGCGTATCCGGTGCATCGGGCCAGCGTCGAGCGTCTGGGCGCCGCGTTCACGCGGCCCGGCAAGCTGGTGAGCAACGGCGCCTACCGCCTGCAGGACCAGGTGCTGCAATCGCATGTCGATCTGCAGCGCAATGCCGACTACTGGAACGACGCGGCAACGCGCATCGCCCGCGTGCGCCACATCGTCACCGAGGACGCCGGCTCGGAATTCCAACGCTTCCGCGCCGGCGAACTCGACGTCACCGAACAGGTGCCGTCGGCGCAGATCGCCGGACTGTCGCCAGCGCTGCGGCGGCGACTGCACGTCGCCGACTATCTCGGCGTCTACTACTACGGCTTCAACCTCAGCCAGCCGCCTTTCGATCGTGCCGAACTACGGCGCGCCCTGAGCCTGGCCATCGACCGCGAGGTGATCGTGCGCAAGCTGCTCGGTAGCGGCGAGCACGCGGCCCATGGCTGGCTGCCGCCGCAGATCGGCGGCGGCACGACAGCGCAGCCGCCGTCGATGAACTGGACGCGCGAGCAGCGTCTGAGCGAGGCGCGGCGTCTTTATGCGCAGGCGGGCTATTCGGCACAGCATCCGCTGCATACCGAAATCCTCTACAACACCAGCGAGGTTCATCAGAAGATCGCAGTGGTCGTCTCCGCGATGTGGAAGCAGTTTCTCGGCGTGCAGACGACGCTGCGCGTTGAGGAGACCAAAGTCTTTTTGCAGAGCCGGCGGATGCGCCGGCGCACGCAGATCTTTCGCGGCTCCTGGGTGAGCGACTACGACGACGCCAGCAGTTTTCTCGATCTGTTGATGAGCACCAACCCGCGCAACGACACCGGCTACGCCAGCGCCCGCTACGACGGTCTGCTCGCCGATGCCGCGTCGCGGTCGGGCGATGCACGCAGCGCGGTACTGGCGCAGGCGCAAGCGCAGATGCTCGACGACGCGCCGGTGATCCCGATCTATTTCTACGTCACCAAGCACCTGGTGGCAGCGCGGGTCCGCGGCTGGCGCGATAATCCGCTCGACCACCACTACAGCCGCGATCTCGCGGTCGACTAGAACCTATCTCAAAATCTGCTGCGCTCGACATCTTGCGTTCCGGCGGTGCTGGGAATGCTCATGTGCTGCAGCACACTCCGCTTCCTGCGCTCTGGCGACCGGCAACAGCATCGCTCGCGACGATTTTGAGATCGGTTCTGGAAATAAGCAGTAGAGATGATCCGCTCCGATGCTTGATCAGAACCTTGGTTTCGCCTCCAACCGATGGGTGCCTGTCCGGCAGGCGCGAGATGGGACTGCGAAAACGACACCGCTTTACGCCCGCAAAAAGTCCTCGATCTCATCGATCCGCTGATCCGCATCGTGATGCCCGATGCGGATCAGCTCGCGGGTGAACGCCGAGTCGAACAGCAGATAGCTCAACAGATCGGCGCTCTGCGCGTCGGGGGTGCCGAGGCCGTCCATCACGTAGCGGATGCTGCGCGGCATGCGGTGCGCTAGGGTCTTGGCGACCACCGCCAGATCTTCCGACGGGCTGATGTTGAGCGCCTGCACGCTGCGCATCGGCTCGCGCATTTTCGCCGCGGCGCGCGGCGAGGAGGCGCCCACCAGCTCGTTCATCCGCGCCAAGTGATCGAGATCGGCGTCGAGATGATCGAGAAAAATGGCATTGAGAAAAACACCGCAAATCTGCGACAGCGGCGGGCGATGCAAGGCCGCGTCGCCTTCGGTGGGCGATGGCATCAGCTCGGCGCGCAGCAGGTCGCCCGCCGCGGCCGAACTGCGGATGCCGATCGCCAGCACGCGCTCCGCGCCGAGGCGGATCGCCGGGCTCAGCGGCGCGGTAAGGCGCATCGCGCCGTCGCCGAACCAGGCGCTTGCGCCGCCCGCGGTCAAGGCCACTGGCGCGAACACGATGGGGATCGCGGCCGACGCGCAGACATGCTCCACGCCGAGCACCGTCGGCAAGGCCACGCGCCGGCTTTTCTGCCACACCGGATGCCCGGCGCGGCCCTGGATGAACGTGAACGCGCGGCCGGAGTGATAACCGGTGGCGGTGATCGCCAGCGCGTAGAGATGCCCGTGGTCGATCGCATCGGTGATGTTCTGCATCGGCAGGCTGCGGCTGAGAAAATCGCGCAGCGGAGCGGCGTCCAGCAGCGATTGCGCGCGTCCGGCACCGAAGGCGCCACCCACCGCCATGTCGGTGGCCAGGCGCAGGACATTGCGGCTCAGACCCGGCAAGTCGGTACGCACGACGTCCGTCATCTTCAGGTTCGACCACATCTGCGCGAGCAGCGCGGTGGCCTCACTGAGGCGCGCGCTGTACGCCGCCATCGCGGCACCGTTGATGGCGCCGGCCGAGGCGCCGGCGATGATCGCGAACGGCGAGGGCGCATCGCGCAGCGCGGGGATTTCACCGATGCGCTTGAGCACGCCGGCCTGATAGGCGCCGCGCGCGCCGCCAGCGGTGAGCACCAGCCCGGTCAACCCGCGGTGCAGGCCCGCGCGCGAACGCTTGGGGTGGGCAGAGGTCGTAGTGGCGCGCTGCATACGTCGATTCCGGTTGCCGCATCTTTGGTCATAAAGCCTGAACGCTCGGGGCCAGCCGTGACAGTTCGCTGCAACTAAGCTGCTGAGACACCGCGCCGATACGCAACCATTGCACGCTTCGACACGTAAATTCAAAACACATGATTCCCAAGATCCCCATGAACCTCGATCTCTCACGCCGGCGGCTCCTGCGAGGCAGCGCGGCGGGCGCGCTGGCGCTGATCGGCTGGCGCGCCGCGGCGCAATCCATATCCCCCAAATCAACGACGACAAAGGACACTTTCGAAGTGACGCATACCGACGCCGAGTGGAAGCAGCGCCTCACGCCCGCGCAGTACAAGGTGCTGCGGCACGAGGGCACCGAACTCCCCTACTCCAGCGCGCTCAACGGCGAGCATCGCCCCGGCGTGTTCATCTGCGCCGGCTGCGATCTGGACCTGTTCTCCTCGACCACCAAGTTCGACAGCGGCACCGGCTGGCCGAGCTTCTGGCAGCCGCTTCAACAGAGTGTCGATGAAGTGGTCGACAGCTCCTTCGGCATGACGCGCACCGAGGTGCGCTGCCATCGCTGCGGCGGCCATCTGGGCCACGTGTTCAACGACGGCCCGCAGCCGACGGGGCTGCGCTACTGCATGAATGGCGTGGCGATGGCCTTCAAAGCCGGGGCGGCCTGAGCCATGAAAACAGAAGCCCGAAATTGGTTTCGCCGTGGTCTGATCACCGTTGCGGCGGCCGGCATCGCGCTGGTGATTCAAAACCCGCGGGTGCGCGCCGCGGAGTCGGCGGTGCTGGTGCCGGCGCCTGTCGTGGACCAGGCCGCGTCCACCAAAGACGGCAAGCAGAAAGCGGTCTTTGCCGGCGGCTGCTTCTGGGGCGTGCAGGGCGTGTTTCAGCACGTCAAGGGCGTGCGCCAGGCGGTGTCCGGTTATGCCGGCGGCGCGGCCAGCACCGCGCACTACCGGATCGTCGGCACCGGCGTCACCGGCCACGCCGAAGCCGTTGAGGTGACGTACGATCCGAAAGAGATCACCTATGGCCAGCTGCTGCAGATCTTCTTCTCGGTGGCGCACGACCCGACACAGCTCGACCGTCAGGGGCCCGACAGCGGATCGCAGTACCGGTCTGAAATCTTCACCACCGACGCCGAGCAGAAGCGCATCGCCGACAGCTATGTCGCACAGCTCGACAAGGCAAAAATTTTCCCCGCGCCGATCGTCACCCGCATCGAGCCCCTGCCCGCGTTCTACGCGGCCGAGGACTATCACCAGGACTACCTCACGCTGAATCCGGACGCGCCGTACATCGCGATCAACGACATGCCGAAAGTCGACAACCTCAAGCGCCTGTTTGCCGATCGCTACCGCAGCCGGCCGGTGCTGGTCTCGTCGCAGTAAGTCTTAAAACGGAATGTCGTCGTCCTCGAAACCGGCGTCGGTGGCGGGCGCCGGCGCGCTGCGTGCAGGGGCGCGTTCGGTGGGTCCGGACCTCGAACCGCCGCCGTAGCCGCTGGAGCTGCCGCCCGAACTGCCGCCGCTGTATTCGGCGGATCCGCCGGCCGAGGATTTGCCGTCGAGCATCTGCATCTCGTTGGCGTGGATCTCGGTGATGTAGCGATCCTGGCCGCTGGTCTTGTCCTGGTACTTGCGCGTGCGGATCGCGCCTTCGACATAGACCTTGGCGCCCTTGCGGCAGTACTGCGCCACGATCTCGCCGAGCTTGTTGTGGAACACCACGTTGTGCCACTCGGTGCGTTCCTGCTGATTGCCTTCCTTGTCGCGCCAGGACTCGCTAGTGGCCAGCGTGATGTTGGTGACGCTGCCGCCGTTGGCGAAGGTCTTGGCCTCGGGGTCCTTGCCCAGATTACCGATGAGAATGACTTTATTGACGCCGCGAGCCATGGGAGTCCCCGTTGTTGGATTCGCGGCCAGTGTCGCATCAAGCGCGTGGCACGGTAACCCCCGGGCGCGAGCGGCCCGGGGCCACCCGAACCCTCAGTTCATCACCCCTCGCAGATCGATCCTGAAACTGAAAGGCGTGCGCGTGGTGAGGCCGATCCGGTAGGGCACGGACAGGCATTCGCCGGGGCTGAGGATGCCGTCGGCGTACTGCCCGGCCGGCGCGAAGCGCAGGATCGACCCGACGCCGCCCGGCTGGCTCGCGTCGGGGCCGTCCGCGGTGCGGTTGAGCAGGCTGTTGTTGTTGCTCAGTTGCGTGGTCTGCGAATACAGCTGGCTCTGCTGCCCGGTGTTGGCGCAGAAACGGGCGTTGAAGGAATAGGTGCCCGCGGCGCCGCCCGCCACCGGCGTCGGGTCGGTCGCCGCCCCGGAGGTCGTGTTGCTGAGGAACGGAGTCAGCAGCGTCATGCCGGTGCTCGGCGGATCGTCGTTGTCGATGATCGTCAGGGTGTGCACCATGGGGCTGCCCAGACCGGCGTTGGTGGGTGCGCCCAGGCTCAGCACCACGGTCTCGTCGGGCTCGTCCAGCGTGTCGTTGATGATGGATACGCCGATGGTCTTGCTGGTCTCGCCCGGCGAGAAGCTCAGCGGCGAGGTGGTGGTGATGCCGCGGTCGCCAGCGTCCGCGGAGCCCGACACCGTGAACGGCACGCTGATGCTCTGATTGCTGGCGTTGGACAGGTTCACCGTCACCAGCACGCTGCCGCTGGCCTCGCCCAGGCTCTGGCTTGCCAGAGCGAACGAGGCGCTGGGCGTGCCGTCGTCATTGATGATGCTGCCCTGGCCCTGGCCGTCCGCGATGACTGCGCCGCTGGGGCTGGAGAGGTTGACGAAGAAGGTCTCGTCCGGCTCCAGCTTGGTGTCGCCGGTGACGTTGACCGTGACCGTCTTGCTGGTCTGGCCCGGCGTGAAGCTCAGCGTGGTCATTGCCGGCAGGGCGGCGTAGTCGGCATCCGCCACCGTAGCGGTGCCGTTTGCGGTCGCGACATTCACCAAAACCGGACCCGCGCTGGCCTGCGACAGGCTCACGGTAAAAGTGAAAGCGGTGGAGCCGCTGTTGCCCTCGGCGTGGGTGACATCGTTGATGGAGAGCGCTGGACTGTCGTCGTTGAGAATCGTCGCCATGGCTTCGTTGGTCGCGATGCTGACGCTGTACAGGCGATTGAGCAGCACGGAGACGGTCGTGCTGCCCGAATTGGCTACCGCCAGATCCGGCCGGCCGTCGCCGTTGAGGTCGTTCACCGCAACGTTGAACGGACCATTGCCCACACCAAGGTTCTGAAGGTTCGCGAAGCTCGGGGACGCCGCGCCTGGAATGGTGGTGTTGAGCAGCACCGAGACGCTGCCGCCCGAGAGGTTCGCCACGGCCAAGTCCAGACGGCCGTCACCGTTGAGATCGTCTAGCGTCACGGACCTTGGTTCGTTACCCACGCCAAAGTTGCTGACGCTCGCGAAGCTGGCACTGGTCGCGCCCGCTGGCGTGGTGTTGAGCCGCACCGAGACCGTGTCGTCTTGGGTATTTGACACCACCAGATCCGGCCGGCCGTCGCCGTTGAGATCGCCTGCCGCCACGGTGAACGGCATACCACCCACGACGAAGTTCTGGGCAGCCGTGAAGCTGGCGCTGGTGGCGCCGAGTACCGTGGTGTTGAGCAGCACGGAGACATCGTTGGTGAGTGAGTTGGCCACGGCCAGGTCTGGCCGGCCGTCGCCGTTGAAGTCGCCCACCGCGAGCGACCGTGGACTTGAGCCCACGTCGAAGCTTTGAGAGCCGGCGAAGCTGGCGCTGGTGGCGCCCGCCGCGGTGCTGTTGAGCCGCACCGAGATGGCGTCCGGGCCGAAGTTCACCACCGCCAGGTCAAGGCGGCCGTCGCCATTGAAATCGTCCAGGGCGACCATCTGGGGGCTCGCGCCCAAGCCGACGTTCTGGGCGGCCATGAAGCTGGCGCTGACCGCGCCCGGAGCGGTGATGTTGAGCAGCACCGAGACGTTGTTGCCGAAGAAGTTCGTCGCCGCCAGGTCCGGCCGGCCATCGCCGTTGAGATCGCCGATTGCGACGGAGGTCGGAGTGGCACCCACGGCGAAGTTTTGAATGCTCGCGAAGCTTGAGACAGTCGCACCCGGATTGGTCGTGTTGAGCCGCACCGAGACGTTGTCGCTTTTGCCGTTTGCCACCGCCAGGTCGGGCTTGCCGTCGCCGTTGAGATCGCCGATGGCAGCGAAGCGGGGCCCCATGCCCGCGCCAAAATCCTGCGCGCTCGCGAAACTGGCGCCAGGCGCAGGTGACGCGGTGGTGTTGAGCAGCACCGAGACGTTGTTGCCGTCGTAGTTCGCTGTCACCAGGTCCGGCCGGCCGTCGCCATTGAGATCGTCGCCGGTGACGGACAGGGGATACTGGCCGACGGCGAAGTTCTGAGCGTTCGCGAAGCTGGCGCTGGCCGCGCCGGGAGCCGTGGTGTTGAGCCGCACCGACAGGGTGCTGTCGCCGGCATTGGCCACGGCCAAGTCCAGCCGGCCGTCGCCGTTGAGATCGCGCAGCGTCACGGCCTCTGGAAACGAGCCCGCACCGAAGTTTTGAGCGCTCGCGAAGCTGGCGATGACGGCACCTGCCGGAGTGCTGTTGAGCAGCACCGAGACGTCGCTGCTGTCTTCATTCGCCACCGCCAGATCGGGCCGGCCGTCGCCGTTGAGATCGCCTGTTACCACGAAGATCGGATTGATACCAGCGATGAAGTTCTGAGCCAAGGCGAAGCTGGCGCTGGCGGCGCCGGGCGCGGTGGTATTGAGACGCACCGAAATGTTGTCGCTGCCCTTGTTGGCGACGGCCAGGTCCGGCCGGCCGTCGCCGTTGAAATCGGTCAGTGCCACGAATCGCGCAAACGAGCCCGCGCCGAAGTTCTGGGTGCTCGCGAAGCTGGCAGTGGTCGCGCCCGCTGGCGTGGTGTTGAGCCGCACCGAGACGTTGGCGCTGTCAAGGTAGGCGACCGCCAGATCGGGCCGTCCGTCGCCATTGAGATCCCCTGTCGTGACGAACACGGGGCCTTCGGCCACAGTGATGTTCTGGGCGCTGCCGAAGCTGGCGCTGGATGCACCCGGAACGGTGGTGTTGAGCCGCACCGAGACGCTGTCGCTGTTCAAGTCGGCCACGGCCAGATCTGGCCGGCCATCGCCGTTGAAGTCGGCCACCGTCACGAAGGCCGGACTCTCGCCTGCGCTGAAGTTTTGAACACCGGAAAAGCTGGGGCTGTTGGCGCCCGGAGCCGTGGTGTTGAGCCGCACCGAAACCTTGTTGCTGCTCTCATTGGCCACGACCAGATCGGCCCGGCCGTCGCCGTTGAAGTCGGCCACGGCTGCGTTGTTGGGAGTGCTCCCCGCCGCGAAAGTAGCTGCGGCGGAGAAGTTCGGCGCCGGACCGGCGTTGGTGGCCGACAGCAGGTGAACGAGGAAATCCTCGTTGGGCTCGATGCCGGTGTCGCCATTGATCGTAATCGGCAGGTTGACGCTGGTCGCGCCGGCCGGCAGCACGGCATTGCCCGAGCTGATCGACATGTAGTCCGTGTCCGCCGTGGCCGGGGTCGCGGAGCCGCTGTCATCGGTCCGGAAAACCAGACCGATGCTCTCGGTGGTGTCGCCCGTGCGCGTCACAGGCACATTGAGCGTGGTGGTGCCGGCATTGCCTTCCAGCACGCTGGCATTGCCGATGCTGAGCACCGGCGGATTGGCCGCCGTCTGCGCGCTGAGCTGGGCGCTGAACACCAGCGCGGCGACCAGGGAGGGCAATGCCAGCCGGCGTGCGGCAAGACGGCTCATGAGGGTTCCCCTTGGATGGCGCACGGCGGCGCTACGGCTTCTGCTTGGGACCTTGCGGTATCCGCCAACTCCCTGGCGCAAAGCTTATGAAAAGCCAACGGCGCTACCCGGTGCGCGCCCTGAAGATGCTTCGACATGGCCTTACTCCCTGTGCGGTCGCGGCATTTGCCTTTAGATGGCTGGAGCTTGGCTCGCACCGATACGGGCCGGTAGGGTCATATGCGCCCTCTAGCGATGTTTTTTGTCCTCGTCCGGCGAACGCCGTGTATACAGCGCCGCGGCATGGGCGCGGTGGGTGACCTGCAGCTTCTGGAATATCTGGCTCAGGTAATTGCGCACGGTCTTGTCGGAGAGGCCCATGGCGCCAGCGATCTGCTTGTTGGTCCGCCCCTCGGCCACCAGCGCCAGCACCTTCTGCTCCTGCGGCGATAGCGCCTGCGTCAAGCTGGTGCCGACTGGCGCGGGCGTGCTCATCTGGGTGAAGACCCGCTGCGTCATCGCGGCATCGAGGATCGACTGACCGCCGGCGACCGCCTCGATCGCGCGGATCAGGGCGTTTTCGTCGATCTCCTTGAGCAGGTAGCCGTGGCCGCCGGCGAACAGCGTGGCGCGCAGGGCCTCGTCGTCGTCGAACGAGGTTAGGAACAGCACGCGCGTTTCCGGGCGGGCGCTGCGGATTTCGCGGCAGGCCTCGATGCCGCTGCCATCGGGCAGGCGCACGTCCATCAGCACGATGTCGGGCGCCAGCCGCGCAGCTTCGGCGATGGCGGCCTCCTGGGTCGCGGCCTCGCCGACCACGCTCATGCGCTCGCTGGCGCCGAGCAGCATGCGCAGGCCGTAGCGCACGACCACGTGGTCGTCGACCAGCAGCAGGCGGATGGGCTTTTTGTCAGGCCGCGGCATGCGCGGTATCAAAAGGGATGTCGATGGTGATGCGGGTACCGGTGCCCAGCGCCGAAAGCAGTTCGCAGGCCGCGCCCAGGCGTGCGGCGCGCGCGCGGATGTTCTTCAGGCCGTGCCCGTCGGCGGAGGCCGCATCGACGTCGAAGCCGACGCCATCGTCCTCGATGATCATGCGCACGGCGCCGTCGCTGAGCTTGAGCGAGACGCCGCCGTTGCGGGCCTGGGAGTGCCGCAGGCTGTTGCTCATCGACTCCTTGGCGATGAACAGCAGATGCGTCGCCTGGAACGGCGTGAGGCGTTCGGCGGCGGCGGGGTCCATCTGCAGGTAGAAGCGCAGCGCCTGGCCGCCGTCCAGGGTATGGATCAGCGCCGCCATGCCGGCTTCGAGCGCCTTGCCGTCCATGACCTCTACCTCGATCCCGGAGATGTAGAGGCGCACCTCGCGGATCACCGCGTTGACTTCCGAGATGGCGACGCCCAGTTGCTGCACCGCCTGCTCGGCATCCTTGACCGCCAGGCGCCGGCATTCCGACAGTCGCAGGCCGATGGCGTAGATCGACTGGATGATGCTGTCGTGAAGATCGCGCGCCAGGCGCTCGCGCTCGTCCAGCGACTGGCGCAGCTGCGATTCGCTCAGGCGCAGCGCGGTCTCGGCGACGCGGGTCTCCACCAGCGAGGCCCGCAGATCCGACACCGTCCGCAAATAGCTGCGCCCGATGTAGCCGAGCACGATGGCGTAGGCGATCAAGCGCAGGAAGTGCCAGAACCACCAGTGGCTGTCCCACAGCGAGGAGGAGCTGAAGACGGATTCGGCGATGGCGAACAGCAGCGCGAGGCAGGCGAACAGATAATCTTCGCGCGCCCGCGTCTTTGCGTAATTCCAGAACAGACGCACGGCGCCCAGTGCGAAGAGGCCGCAGGCCAAGTTCTTGAGCGCGAAAGCCAGCGGCGTGAAGGCGCCGCCCTGCACCAGCACCGGCACCCGGTCCGGCACCACCCACGAGCCGATGCCGAGCACGACGATGCCCGCCGCGCTCAGAATCAGCAGGGGCTTTTCGCCGACGGGAATGCGCCACTGCTGCGGCCACCAGACCAGCGCGAAGCCGAGACCGCCGACCAGGCTGGCGAGAACCCGAAACCAGACGAAGAGATGCCCCGGCGGCGCCATGGCGTGGAAAACCTCGACCATGCCCATGCCGAGAAAGCCCAGCGCCAGCACCAGGTGGGCAGTTGAACGCGCCGCGATCCGCCTGCGCACCAGCAGCACCAGCGCCATGGCCATGGCGGACAAACCGCCCAGCGATTCCACGGCCGAATGCAGCGGCGCATCGACCCGCCGCCACTCGGGCGAAAGCCACTGCAAGGCGCTACCGGACACCGCCACGCCGGCGAGGATGCCCAGGGGCAGCGCGACAAATTTCAGTGCTCGGGCGATGGAAGGCATGGTCGGCAGAGGGGCTGCGAGATCCGCCTGGCTGGTCACGAGATCGGGACGTCTGCGGGGAGCAACGATTACGCCAGCAACGGCGCTGACGGGGAGTCAACATCCCGATGTGGCGCCGACCCCAAACTTGCCCCAGCTTGTCTGCGATGTCCACAGGCTTTTACGAAAGCCGCCTCCGATGCAGCACGAGCCGACAATTTGAAGCTCACCCGCCGAGGTTTTCCTCAGTTGCCCGCGCCTCGCAGATCGATCCGAAAGCTGAAAGGCGCGCGGCTGGCGAGGCCGATCACGTACGGCACCGTCAGGCATTCACCGCTGCTCAGGACGCCGTCGGCGTACTGGCCACTGCGCGCGAAGCTCAGCGTCGAGCCGACGCCGCCGGGTTGATTGACGTCAGGGCCGTCGCCGGTGCGGTTGAGCAGACTGTTGCCGTTGGTCAGCTGCGATGTCTGCGAGAACAGCTGGCTGTACTGCCCGCTGTTGACGCAGAACCGGGCGTTGAACGAGTAGGTCCCCGCGCTGCCGCCCGCTACCGGCGTGGTGTCGGTCGCGGCGTTCAAGGTCGCGACACCGAAGAAAGGAGTCACCAGGTTGGAGCCGGCCGCGGTGGTCACCGAGAAACCGGCGCTGAGGCTGCCGATGGTCAGCACGGTATTGACCGTAGCCGAGGCGGTGTTGGATGCGGTGAGTTGCACCTTGACCAGATCGCCGTTGTTGACCAGGGCGCCGACCATCGCCGTGCAGGCGTTGCTGTTGATGCAGAAGCGCGCGCTGGCGTCGCCAGTGATGCTGATCGCCGCCGCCGCCTCAAGCCCGCTCACCACGATCGAGTTTGACTGCACGACCGCGCCCGGGGCTGCATCCGTCACCGGGGAGAAGCTGAAGGGCGTCGGTGTGGTACTGGGATTGCGCGTGGTGACCTTGAAGTCGGCGCTGGTGGAGCCGACCAGCAAGGTCGCGGTCACCGTCGTCGCCGGGTTGGCCGAGGCGGTGACTTGCAAGCGCACCGTGTCGCCGGTGACGAAGGAGCCGGCTGCCGATGTGCAGGGATTGCTGTTGAGGCAGTACCTGGCCGTGGCGTTGCCGCTGACGCTGATCGATCCGCCGCCGGTGTTGATGCCGGTCAAGGCCACCGCGTTGCTGGTCTGCACCGAGCTCAAGGCCGCATTCGTCACCGGCGTGAAGCTGATGGGGTCAAGCGTGTTGTCGATGGCCATCGTCGTGACATCAAAGCCCGCGGACTCCGTGCCGATGCTCAGCGTCGCGGTGGTCTTGGTGCTGAAGGCCGCCGACGAAGTCTGGCGCACGCACACGGTCTGGCCGTTGACGATGGTGCCGGGCGCGGTGACGAAGCTTGCGGTGCAGCCGATGCTGTAGCTGCCGCCCGTCACAGAAATCGGCGCCGGGACACCCGCGCCCAGGCCCGTCACCAGGATCGCGGCCGAGGTGTAGGGCGTACTCACAGTCGCGTTGGTCACCGGGGTGAACGCGAACGGCGTTGGCGTGGTGTCGGCCACCGTGTACTCGATCGTGCCGGTCGCCGGGCTGCCGGCAAAGCTGGCTTGCAGTCGGAAGTTGAGCAGTACCGAGACGGCGTCGTCGTTCTCGTTCGCTACTGCCAGGTCCGGCCGACCGTCGCCGTTGAGGTCGCTGATCGCAACGGAGCTTGGGGTTGCGCCCGCGCTGTAGTTCGCAGCCAGCGCGAAGCTGGCGCCGGAAGCACCCGGTGTAGTGAGGTTGAGCAGCAGCGAGACGTTGCGAGCGCCAGCGTTCGCCGTCACCAGATCCGGCCGGCCGTCGCCGTTGAGATCGCCCACCGCTACGGAGTACGGAAACGCGCCCACGCTGAAATTCGCAGCCGGCGCGAAGCTGGCACTGGCCGCACCCGGCGCAGTGAGGTTGAGCAGCACCGAGACGGTGTTGTCGCCCTCGTTCACCGCTGCCAGGTCCGGCCGGCCGTCGCCGTTGAGATCTCCTACCGCTACAGACTGTGGAGCCGAGCCCACGTTGAAATTCGTGGCCGCCGCAAAGCTGGCGCTGGCAGCACCCGGCGCGGTGAGGTTGAGCAGCACCGAGACGTTGTTACCGCTGGAATTTGCCACCGCCAGGTCGGGCCGGCCGTCGCCGTTGAGATCTCGGATGGCCACGGAATACGGAAGCGAGTCCGCTGCGAAGTTCGCGGCGGGCGCGAAGCTGGGGCTGGCCGCGCCTGGCGCGGTGAGGTTGAGCAGCACCGAGACGTTGTCGCTAATTGTGTTCGTCACCGCCAGGTCCGGCCGGCCGTCGCCGTTGAGATCGCCCACCGCCACGGAGTAGGGAGACGCGCCCACGCTGAAATTCGCGCGAGCGGCAAAGCTGGCACTGGCCGCGCCCGGCGAGGTGAGGTTGAGCAGCACCGAAACGTCGTCGCTGTTGAAGTTCGCCACCACGAGATCGGGCCGGCCGTCGCCGTTGAAATCCCCGGCTGCCACGGAAGATGGATTCGAGTCCACGGCGAGGTTCGTAGGGGGTGCAAAGCTGGCATCCACTGCACCCGACGCGGTGAGGTTGAGCAGCACCGAGACGGTGTTGGCGTTCGTGTTCGCGGTCGCGAGGTCCAGCCGGCCATCACCGTTGAAGTCCGCCGTCGTCACTGCCAACGGCGTCACGCCTAAGGCGAAGTCCGTGCCCGTGTCAAAGCTCGGGCCGGCGCTGCTCGGCGGCGTGGTATTGAACAGCACCGAGACGTTATTGCCCTGGTTGGCGATCGTCAGGTCGGGCCGACCGTCGCCGTTCAGGTCGGCCGCAACCACCGAACTGGGAAGGTCGCCCGCCGCGAAGTTCTGCTGCGGCGCGAAGCTCGGGCTGGCCGCACCCGGCGCCGTGCTATTGAACAGGACCGAGACGGTCCCGCCCTGGTTCGCGAGCACCAGATCAAGCCGGCCGTCGCCGTTGAGGTCGGATGCCACCAGCGAGACCGGGCTATTGACGTTGACGAAGGTCTGCTGCGCGGCAAAGCTCGGCGCCAGCGCCCCCGGCGCCGTGGTGTTGAGAAGTACCGAAACGGTGCTGGAGAATTGGTTGGCGACCAGCAGATCGGGCCGGCCGTCGCCGTTGACATCCGCCGCCGCTGCCCGGGGAAAGCTGCCGGTGGCGAAGCTCTGCCGCGGGGTGAAGCTGACCGTCGTGGCGCCGGGCAGCGTGGTGTTGAGCAACACCGAGACCGTGGCGGCGGTAATGTTCGCCACCACCAGATCCGGCCGGCCGTCGCCGTTGAGGTCGGATGCCACCACCGAGGCTGGGTCGTTGCCGGGGGCGAAGGCCTGCTGCGCGGCAAAACTGGGGGCAGCAGCGCCGGGCGCGGTGGTGTTGAGCAGCACCGAGACCGTGGCGGCGCCGTTCGCGACCAGCAGATCGAGCCGGCCGTCGCCGTTCATATCGGCGACGGCGATCGCGCTAGCATTGCCCGCCAATGGGAAGGTTTGCTGTGTGGTGAAGCTGGGCGTCGTCGCACCCGGCGCGGCGGTGTTGAGCAGCACGGAGACGTTATTCGAGGTCTGATTGCCCACCAGCAGGTCGGGCCGGCCATCGCCGTTGATGTCGGCGGCGGCTATCGATTGCGGACGAGTGCCGGCGGCGAAGGTCACCTGGGCCGCGAACGTCGGCACGGTGGCGCCTGGCGCGGTGGTGCTGATCAGCACGGAGATGTTGCTGCTATTGGTGTTCGCGACCAGCAGATCGAGCCGTCCGTCGCCATTGACATCCGCGGCAGCCACCGAACGAGGACTGTTGCCGGCGGCGAAAGTCTGCTGGGCGGCGAAGCTGGGCGTAGGCTCGCCGCCGACGGCGCCATCGATGATCGTCTGGAAAGTCTTGCTGAGCGTATTGCCGCCGGGGTCCGCCGCGATCGGCACCGGCAACATGCCGCTGGCCGATCCGGCCGGGATGCGCACGACGCTGTTGGTCGCGGTGTAGTCGGTGCCGGCGAGCGCAGTGCCGTTCGCGGTGTGGTAGGTAATGTAGGCGTCGTAATTCAGATCGCCCGTACGGGTCACGGGAAAGTTGAGCGTCCCCGGCGCCGCGCCGGCGGTGATGCTCGCCGGGCCGACGGTCAGGGTCGTCGGACTCGCCAGCGCCACTAGCGACGTCCCCAGACCCAGCGCCAGCGCGAAGCTGCGCTGCAATAAATGCTTGCCCATGAAAATCTCCCCCAGCTTTTTGGATGGAGATTAGAGCCTGATCAGCGGGCGCGTCCAATCGTCCATTGGTATGAGTCGGGCGATCAACATGGTCGAGTTCAAGTCGATACGGTTTCGGACGGTCAATGGGAAAGTGTCAGGTCGGACGAGGTCGGTCATATCTCCGCTGCGATCATCAAGACATGCGCATCGTGGTCGACACCAACGTGCTGATAGGCGCCAATCGCCGGGTGCTGTGTCGCTTCCTGGAAGGGCAGGACCAAGCCTCGATCGGCAACGTGCTGTTTGCGAGATGCGCGAGGCCCTGTTTGCAAACAGCCCGAGCACACACGGCGAGCGTCAGACCCCTGTTCGATGCCTTTGCACGACCGCGGAGTGGGTGCCCTCGTATTTTCTCTGGCGTCCCCATCCTCCGGATGAAGCCGATAATCATCTAATCGAACTGGCGGTAGCGGGAGCAGCTTGCGCCGTCGTCAGTTGGAATCTGGCCAATCTCGGCGGCGGTGAGCTGCGCTTTCCGGCGCTGAAACTGCTCGATCCAATTGCCTATCGGCAATTTGCCGAACATCAGAGGTCTGAACCTGTCCGTCATTATCGGCCAGCGCAGCAACTGTATGCGCTGCTCCGGCGTCAAGCGTCGTGGGTGGTCATCGAACACGCACAGCGCGCCCAGGCAGAGTCCATCACCACTGGTTGCCAGAGCGATGGCGCAGTAGCGCAGCGAAGGCGAAGCGGCGAGCAGCGGATGGCCGGCATAGCGCGGATCGCACAGCGTGTCCGGCACTTCCAGCAGAGCGTCCGGCACCGCTCCCGCAGCGATGCAAAGGTTCTGGAGTTCGACAACGGACAGCGAAGATTCCACCACCGAATGGATCTGGACCAATGGCATCTCCAGCAGCGAGCCTGCCAATTGTTTCAGCGACTCACCGGTGCCCTGGGCCGAGTTCACGGCGTGGTCGTCCATGGCGTCGTCATTGAATTAATTATCCATCATCAATTGGCACCCGATGAAAGCGGCTGGGTTCAGTCCGGATTCAAAGCGCCGGGTTGATACTGGATGCTGAAGATTGTGCCGCAACGACGCGGCTTCCAACGCAAGGATGCGTTGCCTACCCTCCGTCAGAGGGCCATCCAGCAACACAAGGAGCGTCGTCATAATGACTACTCAATCCCGCATCACCAGCATTGTTCTGGCCGGTTGCATCACGGCTTTCACCGGCTCAGTCCTGGCAGCCGCGGACGGCACCACCGATTCACCGCCGACCGGCGCCGTGGGCCGCGCAACCTCGGCCGTCAAGGGCACCGACAGCAGCACCAGCAACGGCAATAGCGCCGGCGCAGAGGCGACCACTCCGGCCCCGGCCGCGACCCATTCCGGCCCGGCGACCACCGCGCATGCCGATGGCAAAGTCCTCGGCAAGGGCTCGGGCCCCGAAAAGCGCGACTTCAAGATCATCAGCGAGAAGGAAGCCAAGAAGCAGGGCACGCTGCGTAATAGCGGCTCAGGCGGCAACAGCTCGACCGGTGACAGCACCGGCGGCGCGGGCAGCGGCGCAGGCAATAGCGGCAACTGATCCAGCCGATGTGCCCGCTTCAAGACAACCCACTTCGCGTGGGTTGTTTTTTTGGGCGGCGGTCCCACATGAAGGTCCGGCCCTTTGAGGCGGCGCGCGATCTCTGCCTATAGTGCCCGTTCGCCTCGCTCCCACCAGACCACATGGACTTCATCCGCATCCGCGGTGCGCGCACGCACAATCTCAAGAACGTCTCGCTCGATCTGCCGCGCGACAAGCTGATTGTGATCACCGGATTGTCCGGCTCGGGTAAGTCATCGCTCGCGTTCGATACGCTCTATGCCGAAGGCCAGCGGCGCTATGTCGAATCTCTGTCCGCTTACGCGCGGCAGTTTCTGAGCATGATGCAGAAGCCCGATGTCGACACCATCGAAGGCCTGTCGCCGGCCATCTCCATCGAGCAGAAATCCACCTCGCACAATCCGCGCTCGACGGTCGGCACCGTCACCGAGATCTACGACTACCTGCGCCTGCTGTTCGCGCGCGTGGGCACCGCGCGCTGCCCCGATCACGGCGTGGTGCTGGAGGCGCAGAGCGTGGCGCAGATGGTCGATCACGTGATGGCGCTGCCGGAATCCTCCGCCTGGCTGCTGCTGGCGCCGGTGGTGCGCGGACGCAAGGGCGAACACGCGGAGTGGTTCGATCAGATGCGCGCGCAGGGTTTCGTGCGCGCGCGGGTCAACGGCCGCGTCTATGAGCTGGAAGAAGTGCCCAAGCTCAACCGCAAGCTCAAGCACGACATCGAGATCGTGGTCGATCGCTTCAAGGTTCGCAGCGATATCAAGCAGCGCATCACCGAGTCTTTCGAAACGGCGCTGAAATTGTCGGACGGCTTGATCATGGTCGTCCCGCACGGCGAAGCCGCCGAGCCGGTGCATACCTATTCCGCGCGCATGTCCTGCCCGCATTGCGGCTACTCGCTGGAGGAGCTGGAGCCGCGGCTGTTCTCGTTCAACGCGCCGCATGGCGCCTGCCCCAAGTGCGATGGCCTGGGCATGCTGCAGGTGTTCGACGCGGACCGCGTGGTGCATCACCCGGAGCTGTCGCTGGCCGCCGGCGCGATCCGATCCTGGGACAAGAAGAATCCCTACTACTGGCATTTCATCGCCTCGCTTGCCAAGCATTACGGCTTCGACACCGACAAGCCCTGGAACAAGCTGAGCAAAAAAGTGCAGGAGCTGATCCTGCAAGGCAGCGGCGAGGAGAAGCTGGCCTTCCAGTATCCCGACGAACGCGGACGCATCGTCACGCGCACGCACAAGTTCGAAGGCATCCTGCCGAATCTCGAACGCCGCTATCGCGAGACCGAGTCCACCTCGGTGCGCGAAGAGCTGGCCAAGTATCTGTCGGACAAACCCTGCCCGGAATGCGGCGGCGAGCGCCTCAACCGCTCCGCGCGCAACGTCTATGTGGCCGACACGCGGCTGCCGCAGATCACCGCGCTGTCGATCCGCGATGCGGAGGCCTACTTCATGCAGCTCAAGCTGCCCGGGCATCGCGGCGAGATCGCCGACAAGATTCTCAAGGAGATCTGCGCGCGCCTGGGCTTTCTCAACAACGTCGGCCTGGAGTACCTGACGCTCGCGCGCTCGGCCGAGACGCTCTCCGGCGGCGAGGCGCAGCGCATCCGGCTCGCGTCGCAGATCGGCGCGGGGCTGGTGGGCGTGATGTACGTGCTCGATGAGCCCAGCATCGGCCTGCACCAGCGTGACAACGAGCGCCTGCTCAAGACCCTGTTCCGGCTGCGCGATCTGGGCAACACGGTGATCGTGGTCGAGCACGACGAGGAGGCGATCCGCCGCGCCGACTACGTCGTCGACATCGGCCCCGGTGCCGGCGTGCATGGCGGGCGCATCGTCGCCGAAGGCACGCCGGACGTGGTGATCGCCAATCCGGAATCGGTGACCGGCCGTTATCTTTCCGGCCGCGAGCGCATCGCGGTGCCGGGCACGCGGCGCAAGAGCGATCCCGACAAGCAGATCGTGCTGCGCGGCGCGCGCGGCAACAATCTCAAGAACGTCAGCACTTCAATTCCCATCGGCCTGATCACCTGCGTCACCGGGGTGTCGGGCTCGGGCAAGTCGACGCTGATCAACGACACCCTGCTCGGCGTCGCCGCGCACTGGCTCAACGGCGCGTCATCGCGCCACGCCGAATGCGATGCCATCGAGGGCCTGCGCGATCATCTCGACAAGGTCATCGACATCGACCAGTCGCCGATCGGGCGCACGCCGCGCAGCAATCCGGCGACGTACACCGGCCTGTTCACGCCGATCCGCGAGCTGTTCGCGCAGGTGCCGGAATCGCGCGCGCGCGGCTACGAGGCCGGGCGCTTCTCGTTCAACGTCAAGGGCGGCCGCTGCGAGACCTGCGAAGGCGACGGCCTGATCAAGGTGGAAATGCATTTCCTGCCGGACGTCTACGTCACCTGCGACACCTGCCGTGGCCGCCGCTACAACCGCGAGACGCTGGAAATCCGCTACAAGGGCAAGAGCATCGACCAGGTGCTCGACATGACGGTGGAAGACGCGGCGGTGTTCTTCAAGGCGGTGCCGAACCTGTTCAAGAAGCTGGAGACGCTGCTTGACGTCGGCCTGTCCTATGTCAAGCTCGGCCAGAACGCGACCACGCTCTCCGGCGGCGAAGCCCAGCGCATCAAGCTGGCCAAGGAGCTGAGCCGTCGCGACACGGGGCAGACGCTCTACATCCTCGACGAGCCCACCACCGGTCTGCACTTCCACGACGTGGCGCAGCTGCTCAAGGTGCTGGAGCGGTTGTGCGAGCACGGCAACACGATCGTCATCATCGAGCACAATCTCGACGTGATAAAGCGCGCCGACTGGATCATCGATCTGGGCCCGGAAGGCGGATCGGGCGGCGGCGAGATCATCGCCGTCGGTTCGCCCGAAGCGGTGGCGAACAATCCGCGTTCGCACACCGGGCAGTTTCTCAAACCGCTGCTCGCGCTAGGGTGATGCCGAGGCCGCGTCGACACTGGCGATGGATTCGCCCGGTGCCAGGCCCGGTGCCGGGCACTGCAGATACGTCGACGCCGCGAGCCATTTCGGATCGGGGTAATACGAGAACAGGTACTGGCCGTTCTTGAGCGTGTCGATCAGCTTGTGCGCCATCTCCGGCCGCACCGCGGGGCAGCCCTGGCTGCGGCCGAGCCGGCCCTGGGTGCGCAGGAACTGGCGGTTCACGTAGGCCGCGCCGTGCATGACGATGGCGCGCGCCTCGGCGCGATCGTTGAAGCCCGTCTCCAGGCCCTGCATGCGCATGGAATAGCCGTTGTGCCCGACGTAGGTCTCGCCGGTCTTGAACAACCCCAGGCTGGTGGCAAAGCTGCCTACCGCGTTGGAAAACAGGTGCGCGTAGTTGTCGCCGGAATTGCGGCCGTGCGCGACGAGCTCGGCATACAGCAGACGGCGTTCGAGCAGATCGAACACCCACAGCCGCGGCTCGGTGGACGGGCGCGAATAATCGATCACCCCGAGCTTGTGGACCGCCGCCGACTTCTGCCCGACCGCGCAGAGCACCGCGTTCACCGCCAGACGGATCACCTTGGGATCGGCAGTGGGCGCCGATTCGATCAGCGCGCGCTGCAGCGATTCTCCGGTGGACGCGGACAGCGCGGGCGCGAACATCGCGGCGGCGAGCAACATAGTGCGTAGCAGGAGCATGCCGCTGTTGGTTCCTGGGTTATGGCCGCATCCTACACGGCGCGCCACCGCGACCGGGCGCAATGACCGCCGCTAAGGCCACACGAACTGCGACGTTACTTCGTCAAAGCCTGTTGTCTGGCGTCGTAGCCGTAGGCGTCGCCAAAGAACTGCGGCACGCCGTCCTCGTCCACGCGCGCGGTCAGGTACACCAGATGCACCGGCGTCGGGTTCTTCAGGGTCACGTGATCTTCCTTGCCCGCGTTCATCGCCGCGTCGATGCTCGCCGGCGTCCATTCGCTCTGCCCGCGCAGCAGATACGTGGCCAGTTCCACCGGCTGTTCGAGCCGAACGCAGCCGTGGCTGAGGTCGCGCGTGAGCTTGTCGAACAGGTTGTCGGCGGGCGTGTCGTGCAGGTAGACGTTGTAGTGATTCGGGAACAGGAACTTGACCAGCCCGAGCGAATTCTTGTCGCCGGATTTCTGACGAAGCTGATAGCTGTCGCCGTCCTTGTCCCAGTCGACCTTGGCCGAATCCACCACCTGGGTCTGGCCGTTGACGATGCGCACCACCTCGATGTCCTTCTTCTTGAGATAGTTCGAGTCCTTGGCGATCGCCGGCAGCATCTCTTTGGCCTGGATGCTCTGCGGAATGTTCCAGTACGGGCTGAAGACGATCTCGGTCATAGTGTCGCTGAAGATCGGCGTGCGATGCGTGCCGTCGCCGACGATCACGCGCATCTTCAGCGGCACGGCCTCGGCCTGATCGCGCACCTGCAGGCTGTAGCCGGCGATGTTGACGAAGATGTAGGGCGAGCCGAAGTCTGCCGGCATCCAGCGCCAGCGTTCCAGGTTCAGCTCCAGCTGGCGCACGCGCTCGGCCATCGGCACGTTCATCGCCGCGATCATCGCGGGGTCGGGCACGCCGTCGGGGTTGAGGCCGTGGCGCGCTTCGAAGCGGCTGATCGCAGCGGCCAGATTCTTGTCAACGGTGTCGACCAGCGCGACCTTGGCCGCGTCCGGCGTCTTCGCTGGCTGCACCGCGTTGCGTTTCTGGAACTCGCCTTGCGCTTTTGACAGATCCTCGTCGAACACGTTGTCGTCGCCGCGCGGCTTTTCCTGCAGATCGCCCAGGATCAGCAGGTTGTCGCGCAGCGCCTTGAGCGCCGGGCTGGCCGGGCCCTCGGTGAGCTTGAAGTCGGCCGGAATGGTCTGTAGCGGATGCTCGGCGGCAAGCTTGCGATAACGCTGCAGCATGTCGCGCAGGCGCGCGTATTCCGGGTGCGGCGGCGCGAGCTGTTTCGGCAGGTCCTCGAGGTCCTTGTCGGCGACGGCCTTGGCGACGACGGCGGCGAGATCGATCGGGCGCGGCGTGACGTTCCAGTCGGGGTCGATCTGCCTGGCGATGGGATGCCCGAGCGCGAGGTTGCGGGCGTAGCGCATCAGCTCGAAGCTCAGGGACAGCTCCAGGTCCTGTGCGGCGGTCGCCGAAGCGGCGTCGTTGCGGCTGGCCTTGAGCGCCTGCAGTTTGAGGGCGATGCCGTCGACGCCGTATTCCAGCGGATTGAGGCCCTCGTCGGCGGCGGCGTTGAGGAGCGCGTCGAGCGTCCGCACTTCGCGCTCCGGCTTGCCCGCGACGATCCAGGCCGGTGCGCTGTCGCGATGTTCGTAGAAGCTGCGCGTCTGCGCCCACAGCTGCTGGTCGTCGGCCGCAGTGCCGACGAAGGCCGGCGGCGCTGCGGCCGCCAGCCGCGTTTTGAGAGCCGCGGTTTCAGCCGCGCGATCAGCCGAATGCCGGCAGCCGGCGGTCGACACCAACAAAACACACAGCGCGCTCGCGATCAGTCTCGACACGGGCTTGCCGCCCGTTGCCGTGAGTCTGGAAAACATGGATTTTGAAACCTCGATCGAATGTCGAAAAAACGGCCGCGAGTGCCGCGTGCCGGGGACCATAGAGCAGACAAGCTGTCGCCCGCCTAAATGCTCTCACCTCATCTCGGCATAAGCCTCGCCGTTGCGCAGGTACAGGGTGATCTGCGCAATCCGGGACAGATCCAGATCGGTCCACTCCAGGGATTCGCCCTCGTCGTCGACGATCTTGATGTCCCAGTGCTCGGCGCGCTCGCGGCGCGGGAAGCGCACCTGCACGCTCGATCCGCTCGGCAAGGTGTTGCCGCCGAGCACGTCTTCCTCCCAGTCCTCGCCGTCGTGCGGCGACACGTAAAGCTCGCGGATCTCGATGCCGGTGCGGTTGAACAGCAGAAAGTCCTGCGTGCCTGCACGGGCCTGCACGGCGCCGAGCAGCAACAGAAGCGGAATCAGGAAACGCATTACGCGCATGGTCGGTCGGGCAACGAGGACCCGCATAATACGGCAGCCCCGAGCGCCACTCACAACGGATAGCCGCAGCGCACCCAGGCCTGCGGCGCCTCGATCAGCGGTGGTGGCCGATCCAGGCAATCGGGCTGCGCATGCGCGCATCGCGCCGCGAAGCGGCAGCCTTGCAGGTACTCGCGCGGATCGGGTGCCTGCCCTGCAAGCGCCTGCAGCGGCTGGCCAGGCGCGGTGCCGCGGCCTGGCCGGGCCTGCAGCAGTGCGGCGGTGTAGGGATGGCGCGGACGGCTGAGCAGGCGCGCCGTTGGACCGCACTCGACGCCGCTGCCGGCGACCATCACCAGAACCCGCTCGCAGAAGCCGGCGACCACGCCCAGATCGTGCGTGATCAGCAACAGCGCCATGCGGCCTTCTCGGCGCAGATCGTCGAGCAGCATCAGGATCTGCAGCTGCACGCTGGGGTCGAGCGCGGTGGTCGGCTCGTCGGCGATCAAAAGCGCGGGGCCGGCGATGATCGCCATCGCGATCATCACCCGCTGGCGCATGCCGCCGGAGAGTTCGTGCGGATACTGGCTGAGCCGCTCACGCGGCGCGGCGATGCGCACCGCGTCGAGTGCGCGCGCGGCCTCCATCCACGCCGCCGCGCGCGTCGCGCCGCGATGCACTTCCAGAACCTCCGCGAGCTGCACGCCGATGCGCAGGTAGGGATTGAGGCTGGCCATCGGGTCCTGGAACACCATCGCCATGCGGCTGCCGCGCAGGCGCCGGCGCTGGGCGCCGGGCATCGTCAGCAGATCGTCGCCGTCGAAGTGCATGCGGCCCTCGACACGCGCCGATGCGCCGGTCAAGCCCATCAGCGCCAGCGCCGCCTGCGACTTGCCGGAGCCGGATTCGCCGACCAGGCCCAGCGCCTCGCCCGCGGCCAGGTCAAAACTCAGGTCATCAACGGTCACCGCCTCGCCTTGCGCGGCGCGCTGGCGTACGCGCAGGTTCTTTACCGACAGCAGGACCGGACTCATGCGCGCCGCGGGTCGAGCGCGTCACGCAACGCGTCGCCCAGCGCGTTGAGCGCGAACAGCGTGGCGGCGAGAAACGCGGCGGGGAAGATCAGCGCATTGGGCGCCGCGCTCATGTCGCGCGCGCCCTCGTTGACCAGCGCCCCCCAGCTCGTCGCCGGCGCCTGCACGCCCAGGCCGAGAAAGCTCAGGAAGGCTTCCATCAGGATCACCTGCGGCACGGTGAGCGTGGCGTAGACCACCACCACGCCGAGCAGATTGGGGACGATGTGCACGCGCAGGACGCGGCCCGGTCCGGCGCCGGAGACGATCGCGCTGGCGACGAAGTCGCGTTGCCTGAGGGCGAGCGTTTCGCCGCGGACGATGCGCGCCATGTCCAGCCAGTTGATCGCGCCGATGGCCGCGAACACCAGCAGCAGATGGCGCCCGAACAGCACCATCAGCAGGATCACCAGGAACAGGAAGGGCAGCGCGTAGAGGATGTCGACGATGCGCATCATCAGCGCGTCGACACGGCCGCCAACGGTGCCGGCCACCGCGCCATAGAACACGCCGATCAGCAGCGACACCAGCGTGCCGACCAGCCCGACGAGCAGGGAGATGCGGCCGCCCACCAGGGTGCGCGTGTACAGGTCGCGGCCGAGCGCGTCGGTGCCGAACCAGTGCTGCGCGGACGGCGCGGCCGACCAGTCGCCGTCGAAGTCGATGGTGTCGAACGCATAGGGCGACAGCCAGGGCCCGGCGATGCACAGCAGCGCCAGAACCAGCAGCAGCGACGCGGCGAACATCGCCCAGGCGTTGCCGCGCAAGACGCCGAGCGCCCTCATCCGCGCAGCCTCGGATCGAGCCGCGCGTAGAGCAGATCCACAATCAGATTGAAGACGACGATCAGCGTGCCGTAGACCAGCACCACGCCGAGCACCAGCGGGTAGTCGCGGTTGAGTGCGCCGAGCACGAAATGGCGGCCGACGCCGGGCAGGCCGAAGATCTGTTCGATCACCACCGAGCCGGTGAGCGTGCCCGCGGCGGCCGGGCCGAGATAGGAAATCACCGGCAGCAACACCGGCCGCATCGCGTGGCGCAGCACCACGCGATGTTCCGGCAGGCCCTTGGCGCGCGCGGTGCGGATCCACGGCGCCTGCAGCACCTCGAGCAGCGCCGCGCGCGTGAGCCGCGCGATGGTCGCGATCTGCGGCAGTGCCAGCGCGCACACCGGCAGCAGCAGCTCACCTGGCCGGCCGCTCCAGCCGCCCGCCGGCAGCCAGCCCAGGCCCACCGCCATCAGCAGGATCAGCAGCGGCGCGAGCACGAAGCTGGGGATCGACAGGCCGGCGACCGCGAACGCCATCACCAGGCGGTCCTGCAGACGGTGCGGACGCAGCGCGGCGACGATGCCGAGCGCCATACCGACCACCAGCGCCAGACTCATCGCCAGGGCGCCGAGTAGCGCCGACACCGGCAGCCCGGCACCGATGAGTTCGGCGACGCTGCGATCGGGAACTTGATACGACGGCCCGAGATCGCCGCGCAGCAGTTCGCCGAGGTAGAGCCGGTATTGCCTCGCGATCGGCTGATCGAGGTGATAGCGCGCTTCGAGTTGCGCGCGCGTGGCGTCGGGCAGTTCGCGTTCGGCGTCGAACGGCCCGCCCGGCGCGGCGTGCAGCATGACGAAGGTGAGCGTCACCAGCAGCAGCAGCGTCGGGATCAGTTGCAGCAGTCGGCGCAGCAGTCTGGACATACCAGAACCTATCTCAAAATCGTGCAGGCGAGCGCCGGACCGGCCGGTAGGTTGGGGTGAGCGTCGGCGAACCCCAACATTGGAAGGTCGATCGTTGGGGTTCGCCTGCGGCTCACCCCAACCTACGATCCTGGCCAAACGCCGATCCGCAACGAGTCTCCAAAAAACAGGTGTAAAAAAAGTGTGAAAGAGGTTTGTTGGGGGTGCGTACCGGGCGCGCGGCGGGGTTCAAAGTACGTTCCATCGAAGCGGCCAACGCTTCGACAACGAAACCCAACCAACGCAACCGGAGCCTCATCATGAAAACCCTCAAAACCCTCGCCGCCGCCCTCGTCCTCTCCGCCGCCGCTGTTGCTCCGGCGCATGCTGGAGTGATGATGAACGGTTTCACTCTTAACGGCATGAACCTCAACGGGATGAACCTCAACGGCATGAAGCTGAACGGCATGAACCTCAACGGCATCACCTTCAACGGCCTCTTTGCTAACGGCCTATTCCCGAACGGTCTCTTCCCCAACGGCAC
>CAXTSJ010000033.1:0-36844 GCA_964246995.1 uncultured Hydrocarboniphaga sp.
GACCGATGTCCTGGTCCTGGGTCACCGACTCGATCGTGCTCCAGAAGAACACCTGCTGCTGATGCGGCATGCGCAAGTCGCGCAGGTCGAGTTTCTCGGCGTCGTAGCCCAGGCGCTCATAGATCGCGGCGACATCGAGCCCGGCCGCGACCATGCCGTCGTGGACGATCTGCAGCAACTGTCCGGAATCCCTCATGCTCAGGCCCGCCTGTGATCGCGACCGTGATCGCGGCCTAGTGTAGCGGCAGGCTGCGACGAGGGGCGCGTCCACTCCGGCGGCGCCCACAGATGTCGCAGCCGCAGCGCCAGCGGGCCGGGTCGACGCAGGTCGCCGAGCATGTCGCGCCATTCGTGAAACATCATCTGCAGCGGGTTGCGCGTGTGGATCTGGCGGGTGATGCCGTAATCGCAGGGCGCCTGTTCCGGCACGAAGCTGCCGAACAGCTTGTCCCACACGATCAGCACGCCGGCGTAGTTGCGATCGATGTACTGCGGGTTGCGCGCGTGGTGCACGCGGTGATGCGAGGGCGTGTTGAACACGCGCTCGAAGAAGGCCGGCAGTTTGCGCACCAGCTCGGTGTGGATGAAGAACTGGTAGCCCAGGCTGACCGCCACGGCCAGGATCACATGCTCCGGCCTGAAGCCGATCCACGCCAGCGGCAGCCAGAACACCCACATGCCGGAGATCGGATACGTGAGGCTCTGGCGCAGCGCGGTCGACAGATTCAGGCGCTCGCTGGAATGGTGGGTGACATGGCTGGCCCACAGCCAGCGCACGCGATGGCTGGCGCGGTGGAACCAGTAGTAGAAGAAATCCTGCAGGACGACGAGCAGCAGCAGCGTCCAGGCGTTCAAAGGAATCTCGAACAGCCGGTGCCGGTGGACCGTGTAGAACAGGCCGATCAGCAGTGTCCAGGCCAGAGCGTCGGTTGCCGCATGGGTCAGTGCCAGGACGATGTTGCCGGCGGTCTCCTGCAGCGAATAAGTCTGCTGGTGACGGCGCTGCAGCAGCACGGCTTCGGTTGCCATGCAGGCGATGAAGATCGGCGCCATCAGCAACAGGAAAATCTTCTCGATGCCGATGGCCTGCAGCGTGGTGAGAACAGCGTTCATGACGGTGCTCCGCAGAACAGGCGGCGAGTGTGGATCACCTCAGAGCCGCGCTGCCAGGCGGCTGCCCTGGTCGATGGCACGCTTGGCGTCGAGTTCAGCCGCGACGTCGGCACCGCCGATGCGATGCAGGCGCAGCCCGGCGGCGAGCAGCGGCGCTTCCAGTTCGCGCAGCGGCTCCTGGCCGGCGCAGATCACCACGTGATCCACCTCGATCAAGGTGCGCCGCTCGCGCGCTTCGCCGAAGCTGATGCGCAGCCCGCCGGCTTCGATCGCCTCGTAGTTGACGCCCGCGATCATCCGCACCTGTCTGGCCTGCAGGCTCGCGCGATGCACCCAGCCGCTGGTCTTGCCCAGGCCGGCGCCGGGCTTGCCGGCCTTGCGCTGCAGCAGCCAGATATCGCGTGGCGACGGCGCGATCTGTCGCGCCTCGGCGCAGACGCCGCCGCGCGACACTGAAGGGTCGACCACGCCCCATTCGCGCTGCCAGGCCGGCAGATCGAGGGTGGACGACTCGCCGGCGTGCGCGAGGAACTCGGCGGTGTCGAAGCCGATGCCGCCGGCGCCGATCACGGCGACGCGCTTGCCCACCGCAGCGCCATGGCGCAGCACATCGACATAGGACAGCACGCGGCCCGCTGCTTCACCGATGGCTTGCCCGGGGATTTTCGGATCGCGCGGCCGCACGCCGGTGGCGAGGATCACTTCGTCGTAGCCGCCGGCAATCAGCGCGGCGGCGTCGACGCGCCGGTTCAGATGCAGGTGCACGCCGGTGACTTCGATGCGCCGCGCGAAGTAGCGCAGCGTCTCGTGAAACTCCTCTTTGCCGGGGATGCGCTTGGCCATGTTGAACTGGCCGCCGATTTCGGACGCCGCGTCGAACAGGTCCACCGCGTGTCCGCGCTCGGCCAGCACACAGGCGCAGGCCAGGCCTGCCGGGCCTCCGCCGACCACGGCGAAGCGTCGCGGCTGCGCACTGCGCTCCACATGCAATTCGGTCTCGTGCGCCGCGCGCGGATTCACCAGGCAGGAGGCGATCTTGTTCTTAAACGAATGATCCAGGCAGGCCTGGTTGCAGGCGATACAGGTGTTGATTTCGTCGGCGCGTCCGGCCGCCGCCTTGTTGACGAAATCCGGATCGGCGAGCAGCGGCCGCGCCATGCTCACCATGTCGGCATAGCCTTCGGCGAGCAGGCGCTCCGCCACCTCGGGCGCGTTGATGCGATTGGTGGTGATCAGCGGGATCCGCAGCCCTTCGTCGCGCAGCTTCTTCGTCACCCATGCGAAGGCGGCGCGCGGCACGCTGGTGACGATGGTCGGCACCCGCGCCTCGTGCCAGCCGATGCCGGTGTTGATCATGGTCGCGCCGGCCGCTTCGATGCCGCGCGCCAAGTGCACGATCTCCTCCCAGGTCTGTCCGCCGGGCACCAGGTCGATCAGCGACTGGCGATAGATGATGATGAAGTCGCGCCCCACGGCCGCGCGCGAGCGCCGCACGATCTCCAGCGCGAAGCGCTGCCGGCCGGCCGCACTGCCACCCCATTCGTCATCGCGATGATTGGTGCAAGGCGCGAGGAACTGGTTGATGAGGTAACCCTCGGAGCCCATGATCTCGACGCCGTCGTATCCGGCCTCGCGCGCCAGCGTTGCGCAGCGCGCAAACGCGCGGATCTGCCGCTCGATGCCGGCTTCGGAAAGCTCGCGCGGCTTGAACGGATGGATCGGCGATTTCACCGCTGAAGGCGCGACCTGCCAGGGGTGATAGCTGTAGCGGCCGGCGTGCAGGATCTGCAGCGCGATCTTGCCGCCGTCGGCATGCACCGCATCGGTGATGAGGCGGTGCGCCCGCGCCGATCCGCTGCTCGAAAACTTCGACGCCAGCGGTAGCAACCAGCCTTCGATGTTCGGCGAGAAACCGCCGGTGACCATCAGCCCGACACCGCCGCGCGCGCGCTCGGCGAAGTAGGCCGCGAGGCGCGGGAAGTGTTTGCGCCGGTCTTCCAGGCCGGTGTGCATCGAGCCCATCAGCACGCGGTTGCGCAGTGTCGTGAAGCCCAGGTCCAGAGGCGCCAGGAGATGCGGATAGAGAGCGGACATCGCGGCCTACGCGCCCTGGTGTTCGGTCTTGAGCTGCGTGGTCAGCGTGGTCTGCGCGTCGCGCCATTGCCTGACCCAGTCCGGCAAGGCGGGTGACGGCGAGGCGTAATCGATCGTCGCCAGCGCTTTGGCGGTGGACACGAGCGCTCCGGACTGGACGAACAGATAACGCACCGCGACCAGCGCCGTCACTCGTGATCCGCGCACGAAGCGGTGTTCGACGAAGAACCACTTGTCGTCCCAGCCCAGCAGGCGGGTGTGCAGCTCATACGCGGCAAAAGGCGCGAGCGAGGCGGAAAAGCGCGCGTTGCTGTCGCCTGCCATCGGCCGCCAGCCGCGGCGGAACGCTTCGCGCCACAAACCGCTGCGCAGCCCGTGATCGAGACGGCCGAGATCGGCGACGCTGAAGAAGCGGCCGTTGTTCATGTGCAGGTTCGCGTCCAGGTCGGACGGCCACACACGCATCCGCAAACGGCTGCTTGCGAGCAGATCGAGCTTGCCGCGCAAGCTCGTGGTGAGAGCCAGGCCCAGCCATCGCAGCATCATCATCGGGTGTTTCTGACGGTCGGTCTCCAGGCGGCTAAAGATGCGCGAGGTCGATGCGCACCCTGCGCGCGGAGAGCGCCCGCCGCAGTGGCAAGCACGCCAGCCTCGGCTGGCCGCCGCGCCATGGCGACACTGCCGCGGCAGACCGATTCTGCCGGCGCTGCGCATCCGGCGCGCCATCGTCGCTGCCGGTTCACGGTTCACGCGCTAATCTTTTCGCGACCCCATTCTATCGAGCCCGCCTTCATGAGCCCTGCCAATAAAACCGTCGGCCGCCGCGTCGCCTTGCTCGGCGGCGTGCGCATTCCGTTCTGCCGGTCCAACACCGGCTACACCAACAAGAGCAACCAGGACATGTTGACCGCAACGCTGCGCGGCGTGGTCGACAAGTTCCAGCTGCAGGGCGAGCGCCTGGGCGAAGTGGCGGCCGGCGCGGTGCTCAAGCATTCGCGCGACTTCAACCTCACCCGCGAATGCGTGCTCTCCAGCGGCCTGGCCGCGGAGACGCCGGCCTACGACGTCCAGCAAGCCTGCGGCACCGGACTCGAGGCGGCGATCCTGGTCGGCAACAAGATTGCACTGGGGCAGATCGAAGTCGGCATCGGCGGTGGCGTGGACACGGCGTCCGACGCGCCGGTGGCGCTCGGCGAGGGCCTGCGCAAGCTGCTTCTGGAACTCAACCGCGCCAAGACCGCGACGCAGCGCCTTGCGGCGATCGCCAAGTTCCGCCCCGGCATGCTGGCGCCGGCGATCCCCAGCAATGGCGAGCCGCGCACGCGCATGAGCATGGGCGAACACTGCGAAGTGATGGCGAAGGCGTGGCAGATCGCGCGTGTCGACCAGGATCAGCTCGCACTCGATTCGCACAAAAAAGCGGCCTTCGCTTACGACGCCGGTTTCTACGACGACTTGCTGGTGGACTACGCCGGCGTCACCCGCGACAACAACCTGCGCGCCGATACCACGCTCGACAAGCTGGCGTCGCTCAAGCCCGCGTTCGACCGCAAATCCGGCAACGGCACGCTCACCGCCGGCAATTCCACGCCGCTCACTGACGGCGCCTCGGCGGTGCTGCTGTCGAGTGACGAGTGGGCCGCCGCGCATGGCTTCAAGCCGCAGGCCTATCTGACGCATTGCGAGACCGCGGCGGTGGACTTTGTCACCAAGAAAGAAGGGCTGCTGATGGCGCCTGCCTACGCCGTGCCGCGTATGCTGGAGCGCGCCGGACTCACCCTGCAGGACTTCGACTTCTACGAGATCCACGAAGCTTTCGCCGCGCAGGTGCTGTGCACGCTCAAGGCCTGGGAGGACCCGCGCTTCTGCCACGAGCGCCTGGGGCTGGCCAAGCCGCTGGGCGCAATCAATCGCGCCAAGATGAATGTGCGCGGCGGCAGCCTGGCTTTGGGCCATCCTTTCGCCGCGACCGGTGGCCGCATCATTGCCACGCTCGGCAAGATCCTGGAGCAGAACGGCGGCGGCCGCGGACTGATCTCGATCTGCGCGGCGGGCGGGCTGGGCGTTACGGCGATTCTGGAGCGCTGAGCTCTGGCGGGCCGACGGAAGATCTCCCGGCCGATGCCTTGCCGTCGGCTCTGCTCTTGTCCTGCCCATAAAACACGATGCTGCCGACCCGTGACCTGTTGAGCAGACGTTCGATGAGAACGCACAGCAGGACGACGAGAATCCACGAGCCGACGCCGGCCAGTGCCGTCTGCCAGGCGACGGGCAAGGAGATCGTTCCAACGAGCGCCTGGTAGAGATATTTCTGCGCCGGGACGTGGAAGCAGAGCAGCACGAGAGTGGAGCGGCCGAAGTAGGAGAGGAGCCTGGCCAGGCCCGGGCTGGCACTCAGCAGCGTGCCGATGCCAAGCACGGCATAGCATCCCACCGCCGACGCGAGCGTCGCCGCCACTGCATTGCCGTAGTAGCGGCCATAAAAACTCACGGTCGCGTCGGCCGCCACATAGAAGCCGAGCGCCAGCAGCAGGCCCGATGCGGTCACCCAAAACCGATACCGGCCGTCGATGATCGGCTTGCGCCACCAGTAGCCGACGAGGAAATAAAACAGACTCACCGGAACCAGGTCGAGACTGAAAGGAAGCCCGGGTGGCGAATGACGCCCGAGGACGCCGAAGGCGATGGTTTCCAGAGGCAGCTCATGGCTGATGCGCATGGCGGCGATGCCGACGGCGAGCAAAATCGTCAGCACGACGAGCCGGGAGGCGATGCCGGTCCCTTGTCCGATGCCCCATCGCGCGCCTGAAGAAAGCAGCGCCCAGGCGGCCAGCGTGGTGAGGTACAAGGCGGGCAAAAACCACAGCGGGACGACTTCCACGATCAGCGGTCCGGAGCCGTAAATGATTCCGCGCAGATATTGATCGACGCGCACGCCGGTGAAGATCGTTAGCGGAATGAGGACGAGCATCGCGGTGACCGCGTAAGGCTGCAGCAGGCTCTGCGTCCTGGCGAATACCAGCGGCAGAAAGCGCACATTCGGCCGGAAGAACATGCCGGAGAGGAGAAAGAAAAGCGGCATCAGCACCGAGAAGAGCGGCGACGACACCGTCATCGGAACGGCGCTGTTGTGTCCAAAGACGATCAGCAGAATCGCCAGGCCCCGCGTCACGTCGATATGTTGAGCCCGGGGCTTGCGTGTCACGTCCTGCGTCGTTGACATGGACGTGCTCGGGATTAGAAATCGAGCACAAGAATAGGCTGGTGCGCTGAACGCCAGACTGTGGATCGGACCAGGCCTGTCGGCGCTGTCGTCCAGGCGTCGGAGTCGCGGCGCTACAATCCGCGGCCATTTCAACCAAAGACGCGTCATGGCCGTTGGATTAGAAGCCCCTGCTTATCTGCCGCCGGTCGCCGGCATCCGCCTGGGCGTGGCCGAAGCCGCGATCAAGAAGCCGGGTCGTCAGGATCTGTTGCTGATCGAACTGGCGCCGGGCAGCCGCGTCGCCGGCGTGTTCACGCAGAACAGCTTCGCCGCCGCGCCGGTGCAGATCTGCCGCGAGGTTTTGCGCAGCGGCCAGGCTGTGCGCGCGCTGGTAATCAATGCCGGCAACGCAAACGCGGCGACCGGCCAGGGCGGGCTCGACGATGCACGCCGCGTCGCCGAAGCCGTCGCCGGATCGCTGGGCTGCACGGCGCAACAGGTGCTGCCGTTTTCCACCGGGGTCATCGGCCAGCGGCTGCCGGTCGACCGCATGACGGCCGCTGTCCCGCAGGCCCGTGCGGCGCTGCGCGCCGACGGCTGGCTGGACGCGATGCGCGCGATCATGACCACGGATACGGTCGGCAAGGGCGCTTATCGCCGGGTCGCCACGTCGCAGGGCGAAGTCATGGTCACCGGCATCGCCAAGGGCGTCGGCATGATCCACCCCGACATGGCGACGCTGCTGAGTTTCGTCGGCACCGACGCGCGGCTGTCGCGGGCGGCCCTCGAGGCAGCCTTGCAAGGCGCGGTCTCGCGCAGCTTCAACTGCGCGACCGTGGACGGTGACACCTCGACCAACGATTCCTGCGTGCTGATGGCAACCGGGCAGGTCGGCTCGCGCGACGTCGATGTCGATGATCAGGACTACGCGCTGATCAGCACCGCGATCGAAGCCGTGTGTGTCGAGCTTGCGCACGCCATCGTCCGCGACGGCGAAGGCGCGACCAAGTTCGTCACCATCGAAGTGAGCGGCGCGACCGACGCGGCGGCGGCGCGCCAGGTGGCGCTGGCAGTGGCGCACTCGCCGTTGGTGAAAACCGCGCTGTTCGCCTCCGACGCCAACTGGGGCCGCATCGTCATGGCGATCGGCAAGTCCGGCGTGCCGGTCGACCCGGCGAAGGTGGATCTCTGGCTCGACGAGGTCTGCCTGCTGCGCGGCGGCCAGCCGCATCCGGACTATCGCGAGGATCGCGGATCGGCCGTCGTCGCCCAGCCGGAGTTCACCATCCGCATCGGCCTGGGCGCGGGCGAAGCGCAGGCAAGGATCTGGACCTGCGACTTCAGCTACGACTACGTCAAGATCAACGCGGAATACCGGACATAGGACGTTGCGTACGCATGGAGATCGCAACGGTGGCACAGGTCGGTTGGGGTGAGCCGACGGCGAACCCCAACATGGAGATGAGCTTGCGCCCAATGTTGGGGTTCGCTCCGCTCACCCCAACCTATATTTAACTCGATCCGGTGTCCTTGCCCGTCGTACACGTCGCCTGCGGGGTTCTGCAAAAACCCGGCGGCGAAGTTCTTTTGGCGCAGCGGCCCGACGGCAAGATCGCCGCGGGCTACTGGGAGTTCCCCGGCGGCAAGATCGAGCCCGGTGAAACCGGCCGCGAGGCTCTGGCGCGCGAGCTGTTCGAGGAACTCGGCATCCAGGTGCGCGCAGCGCGGCCGCTGATCCGCCTGCGCCATGCTTACGGCGATCGCATCGTGGTGCTGGACACCTATCTGGTGACCGGTTTTGCGCCCGACCCGCAGCCGCGCGAAAACCAGGCCCTGGCCTGGGTGGCGCTTGCCCAGGTTCAGGCCTACCACTGCCTGCCGACGGTGGCACCGATCCTGGCGCCGCTGCGCCTGCCGACGGACTACGTGTTCACGCCGCCGCAGATCGCGCCCGCCGATCTGCGCGCCGGGCTCGCCGGCCTGCCGCGGCGCGCGCTGCTTCGACTGCGACTGCCTGCTCTGGCCGCCGCGCCGTACGCCACGCTCGCGCGCAGGCTGCTTGCAGACGCCACGCCGGACCTGCGCCTGTTGCTCGATCGCGACCCGTCGTTATCGCGCGAGCTGGGCTGCGGCTTTCACGCCAGCGCCGCGGTCTGGCGGACGCTGACCGAACGCCCGGTTCCTGTGCCTCTGCTATTCATCGGGTCCGCCCATTGCCGCGACGACATCTCGCGCCTCGCGGCGCTTGGCGCGGACGCCGCCGTGCTCGGCAATGTGCTCGCCACCGCTTCGCACCCGGGGCGCGGAGCGCTGGGCTGGAGCGGCTTTGCCGACGCCGCGAGTGAAGCGGGAATACCCGTTTATGCGATCGGCGGCGTCGGGCCCGGCGATCACGTCTGCGTATGGGACGCCGGCGGCCAGGGCTGCGCCGGGATCACCGCCTACTGGCCGCGCTGAGGTCGCTGTTGTCGAGGCCGCGCTACTGCAGCGGCGGACGCGGTTGCTCAGTGCCGGCGTCGTCCATGTCGTCGTCGTTCTCCACCGCCGGAATCGTGTATTGCCCGTTGATCCAGGCACCGAAATCCAGCAGCTTGCAGCGCTCCGTGCAAAACGGGCGGAAGCGGTTGGAGGTGTCGAGAATGGCGATGGCGCCGCACTGCGGGCAGCGTCCGGTCAACTTGCCCACCTTACAGCGCGCAGCACTGGATGCTGAAAGGCACGTCGGTGTGCAACTGGCTGCTGCGGCGATTGACGTCGCGCAAGCTGACGAAACGGATGGTGAAGCGATGCGCGCCGGCGCTGATCTCCGGATACGCGCCGGCCGACTGCGGCACGAAAACCCGCAGCAACTGCACCGGCCCCTGCGGCGCATGCACGTACATGCCGCCGCGGGCGACGGCCGCAGTCACCTCGGTGCTGCCGCGCAACAGCTTCAGATACAAACCGATGGCGCGTTCGAAAGGCGCCAGGTCTGCGAACCAGGCGTCGAGATCGCGGTTGACGGTCTCGTAAGGCTGCGACAACCAGAAGTGATAAGCCGGCAGATCGAACGCACAGCTGCCGCCGGGGATCGACGTGCGGTTGTGAATCGAGATCAAAAACTCGTTGTCGCGCAGCGCGCTGCCGGCGAACTGGGTGGCAAGCTGCTGGAGGCCGTCGACCGAGGCTTTGAGCTCGCCGAGGACCACGCTCAGCCGGCTCGCATCCACGCCCGGCCGTGCCGACAGCCGCGTGAGGTGGCCCTGCTGTTCGAGCAGCTCCTTGAGAATGTCTTTCTTCAGATCGGAGCGCGACAGCACGGTGAGCGTGTCGAGCAGGGTCTGAAGGCGCGCCCGCAGGCCGGTGTTGCTCAGGTCAAGTCGGTGATGCGCATGCTGGCCGAACAGGAATTCCAAGCGCAGGAATGTTCGCACCCGCTCGTTGAGCGGTTGTTCGAAAGCGATGGAGTCCGATCCGTTTGCCAATCCCTGACCACTGTCGAGAGACCAAAAAGTGGCCGCGATTGTGACGCAGTGCACCACGCACGGCAAATGAGAATCTGCCGCGACTTACGATCTGCTTTTTACAGCCTGTCTGCCGCCAATTGCAGATAACGCGCGTGCATCGCGGCGATCGCGTCCATCGTCTGCCGCACGCTGGCGTCGTTGACGATCACCTCGTCGGCGTCGGCGAGCCGTTGCTCCCGCGTCGCCTGCGCCGCGATCATCTGTTGCGCCAGGGTCATCGACGCGCCGTCGCGGGCCGTGAGCCGCGCCATCTGCACGGCCACCGGCACGTCGACCACCAGCACCCGGTCGACCAGATCGCGCATGCGCGCCTCCACCAGAATCGCCACCGACAGCATGCAATAGGGCGCGGACTGCGCCGCCTGCCACTGACGCATGCGCTGGCGGATCGCGGGATGGGTGATCGCTTCCAGCCGGCGCAGCTCGGCGGGATGGGCGAAGACATGCTCGCGCATGCGCTGGCGGTCGAGCCTGCCGTCGGCTTGCAGAAAACCTGCGCCGAAGCTGGCGGCGATCAGCGCAAGTGCCGGCTCGCCCGGCGTCACCACATCGCGCGCCACCTGGTCGGCGTCGAGCACCGGCACGCCGAGCGCGATGAAGCCGTCCGCCACCAGGGTCTTGCCGCTGGCGATGCCGCCGGTGAGTCCGATGGTCAGTGCGGACATCAGGAGCCTTGTAGGTAAGCGAGGTAAGTCTGGTTGATGCCCGTGCCCCAGATCAGCGCGATCCAGCCCGCTCCTGCCAGATAAGGGCCGAACGGCAGCCGCGATCCCCATTCGGCGCGGCGCGCGAGCAGCAGGCCGACGCCGACCGTCGCGCCCACGATCGCCGACAGCAGCACGATCTGCGGCAGCGCCTGCCAGCCCAGCCAGGCGCCGAGCGCCGCCAGCAGCTTGAAATCGCCATAGCCCATGCCGTCCTTGCCGGTGACGGCCTTGAACAGCTTGAACACCAGCCACAGCAAACCGTAGCCGGCGGCGGCGCCGATGATGGCCGAGGACGGATCGGTGAAGACCGACCCGAGATTCGCGAGCAAGCCGAGCCACAGCAACGGCAGCGTGAGATCGTCCGGCAGATACAGGGTGCGCAGATCGGTCACGGTGAGCGCAATCAGCGCCCAGCTCAGCACCAAGGCCGCGATCAGCTCCGTGCTCGCGCCGAAGCGCCAGACGCAGACCGCCGACAGCAGCCCCGTCGCCGCCTCCACGATCGGATACTGCGGGGAGATCGGCGCGGCGCAGGCGGCGCAGCGGCCGCGCAGGATCAGCCAGCCGAGCACCGGCAGGTTGTGCCAGGGCTTGATCGGCGCGGCGCACTGGGGGCAGCGGCTGCCGGGGCGCAGCAGCGAGACCGGCGCGTCATCGGCCAACGGGTCCGGTGCGCCGAAGCTGTCGCGGCAGGCGTTGCGAAAGTCCTGTTCGATGCGCAGCGGCAGGCGGTAGGCGAGCACATTGAGAAAGCTGCCGATGCAAAGACCGAGCAGGACCACGGTGGTCATCAGCAGGGCAGGGCTGGCTTGGAGTGCTTGGATTAGGGGTGTCAATGAAATCTCACGGTTGAACATGCCGTCCCTTCACCCTCCGGGAGAAGGTGCCCCGAAGGGGCGGATGAGGGGCTTTACCAGGGTTTCAGAAGCCCCTCACCCGCCCCTTCGGGCCACCCTCTCCCGCAGGCGGGAGAGGGAATCCATTCAAATCACCTGGCCGAGGCGGAAGATCGGCAGATACATCGCCACCACCAGGCCGCCGACCAGGATGCCGAGCACCACCATGATCATCGGTTCGATCAGGCTCGCCAGCGAATCCACCTGGTTGTCGACCTCGGCCTCGTAGAATTCCGCCACCTTGGCGCACATCTCGTCGAGCGATCCGGACTCCTCGCCGATCGCCACCATCTGCACCGCCATCGGCGGGAACAGCGCGGTCTGCTGCATGGTGAGTTGCAGTTGCTGGCCGGTGGACACCTGGTCCTTCATCACCAGGATCGCGTCCTGGAAGACGATGTTGCCGGCGGCGCGCGCCACCGAGTCCAGCGCCTCCACCAGCGGCACGCCGGCCGCGAACATCGTCGACAGCGTGCGCGCGAAGCGCGCCACAGCCGACTTGTAGAGGATGTCGCCGACCACCGGCACCTTGAGCAGCACGCGGTCCATCAGCCGCCGCATTTTCTGCGAGCGCTTGTAGAAATAGATGAAGGCGAAGATCGAGCCGCCGATGGCGCCGGCGATCAGCAGCCACCGGTCCTGCACGAAGCGCGACAGCGCGATCACCATCTGCGTGAACGCCGGCAGGTCGGCGCCGAAGCCCTTGAACAGGTCCTCGAACTGCGGCACCACGAAGTACAGCAGGATGCCGGTGACGATGAAGGCCACCGTGAGCACCGCGCTCGGATACAGCATCGCCTTGCGCACCTTGCGCTTGATCGACTCGGTCTTCTCCTTGTAGTCGGCGATCTTGGCGAGCAGGGTTTCCAGCGTGCCCGAGCGCTCGCCGGCGTCGACCAGGTTGACGAACAGATCGTCGAAATGCAGCGGGTACCTGGCTAGTGATTCGGCGAACGCGTTGCCGCCCTCGATGTTGGTCTTGATGCCCATCACCATCTCGGCCATCGCTGCGTTCTGGTTGCCGCGGCCGATCAGCTCCAGCGACTGCACCAGCGGCACGCCGGCGGACATCATGGTGGCGATCTGGCGGCTGAAGACGGCGATGTCGGCGCCCTTGATGGACTTCTTGCCGCCGAACAGCTGCAGCTTCTTGTTGACCTTGATCGGGTTGATGCCCTGCTTGCGCAGGGCGGTCTTGATCATGCTTTCGCTGGGCCCGCGGCTCTGGCCGCGCACGCGCGCGCCCTTGCGGTCCATGCCTTCCCAGATGAAGGTGTGTTCCTTGACGATGAGTGCTTGGGCCATCGGCGCGATCTCGTTTTTGTACCGGCGTGGCGCTCGGCTCAACTGGAGCCGATCGACCTGAAGTGACGACCAACGCTAGCAGAGGCCGGCGCGGGCTTGCGGCTCGACCGATCGGCGGCGCGGATCACTCGCCCACCGTCACCCGATTGGCTTCCAGCAGATCGATCACGCCTTCGCGCGCCTTCTTCAGCGCGGAGCCGCGCAGGTTGCGGACGCCTTCGACGTCGGCCTGCGCGGCGATGTCCATCGCGCTGCCGCCTTCCATGATGATCCGGCCCATGGCCTCGGAAAACGGCATCACTTGGTAGAGCCCGGTGCGGTTCCTGTAGCCGCGGTCGCACTGGTCGCAACCCACCGCCTGGTACAGCGTGAACCCCGGCGCGTCGACCTCGGCCTCGCCGAAGCCCTCCTTGATCAGCTCGGCGCGCGGGATGTTCGCCGGCTTCTTGCAGTGCGGGCAGAGCTTGCGCGCCAGGCGCTGCGCGATGATCAGGCTCAAGGTCGATGCCAGGTTGTAGGCCGGCACGCCCATGTTCATCAGCCGCACGATGGTCTGCGGCGCATCGTTGGTATGCAGCGTGGAGAGCACCAGATGCCCGGTCTGCGCCGCCTTGATGGCGATCTCGGCGGTCTCCAGATCGCGGATCTCGCCGACCATGATCACGTCGGGGTCCTGACGCAGGAAAGCCTTGAGCGCGGCGGCGAACGTCAGCCCGATTTTCGGGTTGACGTTGACCTGGTTGATGCCCGGCAGGTTGATCTCCACCGGGTCTTCCGCGGTGGAGATGTTGACGTCTTCCTTGTTGAGGATGTTGAGGCCCGTGTACAGCGACACCGTCTTGCCCGAGCCGGTCGGGCCGGTGACCAGGATCATGCCCTGCGGCTGGTCGAGCGCGCGCAGGAAGGATTTCTTCTGGTCGGCGTCATAACCCAGCGCATCGACGCCGAGCTGCGCGGTGGTCGGGTCGAGAATGCGGCAGACGATCTTTTCGCCCCACAGCGTCGGGCAGGTGCTCACGCGGAAGTCGATCGATTTGGCGCGCGACAAATTCAGCTTGATGCGCCCGTCCTGCGGCACGCGGCGCTCGGCCAGGTCCAGCCGCGACATCACCTTGACGCGCGCCGCCAGCCGCATCGCGGTGGCGATCGGCGGCGTCGCCACGGTGCGCAGCTCGCCGTCCTTGCGATAGCGGATGCGGTAGCTTTTCTCGTAAGGCTCGAAGTGGATGTCGGACGCGCCCAGGCCGATCGCGTCGAGCATGATCTTGTGCACGTAGCGCACGATCGGCGCCTCGTCGGCCTCGGTCTTGCTGACCTCGGGCGCATCGTTAGTGTCGCCCAGGTCGATGTTTTCCAGATCCGCGTCGCCCAGCTCCATCGACGCCGCGCCCAGGCGCTGCCCGGCGGCGTCGAGCGCCTTGGCGAGCTTGTCTTCCTCCACCACCACCGCCTCGGTGACCAGGCCGGTGGCGAACTTGATCTCGTCCAGCGCCGCCAGGCTGGTGGGGTCGGACACGGCGACGAACAGCGTGCGGCCACGCTTGAACAGCGGCAGCGTGTGCGTCTTGCGGAGCAGCTTCTCGCTCAGGCCGCCGACGAGCGCCGGGTCGATGTCGATGGTGCTCAAATCCAGCAGCGGCGCACCGAAATCAGTGCTCGCAATCTCCGCCACCCGGCGGGCCGACACGGCCTTGGCGTCGACCATCAGCGCGATCACCGAAGCGCCGTTGCGGGTGGCGCGCTGCTGGAAATCGCGGGCGGTGTCTTCGGAGAGCAGGCCGTCGGCGACGAGCTTGCGGCTTAGGCCGGTGAGGGCGATTGGAGGGGAAGCTTGAGGCAATGCTGATAGCGCCACGAATCAAACCTCCCGCCATATTTCGAAGCAGCTAGGAATTGTGCGCGGCAGGTTCCGCCGTTTCAAAATTCTTAAAAGAGACGCCGCCCGAAGGCGGCGCTTCTTGTACAGTTGAACTTCGCTTAGCGGCAAGCTGAAGGCAAGTAGTCGGTTGTAACTCCAGTGCCTGCAGCACCGGCGCAAGCCCAGACAATAGAACCGTTGTTCAACGTCGGGGTGAGCGTTAGGGTCTTGCCGGCAACCTTGGAATTAACCGCCGGGGCGGGGCCCATCGTTGCAGTCATCGCGCCATCCGCCACAGCGACTTGTGAAACATACTTGCCCTTCGTATCAATTGCTGCAGCGGGAACGTTGCCGCTACCGTTGTTGACGCCGGTCACGGTTCCGGTGTTGGTGATCTCCTCGGCGACGGTGGTCTTCAGACCATCCATCAGCGCCAGTGCTTCGGAAACCTGCGCACGGGCGATGTAGTTCTGATAAGCCGGAATCGCAATCGCAGCCAGAATGCCGATGATCGCGACGACGATCATCAGTTCGATGAGGGTAAAGCCCTGTTGTTTCTTGAGGTGGTGCAGGTTCATGGTGAGTCTCCTTGGGAAGGCGGGTTTTGGAAGGGAGTCGCTCTCCCTTCTTCGCAATACCAACAGCAACCGCTGTACCAATGCCAACATCGGGATAAATCGTTCAAAAACAGCAATCTGAAAAACCGTGCCAGCTTGCGGCCTGCCACTTAGCGTCGCTCGCTGACAAAGATTGTCAGCCTTGGTCACATGTACGCGCCGCGCGGCGCCGCTTAGTGATAATCCTCTTCCCGCTGATGGCGAACCGCTAACACGGTCACGTTTTGGCCGTCTTCTATTTCAAACAAGGCGACATACCCGGCGCCGCCGAACGGGATCAGCAGTTCACGCAGGTAAGGGTTGCCCGGCTCCGCCTTGCGGCAGGCGAAAGGAAAGTCCTCCAGCATCGACCAAGCCTTGCCGATCACGGCCAGCGCGCGCTCTGCGGCCACAATGTCGTGTTCGGCGACGAATTCGAACAGACGATCGAGATCGCCTTTCGCATGTTGTGTAAAGCGGACGCGATAGCTCAAGCCTTGCGGCGCTTGCTCGCCAGGATCGCTTCGAGCGAGTCCATCACTTCGCGCTGACCGAGATAGTCGTTCGCCGCGCGTGCTTCGTCACGCGCCAGCAGTCCGCGCGCGATGAATTCCGACTGGAGTTTGCGACGTTCGATTTGCTGGCGCAGCGACTCTTCCACAAAGCTGGATAGCGACTCGCCGTGACGCAAAACCCCTTCCGCGGCCCGGCGCAGATCCGGTGTGACGCGAAGCGGAGGGATGGTTGCAGATTTCATAGCCAGATCCTGAGTTGCATTTGCGATGCAGCTTAAGGGTCATCAACTCATGGGGCAATGCAACCTCTTAGGGAACATCTGCGCAGGTTGCGCGATCCGTAACCTGCGCCAGCCTTCCCGTCGTGGCCGGTTCTGGCGCCGGGTTAAACTCCTGACCTTCTCCGTCGACCATCGCCCCTCTTCCAACATGCAGCCCATGCAGGAGCAATACAGCCCCGCGACCCTGGAGTCGGAGGCGCAGGCCTTGTGGGAATCGCGCCAGTCTTTCCGCGCCGTGGAAGATTCCGCGCGCGAAAAGTACTACTGCTTGTCGATGTTCCCGTACCCCAGCGGCAAGCTGCACATGGGGCATGTGCGCAACTACACCATCGGCGATGTCATCAGCCGCCATCAGCGCATGCTCGGCAAGAATGTCTTGCAGCCGATCGGCTTCGACGCCTTCGGCCTGCCGGCGGAGAACGCGGCGATCGCCAACCACACGCAGCCGGCGAAGTGGACGTACGCCAACATGGAATACATGCGCGTGCAGCTCAAGCGCCTGGGCTTCGCCTACGACTGGTCGCGCGAGCTGGCGACCTGCGATCCTGCGTACTACCGCTGGGAGCAGCTGCTGTTCACGCGGCTGCTGAAGAAGGGCCTGGTGTATCGCAAGGATTCGGTCGTCAACTGGGACCCGATCGACCAGACCGTGCTCGCCAACGAGCAGGTGATCGACGGCCGCGGCTGGCGCTCCGGCGCGGTGGTGGAGCGGCGCTCGATCCCGCAGTGGTTCCTCAAGATCACGGCGTATGCGCAGGAGCTGCTGGACGATCTCGACCGCCTGCCCGGCTGGCCCGAGCCGGTCAAGACCATGCAGCGCAACTGGATCGGGCGCTCGCAAGGTTTGGAGTTCGAATTCGCCATCGATGGTGACGCGGCGCCGCTTCGCGTCTACACCACGCGGCCGGACACGCTGATGGGTGTCACCTACGTGGCCGTCGCCGGCGAGCATCCGCTGGCGCTGCAGGCGGCGGCGAACCAGCCGGAGCTGGCCGCATTCCTCAAGGATTGCAGCCGCAGCAACGTCGCCGAGGCGGCGATGGAGACGATGGAAAAACGCGGCATGGCGCTGGGCATTTCGGCGATCCATCCGATCAGCGGCGAGCGCCTGCCGGTGTGGGCCGCCAACTTCGTGCTGATGGGTTACGGCACCGGCGCGGTGATGGCGGTGCCCGGCCACGACGAGCGCGATCACGCGTTCGCCACGCAGTACGGATTGCCGATCCGGCACGTGATCAAGACCGCTGCCGAGGCCGAACTCGAACAGCGCCTTGCCACGCTCGGCGATCTGTCCGACGAGGACGAGCCGGTCGACGCCTCGGCGCGCCAGCCGCTGCTGCAAGCCCTGCGCGCGATCCAGCAGCAATGCACCACCGAGCATGGCGTGTGCGTGAACTCCGGCGAATACGACGGCCTGGATTTTAGCCAGGCTTTTGACGCAATCGCCGACCGCTTTGAACGCGCCGGCACCGGCAGGCGCCGGATCAACTTCCGCCTGCGCGACTGGGGCGTGTCGCGCCAGCGCTACTGGGGCTGCCCGATCCCGGTGATCTACTGCGCCCACTGCCAGGCGGTGCCGGTGCCTGAAGATCAACTGCCGGTGGTGCTGCCGGAAGATGTGGCGTTCACCGGCATGCAGTCGCCGATCAAGTCCGACCCCGAGTGGGCCAGGACCACCTGCCCGCAATGCGGAGGGCCGGCGACACGCGAGACCGATACGTTCGACACCTTCTTCGAGTCCAGCTGGTACTACGCGCGCTTCGCCTGCCCCGACAATCGCGAGCAGATGTTGGATGCGCGCGCGAACCACTGGCTGCCGGTGGACCAGTACATCGGCGGCATCGAGCACGCGATCCTGCATCTGCTCTACGCGCGCTTCTTCCACAAGCTGATGCGCGACGAGGGCATGGTCGAAAGCGACGAGCCGTTCACGCAATTGCTGACGCAGGGGATGGTGGTCAAGGAGACCTACTACCGCGATGACGAGAACGGCAAGAAGATCTGGATCAACCCCGCCGACGTGGAACTGGAGCGCGATGCCAAGGGCCATCCGCTGTCGGCGAAGCACATCGGCGATGGCCTGCCGGTGACCGTCGGCGGCATCGAGAAAATGTCCAAGTCCAAGAACAACGGCGTCGACCCGCAGGCGATGATCGATCGCTACGGCGCTGACACCGTGCGCCTGTATTCGATGTTCGCGGCGCCGCCGGATTATTCGCTGGACTGGAAGGAAGAAGGCGTCGAAGGCATGGCGCGTTTTCTGCGCCGCCTGTGGCGCGGCGTGCATCAGCATGTCGAGCGCGGGCCGGCGCCGGCGCTCGACGTCGCCGGCCTGAGCGCTCCGCAAAAGGCGTTGCGCCGCGCGTTGCACGAGACCATCGCCAAGGTCGGCGACGACTACGGCCGCCGCCGCACTTTCAACACCGCCATCGCCGCAATCATGGAACTGCTCAACACGGTGAGCCGTTTCGACGCGAGCGATGACGCCGGCCGCGCGCTGCTGCAGGAGGTGTGGGAGTCGGTGACGCTGATGCTCAATCCGGTGACGCCGCACATCGCGCATGGTCTGTGGCAGGCGCTGGTGGGCCGCGACGACATCCTCGCGCAGCGCTGGCCGCAGGCCGACGCCGCAGCACAGTTGCGCGACCAGATCACGCTGGTGGTGCAGATCAACGGCAAGCTGCGTTCCAAGATCGACGTCGCCGCCGATGCGAGCCACCAGGCCGTGCTCGACGCGGCGCTCGCCGACGACGCCGTGCAGCGCTTCATCAATGGCGCGCCGCTCAAGAAGCAGATCGTGGTGCCCGGCAAACTCGTGAACCTGGTCATCTGATGCGCATCGCCATCGCCGCTGCGCTCATCGCGATGCTCGCCGCTTGCGGCTTTCATCCGGCCGGTTCGCGCCCGCTGCCGGCGCAGCTGCGCAAGGTGTATCTCGACGTCGTGGTGCCGTATCGCGTGTCGGAGCCGCCGCTGGAAAGCTCCCTGCGCGCACGCCTCACACGTCAGGGTGCGAAAGTCACCACCAACGCCGCCGCCGCCCTGTGCACGATCAAGCTCACCAATCTCAAGGAAGGCCGCCAGGTGCTGTCGGTAGGCTCCGACGGCAAGGCTCTTGAGTTTCTTCTGGTCACGACCGTGGACTACCAGGTGTTCGCCGGCGCCCAGGTGCTGGTGCCGCCGGGCAGCCTCAGAGTCAGCCGCGATTATTCGTTCCGCGAAGACCAGATCCTTGCCAAGGAAGCCGAAGAGGCGCGGCTCCGCGAATACATCCAGGACCAGCTCGCGGAGCTGGTGCTGCTGAAAGTCGAGACGCAGATGGAGCGGCAGTCGCATATCGTGCCGTCGACCTTGTCATCGACGCCGACGCCTGCGCCCGAAGCAGGCACTGCGCCGGCCGGAGAGCCCGACGTGGCACCGGTGCCCGACACGGCGCTGCCGAGTCCGGCTGCATCGCCGTCAACGGCTGCGCCCGCGCCCTGACCAGGGCTTTGCTTTACTTTTTTCAACCACGGATCGAACGAGGTGATCGATGCAAGGGATTGCGAAGCTGGGTTTTGTGTTGGCGATGTTGCCGGCGGCAGCGATGGCCGAACCGTGGTGGGGCGAGGCTTCGCTGGGGGTGTTGAGCACCGCGGGCAACAGCCAGACGCGCTCGATCAACGGCAAGTTCGCACTGGATTATCTGCAGGGCCCCTGGCGCAACGCGTTTGCCGCGCAGACGGTGCAGACCGCGGCGGAAGGCCAGTCCACCGGCGAGCGCTATCTGGCGACCGACAAGCTGGACTTCACTTTTTCTGGGCAGAACTACGTGTTCCTGGCCGGTGACTTTGAGAAGGACTTGTTCGGCGGCATCCGCCGGCGCACCACCGAGACCGCCGGCCTCGGCCGCCACTTGCTGACCGGTCCGACGCAGTTGCTGGATCTGGAAATCGGCGGCGGTGCGCGCCAGCAGCAACAGCAGGAATCGCTCGACAAGGACGTGGACCTGATCGGCCGCGCCGGCCTGGACTATCACTACAAGCTCAGCGACAACAGCGGCTTTCATCAGAGCCTTAAAGTCGAAAGCGGCAAGGCGAACACCTTCACGCAATCGCTGTCCGAGCTCAAGCTGTACGTGATCGGCAATCTGTTCGCGTCGATCATCTACACCGTGCAGCACAACTCGCAGGTGGACAGCGACATCCGCCACACCGACGCCACCACCGCGATCAATTTCAGTTACGTCTTCGGCAAGAAGCCGGGCTGAGAACCATGCATGAGCCAGGCGAGATCCGTATGAGTTTCGGAACATGAGTTTCTACGAGCACCACGTTTTCTTCTGCACCAACAAGCGCGATTCCGGCGAGCGCCGCTCCTGCGGCCGCCACGGCGCGGAAGACGCGCGCGACCACGCCAAGAAGCGCATCAAGCAGCTCAAGCTGGCACGGCCGGGCAAGGTGCGCATCAACGTTTCCGGCTGCATGGAGCGTTGCGAACAGGGCCCGTGCATGGTGGTGTATCCGCAGGGCACCTGGTACACGTTCAAGGACGACAAGGACGTCGACGAGATCATCGATCGTCACATCGTCGGCGGCCAGGTGGTCGAGCGCCTGCTGATCAAGCCATGACGCGCAAGCCATGATCCGAGAGGTCTTGCGCATGGGCGATCCGCGCCTGCTGCGCGTTGCCAAGCCGGTCGAGGATTTCGCGGCGGGAAGCTTGCGCGTGCTGGTCGATGATCTGTTCGACACCATGCATTCGCTCAACGGCGCGGGTCTGGCGGCGCCGCAGATCGGTGTCGACCTGCGCGTGGTGATCTTCGGCTTCGCCAGCAACCCGCGCTATCCCGACGCGCTGGCAGTGCCCGAAACCATTCTGATCAACCCGCAGCTGACGCCGCTCGACGACGAACTGGAAGAAGGCTGGGAGGGTTGCCTTTCAGTGCCCGGCCTGCGCGGCGTGGTGCCGCGCTACAAGCGGTTGCGGTATCGCGGCTTCGGCCTGGATGGCGCGCCGATCGATCGCAGCGTCGATGGGTTTCATGCGCGCGTGGTACAGCACGAATGCGATCACCTCGACGGCATTCTGTATCCGATGCGGGTGCGCGACTTCACCCGCTTCGGATTCACCGAGGTGCTGTTTCCCGACCAGCCGCCGGATGACGAGTAGCGTTCAACGATCGACCCTTACAAGATCGGCGTGCGGATGCGCAGGACTTTTTCGGCGTCGCGCACCGGGCGGTCGGCGAGTTTGAGTTCCTGCGTGCTCAAGACCGTCTGCGGCTCCGGTGTCTGCAGGCTCGGGTCGCCCTCGGTGAGCCACACCAGCATGTCGAAATAGCTGCGCACGTTGCCGACGAAGTGCATGGCCTGGCGCCCGCGCGCATAGCCATGGCGAGTCTGCTGATACCACTTGGGCTGGCCCAGCAGCGGCAGTGAATTGCGCACGTCGAGCCAGCGCTTGGAATCGCCGCCCAGACCTTCGGTGAGTTCGCGCACGTCGTTGAGATGGCCCACGCCCATGTTATAGGCGGCCAGCGCCAGCCAGGTGCGATCGGGTTCGGCGATGTCCTTGGGCAGCAGATCGATGATCGCGCGCAAATACGAAGCGCCGCCGCTGATGCTCTGGATCGGGTCCTCGCGGTCGGCAATGTTCAGGCGCGTTGCCGTGTCGGTGGTGAGCTGCATCAGTCCGCGAACGCCCGTGGCACTGATCGCGTCCGGATCCCACATCGATTCCTGGTACGCCACCGCCGCCAGCAGGCGCCAGTCCAGGCCCAGCCGCCGCGCCTGCTTCTGGAACGCTTCGCGATACCGCGGCAAGCGCGTCTTGACGTGTGTCGCCAGCGCCACGGCGCCGTAGCTGTCGACCTGGGCAATGTGGCCGAAGTGCCGGTCGCGCAGGCGTGCGAGTTCGGTGTCGCGGATCGAATTCAGATACTCGGCCGTCGCGTCGAAGAAGCTGGTGTCGCGATCGGGCGCGAAGGCCCAGGCAAGGTCTTGCGATTCGGCAATGTCGAAGCCGACTCGCAGTCGCGGATAGTAGCGCTGGTTGATGGCGATGACGTCGGAGTTGGCGATGGTGTAATCGATTTCGCCGGACGCGACTTTCTCCAGCAGATCTTCGGAGTCGTCGTCGGCCGATTCTTCCCAGGCCAGGGCCGGGTTCTGCTGCTTGAGATGCGCGAGACGCTGCGCATGCACGCTGTCGGCCGATACCACCAGACGGCCTTCAAGCTTGTCGACCGATCGCGGACGCGTCTCGCCCGCTCGGTAGACCAGCTGCGGAACCACGCTGAGCACCGGCCGCGAAAAACGCAGGTGCTGTTCGCGCAGGGTGCTGACACCCAGGCTCGCCGCGGCCAGATCCACGCGCCCGGATTTCACCAGGGCCATGGCCGCCGACGCGGACTCCGCGATTTCGACCTGCAGGATCACGCCCAGCCGCTTGGCCAGGCCTTCTGCCAGGTCGTACTCGAAGCCCGTGGGTCCGAGCGGACCCATGTAATACGTGGTGGGGCTGTTGATTGTCGCAACCCTCAGCACACCCGACTGGCGCACTCGGTCGAGCGCATTCATCGAAGGTGAGCAGGTGGTCAGAGCAAGGACGGCTGATGCACTGAGCATCATCGCCGCCCGCCACGAACCTTGATTGCGACAAGCAGTAGGCGTCACTGCGTCGTTCATCTACAATGGTCATCCCATCGCTTTGGCCTTACACCCTACCACAGCCGGCATGCGCTTCAGGCGTTTTGCAGGCAGGCAAGGTGGCTCATCGGCCGGGCACGCTTAGTCAGAAGCCTGCGGAGATCGTTCACTCAGGTGTTGGCAGAACAAGCGACGATGCGGGGCGTGCCTCAGCGGAGAGGTGGCAGAGTGGTCGAATGTACCTGACTCGAAATCAGGCGTACGCGCGAGCGTACCGTGGGTTCGAATCCCACCCTCTCCGCCACCCTCATTGCAAGTCTTTGATGCCGAGATAGTTACTGATTCTGAAGGGGTTTCTTTGGGAACTACTACTCCACAAAGGTACTCCACATGGGCTCTATGGCAGACATCAAACGCCGCCCCTCTGGCATCTACGAATTGCGCCGCAGGGTGCCCCGAGAATTGCAGGCGATCATCGGCAAGAAGGAATTCCGCGTCTCGCTCCGTACAGCGGATGGCGGAGAGGCGAAGCTCAAGCGTTTAGAGGTCGAGCGCGACATTGAACGCGCCTTCAAGAACGCTGCGGCGCAGGTAACGCTGACGCACAAGGACATCGTGTCGCTGTCTGCACACTGGCTGCGACAACAACTCGCGCAGCGCGAACACAATCCGCCCGACGATGCCGGGATTGACGTGATGATTGACTCTCACGCCGCCGCAGACGAGGCCGACAGGGCCGCGGACTACATGGTTGATGAGGTCGCCGCGCTCCTCGAACAGGAAGCACTGCCGAATATCTGCGCCGCCAGTCGCCGCGCCCTCGCAGAGCGCATGTTCTGGCGCTCCCTGGACCTTTGGCAGGCGCTCGGCCGGCGCTCGCATGGTGACTACAGGCCGCTCGCTTCCCTCGACTCCGCGCCCCCGTGGAGCGGCCCGGAGACTCCGCAAGTGGCCCCCGCGTTAACCCTCAGTGACCTATGGGGTGCTTGGCTCACCGCGAAGAAACGTAACCCGAAAACCGCGTATCAGTGGGCGCATCGCTGGGCAAACCTCGGCGCCTTCCTGAAGCACTCCGACGCCGCGCGGGTCACGGTCGCAGATGCTTGGCGCTGGGCAGAACATCTGCAAACATCCTCGCTCGACCCCACCACGATCAACGATGGATATCTCGCCGTGGCGCGTGCGGTCTACGGTGTCGCGGTAAAGCGCGGGCGCCTCAAGGTGAACCCGTTTAGCCGTATCGCCCTAGATGTCTCTCGCCTTGAGAAAGCGCGGACCAAACGCCAGGGCTTCACCGCGGATGAAGCTCGCGCATTTATTGTCGCCGCGCGTGCTCGGGGCGGCTGGCTGCATTGGGTGGTCCTGCTCAGTGCATACAGCGGCGCCCGGCTGGAAGAAATCGCGGGTGCCTACGCGGCCGATGTCGGCACGGATGCTGGTGTACCCTACCTGGATTTTGTGCTCGACGGGGCCGGCGGCGAAGTCGTTCCGCTGCACGAACGCTACTTGAAGAACACGGAGTCCATCCGCCGAATCCCCTTGCATCCTGCCGTGATTGCCGAGGGCTTCCTTGACTACGCCCGCTCGCTTCCGAAGGGGAGCCCGTTGTTCCCGAAGATTCCGCCGGACACCTTCGGGCGGCGCGGCGGCACTGCGACAAAGCACCTCGCTCGCTTCCTGCGCGATGTCGTCGGCATCAAGGACCCGCGCAAAGTTGCCGCGCATTCGTGGCGACATACCTTCGTGACGTTGTGGCGGGTCCAGGGGATGGAAGAAGCCGCCCGGATGGCGATTACGGGCCATGTGTCTACCGATGTCGGCGCCGGCTATGGACACTGGCCGCTGGCTACCTTGGCGCCGCTCGTCGCGCGGATTCCGGTACAGGGATAGAGGCCGCACAGCAAAAATGCAGGGAACCTTTCGGCGCCCTGCATCGGTATTTCGGTGCTGCAGAATCGGTCTTGCTGGTCCCGCGTTACGCCGCTGCGGTTGCCTTCACAAACCGGCCTAGATTCGCCAGTCGATAAAGGATGTCGGGACTGCGGCCCATCGGCCCCGCGAGCATGTTTCGCGCCGCGCGTTCGTCCCGTGTCAATTTCCGCCCCGCGAACGTGGCAAGCACCGACAGTACGTTGTCTGGCGTCCTGCGGTAGCGCTTGCCGGTCCGTTTGGCAAAGCGGGCGATGATCTGGGCGTCGGTCTGTGGCTTCATGGCGGGTTCTCCGATAGTGCTCCCGCGGGCGTGCGGGCAGTGCGGAAAATCCTACTTTGACTCCCCGCTTAACCTAGTCCCGCCGGTCTGCCCTCACTGCGCCGACTATCGACCCAAACCTGACGACATTATCCGAGCCCGGCCAGCCGCTGACGCTGCTTTTCGTTGGCACTGGCGATGCCGGTGTCGGCCCCGATCTGGAGCAGCCCGATGACCGGATTGAAGGAGCCCCGCGGCGCTGAGTTGATGCGGCCCTGCGTTGAAGAGCGAATGCCCTTCCCCTCACGGACGCGCTGATCGGCCCCAAAAGCTTCGTTCGCTGCGAGGTCCGCATTGTTCACGCCTTCCTGCCGGTCCACCTCGGCAACAAGCGCGTCCACCGAAAGCCCCGACAGGTTCGACTCGCTCGATTGGTTGCTGATGCTCGCCCGCGCCCGCGCCGCGTCCAGCGCATTGCGGGTCGCGGACTGTCCCGCCTGATCCCGGCGCTCGTTGGCCTGGGCACCCTGGGTGTCGTAGGCATCAAGGCCGGCACGGATCGAGTTCTTTTGATTCTGTTTGAAGGACGCGTTTTGCTGCTTCCCTTGCATGGAGTCGGAAACAACGGAAAGCGCGGATGCTACAGATGCTGCTATCACGACGCCGGACGGATCGCACATGGCTAAATCTCCTGGTATGACTGGTTATTGAGAAACGACAACGAGTCCGGCCTTGATCGCGGTTCTGATCGACATCGTGCCGGCACCGGGGATATTCACCATCGGGACCTTATTCTGCGTAAACACAGTGATGTCAGAGCCCGGCGCGGCTTCAACCCTTGTCGTGCTTTCGCCGCGGCCGATGGAGGCAATGGCAAGTGTGGTCGCCCGCGTCGCCAGCTCGCGAAGTTGCCCCGTGTTTCCCTCCATGAACAGCGAATGTGCCGCCCGGCGGTAGTCCTCGGGAAAATGCTTCTGTAGCAGCTCCGCTGCAAACTCACCGGGCAGACCCGACGCTTCTTGCAATGCTGCTGCACCCTGCTTGGCGAAGGCGTGGACCACATGTTCCACCCGCTCACGGGCTTCGCCGATGTCCATGCCGGATTGGCTTGCGATCTGCGACAACGCGTCTGCGCTGACTGCGCCGTCGTTGATGAAAGACAGGGATGCGGCGATCAGATTGCCCGGCTGCACACTGGCGCTGAAGCTCGAAAGAATCGACTCGCTCGCACCATCAAGGGCTTCGATCTGCGGCGCCTGCGGCGCCTCTGCGGGCTGTCCTGCGGCTGCCTGATGTGTCCCCTGCGGGGTGCCTGCGGAAGCGCCCGTAGGGTCCCGAAAGAAGCCACCCGCATCGCGCACCAGCAGACCCATGCGCTCGGCATTCCTGGCAGACGTTTCGATGCCGCCGACAGTAACTACAGAGTCCGCTTTGATTTCTGAAGGGGCCAGCGCTCGACCCCAAGGTGCGCGGGCAGTGGCGACAACAGAGTTCGGGTCCGCGCCTGGACCACGCTGACCGATAAGGGCGCGCTCGCCGCTATCTTCTGACCTTACCTGTACTCCGCTCGGTGCCGCGGTTGGTTCCTGCGAGCGTGCTTGTCCGCTGCGCTCGATCATCACCGCAGTGCTGCCGGAGTAAGCCTGCGGCGCCTTGCCAAAGCTCTGGTTGGAGGTGCCGGCCGGCGCGGGGAATTGGTACTGCTCAAGTGTTGCTGGATCGTATGACATAAGGTCTCAGTGTGTGTTGGTGCTGGTCGTGAATGCGGCGTGAAGTACCGCCTGGGGTATAGGTGTTGCGGCTTTCTGCATCTGATCGTGCAGGTGCTGCGCAGCTCGGATGGAAAGAACCCCGAAGGCGCGTTCGACTTCGCCCGCAGCAAACAGCAAGAGCCCGGCCGGCTTCCGGTGACTCCGCACTGTGTTCGGCTTTCCGGCGGTCACACGGCAGCGATTCCCCAAACTGGCGATGCTGCTGCCGAGGTTGTGCAGAAAGTGCCGCTGATCCGGCCAGCGTCGCGGGAATTCGAGCCGGTGAAGATGAGCCGCGACACAGACGGCAATGACCTGCCTTGGGTCAAGCCCTTCACGGTGGAAGCGGGCGAGCCATGCTTGCCAGCGGCTCCACGGCGCTGCGCCCTTGTGCAGGCTGGCCGGAGGCTGGGCGGTGGCGGCTTGACCGGCGATCCAGTTACACGCCGCGATGACACCGCGGTGTCCCGCCGCATGCTGGCCGTCGATCCACACCCGGCAATACTTGATCCAGGGGCCAAGCTCCCGGATACCGACGGCGCCTGTTGATTCGTGGCCATCCCGGCGCAGTGCCCGATCGTGTCGAAGGCACCTGGAGCCGATCCGGCGGGCGGGCATGAGGCATCCGGCGGTTCCGCACACGCGGCCCGCGGCTTTCTGTAGGCGCTCCCATAGTGGCTCGGTCATCCCCGCGGCCCCCTGTAGGCGTCATTAGCGTCGGGTTTCGTTGAAATCTTCATAAGTCTTTGATTCCATAGGTAGTAAATGGCTGTTCTCGGCCCTGGGGTGAGACACGGTTGAAAGGCCGTCCGGGAATAGGCTTCCGAGGGGGCTGTCTCACATGAGACACTTACAACAAATTGATTTATTTCAGATACTTGCGAGTTCGTCTGCATGCGGATACTCGGTCAGCTTTGGGAATTTTGCTGAGCAATTCCGCCATCTGTCGATCTAGGGTGTCGAGCGCCTCCATCCGGCGCATTCGGTTGCGCTCGATGGCGTCCCGAGGGGTCATCGGCGGCAGTGCTTCAACGTCTGCGCCTTCATCTTTCGCTCTCACCCGCGCCACGGCGTCTCTAAGCCGCTCGTCGCCGGCCGCCGCCGCCTTGTCCAGGTGGCGAATCAGGGCCATCAGCTTGAGCCCGTGGGGCGCGTAGATTCCCGCGATGCTCCGAAAGGAGTCCGGTCTGCCCTCGTGTTCGAAGATGCCCGCCCGTAGCGCACTTGCGGCGGCCCTCTTGGCGTCCGCGGTGGTCCAGGGGAGTCCATTCGCGTTGCGCAGCGCGGTCTCGACGGTCGCCTTGCGGGGATCATCGAACACGTCCGCCAGAATCACCGGCAATCCCGCGGCCCGATGCGCGGCGGCCCGGTGGAATCCGTCGAAAAGCACCAGCTCGCCCGCGTCCTCGCAAACGACGATCGGCGGCAGCACGATCCCTGCCTTGATCGCCGACACCATGCGCTGCACGTTCGGCCGGTTCAGCCCGGTACGCGGTTGCTTGTCGGGCGCTGCGATGACATCTGCCAGCCGGACTTGCGCTTGCCGGAAGCTCACCCCCCGGCCGCCTGCGCTGCACCTTGTGGGCAATGGTCCGGCACGAAGAGGCCGTGCTTTTCCTCAATGGCAGCGAAGATGGCCGGGCAGTGCGTGGCGAGCCATAGTGCATACGCGCGGCTGCTGTATTGCGGGAGGCGCACGCGCAGCGCCGCGAGGATCAACCCCCACGGCCGGGGCTTGGTGGTGCCCCCCGAATAGAATCGGGTGAAGTTGCCAAGGATTAGAGAGTCGCGCCTCGCAGTCTCTTTGGCTTCGGTCCTGCGGCGCGTGCTGTTGGCGTTCCGGATTGGGGGTAGATCAGGATGCATGGTTTCGTTCATGAGGGTTCTCTCTCGGGGTGCGTTGCTGGTTGCCCGTGCAGGGTTCCTGCGGCACGCTCTAGGCGCACCGGGGGGCTCCGGCGGGTGGAGTGGTGGGGGGTGCTGCTAGGACGCCGCTGGGGCGTCTGTAGGGGCTCTAAAGTGGCCCCGGTGCCGCTCTAGTCATCGAAGGTCGGCAGGTCTAGCCCGCGAAGCGCGGCGGCCATCTGGCTGGCGTGGTCTAGTGCGTCGAGGGTCATGCGGTTGACCCCGCTTGCGTCGAGAAACTTTGAACAGGCAGTCAATTCCGCGGCGCTAACTGTCTCGGGCTCGGACTCCATCTTGGCCAGCAGGACGCGCAGGTTTGCGGCCCATAGACGCCGCAGCAGCTCGGCTTCGTTCCCGCTCACGCTTTGATCCCGCAGTCCGGCATCGCGGCCATTGTGTGGACAAGTAGCAGGCGCTCCGCCTGGGCGCCGGAGGTGTCCTGCAGGGCATCGGCAGTCTCCTTCGCCAGCAAGAGCAAGCCGGTCCTTACTAGCGCCGCGAAGCTGGGCCGCTGGGCATACAGGGATTCGATCGCGGCGCCGGTGTCCTTCACGATGTCGAGCGCCGCCGGGCTGAGCCGCACGTGATATTCCTTGGTGTGGACGGAGCGGATGGCACTCAACGGGCGCTGTAGGTCAGCGGCGATGCTGCGCAAGCGTTCGGTGGCTTCTGGATTCAATTTCAACATGGGTTACTCCTGGTGGTGGTGGTAGTACAGCGGGCAACGGCTCGCTCCCTCAATGGCAGGGGAATCAGGGATGTCTGCATGGGGCGGATAAACCGGGCGTGCTTCCCATGGATGAGCCAATCCGAGTCCGCCGGTTACCGCATGGCGTTCTTGGGTCCCGGCGGTAGCCGGCAGTGATCCTTCTAGAGGGCGGCCCCAAATGGGCCGTAGGGAATGTCCCCAATTCGAGGGATGTCTTTGCATGGGGTCACCCTTCCGCAACTTCGGTCAACGTCTGTTATCTCGCCGATTCCGGGGCGGCGGGGAATCAAACAGATGCTCAAATCTTGAGCATTATTTGACCAGATTCGCCCCCGCCGGCCTCCCGTACCGCTTCACCGTGGTCGCCGATACCCCGAACTGCTTGGCGGTGGCGGCGATGCTGGCCTTGTTGGCCTTCCGCCACGCCAGAACCGCCTTGGGGTCGGCTTCGTGCGGCCTGCCAAGGCTCGCTTTCCCCCTATGTGTCCTGCCGGTGGCTTCCAGTGCCTGCCGAGCAACAGCGCGGCCGGCTTCGCACCTGTCGAAGATGCGCCCACGTTCCATATCGGCGATCTGCGCAAGCACGCCTAGGATCAATTCACCGACGCCGCGCCCGATCGTGCCGAGCTTGTGCACGTCTACAGTGACGCCGCGTTCCAGGAGGCGCCGGACGGTGGCTTGCACGTCGATCGCGTCCCGCCCGAGCCGGTCAACGGCGTATACGCACACTGTGTCGCCTTCCCGCACGAACTCTAGGAGCTTGGCGAAGCCGGGTCGATCTGCCGCGGCCGTGGCGCCTGACACGCCTTCGTCCTTGAACTCCCTATCGAAGTGTCCGCCCATTGCGCCGCGCTGGGCTTGGATGGACTGGTCGGTGCTTGATACGCGCCAGTAAGCCAGGCGAGACATGGACGACTCCGGTTAGGTCAGAAGGTACGTCGCAATAGTGGACTAGGCCACAACGCGCAATCAATACCTTCTGGCCTATCTGAATCGACCGTTTGTCCCCTGGTCCACTGCGTACACCTTCTGGCCCATGCGCCCAAGGATGACCTCGACCGGCCTAGACCCTGCCGCGCCTTTCCAAAACTCGGACACCCCCACGGGGGGGAAGCCTGACCCGTCGAGATAGCGATATCCCCTCTCGAATTTCTCCGGCAAATATGCCGGGGCTTGCGGCGGCCACTCAGGTACTCCACAATCTTTCCTGACCGTCCATGGCATCTCCTTATAAACTGTAACTGCATCAATGTCTTACGATGACATGCGCATTGGGTATCTCGAATCCCACCCTCTCCGCCATCTTTAAGATGTTGCGCCGTGCGCTATTCAATCTGCAGCTTCTTGAGCTTGTAGCGCAGCTGGCGAAAGCTCATGCCCAGCAATTCGGCCGCGCGCGTCTTGTTGTAGCGGGCTTTCTCCAGCGCTGAGCGGATCGCTTTTTTTTCGATCTCTTCGATTTGCGCATCCAGCCCGGTTTGTGCGGGCGCATGGAGATTGTTTTCGATGCGGACCGGTTTTTCATCAGCGGTCGTCGCCGCCGGAAGCTGCAAATCCTGCGCGCGGATTCGCGAGCCGTCGCATAGCGTCACCGCGCGCTCCAGCATGTTCTCCAACTCGCGCACGTTGCCCGGATAATCGTAAGCCCGCAGCTGGCGCACGGCGTCGTCGTCGAGTTGCAGTGGCGCTGGCAAGGCGTTGGTGATCTGCAGACGCTGCAGGATGTGCGTCGCGAGCAGCGCGATGTCGCCGCGGCGTTCGCGCAGCGGCGGTGTGCGCACTTCGATGACGTTGAGCCGATAGTAGAGATCCTGCCGAAACAGGCCGGCAGTGACCTGATCGCCAAGCTTGCGATGCGTGGCCGAGACGATGCGCACGTTGACCGCCTGTTCGGTCTCCGCGCCGACCGGACGCACGCGACGCTCCTGCAGCGCGCGCAGCAACTTCACCTGCATGTGCAGCGGCAGATCGGCGACTTCGTCGAGAAACAAGGTGCCGCCTTCGGCCGCTTGGAACAGCCCGGCCTTGTCACGCAGCGCGCCGGTGAAGCTGCCCTTGAGATGGCCGAAGAATTCGCTCTCCATCAGCTCACCTGGGATCGCGCCGCAGTTTACCGGCACGAAGGGCGCCGCCGCGCGTGGCCCGCGCTGATGGATGAGCCGCGCCACCAGCTCCTTGCCGGTGCCGGATTCGCCCTGGATGTGCACCGGCGCCTGGCTACGTGCGAGCCGTTCGATGAGCGCGCGCAAATGATCGATCGACGGGTCGCTGCCGAGCAGACCGTCGTCATTCGGCGCGGCGGGGCTTTTGATTTCTTGCGGCACATGGCCCAGGCGCAGCGCAGCCTCCACGAGTTTGCGCAGCACCGCCAGATCGACCGGTTTGCTGATGAAGTCGAAGGCGCCGGCCTTGAGACTCTCCACCGCCGCCTGGGCATTGCCGTGCGCGGTGATCACCGCGATCGGCATGCCCGCATGGCGCCGCTGCACGTCCTGTACAAGCTCGATGCCGCTGCCGTCGGGCAGGCGCATGTCGGTGAAGCAGAAATCGAAGCGCTGTTCGCTCAAGAGTGCGCGCGCCTCGCCAAGATCGGCGGCGGCCTGGGTCTTGACGCCCATGCGCAGCAAGGTGATCTCGATCAGCTCGCGGATGTCGCCTTCGTCGTCGACGACCAGGGCGACCGGTGCGGGCTGGGGTTTTGCGGTGGTTCGGTTCATCCACACCTAAGCAGCGAAGGTCAGGCGGAAGCAGGCGCCGGGCTCAGTCGTGGCCCGATACGCGATGCGGGCCTGATTGTATTCACACAATTCGCGCGTCAGGAAAAGCCCCAGGCCGGTACCCTGATGAGCGGTGGTAAAGAAGGGTTCGAAGATCGAATCTCGCAACGAGGGATCGATACCCGGCCCGTTGTCGACAACTTCCAGCCAGACTCTCGCGCTCTCGTCGCGCCCGACATCGACGCGCAGCCTGTCGCCGCCATGGCGAAACGCGTTGTCCCACAGATTGAAGATCACCTGCTGCAGATGGTCGGTGTCGAAGCGCACCTGCAGTTCGCTGGCGTCGCTCGGCAGTTCGATCGGCCGCGGCCGCTCCTGGCTCTCCTGATACATTGCCGCGGCGCGATGCAACCATGCTTGCAACGCGATCGGCACCGGATGCGGCGCTTCGCGACGCGAGAGGGCCAACACGTCGCTGACGATTTTTTCGATGCGCGCGCCATGGCGCTGGATCATGTCGAGCAAGCGCTGATTCTGCTGCTGGTCTGGCGTGGCGAAGATCTCCGCCTCAGCAAGCAACTGGCTGGCGTGATTGATCGCCGACAACGGATTGCGGATCTCATGCGCGATGGTCGCCGACAGCCGCCCCAGCGCCGCCAGCTTCAATTGCTGCGCTTGGCTACGCAGCGCCGCGGCGTCTTCCAACATGATCAGCACCGGTGCCTGCGCGTGGTGGCCGAGGCGCGAAAAACGCGGCAGCACTTCGCCGGCGTCGACGCGCGGCGCGACCGGGCTTGCGTCGGCCTGCCCATCGAGCCGCCATTGCCGCAGCCGCGTGCCGAGACCCGGCGCGGCTTCGTCGATCGGCCGGTTGAGCACGGTGCCGGCATGCAGCAGCCGGCGCGCCTCATCGTTGTGCTGGCGGATGCGCCCGTCATGGCTGACGACCAGCACGCCGCTCTGCAGGCTGGCGACGATGCTCTGGTTGAGCCGCGAGAGGTCTTCGAATTCGTTGCCGACCCGTTCGGCCACGGCCTCGCTGATGCGCGCGCGCTGCGCCACCGCGTTGGCCGCCAGCGCCGCGCCGAAGAGCATCAGCCCGAGCACGCCGGCGGCGGTGAAGTCGTAGCCGTCGAAGCGCGGATCGTAGTGGCGCGCGACTTCCATGCCGAGGATCGCCAGCGTGGCGAGCGCGGCCTGCAGCCCGGCCATGCGCGGCGACAGCACCAGGGCGCCGCCCACCACCGGCGTGATCACTAGCGCGCCCAGGCCGGTGGCGATGCCGCCGCAGGCGAAAATGAATACGCTCAGGCACAGGACATCGCCCAACACCTGCAGATGTGCCTGCACGTGCAAGGCCGGCCGGCGCTGGACCAGGATCGCCATCAGCGCCAACGCCATCAGCCCGTAGATCAGCGTCGTCAGCACCGCCCAGAAGCGGCTGAGATTCTCGAACAGATGCTCCGCCACGCCGCTCTGCAGCAGGCCGATGATCATCGCCACCAGCAATAGCCGGTACAGCGAAAGCAGACGCAGGACGCGCCACTCTTCGGGCGCGGTAGCGGTGTCGATGTTGCGGTCTTTCAGTCCGAGCATCGGCCGCAGCGTCCGCTGCGGGAAAGTGCTTTGGACGGCAGGTAGGCGCCGCAATCGGTGCAGCGCTGCATCAGCTCGTAGACCGGCGGCGCGTCCTGCGCGGGCGGGCGCTGCAGCTTGGCCTGCCATTGCTGGATGAATCGCCAGACCAGCCAACCGAGTCCGGCGAGAAGAAGCAGGCGAACGATCATGCGGAGTGTCCTGGAGTGTCCGGCGATTCGCAGTCTAGGCGGGTTGCCGCCGTGCCGCCAAAGCACTTTCGACCAGCGCGGTTTTTGCGCCGACCGGTTAATTGGTGGAAAATCGAAAGCCTCATTACCGAGGCACTCCATGAATCTTCACGAATATCAGGCGAAGGCCCTCTTCGCTCGTTACGGCATCCCTGTGCCGGACGGCATTCTGGCCGAAAGTCCCGAAGCTGCCCGTGCCGCGGCCAAGCAGCTCGGCACGGAGCGAGTCGTCGTCAAGGCCCAGGTTCACGCTGGGGCACGTGGCAAGGCCGGCGGCGTCAAGCTGGTGACCGGCCCCGATGCGGCAGAAGAAGCGGCCAAGGGCATGCTCGGCAAGAACTTGGTGACCATCCAGACCGACGCCAAGGGTCTGCCAGTGAACTCGGTCTATGTCGAGAAGCCCTCGAACATCGCGCGCGAGTTGTACCTGTCAGCATTGATCGACCGCACGCAGGAAAAGATCGTGTTCATGGCCTCCAGCGATGGCGGCATGGACATCGAAGAAGTCGCGCACAACACGCCGGAACGCATCAAGCACGTCTTCGTGTCGCCGGCCGCCGGACTGCAGCCCTATCAGGCGCGCGAGCTGGCTTTCTTCATGGAGCTGAACAAAGACCAGGCCGAACAGTTCACCAAGGTGCTGAGCGGTCTCTATAAGATCTTCACCGAATGCGATTGCTCGCTGGTCGAGATCAACCCGCTGATCGTCACCAAGGAGGGCCAGATCATGGCCCTAGACGGCAAGCTCAATTTCGACGACAACGCCCTGTTCCGGCAGAAGGAGATCGCCCATCAGCGCGATCCCTCGCAGGAGGACGAAGTGGAGCGCGCCGCCGCCAAGTACGACCTCAACTATGTGACGCTCGAAGGCAATATCGGCTGCATGGTCAACGGCGCGGGCCTGGCGATGGCGACCATGGACATCGTCAAGCTGCACGGCGGCCAGCCCGCCAACTTCCTCGACGTCGGCGGCGGCACCACGGCGGAGAAAGTCACCGAGGCCTTCAAGCTCATCACCTCCAGCCCGACGGTGAAGGCGATCTTCATCAACATCTTCGGCGGCATCGTCCGCTGTGACCTGATCGCCGAAGGCATCATCGCCGCGGTCAAGCAGACGGGCCTCAAGATTCCGGTCGTTGCTCGCCTGCAGGGGACCAACATGGAGAAGGGACAAGCCTTGTTGCGCGAATCCGGCCTCGCCGTGACGCCGGTTTCCGATCTCACCGAAGCCGCACAGACCGTCGTTCGTCTGGCGCAGGGGAAGTAAGCATGTCCATCCTCATCGACAAGAACACCAAGGTCATCTGCCAGGGCTTCACCGGCAAGCAGGGTACTTTCCACTCCGAGCAGGGGATCGCCTACGGCACCAAGATGGTTGGCGGCGTCTCGCCCGGCAAGGGCGGCGGCACGCACCTGAGCCTGCCGGTGTTCAACACCGCGCATGACGCGGTCAAGGCCACCGGCGCCGAAGCCACCATGATCTACGTGCCGGCACCGGGTGCCGCGGACGCGATCCTGGAGGCCGCGGACGCCGGCATCCGCGTGATCATCTGCATCACCGAAGGCATCCCGGTGATGGATATGGTCAAGGTCAAGGCGGCGCTGCGGGCGCAATACCCGAACAGCGTGCTGATCGGCCCGAACTGCCCCGGCGTGATTACGCCCGGCGAATGCAAGATCGGCATCATGCCCGGCCACATTCACAAGCCGGGCCGCATCGGCGTGGTGTCGCGCTCGGGCACGCTGACCTACGAGACCGTGCACCAGACCACGCAGAACGGTTTGGGCCAGAGCACCTGCGTCGGCATCGGCGGCGATCCGGTGCGCGGCCTGGGCTTCATCGACGTGATCTCGCTCTTCGAGAAGGACCCGGCGACCGAGGGCATCATCATGGTTGGCGAGATCGGCGGTTCTTCCGAGGAAGAAGCGGCCGAATACATCAAGGCCAACGTCAAGAAACCGGTGGTGGCCTACATCGCCGGTGTCACCGCACCCCCGGGCAAGCGCATGGGCCATGCCGGCGCCATCATCGCCGGCGGCAAGGGCACGGCCGACGAGAAGTTCGCTGCGCTGGAAGCGGCGGGTGTCAAGACGGTGCGCTCGCCGGCCGATCTGGGCGCGGCGATGAAGTCGCTGCTGGGCTGAGGCGATCGGGTTATAAACGGGCCCGCTTCGGCGGGCTTTTTGTTAAGGGCTGCCTGATCGACCGGACAACGATCGCCATCCCCAGGCGTTATCCTTCGCGGCCTCGGCCGGCGACGGTCTCACACAGGAAACTCGCGATGATCACCACGAACTCCGGCCTGCAGTACGAAGACCTCATCGTCGGCACCGGCGCCGAGGCAGTTGCCGGCAAACGGGTCAGCGTCCACTACACCGGCTGGCTGTACGAGAACGGCGCGGCCGGCAAGAAGTTTGATTCGAGCAAGGATCGCGGCCAGCCTTTCCAGTTCGGCCTGGGCGCGGGGCAGGTCATCAGCGGCTGGGACGAAGGCGTGCAGGGCATGAAGGTCGGCGGCAAGCGGCATCTGGTCATTCCCTCGGCTTTGGGTTACGGCGCGCAGGGCGCCGGCGGCGTGATCCCGCCCAATGCGACGCTGCTGTTCGAAGTCGAACTGCTCGGCGTCTGAGCCCGCGAGCGCATGACGACTGTTCTGCGCTTCGCCGCCGCCCAGCTCAATCTCTGGGTCGGCGATATCGACGGCAATGCCGACAAGATCATCGCTGCCGCACGGCACGCGCGCGACGCGCTTGGCGCCGACCTCGTTGCGACCCCGGAGCTTTCGCTGATCGGTTATCCGCCAGATGACCTGCTGCTGCGCACCGCGATGCCGCAGGTGATCAGGCAGGGGCTTGAGCGCATCCGCCGCGAGGTCAGCGGTATCCACGTCGTCGTCGGCCATCCGGAATACGCGCCGGAAGGTGTCTACAACGCCGCATCGGTTTTCCACGATGGCGTGGAGGTGGCGCTGGCGCGCAAGCAGTTGCTGCCCAACTACGGCGTGTTCGACGAGAAGCGCGTCTTCGCGGCCGGACCAGC
>CAXTSJ010000034.1:0-35714 GCA_964246995.1 uncultured Hydrocarboniphaga sp.
AGCGCGATGATCGGCAGCTTCAGTTCCTTGGCCAGCGCCTTGAGGCTGCGCGAGATCTCGCTGATCTCGTTGGTGCGGTTGTCCTTGTTGCCCGGCACCTGCATCAGCTGGATGTAGTCGACGATGATCAGCTTGATCTTCTCTTTCTGCGCCAGACGGCGTGCGCGAGCACGCAGATCGTTGGGCGACAGCGAGCCGGTTTCGTCGATGAACAGCGGCGCCTCGCGCAGGCGGTTGACGGTCCAGGCGAGCTGGTCCATTTCCTGGTCCGACAGCTCGCCGCTGCGCAGCTTCTGCATGGGGATACCGCCGCGTGAGGAGATCACGCGATAGCCCAACTGCTCGGCCGACATCTCCATGCTAAAGACTGCGACCGCCTCCTTGCGCTCGAAGGCGACGTACTCGGCGATGTTCACCGCCAGCGCGGTCTTGCCCATCGACGGCCGCGCCGCCAGGATCATTAGGTCCCCTGGCCCCAGCCCGCTGGTCTTGTTGTCGAACTCGGCAAACCCCGTCGCCATGCCCGCCGTGCCAGCCGGGTTGTCGCGCACCGCCGACACGTGATCGAACACCTGCGACATGATCTGCTGCATGCCGAAGTAGCCGCTCTGGGTGCGCATGCCGCGCTCGCGAATGCCGAAGACTTTCTGCTCGGCGAGGTCGATCAGCTCCTGCGGCTCGCGGCCGTCGGCGCGGAAGCCCAGGTGGCTGATGTCCTGCCCGGCTGCAATCAGGCTGCGCAGCACCGAGCGCTCGCGCACGATGTTGGCGTAGGCGACGACGTTGGCGGCGCTGGGGGTGTCGGCGGCCAGGCTGCCGAGGTAAGCCAGTCCGCCGGCTTCATCGAGCCGGTTCTGCTGGCGCAGATGCTCGGAGAGCGTGACGAAATCGCAAGGCTTGTTGGCGCCGATCAGATCGCAGATCGCGCCGTAGATGAACTGGTGATCGCTGCGGTAGAAATCGGTCTGCGCCAGGCGGTCCGCCAGCTCGTTCCAGGCGCGGTTGTCGAGCAGCAGGCCGCCGAGCACCGATTGCTCGGCCTCGATCGAATAGGGCGGTTGCTTGGGGTCTGGCATGGAGAAAGGCGCCGATGGAAGCCTGAAACGAAAACGGCCCGCGTGATGCGGGCCGCCAAGTCTAGCCGAGGCCGGGGCCTAAGCTTTTTCTTCTTCGACCACCACCGTCACGCTGGTCTCGACTTCGCCATGCAGGCGCACGACGACATCGTAGGTGCCGACCTGACGCAGCGGCCCGTCGATCATGTCGATCTCGCTCTTTTGCAGTTCGATGCCCATCGCCTCGGCAGCGCGCACGACTTCGGCCGGGCCGACCGAGCCGTACAGCTTGCCTTCTTCGGCAGCCAGCGCCTTGATCTTCAGCACCTTGCCGGCGAGCTTCTCGGCGCGCAGCTTGGCGGCGTTGAGAGAGTCCTTGGATTTCTTGATCAGCTCGGCCTTGCGGGTTTCAAAAACCTTGCGGTTGCTGTCGGTCGCCGGCAGCGCCATGCCCTTGGGCAGCAGGTAATTGCGACCGTAACCAGCGGCCACCTTGACCGTGTCACCCAGGTCGCCGAGGTTCTTCACACGTTCCATCAGAATCACGTTCATGTCGTCTCCTGATCTTATTCGTGCTTGTCGGTATACGGCAGCAGGGCCAGGAAACGGGCCTGCTTGATCGCCACCGCGAGCTGGCGCTGATAGCGCGTGCGCGTACCGGTGATGCGCGCCGGCACGATCTTGCCGTTCTCGCCGATGTAGCCTTTGAGCATCGCCAGATCCTTGTAGTCGATCGGCGCCGCGTTGTCGGCGCTGAACTTGCAGGACTTCTTGCGACGGAAGAAACGACCGCCGGAGGCGCCGCCACCGCTCCCGCCACCGCCGCCGCTGCTACCACCACCACCACCACCACCACCGCCAAAGCTGCGTTCAAAAGCCATTACACGCTCTCCTCGGTGGTCTCTTCAGCGGACGCATCGGTCGGCTCGGCCGAGTCGCCATTAGACTCGGCATCGTCGCGGCGCGACTTGTATTCGGGCTTCTTGTCTTCTTCCGGCGTCTTGAACAGCGGCGACTGCACGGATTCCGGCGCGTCCTTGCGGATCACCAGCTTGCGGATCACGGCGTCGTTGAACTTGAACGCGGATTCCAGCTCGGTCAGCGCCTTGTCGGTGCACTCGACGTTGAGCAACACGTAATGCGCCTTGTGCAGCTTGGCGATCGGATACGCGAGCTGGCGGCGGCCCCAGTCTTCGAGGCGATGGATCTTGCCACCGTCGCCCTCGACCATGGCCTTGTAACGCTCTGTCATGGCCGGCACCTGATCACTCTGGTCCGGATGCACCATGACTACGATTTCGTAGTGACGCATTGAATACTCCTGTCTGTGGATGTCGGCCGTCCACGAATGCGGTTGGCCTGGACAGTCCCCCGCGTCGGCGGTGGGACAGCGCTTCGCAACCTGAGGCCGCGAAGGGCGGGCAGCTTAAAGGATCGGGTCTGCGGCGGCAAACCCGCGTTCGCAGATCCCAAGGATCAGGGCGTGATCACACAGCAGCGCGGATTGGACAGAATCTCGCGAGAACGCGCCTCGGCCTGCGTGCGATCGATCGGCCGCAGCTTGCGTTCAAGCGCCGCGATCATCGGCAGCACGCGGCGTTCGACGCCAGCGGCTTTCTGGATCTGGTCGAGCGCGCGATAGTGCGCATAGGCCTCGATGTCGTTGGTCGGCAGAACCTCGTCGCTTTGGTACCACGCGGCGAACGTCCACAGCGCCGACGCCGATCCGGCGTCGCGCGCCAGGCTCACATAGCGCACGGACTCCGCCTGCAGGTCGCTCTGCACGCGGCGCTGCTCCGGCGTGCACTGGTACAGATACTGGCAATACTCGCGTTGCGGCAGGTGATACATCATGTCGAGCTGGGCCTGCATCAGACCGGCGTCGGCGGCCTTGCGGATCCAGTCGCGATAGCGGTCGCGGCTGGCTGCCGGCACGCCTTCGCAATCGGCCTGGCGGCGACGCATCTCGGCCGCTTCAGCGGCTGGGTCGGCGACGTCCCAGGTGCCGCGCTTGTGCGTCTGCTGGACCTTCTCGATCTGCGACTCGTTGCTGGCCGCATCTTCCGGAACATCGCGGCATTCGTAGAGCACCAGTCCCAGTTCGTACTGCGCCGCCGGATCGCCGCCTTCCGCCAGCGGCGAGAGGGCAGCGAAGCGAACGCCGTAAGGCGGCCGGGGTCGCACGACCGCTGCCGGCCTGACGATGCGCACCGCGATGCCGGACTCGGTCACCGCCTGGATCACGGTTTCGTGCGGCTTTTCCGGGATGGATTCGATTGCCGGTTTCGGCGCCGAAACAGCGCTTGGCGCGGACTCGGGCGCAGAGGGAGCAAAAGCATCCTGCGAATTGCGCAACCACCACCAACCGCCGAGCAGGATCGCCAGACTCAGGACGACCGACAGCCAGACGAACCGCGGAATGCTCACCGCGTCACCACCCGCCTCTGGCGATAGGCCTCGTAAAGACAGACCGCCGCGGCGACTGACACGTTGAGACTCTCGGCCTTGCCTTCCATGGGGATGCGCACCAGCTGGTCGCAGTGCTCGCGGGTGAGGCGGCGCATGCCCTCGCCTTCGGCGCCCATCACCAGCACGCGCGGGCCGGTCAGGTCGGCATCGAAGAGGCTGTGTTCGGCCTCGCCCGCCAGCCCGGTGAGCCAGTAGCCGCGTTCCTTGAGCCGGGCCAGGGTGCGCGACAGATTGGTCACCGCGATCACCGGCACGCGTTCGGCCGAGCCCGCCGCCGCCTTCCGAACCACCGCGGTCAGGCCGGCGGAGCGGTCTTTGGGAATGATCACCGCGGTGGCGCCCACCGCCTCGGCGGTGCGCAGGCAGGCGCCGAGATTGTGCGGGTCCTGCACGCCGTCCAGGACCAGGAACAGGCGTTGCGGGGTGGCAGGCGCTTCAAGCGCGTCTTCGCCGGCGAACTCCATCTCCGGCATCAGCGCCAGCACGCCCTGATGGCGAAAGCCCGGGACACGCAGATCGAGATCGCTGCGGCCAACCTGACGCACCGGCACGCCCAGCAACTGCGCTGCCGCAAGCAGCTTGCGCGCACGCTCGTCTTGCCGGGTATCCGCGAGAAGAATTTCGAAAGGCTTGGCGATGCCGTCTTCCAGGGCCGCCATCACCGCATGGAATCCACCGATATAGTTTTCACTCATCGTTTAGTTTAAGCCGTGCAACGACCAAGGGCGCCGAAGCGCCCTTGTTGTTGAAGCATTGCCCAGACTTAGTCGCCCCTGATGATCAGTGATCCGGGCGGCTAGCCGCCCCTGACGATCATTGATCTGGGCGGCTTAGCCACCCAGATACGGCGGCGGCGTCCATGCCGCCTGTTCGTTGTTTTCGACGACCGGCTTGATGACGATGTCGACGCGACGGTTGCGCGCCTCTTTCACATTGTCGGCCGTGCGTACCACCAGTTCGCGCTCGCCGCGCCCTTCTTCGCGAATGCGCGCGCCGGGCACGCCCTGTGAAGACAGGAACGTACCGACAGAGGCTGCACGCCGGTCCGACAGGCCCTGGTTGTAATCGGAATCGCCGGTGGTGTCGGTGTGACCGACGACGTGGATCACGGTCTTGTCATAAGTCTTGAGAATGGCGGCGATGCGCGCGTAGGCGTCCATCGCCTCGGGACGCATGGTCGCGCTGCCCAGGTCGAAACTGACGTCGCTGGCAATGGCGACCTTGAGCGAGCCGTCCGACAACGTGGTCGTGCTCAACTCGTTGCGCGCGATTTCCGGCGCCAGCTGCTGTTCGACTTCCTTACGCTGCTTGTCCATGTAATTGCCGACGACGCCACCGGCGAGCGCGCCGATCACCGCGCCGACGATGGGTGCGCCACGCGCATGGCTGACCTGGTTACCGAGGACCGCGCCAGTCACCGCGCCGATACCGGCGCCGCGCTTAGTGTCGCGATTGGGATCTTGCGCGCAAGCCGCAAGGCTGAGCACCACAATCGACACCCACAGTGTCCGTACAACTTTCATCGGGATCTCCGCTTGGTCCGGGAAGCTGGCCGCGATTCTTGATCCGCGCCCTTAACTTTCGATGAACGTTTCGCCGGCTGCGCCCCGGACGAAACCGTCTGCACCAGTTCGAGATCGATCTTGCGCTCGTCGAGGTTAACGCGGACCACGCGCACTCTCACCGAGTCGCCGAGGTTGTAGGCCACGCCACTGCGTTCGCCGACCAGGCGATGATGGCGCGGCTCGAACTGGTAGTAGTCGTTCTTGAGCTGGCTGACATGGATCAGGCCGTCGACATAGAGCCCCGACAATTCCACAAAGATTCCGAACGGCGCGACGCCGGACACCAGCCCATCGTGCTCCTCGCCGACGCGGTGCCGCATGTATTCGCACTTGAGCCAGGTGGTGACGTCGCGCGTGGCCTCGTCGGCGCGGCGCTCGGTCATCGAGCAATGCACGCCATGTTTTTCGATCGCCTGGGTCGCGTACTCGAATTGCTTCGGCGGCTGCTTGGCGATCAGGTGCTTGAGCGCGCGGTGCAGCAGCAGATCGGGATAGCGCCGGATCGGCGAGGTGAAGTGCGAGTAGTGCGTGAGCGCCAGGCCGAAGTGGCCGAGGTTCTCCGCGCTGTAGCGAGCCTGCATCAGGGACCGCAGCATCACCGTCTGGATCAATGGCTGATCCGGCCGGCCCTTGGTGCGGGCCAGCATGCCGGCGTAGTCCTCGGTCTCGGGCCGGTCACCACCCGACAGCTTGAGTCCGCGTTCGGTGAGGAACTCGCGCAGCGCTTGCACTTTCACTGCATCGGGCTTCTCGTGCACGCGATACGGCGCCGCGATTTTGGCCTTGGACACTCGTCGCGCCGACTCCACATTGGCGGCGATCATGCACTCCTCGATCAGCCGATGCGCGATGTTGCGCTTGATCGGCACGATGCGATCGATCTTGCGATCGTCGCCGAACACGATCTTGGTTTCGGTGGTTTCAAAGTCGATCGCGCCGCGTTTTTCGCGGGCCTTGAACAGTGCGTCGAACACCTGCTTGAGCACCTGCAGATGCGGCACCACATGCGGCACCTTGCGGGCCTCCTCGCCATCCGCATTCTCCAGGATCGCCGCGACATCCTCATAGATCAGCCGCGCCTGCGAGCGCATCACGCCGGCATAGAACTGCGACTTGGCGACCTCGCCATCCGGCGTCACGCGCATCTCGCAGACCATGCACAGGCGATCGACGTTGGGATTGAGCGAGCACAGACCGTTGGAAAGTTTTTCCGGCAACATCGGAATCACGCGCTGCGGAAAGTACACCGAGTTGCCGCGACTCGCCGCCTCAACATCCAGCGCCGAATCCGGCGTGACGTAAGCGGACACATCGGCGATGGCGACCCACAAGGTCCAGCCACCGCCACCGCCGAAAGGCCCGCGGCGCATCGGCTTGGCGAACACCGCGTCGTCGAAGTCGCGCGCGTCCGCGCCGTCGATGGTCATCAGCGGCAGTTGGCGCAGATCCTCGCGCCCGGCCATCTGCGAGGGCTGCACCGTGTCGGGAATCGCGGCGGCTTCGTCTTCGACCTCGTCGGGGAACTGGTAAGGAAGGCTGTGCGCACGGATCGCCGCTTCGATCTCCATGCCCGGCGCCAGATGGTCGCCGAGAATCTCGCGTACTTTGCCCACGGGCAAGGTGCGATGCCCCGGCGGCGCGGTGATTTCCGCGACCACCATCTGCCCGTGCTTGGCGCCACCGCGGGCCTCCTGCGGAATCAGGATGTCCTGCTGCACGCGCTGGTTTTCCGGGATCACGTAGCTGATGCCCTGATCCACGTGCAGCCGCCCGACGACTTCGCGCGACCCGCGTTCCAGCACCTCGACCAGGGCGCCTTCGGGGCGGCCCTTGAAGTCGGTGCCGGTGATGCGCACCAAGGCGCGATCGCCATTCATCAACTCGCGCATCTGCCGCGGCGGCAGAAACACGTCGGGTCCGCCGCCATCGCGAATCAGGAATCCAAAACCGTCGCGATGCGCCTGCACCACGCCGGGGATCACGTTCATCTGCGTGACCGGCCCGTACGCGCCTTTGCGGTTCTGCACCAGCTGGCCGTCGCGCGTCATCGCAGCCAGGCGTTTTTCAAGAGCGGTCTGCTGATTGAGTTTGACCAGTTTGAAGTGGCCGATCAGCTCATCGAGGTTGAGCGGCCCTTCATGGTCGACCAGTGATTCCAGAATCAGCTTGCGCGATGGAATCGGGTCTTCGTAGCGGGTCTGTTCGTTGCTGAAATCGGCGTCGTTTGCGCGCCAGTCCGGGGAGCTGCTTCTGTTTTTTGATTTGGCTTTTGGTTTCATTGACAAAGGATACGCCCATCGCCACAATTCGCGCCCTCGCCGGGGCCTCGCGTGACTGGTGGGAGATGTAGAAATGCCGAAATGGCGGAATTGGTAGACGCACTAGTTTCAGGTACTAGCGGGTAAAACCGTGGAGGTTCGAGTCCTCTTTTCGGCACCAACAAAACAACCGGCTTTGCCGGTTTTTTTGTTGGTGCCCTTGCCGCGCTTCGCGCGGCGGCCTGCGATTGTTTCCACAACCCCCGCGTGCTGTCGCACGCCGCGGGAGAGGGTGGCGCGAACGCGGTCGGGTCCCAGCGTAGGAGTGACATTGAGTCATTCCTGCGTAAACCCGACCGGGGTGAGGGGCTTTTTCTCAATCGAAAGGGTTATGCAAAACGATCGTGTGCTCGCGATCCGGACCCGTGGAGATGATAGCGATTTCGGTCTCGGTGACTTCGCGGACTCGCTCGAGATACTTGCGGGCAGTTTCGGGAAGATCATCAAAGCGGGTCACGCCATAGGTGCTAGTCTTCCAGCCAGGAAGTTCTTCGTAGATCGGTTCGATTCTCGAAAAACCTTCGGCGCCGATCGGTGGCACTTCCACTGGCTTGCCGTCGGCCTGGTAGCCGACGCAGATGCGGATCACATCGAGTTCATCGAGCACGTCGAGCTTGGTCACGCACAGGCCGGAAACCGAGTTGTTGAAGATCGAGCGGCGCGCGGCCACGGCGTCGAACCAGCCGCAGCGGCGCGGACGCTTGGTCACCGTGCCGTATTCCATGCCTTTGTCGCGGATGTGCTGGCCGATGTCGTTTTCCTGCTCGGTGGGAAACGGGCCGCTGCCGACGCGCGTCGCATACGCCTTGACGATGCCGAGCACGTAGCCGAGATGACGCGGGCCGACACCACTGCCGGTCGACGCGCCGCCGGCCGTGGTGTTGCTCGACGTCACATAAGGATAAGTACCGTGATCGACGTCGAGCAGCGCGCCCTGCGCACCCTCGAACAACACGTTGTCACCACGCTTCAGATGCAGGCGCAGCAGCTCGGTGACATCCCCGACCATCGGCTTGACCACGTCGGCATAGGCCAGCAGCGCGTCGAGCGTGCGTTGAAAATCTTCGGGCTCGACCTTGTAGTAATTCTGCAGAACGAAGTTGTGATAGCCGAGCAGCTCGCCGAGCTTGGCGGCCAGTTGTTCGCGATGGAACAGATCGCCGACGCGCACGGCGCGGCGCGCCACCTTGTCTTCATACGCCGGGCCGATGCCCTTGCCGGTGGTGCCGATCTTGGCTTCGCCGCGCGCGCGCTCACGTGCCTGGTCGAGCTTGGCGTGCACTGGCAGCACCAGCGGTGCCGCCTCGGAGATTTTCAGGCGGTTGCGCACCGAGGTTCCGGTGGCTTCGACTTTCTCGATCTCCTTGATCAGATCGGGCAGCGACAGCACCACGCCATTGCCAATCAGGCAAGCAACGTCGGGCCGCATGATGCCCGAGGGGATCAGATTGAGCGCGATCTTGACGCCGTTGATCACCAAGGTGTGGCCGGCGTTGTGGCCGCCCTGAAAACGCACCACGGCTTGGACGCGGTCGGTGAGCAGGTCGACAACCTTGCCTTTGCCTTCATCTCCCCATTGAGCACCGATCACGACGACTGATTTACCCATACCTTTTGCTCCGGGTGCTCAATGGGGCTCACGCCCATGTTGTTTGGCGGCCGCGTCAAGACGCGGCCTAGGCGCGCCGTCTATGGCGGCCGATAGGTTGATATCCACCATCTCTAACACCTGATTGTTGCGGCTCCGTAACGCACTCAGCTGCCCAGCCGGATCAGCTCGTTCACATCGGCAGAAAACCCGGTCGCCGGGCGCGGCCGGCCGAACTCGTGGCCGACGCCGTCGTAGCGTCCGCCGCGGGCGATCTCGCGACCATGCCCCGGAACGAAGGCAGCGAATACCAGGCCGGTGTGATAACGCAGGCCACGCAGTTCGGCCAGATCGACATGCACCGGAACCTGCGGAAAGCGGCGCTGCAGTTCAGCGGCGGTGTGCTCCAGCGTCACCAGCGCCGGCTCAAGGCCAGCGCCGGAACCCGTCAGCACGTCGCGCGCGCGCGCCAGCACGCTGGCGTCGCCGTTGAGATCCATCAGCGCGGAGAACGTCCCGGCGAGGCCGTCGAGCGCGCCGGTGGCGGCGAACTCCGACAGATCGGGGTGCGATTTTCGCTGCAGGATATCGAAAAGCGTGGCTTCGTCGGCTTCATCGAGGACGAGCTTCGATGCGAGTGCGCGGTAGATGCCGACATGGCCCAGGTCCAGATGCACGCCTTGCACACCGGACAAGGCGATGGTGTCGAGCATCAGGCCCAGGACCTCGAAATCCGCCTCGATGCCGGGCTCGCCGAACAGCTCGCAACCGACCTGACGCGGCGAACGCGATCCGCCCTGACTCTCTGGCGTCGACCGCAGTACCGTCCCCAGGTAGCACAGACGAACCGAGGCCTCACCGGCGTAGCGGCGCGCGGCGATACGCGCCGCCTGCGGCGTCATGTCGGCGCGCAGGCCGAGCAGGCGGCCGCTGGACGGATCGGTGAATTTGAAAATCTGCTGTTCCAGATCGCTGCCCGCACCGGTGAGCAGGGCGTCGAGATGTTCCACCAGCGGCGGAAAGATCAGCTCGTAGCCGGCGACGCGATAGCGGTCCAGCAATTTGCGGCGCAGGTCCTCCAGTCGCCAGGAAATCGGTGGCAGGGATTCTTCCATGCCATCGGGCAGCAGCCAACGTTTGATCGCCATCCCAGTCGTACCGGCAGGCCCTAAGGCCCGGATTCCTTCTTGAAATACTTGAACAGCTCGCCGCTGGGCTCCAGCACCATCACGTCCTGCTTGTTGCCGAAGGCATCGCGATAGACACCAAGCGAGCGGTAGAAGCTGTAGAACTCCTGGTCCTGCCCGTAGGCGGCGTTGTAGATCTCGGAGGCCTTGGCATCGCCTTCGCCGCGCATCTTTTCGGCGTCGCGATAAGCGTTGGCGAGCGAGGTCTGCGCCTCGCGATCGGCTTCGGCGCGAATCTTCTCGGCCTCCTCCGCACCGCGGCCACGCAGGTCGGAGGCGACGCGCGTGCGCTCGGCGCGCATGCGCTCGTACACCGAGTCGCTCACGTCCTTGGGCAGATCGACGCGCTTGACGCGCACGTCGACGAGCTTGATGCCGAGATCGCGCACGCTGTCCGCCGCGCCTTTCTGCAGAGACTGCAGGATCTCGTCGCGCTCACCCGACACCACCTGCTGCACCGTGCGCGATCCGAACTGGTCGCGCAGGCCGCGGTTGATGATCGCCGACAAGCGATCCATGGCGACGATGTCCTGGCCGCCGGTAGCACGGTAGTAGGTCGTGGTGTCGGCGATGCGCCACTTGACGTAGTAATCGACCTCCACGTTCTTCTTCTCGACGGTGAGAAAATTTTCGGTCTGGTTGTCGAGCGTGAGAATGCGGCCGTCGAAACGCACGGCGTTCTGCAGCAGCGGCAACTTGAAGTGCAGGCCGGGCGGATAGTCGGTGCCGCGGATTTCGCCGAGCTGGAACAGCACGACGCGTTCGCGCTGATCGACGATGAAGAAAGACCCGATCAACAGCATCAGGACGATGGCGCCGATGGCGGCGGGAATCAGCCGGGTGTTCTTCATCAGCGCCCCCGCTCACGCGACCGTGCAGGGTCGACGGGGTTTTGCACCGCACCCATGCCACCGGCACTCGGCGAGGTGATGTAGTCGGCGGGATCACCGGCCTTGGGCGCGGACTTGAGCAGCTGGTCCAATGGCAGATAGAACATCGGGTTGCCTTGTTTGACGTCGATCAGCACCTTGCTGCTACCGGAGAGCACCGAGGTCATGGTGTCCAGATACAGGCGCGAGCGCGTGACTTTCGGTGCCTTGCGATATTCGGCGACGAGTTGGGTGAAGCGCGAGGCGTCGCCTTCGGCGCGTGCGATCACCTGATCGCGATAGGCCTGCGCTTCTTCCAGCTGACGCGCCGCAGCACCGCGCGCACGCGGCAGGCGATCGTTGGCGTAAGCCTCGGCCTCGTTCTTCAACCGCTGCTGGTCTTCACGCGCCTTGATGGCATCGGCGAAGGCGGACTGCACCGCTTCGGGCGGCTGCGCCTGCTGCAGATTGACCTCGGTGACGATCAGGCCGCACTTGTAGGCGTCGAGCCGATCCTGCAACAGCTGCTTGGTACGATCGGCGATCGCCTGACGGCCTTCGGTGAGGATGAAGTCCATCTCGCTGCGGCCGACGGTTTCGCGTACCGCCGACTTGGTCGCCTGCCGCAGCGTCATGTCGGGGTCATCGACCGAGAACAGATATTCCACCGCCGATGACACGCGGTACTGCACCGTCAGTTCAACGTCGACGATGTTCTCGTCCTTGGTCAGCATGGTGGCGCGGTCATTGACCTGTCGCACCTGGGTGACATTGACGATCTCGACCTGCTCCATCGGCCAGGGCGCATGCCAGGCCCAGCCCGGATCGGAGGTGCGGCTGTAGGCGCCGAAGCGCATCACCACGCCGCGCTCCTGCTCATCCACCACATAGAAACCGGAGAACGCCCATAGCGCGACGATGGCGCCGATGATCAGCGTGATCAGACCCTTGGGAACGCGGCCCGATCCGCCCACCGAAGGCAGGCGCGGGCCTTTGCCGCTCAGCCGCGCTTTGAGTCGCCGCAGCATCTCGTCGAGATCGGGCGGCCCGTCGCCACCGCGTTTGCCGCCGCCGGGCCCCTGGTTCCAGGGGTCGCGATTCGGCCCAGGCTCATTCCAAGCCATTGAAGCTCCGTGTCATATGAGGTGTTTTTCTTGAGATGGCTGGTGGCCGAATCGACGGCGCCTGTTCTGGAGAAGGTCCGGGATAGTGCCCAGAGCCGCTTGGGACCGCGATTCTAGGTTGCGGTTTCCCATTCCTCAAACGGTTGGGGCTGCGGCGGCGGCTTCAAGCCGGCAGCGACACAAAGACCGCGAAGCCGCTCGTAAGGCAAACGCACCTTCAAATGGGTACCGCCGTCGTCGTCGACCGACTCCGCGCGCACCGCGCGCAATTCGAACAGCTGCGCGCGCAGCCGTGCCGAGCGTGCCGGCACCACGATGTCGAATTCAGGCAGATCGGGGCGCAGCCGCTCGGCAATCGCGGCCTTGAGCAACTCCAGGCCCGAGCCGTCGCGCGCCGATACATAGACGCGCACCGCCACGCCGTTTTCATCGCGCTCGATGCGCGGCAACTCGTCTTCGCGCAGATCGATCTTGTTGAAGACCTGCAGGCACGGCACCTGGTCGGCCTCGATTTCGCGCAGCACGGCGGCTACTTGCTCGATACGCACGATGCGCTCGGCATCGGCCGCGTCGATTACGTGCAACAGCAACGCCGCTTCGCGCGATTCTTCCAAGGTGGCGCGGAAAGCCGCGATGAGGTCGTGCGGCAGATCGCGGATGAAGCCCACGGTGTCGGCGACCACCACCGGCTCGCCGGTGGGCAGATCGAGTCGGCGCACGGTGGTGTCGAGCGTAGCGAAGAGCTGGTTCGACGCAAAGCTGTCATCACCGGTCAGCGCATTGAACAGGCTGGATTTGCCGGCATTGGTGTAGCCGACCAGCGACACCGTCGGGATCTCGTTGCGACGCCTGGCCCCCCGATTTTGCGCGCGCCGCTGCCGCACTTCGTCGAGGTGCTTGCGCAGGATCGCGATCTTGTCGCGTACCAGGCGGCGGTCGACTTCGAGCTGGGTCTCGCCCGGGCCACGCAGGCCGATGCCGCCTTTCTGCCGCTCGAGATGGGTCCAGCCGCGCACCAGCCGCGTCGACAGGTGGCGCAGCTGCGCCAGCTCGACCTGCAGCTTGCCCTCGTGGGAGCGCGCGCGCGTGGCGAAGATGTCGAGAATCAGGCCGGCGCGACCGAGCACCCGGCAGCGCAACAGCTTCTCCAGATTGCGTTCCTGGCTCGGTGACAGGTCGTGATTGAAGATCGCAAGATCCACGTCGTCCGCGGCCACCGCGGCTGCCACCTCGTCGGCCTTGCCGCTGCCGACGAACAAGCCTGCGTCCGGGCGCTGGCGCGATCCGCCGATGACCGCGCACACCTGTGCTCCGGCGGACCGTGCCAGTTCTTCGAACTCGCGACGGTCGCTGGCGTAGTCGCCGCTCGCCGGCGTGCCACTGTTTGCAGAATGAATGTCGAGGTGGACCAGGACCGCCTTCTGACCCGAAGGCGGCCGGTCAAACAGATTGAATGAGGCCAATGACGCTCGCTTACTTGTTGCCCGCGCTGTCCTCGACGGGATCGCCGGACTCGCTCGCATCGTACACACGCACCGGACGCGCCGGCACGATCGTCGAGATCGCGTGCTTGTAGACCATCTGGCTGACACTGTTCTTCAGCAGCACGACAAAGGAGTCGAAGGATTCGATCTGCCCCTGGAGCTTGATGCCGTTGACCAAATAGATCGAGACGGGAATGCGCTCTTTACGCAGCGCGTTGAGAAACGGTTCTTGTAGGGTATGACCTTTGGACATCGGTACTTCCTTTGTAGTTATAGGTCCCAAAAAAATCCTTCACAGGAGAGACTTGACAAAATTCTAGCATGCGATTTGTGAATCAAAGCATGCCAATGGACTTACAAGCTCGCTCTATGAGGTCGGGCGCGGTGGAATCAAGTGACAGCGCGTCGGTTTCGTGGCGCAACCAGGTGAGCTGACGCTTGGCGAACTGCCGCGTCGCCGCGACGCCGGATTGCACTGCGGTTGCGAGATCGCATCGCCCATCCAGGTGCAGCCAGAGTTGCCGGTAGCCAACCGAACGCAGCGCGGGACACTCCAGATCGAGGTCCTTGCGCTCATGCAAGCGCCGTACCTCGTCGAGGAAACCCGCTTCCATCATCTGATGGAAGCGGCGCTCGATACGACGATGCAGCTCCGCCCGATCCGGCACCTGCATCAGCAAACTGATCGCAGGTAGCGGCAAAACCGGGCTGCGACTGCGGAAATGATCCGCCATCGGGCGCCCGCTGAGTTCTACGACTTCCAGAGCGCGCTGGATGCGTTGCTGATCGTTGGGATGCAAGCGCGCGGCGGTCTGCGGATCGCGCTGAGCCAGGCGCTGGTGCATTGCCGGCCAGCCGAGTCGACGCGCGTCGGCCTCGATGACGCGGCGCAGACCGGCGTCCGCGCTCGGCAGATCGCTCAGGCCGCGCATCAGCGCCCTGAAATAGAGCATGGTGCCGCCCACCAGTAGCGGAACGCGGCCGCGGCACCGGATCTGTCCCACCAGCTTCAAAGCATCGAGCGCGAATTCCGCCGCCGAATAGGCTTGCGCCGGATCGCGGATATCAATGAGGTGATGGGGCACCGCAGCCTGCGTCGCCGCGTCGGGCTTGGCGGTGCCGATGTCCATGCCGCGATACACCTGCGCCGAATCCACGCTGATGATCTCGCAAGGCAAGCGCTCGGCGAGCGCCAGGGCCAGAGCCGTCTTGCCGGACGCGGTCGGGCCCATCAGCAAGATGGTCGGGGTCAGGCTCACGTCGGCCATCTCTTAGCGCCCGCGCAGGAACAGGCGGTCGAGTTCGGCCAGATCCAGTTGCACCCAGGTCGGACGGCCGTGATTGCACTGGCTCGCAAACTCGGTGCGCTCCATGTCGCGCAGCAGCGCATTCATCTCGGGCAGAGTCAGGGCGCGATTGGCCTTGACCGCGGCTCTGCAGGCGATGTCCGCGAGCACCCGTTCCTGCGCATTGAGCACGCCCTCGACATGCGTCGCCGCGTCCTCGTCGACAAGGCTGCGCAGCAGCTTCTCCGGATCGCCGCCCGCGAGCAGCGGCGGCAGCGATCGCAGGGCGATCCGGGTCGGGCCGATGCGGTCGATGCTCAGACCGAATTGCCGGAGTTCGTCGCGCCGCGCGTCCAGCGCCTCGGCTTCGTCTTCGGCCACCATGATCACGACAGGCACCAGCAACTGTTGCGATGCCAGCGCACCATCACGCAAATCGCGCTTTAGCTTTTCGTAGAGCACGCGCTCGTGCCCGGCGTGTGCGTCCACCAGCACCAGGCCGCGCGGGTTCTGCGCCAGGATGAACAGGCCATGCAGATGCGCGATCGCCTGGCCCAGAGGCTCGTCGGCTGGGCGCGGTGCTGACGCCTGCGTCGCCGGTTCGGCGAGCAGCGCCCAGCCGGTGTCCTCGATGCTTGGCACCGACGGTTGCGGTTCCGCGACGCGCCAATGGCTTGGAAAGGCCGCCGCGCCGGCAGTGGAATAATCGATGCGCGACTGCGCCGTTGCGGCGCCGACATCGGGCGCGCCGAGGCTGACGCGATGGTGAAGCTGCGGATCGGGCCGCACCTCGCGCAGCGCGCGCTGCACCGATCCGAACAGCAAGTCGTGCACGCGCGCCGAATCGCGAAAGCGCACTTCGGTTTTCTGCGGATGCACGTTGACGTCGACCGCGCGCGGATCGATCTCGAGGTACAGCACGAAAGCCGGATAACGGGTCGAATGCATCACGTCCGCGAAAGCCCTCCGCAGCGCGCCGGCCAGCAGCCGATCGCGGACGGCGCGACCATTGACGTACAGGTACTGCAAGTCCGCCTGGGCCCTTGAAAAACTCGGCAGTCCGACCCAGCCATGGAGTCGCGCGCCGTGACGTTCCTCGTCGAGCACGATGGCGTTGTCGACGAAGTCGCCGCCGCAGACCTGGCGAACGCGCAGCGCGCCGGCCTGGTTCTGCTCCAGCGCGCGCAGATCGAGCACCGCGCGACCATTGTGGCTCCAGGCGATCGTCACCTCCGGCCCCGCCAGCGACAGGCGCCGCAAGGCCAGATCGATATGCCGAAACTCCGTGCCCTCGCTCTTGAGAAATTTGCGGCGCACCGGCGTGTTGTAGAACAGGTCGCGCACTTCCACCTGCGTGCCGGCGGGTAGTGCAAATGGCTGCGGCGCTACTTGCGTCAACACGCCGTCGCCCGCCACACGCCATCCGTGTTCGCTGCCCGGTCGGCGCGAGGCCAGCGACAGCCGTGACACCGACAGGATGCTGGGCAGCGCCTCGCCGCGGAAGCCCAGGCTGATGACGCCTTCTAGGTCATCGAGGCTTTGGATTTTGCTGGTGGCATGCCGTTGCAGGGCGAGAACCAGATCGTCGCGGTCGATGCCCTGGCCGTTGTCGCGCACGTTCAGAAGCCCGAGTCCGCCCTGCTCCACCGACACTTCGATGCGCGTGGCGCCGGCATCCAGCGCGTTCTCGACCAGCTCCTTGACCACCGCTGCCGGACGCTCGATGACCTCGCCGGCCTTGATCTGGTTGACGAGCGCATCGGGCAGAAGACGAATGGACACGGCGCGAATCTTAAGGCGGGTTCGAGGCCAAGAATACGGCAGCGCCCGAACAAGCGCCCCGCGTGCGGAGCGTTACGACCAGCGGTCGGCGCAAACCTTCAGCGCCGCACCTTCTGCAGACGCGGCCGCTCCTCAAGAGTCGGCTGGTGCGGCCGGTAGCTCTTGAAATAACCCTGGATGCCTTCGAGCAAAGACTGCGCGAGCTGCTGGTGATAGTCGGCGCTGCCCAGCAGTCGCTCGTCCGCCTCGTTGGTGATGAAGGCGGTCTCCACCAGCACCGAGGGAATGTCCGGCGACTTGAGCACCATGAAGCCGGCCTGTTGCACTTCCGGGCGCGACACGGCGTTGACGCGGCTGAGCGACTGCAGCAGGCGGCCACCGACATCGAAGCTCGCCTCCATCGAAGAAGCCTGCGACAGGTCGATGAGCACAGCGGCCAGCTCGTTGTCCTTGCTGCCCAGATCGAGACCGCCGACCAGATCGGCGGAGTTCTCCTTGTGCGCCAGCCAGCGCGCGTGTTCGTTGGTCGCGCCGCGCGTCGACAACACGTACACCGAACTGCCGTGGTTGCGACGATCGTCGGCGGCGTTACAGTGGATCGACACGAACATGTCGGCCTGCGCCTGGCGCGCCTTGACCGTGCGCTCGCGCAAGCCGATGAAGTAGTCGCCGTCGCGCGTCAGCACGGCCTTCATGCCGGGCTGCTGGTTGATCAGCGCCGCCAGGCGCCGGGCCATCGCCAGCGACGCGTCTTTTTCTCGCAGACCGCCGCGGCCGATGGCGCCCGGATCTTCGCCGCCGTGGCCGGCATCGACCGCGATGACGATCGGCCTGTCGTTGAGCTGCGCGGCGTTGATCTGCGCCGCGTTGACCTGCACCGGATTGATCTGCGCGGCACTGACCGGCGCCGCCGGCATCTTCACGGTCGGCGCGATGGTCGCGCCAGCCAGTTCTTCCAGGGTCGGCGTGCGGCCGTATAGCTCGACGATCAGGCGGTTGCCGAACTGCTCGGTCGGCGCGACCGCGAAACTCTTGGGCGTCACCGCTTCGTTCAGATCGAGCACCACGCGCAGCGAGCCATCCTCACGCGGACCGGAACGCAGTCCGCGTACCACGCCCTTGGGCTGCGTGCGGCTGACGATGCTGCCGCTGCTGCTGGCCATGCCGGCGATATCGATGACGATGCGGTCGGGATTGGACAGCGTGAAGATCTTGTGCTCGCCAGCTTCGCTGAGATCGAAAACCACCCGCGTGCTTTCCGGGCCGTCCCACACGCGCAGATCACGCAGCTGGCCCGCAGAGGCGATGGGTAGCCAGAACACGGCCAGACAGACAAGCAGGAGGCGCATCGCCCTTCCCCAGGATACGAACGCGCTGACGATAGCGTGATGATTTATCGAACGCAATAGCGATCGGCGTTTTTTTACAGCAGCATAGCGCTGGGACTTCATGTCGATTTCGGCGCCGTGGCCGGCTCATTGGCCAGTGCCGACAAATCGATCGGCAGCCGCGTGGACAGCGACAGCCGCCGCCCTTCGCCGCGAATCTCGAACTGCAGGTCCAGATCCGGCAATGGCAGGCGGCCGCCGGCTTTCTCGGGCCATTCCACCAGCCACAGCGTTTCGCTGGGGGGATAGTCGTCGAGTCCAAGCTGGTCGACGTCGAGCGATTCGATGCGGTACAGATCCATGTGCAGGACGCGACGGCCGTCCAGCTCGTACGGCTCGAGCAGCGTGTACGTCGGGCTGCGGATCGTGCCCTGCACGCCCATGGCGCGCAGCAGCGCGCGCGCCAGCGTGGTCTTGCCGGCGCCCAGACGACCGCTCAGATAAACCACGGCGCCCGGCAGCGGCGCGAGCAAGGCCGCCAGTCGCCTGGCGAAAGCGGCGGTCGCCTCTGCATCGGCCAGCTCGCAGCTCAAGCTGGTCCTCATGGATTGACCACGCCGCGCAGGGCCTCGATCAGATCGCTGGGCAGCATGCCGCGCTCGCCGCCTTGCGCCGCGACGTCACCGGCGCGGGCGTGCGCGAGTACCGCGACGCGGGCTGCCATCTCCATCTCCAGCCCCTGCGCCAGCATCGCCGCGACGATGCCGGTGAGTGCGTCGCCGCTGCCGCCGCTCGCCATCCCCGGATTGCCGAGCGGACAAACCGCCAGCGCCTCGCCGGCGACCAGGCTGCCGGCGCCTTTGAGCACCGCGACGCCGCCATACCGCGCTGCCAGTTCCCGGACCGCAGCGACGCGATCGGCCTCGACATCGGCGGTGCGAACCTCCAGCAATCGCGCGGCCTCGCCGGGATGCGGCGTCAGCACCCAGTTGCCGCGCTTGAGCGGGCGTTCCGCCAACAGGTTGAGAGCGTCGGCGTCCACCACCAGCGGCAGATCGCTGGCGATCACCTGCAGCCAGAGGGCGAGTCCCCAATCCTGTCTGCCGAGCCCGGGGCCGATGGCCACGACGTCCGCCTTCTCCAGGAGAGGAAGCAACGCAGCGGCCGACTCGACCGGACGAAACATCCCTTCGGGCTGGCTCGCGGCGAGCAATGCCGCATGGCTGGACCGGGTCGCAACGCTGACCAGGCCCGCGCCGGCACGCAGTGCCGCGCGCGTCGCGAGCAGGATCGCGCCGCTAAAACCCTCGTCGCCACCAATCAGGAGCGCGTGACCGTTACTACCCTTGTGCGCTGCGCGCGAGCGCGCCGGCAACTCGCGCGCCAGATCGGCAAGATCCAGCAGCTCCGCGACTCCGCTGAAGTCTTCGGCCACGACACCGAGATCATCGAACAGTCGTTCGCCGCCTTGCGCCGGGCCTTGCCCGGTATAGAGGCCGAGCTTGCGTCCGACGAAACTCACGGTGACATCGGCGCGCACCGCCTGCCCCAGTGCCTGACCGGTGTCGGCGCTCAGGCCACTGGGAATATCGACCGCCATCACCCAGGCGGTGGAGGCGCAGATTTCTTCGATGGCGGCCGCGGCGGCATGCGTCGGCGCGCGCGACAGGCCCGTGCCGTAGAGCGCATCGACGATCACGACAGCGTCCTTCAACACGCCCGGCGAATAGGGGTGGATCGTTCCGCGGGCGCGCCAGGCAGCGCAGGCGAACGCGGCCTCGCGGCCGGGCGGCGGCTCACCGACGGCCCAGACCCGCACCTCGCACCCCGCGGTCTTGGCGAGCGCGGCGATCTCATAGCCGTCGCCGCCGTTGTTGCCGGGGCCACAGACGATGTCGATACGGCCTGCATCCGGCCGGCGGTCTCGCAATATGCGCCAGGCAGATGCGGCGGCGCGCTGCATCAGCGCATAGCCCGCGCTGACCTCACCGCCGGTGGCGCGCGCGTCCAGCTCGCGCACCTGCGCCGCCGAATACAATCGCGGCGCCGCTCGACTGCCTGTGTCCGCGTTCATCGATCCCGCCATGTTCTCCTGCGACGCCACATGATAGCGGCCGCCGATCCTGCGGCCGCGACGCCGCTGCCGATCTCCGATCTGCGGCTGATGGCGCGCGAAATGGGCTTCGCCGACGTTGGCGTGGCGCATCTGCAACTGGGCGAGGATATCCAGCACCTGCAGAACTGGCTCGACCAGGGCCGGCATGGCGGCATGGCGTACATGGCGCGTCATCCCGAGGCACGCGCGCAACCCGCGCTACTGCGTCCTGGCACCTTGAGCGTGATCAGCCTGCGCATGGACTACGGCGCCGAAATCACGTCGTCGCGTGCGCTGCTGAGTGACGGCGAAGGCGCCTACATCGCCCGTTACGCGCTGGGTCGCGACTATCACCGGACCCTGCGCCAGCGCCTGCTGAAGCTGGGCGCGCGGCTGGAGGCGGCGATCGGCCCCCATGGCTATCGAGTGTTCGCCGACAGTGCACCGATTCTCGAAAAAGCCCTGGGCCGCAACGCCCATCTCGGCTGGATCGGCAAGAACACCCTGCTCCTCAACCGCAACGGTTCGCTGTTTTTTCTCGGCGAGATCTACACCGATCTGCTGTTGCCGCTCACCGAGGGTGCCGTCGCCGATGACTGTGGACGCTGCAACGCCTGTCTGAAAATCTGCCCGACGCAAGCTTTCACCGGCCCCTATCAGCTGGACGCGCGCCGCTGCATTTCCTATCTGACGATCGAGCATCACGGCCCCATCCCACCGCAGCTGCGTCCGCTGATCGGCAACCGCATCTTCGGCTGCGACGATTGCCAACTGGTCTGCCCCTGGAACCGCTATGCCCGGCGCAGCGCCGAGGCCGACTTCGCGCCGCGGCACGGGCTGGACGCGCCGCGATTGATCGACCTGTTCGCCTGGAGCGAGACGCAGTGGCTGGCGCGGACCGAGGGCATGGCGCTGCGCCGTGCGGGTTACCCACGCTGGCTACGCAATCTGGCCGTGGCGCTGGGCAACGCACCACGCAGCCAGGCCGCGATCGCCGCGCTGCGAGCGCGCGCCGACGACGATGACGCGATCGTCCGCGAGCATGTGGCCTGGGCTTTGGAGCGTCAGGTAGCGTCCGTCTAGCGGCAGCGTCCGATCTGACCGGAAGGCTTGATTGCGAGCGCCGCGGAACGCGTGTCGGCGACCGTGCCGGCAAGCGTTGGCGGGATGTCGCCGATGCGGTCGAGCGTTTTGAGAGCCTCGTGAGGGCAGCCGCGTTCGATGCGGATCTGCGCCAGGTTGTTGAGCGCGGCCGGGCTGGCCTGCAAATCCACTGCGGTATCCAAAGCTTGTTCGGCGCCGGCCAGGTCGCCCATCGCATAGCGCGCGTTGGCGAGCGCCTGCCATACCAGCGGCTCGTCGGGCCAGCGCCAGGTTGCCGCGTCATAAGCCACCAGAGCATGGTCCGCCCGGCCCAGCGATTCGAGCGGTGCGACCGCGGCGATCCAGTCGTGCGGGTCGACCGCCGCCGGCGGCGGCGTCAGCGGATCGGCGATCACCACCGCCCAACGGCCGCCGAGATCCCAGGTCTGCAGAAAGCGTGCGAGCGACATCCGCTCGCGGGCATCGCCTCCGGATCGCAGGATCAGGCGATCGTCGGCAGCGTTCCAGCCCACCAGGACCGCGTAATGCCAGCGCGGCAGATTCTTGAAACCAAGGTTTTGCAGCAGCAACACCGGGCGCCGCTCACGCAGGGGTGCGAGTACCGATTCCAGATGCGGCTGCAGTCGCACCGCGACGCGCTCGTGCGACCGCACAGCGGCGACGAGTTCGGCTTGGAGGCTACCTTCGCGCCCCGGGATGTAGACCTCATCCGCCAGCGTCTCGGGCGTCACGGCGATGCCACCGGCACCCAGCACAGTCGCCAACGCAGCCGGGCCGCATTGATGCATTTCCTGGGGGTGGAAAGGGGTCTCTGTCAACTCGAACCTAGGTTCGCCTTCGACCGTCGCCAGGTGCAGACCGTCGAGCTTGGGCGTCAGCGCGCAGCCGGACAGACCCACCGCACAAAACAAAACGGCGGGCCGAAAGGCCCGCCGCAGCGATGGCACTCGATTCAAAAGCGGCTGAAGACGTTGGTGACGCCAACCAGCTCGAGGACCAGCAAGACGATGAAGACGATGCCCAGAATCACCAGCACTTCGCCGCCCGCAGGCTGCTGCTCGATGGTTGCCGACAACTGCTCAAGTTCGGAATCGCTGAGCTTGGCGACGCGCAGCTCAGCCTGCTCCGGCGCCACCCCCCAGGATTCGAGCTGCTGCTTGACGTCCGCGCGTGCGAGGAACCCCTGGACATGCGCGATATGCACGTCTCGCGCCTGGCCACTGACCAGCTGCTCGGTACTGACCATCGCCGCATTCGCCGGAACCCAGGACGACACCGCCAGCATCGCCGCCACAACGACACCGCTGACCAAACTCCGTATGACGTTCATCAAAACTCCCTGATCGCGTTGAGTAAACCCGCGAGAGCCTACCCGCAAGCCGCGATGAAAGACAACTAAATCTTTTTGTATCAGCGAGTTAATTCGAGGTTCAGGCGCGCGGCCTGCTCTGCCGCCGACGTGAGTCGCAAGTTTGCCGGCGTCAGACCCAGTGATAATTGAAGCTGATGCTGATGCGTTCCGCCGCCATCGGGTTGGGCGGCACTTCATGACGCAACCAGCTTTCAAACAGGATCACCTGTCCCGCGCGCGCCGGATACAGGATGTGCGCGCATTGCGCGGGATCGGCGTCTGCGCCGCGCGGCGGTGCCGCCATCATGAAACCCAGGCGCGGATCTTCGAACTTCAACCCCGGGCAGCCGCGCGGCGTCTTCACGTAGTAGGTGCCGCTGACCGCTGACTGCGGGTGCAGATGGAACGAGTGCGCCGCGCCCCGCGGCATGATGTTGAGCCAGCAGTCGGTCATCGACAGATCACGATCGCGCAGATCCCAGCACAGGGACCGCGCGTAGCGGCCCACATGCCGATCGATCTTGAGCCGCAGCGCATCGAAGGTCGATGAGAATTGATGCAGCCGGTCCAAAGACCCGTAACTGGTATAGCCGCCCGGATAGTGCGCGCGAGACCACTGGCGACCCTGACGATCGAAGTCGCGCAGCTGTGCCGCTTCGCGCAACAGTTCGCGGTTGAGCCCCGGCGCGCCCTTACCCGCAACTGGCGCGCAATAAATCAGCGTCGGAAACCAGCGCTGGACTCCCGGGGACGCGGGAGACTCGACGCGGCCCCGTTTGCGGGCCGCGCCGGCGCTCAAGCCGCCTGGACCGGAATCGCGTTGGACGTGCGCACCACGCGATTGGCCTCGTCCAGATACACCAGGCGCGGTTTGTAGATGCGGGCGACGCCTTCTTCCATCTCGGAGTAGGCGCAAATGATCACCCGGTCACCCACCCGCGCCTTGTGCGCGGCGGCGCCGTTGACCGAGATGATGCCGGAGCCGGCCTCGGCGCGGATGGCGTACGTCGTAAAGCGCTCGCCATTGTTGATGTCGTAGATCTGGATCTGTTCAAACTCCAAAATCCCGGCCAGGTCGAGCAAGCGCGAGTCGATCGCGCAGGAGCCGTCGTAGTCGAGTTCGGCGTGCGTCACGCGGGCACGATGAAGCTTGCACTTGAGCATCGTCAGTTGCATGGTCTGTTTAAGTCCAGCGTAGCTAGCGACTCCGGGTGGCCCACCAAGACATGCACCCGGAAATCAAGTTTGCAACGGAGCGGGCGGCCCAATAAGACATACACCCGGGTTGGAGGACCTGCCGTATCGGCAACTGCCCGGCCTCGAACCGGAGCCGAGTTTAGCCGCACCTTTCGGGGTCAGCAACCGTTTTGTAACAAGCCTGCATTGAGGAGGCTTAAAGCCATTTCAAGCAGGCACTTCGACGTTATCGATCAGCCGTGTCCGGCCCAGCAGAGCGGCGCTCAGCACCACCCAGCCGCGCCCGTCCAGGCGGGGGGCACCCAGATCGTCGGGGTCACGGATACTCAGGTATTGAGGCTTGAAGCCTTGACGCTCCAGCATGCGACGAGCCTCGTCGGCCACGGCCTCGAAGTCGCGCGAACCCGAACGCAGCCGCTGCGCGACTGCCGACAATGCCCGATGCAGGCCCGGCGCCAGCGAACGCTCGGCGGCGGTCAGATACTGATTGCGCGAAGACATCGCCAGACCGTCGGGCTCGCGACGCGTGGCAACGCCGACCAGCCGGATCGGCAGATGCAGGTCGGCGACCATGCGCCGGATCACCAGCAGCTGCTGATAGTCCTTGCGGCCAAACAGCGCGACGTCCGGTTGCACCTGGTTGAAGAGAATGCCCACCACGGTTGCAACGCCGTCGAAAAAACCCGGGCGGAATTCACCTTCGAGCAACTCGGAGATGCCCGGCACGACGATCCGCGTACCGGCGGTGCGCCCCTGCGGATACACCTCGTCGACGCTCGGCGCGAACAGCAGATCGCAGTCGGCGCTTTCGAGCCGTGCCTGATCTTCCGCGAGCGTGCGCGGATAGCGATCAAAATCCTCGTTGGGACCGAACTGCAGAGGGTTGACGAAAATGCTGACGATGACGCGATCGGCATTTTCGCGCGCCGCGGCGAGCAGATCGAGATGACCGGCGTGCAGGTTGCCCATCGTCGGAACCAGGCCGATGGTCTCCCCGCCGGCGCGCCAACCGGCAATCTCGCGACGCAACTCGCTGACGGTGTGGACCAGGCGCAAGGCGTCAGCGAACTCTGCCCGGCGTCGCTTCCGACACCGCGAACGGGCTTGGCTGCGCGGCCTTGGCTTGATCAGACAAAGCCGGAGCGGCGTAGAAGCAATGCTCCGGCGCCGGATAGGCGCCCGATTTCACCTCGGCGACATACGCGCGGAACGCGCCTTCGATGTCGACACCGTTCTGCATGTAGTTCTTGACGAAGCGCGGAGTGCGGCCGAGCGTGACCATCGGCGAGATGTTGAGCATGTCATGCATCACCAGGATCTGGCCGTCCACCGACGGCCCGGCGCCGATGCCGATCACAGGCACCGGGCTGGCCTCGGTGATCCGCCGCGCCAGGTCGGACGGCACGCATTCCAGCAGCAGCATGTCGGCGCCGGCCTCGGCGAGCACGTGGGCGTCATGGATCATGGCCTCGGCCGTCGCGGCGTCGCGCCCCTGCACTTTGAAGGTGCCCATCTTGTGCACGAACTGCGGCTGCAGGCCGAGATGCGCGCACACCGGCACGCCGCGAATGGCCAGATATTCCACGATGCTCGACTGCTCGCGTCCGCCTTCGAGCTTGACCATCTTGGCGCCGCCTTCCTGCATCAAACGCTGCGACGCATCCAGCGCCCGATCAAGCGTGGCGTAGGACAGGAACGGCAGGTCGGCGACCAGAAACGCGCGCTTCAGATGCGGTGCCACGCAGCGTGCGTGATAGACGATGTCGGCGACGCTCACGGGCGTTGTCGTGCCGCCGCCGTGGATCACCATGCCCAGCGAATCACCGATCAGAATCAGGTCGACGCCAGCGCGATCCTCCACCAGGGCGAAGCTCGCGTCGTAGCAGGTAAGGCAAGCGATGCGCTCGCCGCGCGCACGCATGGCGCGCAACTCGGCGATGTTGACGGGCTTGCTCGGCGCTGGAGTCGGTTCCATGGCGGAATCGGTTCGGATGATTGGCGGATGCGGCCGGACTATAACAAAGGCCTTCGCTAAGCACCCGGGCCCCAAAGCGACAGGCCTTCGCGCCCCGCATTCTCGGCGGCCACCGCGACCGACCCGACACCGGGGATGTTCAGATCGGGCGCGATCTGCGCCAGCGGCACCAGCACGAAGTGACGTCGCGCGATGCCCGGATGCGGCAGGCTCAAACCTGCGGTGGCGCAGCGCACGCCCTCTACATGCAGCAGATCCAGATCGATACGCCGCGGCCCCCAGCGATCTGCGCGCACACGTCCGGCCGCGCGCTCGATGTCCAGCAGCCGCGCCATCAGGTCCGCGGGCTCGATCGCGCAGAGCACTTCGCAAACGGCATTGCAGTAGTCGGGCTGGTCCGGCGGGCCCATGGGCGGCGAGCGATAAAGGCCAGAAACGGCTCGCAGCTCGACGTCCGGAATCGCCGCGATCGCCTGCAAGGCGGCTTGCACCTGCGCCGGCGGATCGTCGAGGTTGCTGCCAAGCCCGATGTACGCGCGGAGCCTCATGCGCGAGAGATCACCGCACTGCTCAATGGCGATCCGCGGGCTCCGCATCCATCGGACCCTCGTCATCGCCGGCCGCTACAAAAGCTTCCGGCTCGCCGGACTCCTGCAGGCCATCGTCCGAGCCATCTTCGGATGCCGGAGTCGATGCGCCGCCCCGCCGGTTGCGCCCGCCGCGGCGGCGACGGCGCTTGCGCGGCGGCGCATCCGATGCCGACGCCATTTCTTCCAGCTCTTCCCCGACCGGCACAGGCGGCAGATCGCCGCCGGTCTGCGCCGCTGTCCACCAGGCCGCGAGCTCTCCCAGCGCCGGCGAGTCGCTGATCTGCGCACGCACCAGCAAGAAGTCATAAGCCGCACGGAACTTGGGATGCGCCATCAGCCGCCGCGCGCGGCCCTCACCGGTCTGCTCGAAGCGCGGCTGCAAATCCCAGATGTCGCGCATCGGCAGCGAGAAGCGCTTGGGGATCGCCACCGACGCGGTGGTGCGGCCGATCACTTCCTCGCCCGCTTGCTGGATCGCCGGCAGCAGCTCGCAGCCCTGTTCCAAGCGCAATTGCGCAGCGCGCGATTCCACCGCTGGCCACAGCAGCGACGCGTACATGAACGAAGGGCTGACCGGCAGATCGTTCTGCAGCCGCTCCGCTGTGCCTCTCAAAGCCGCGTTGACGAAAGCCAGGTGATGCGGCTTGGCAAGCAGTGGATCGAGCACGGGGAACAGCTGGCGGAACAAGCCGTAGACGCGCATGCCGTAGAGATTGTCCTCGGCCTCGCGCGACAGCAGCAGCTTGAGCACCTCGTCGAACAGACGCGCCGCGGGAATCTCCCGCAGCAGCGGCGCCAGCCGCGCGATCGGCGCAGCGGAGGCTTCATCGATGCGGAAGCGCAGCTTGTTGGCGATGCGGATCGCCCGCAGCATGCGCACCGGATCTTCGCGATAGCGCAGTTCCGGATCGCCGATCAGACGGATCACGCCCTGCTTCATGTCCTCCATGCCCGTGGTGAAATCCACGATGGAGAAATCGCGGACGTCGTAGTACAGCGCGTTGATGGTGAAGTCGCGGCGCAACGCGTCCTCCTCCAGCGTGCCGTATTCATTGTCCGAGAGGATGCGGCCGGTTTCGTCGCGCTCATGCAGATCGGTGATCGCGCCGCGGAACGTCGTGGTCTCGACGATCTCGTCGCCGAATCGCACATGGCAGATGATGAAGCGCCGGCCGATCAGCCGGCAGGAACGGAACAGCGGCTTGATCTGGTGCGGATGCGCGTTGGTGGCGACATCGAAGTCTTTGGGCTCGATGCCGGCCAGCAGGTCACGCACGCCGCCGCCTACCATGTAGGCCTCGAATCCGGCGTCTTTGAGGGTATAGAGCGTCTTGAGCGTGGCGCTGGAAATCTTCGAGCGGGAAACAGGATGCTCTGCGCGGGAGATGCGTCTTGGCGAGGTCAAGCGGAGAACCACCGGTTTATTTATAGCTTGGGTTTCGTTGCATCGGCTGGGTATTGCGCGTTGTCGAAGCTCAGCGCTGCCGTATAATACGCGACTCCTAAGCCCGCTCCTATCGTCTAGAGGCCTAGGACGGAGCCCTCTCAAGGCTTAAACCCGGGTTCGAATCCCGGTAGGAGCGCCAGGAACCATCGCCAATGGACGGAGCCCTCTCAAGGCTTGACCGTTAACTCCGCGGGTTCAAATCCCGGCAGGAGCGCCAGGAATCATCGTCAATGGGCGGAGCCCTCTCAAGGCTTGACCGTCAACTCCGCGGGTTCGAATTCCGGCAGGAGCGCCAGAAATCATCGCCAATGGACGGAGCCCTCTCAAGGCTTGACCGTTAACTCCGCGGGTTCGAATTCCGGCAGGAGCGCCAGGAATCACCGCCAATGGACGGAGCCCTCTCAGGGCTTGACCATCAACTCCGCGGGTTTGAGTCCCAGTAAAAGGCCGGTACCGCAGGGCTCAAGCGGTCTGATAGCGCTGTTTGGTCCCGGTTTTCGCCGATAACTCGATGGCCTCGATCATACGATGCCGTACCACGGCGTCAGCGAAGCTCGGCAGGGCCTGACCTGCCGACCTGAAATCGTTTGCCAGATGCGCATAGGCCCGTGCCACGCTGGCCGCGAAGGGCTGAGCGGCGAGCAGATCGCCGATCGGGTTGAACCACGCCGGGGCCGGCATGTCGGCGAGTGCCGCGCTGCCACGCGCGCCTTGCAGAGTCACCGGCAGCATCTGAATGTGCCCGCCGCCGGCCCTGATCACCAGATCACCTTGGGTGCCGTTGATCTCCCACAGGAAGTGGGTCCCGCGCGACAGGCCGCCGCGGAAGTGCACCGACGCCATGGCACCGCTCTGCAGCGTGCCGCTTACCGCGATCTGGTCGGCGACGTCGCTGGAGAGCGGCTCGCCGGTTTCGATCTGCCTCACCTGCGGACGGCGCGTGGCGAAAGTGGCTGAGAGTTCCGCGAATTCGCCCAGGCACCAGCACAGCGCATCCATCGTGTGGCCGAAAGGAATCGTCAGCATGCTCGCGCCATTTTTACGTTCGAGCAGATAGCGGTAGCAGCCGAGGATGTCGGCGCCCCAGTTCATTGCGTCGGCGACGATCGTGGACGACAGCACCTCGCCGACGAAGCCCTCGGCCACCAGGTGTTTGACATAGGCCACGACCGGCGACGAGCGCGCCTGCAAACCCACCGCCGCGTAGACGCCGCGATCACGCGCGAGCGCGGCCATCTGCTCGGCTTCGCGCAGACCGTTGCCCAGCGGCCATTCGCAGTACACCGCTTTGCCGGCGGCGACCGCCGCGCTCACCAGCTCCAGGTGATGCGGCACTTTCACCGTGACGGCGACCAGGTCCACCTCGGGCCGCGCGACCAGGGGCAGGTGGTGATCGAAGGCGAGCGGCACTCCGAACTTGCGCGACGCCTCATCGGCCGATGCACGCCGGCTGGTGGAGATTGCCACCAGATCCAGATCCGGCAGCGCCGCCAGTGCGGGCACGTGCGCGTCCGCCGCCCAGCCACGCTCCGGGCTTGCACCGATGATGCCGACACCGATCGTCTTGTTCATGCCATTGCCCTGTCAGCGCGATTCACATCGTTGAGGGTGTACACGAGAATCGGCCCAGCCTACACCAGGCGTCGGCTCACTCGTTCGACGCGCGCGCCTTGTCCTTGGAGTAGTAGTCCGGCGGATCGAAGCCTTTCAAAGGTAAGGTGCCGCCGTTGCCACTCACCATCAGATCCTCGGTGCCGCCCTGCCGGATTTCGTCGGCGCCCGGCTCCGCGGTTTCGGCCGCTTTGGCGCTGTGCGCCAGCACATCGAGCAGGCCGATGTCCGGCAGGCCGCCGAGAAGCGACAGTGCGTGCTTGGTCAGTTCTCGCGGCACCTGGCCGGTGAGATGCGCGAAGCGGCCGCCGTTGTCGGCGAACACATCGAAGATCGCGTAATGACCGTCGTCGAGCTGCTGCGCGAACCAGGCGACGGTCCCTTCCTCGTCCATCACCAGCGCCCGCGCGTCCATCAGGAACTGCCGCAGTTGCGACTCGTGTCCCTGCTTGGCCTTGAGCATGAACAGCACGCCCTTGGCGAGCGGCTGATCGTCGAGAGCCGGCGGCAGCTTGTTGGCGAGCACATCGATCTTGCGGATGTCGGGCGGCTGCGCGAACAACTCGTCCGAGCGCTGCGTCAGCGCCTCCGCGACTGCGCCGGACAGATGCGCGTCGCGTGCATCGTCCGACTCGAAGAAGTCGACGATGCCGAATTGCGAGCGGCCGAACTGGACTGCGAACCAGGCCCGGGTGCCGCTCTCGCTCTGCACCGCCGCCACGGCGGAGCGCAGAAAGTCCGCGACCTCCGCGTCCTTGCCATGCTGCGCTTCCAGCCTGACGAGCAATCCTTTGCTGATCATTTCACTGCCTTTGGCCTGTCGGGGCCGTTGTGTACGTTGTGGGATCTTGTGACGCCGCCAACACCGAATGATTCCCTGCGATCGGCGTCTGCCTAAGCCGTGCCGTCCAGCTCCTGTCGGGTGATGGCCTTGAGCATCAGCCGGGTGAGAGCGGTATACCAGACCGCGTAGATCGTCAGCGGCAGCCAAAAGGTGAAGAGGCCGTTCCAGGCGAAAGGCCCGGTCCTGAACAGCAGCGCCATCGTCCCCGCCTCCGCGCAGACCAGCATCCATAGCGACAGGTAGCCGAGCCAGCGAGGAAACGGCGAATGCGCGGTGCCGGCATCGTGCCGGCTCAGGCTGATGATGCCGACCGGCAGCGCCTGCAGCGGAAAGAACGTGACCGGCGTGATCAGCGTAAGGAAGGCGAGCTGGTGCATCAGCAGCGTCACTTCCGGCGGACACTCCGCCGCGAAGCCTGCGACACCGACGAACAGCAGCGGCAGCGTGAAGATCATCGCGCCCATGGTGGCGGCGAGCGCCTGCGTGATCGCCCAGACCGGCAGCCCCTTCTCCACCCGCGCCATCTGCGCCGACACCACCACGCCCCAGACCATCAGAAACGAACCCGACAGCAGGCACAGCACCACGCCGATGCGCAGACGCATGTTGTCGCTGGCGTAAAGCTCGGCGACCTGGGTGGCGCTCAAGGTCGCCGGCGGCGGCGGAAAGAATCCGGTCATCACGTAGCCGACGCTGAACACGACGCTAAGCGCGACCGATATCCAGATCAGCTGACGCTGACTTCTGGCACTGACGAACATGCCTGCTCTCCTGTCTTTAAGTGTTGTGCTGGCGCGATTCTAGGCCACGCCGAGCGCGATGGAACGAGCGCTACAATCGGCGCGGTTGCGCAGCGGCGTCCACCACCACCCATCAGGAGTTGCCATGGCGATTGATTTCACTCTCAGCCCCGAACAACAGGCCCTGCAAAGCGGCGCCCGCGCGTTCGGCCGTGAGCACCTGAGCCAGGTCAGGTCGGTGATCGACCCGATCGCAAAACCCGAAGACCGCTTCTTCGCCACACAGCCTTTCTATGCGCAGATGGCGCAGGCCGGCTTCGTCGCCGCGCTGTTTCCCAAAGCCTACGGCGGCAGCGGCATGTCCGTTCTGGACTTCGCGCTGGCGGCGGAAGAACTCGCCTCGTTCGACATCAATGTGCCGACGACCCTGCTTGGCACCGGTCTGGGCATGGAACCGATTCTCAGCGCCGGCAGCGAGGAGCAGAAGCGCCGCTGGTGCGGCGAGATTCTGGAAAAGCCGGCGGAACGCCTGGCCGCGTTCGCGTTCACCGAAGTCACCGGCGGCGCCAATTTCGACTGCCCCGATCCGGCCGCCGGCGTACAGACCTTCGCGCGGCGCGAGGGCGACGAGTGGGTGATCAGCGGCCAGAAGCACTACACCACCAACGGTTGCGGCTGGGACGGCAAGGCTTCGCACCTGCTGACCGTGGTCTGCCGCACCGACCCGGCCAAGCCGCCGCAGGAATCGCTGGCGGTGATCGTGGTGCCCGGCGCAATGCCGGGCGTGGAGGTGGTCGGCTATCTCGACACGGCGGGGCACCGCGCCGTGGTGTCGCCGCGCATCCACTTCAACGAGGTGAGGGTGCCGGCCGGCAACATCCTCGGCAAGCCGGGCGACGGTGCGGCGATCTGCCAACACGCCTTCAGCTGGACCGCCGCGCTGATCGGCGCTGCCTGCACCGGCGTGATGCGCGCCGCTTTCGACGTCGCCTTCCAGTTCGCGAAAACCGACAAGCGTTCCGGCACCGTGCCGGTCATCGAGCATCAGAACGTCGGCTACATGCTGGCCGATCTGAAGATGCGCATCGAAGCCTCGCGCTACCTCACCTGGAAAGCCTGCCACCAGCTCGATGTCACCGATCGCCGCAGCGACGAGCTGGCCATCATCACCAAGATCTACGCCTCCGAGTTGTGCGTGCAGGTGGTCTACGACGCCATGCGACTGGTCGGCGTCGACAGCTACACCGACCTGACGCCGCTGGCCGGGCTGATGCAAGACGCGCTTTGTTTCCCGCTCTACGACGGCGGCAACATGGGCGTGCGGCGCCGGCAACTGCACCGCAAGTTCAAAGCACCGGGCTACGATCCGATGGCGTCGGCGGAAGGGCGCGGATAAAAATCTTTGCCGGACGAACGGAGCGGGCGGTGGCTGCTCGCTAGTGAAATCTCTGCCCGGCGGCGAGTGACGCGGCGTTGATGATCGCGTGTTGGATCATCGAATGACCGCCTTGTCGGTCCCGGCCGGATCGTACAGGTCGGCCGACATCTCAGCGTGAGCACGGCGCGATCGCGTCGCAGCGGATGTTACGGTCGAACAGGTCGGCCCTGATCTGTTGGTCAATTGGTTGGTCGCGGCTTTCACGCTGCCGCAGCAGGGTCGCCTTCTTCATCGTCTGCATATCCGTCACCGAGGTGACATTGACGATCGTCCCCTTGCCAGCTACCTCGTCTGTTTCTGCTCCCGTGATGTAGCGCTCGAAGACGAGGAACTTGGCGATCAGCCGGCGCTCCGTCCACCGGCGGCTGCGTCCAGCAGCTCTTCGTCGCACAAGGTCTTGATGATCCTACTCATCGAATCCAGATGCTGCGCTGCGTCGTCGGACTGTGCCGTCGTTGCCGCGCTCTGAAACGCTGCAGTGTTGTCGGCGGTCAGCCCACCATAGTGCTTCAGGAACAGCCGCATCACGTGGGCCACGCCCTCTTCCTTGACCGAGCGCAAGTCGTCGGCGAAGTAACTGCCACGGGAATGCCCACCGGTGACGATTTCGTAGGACGGGAAGTAAGAGACACCCTTGGTCTTGTTGAGCACCGATTCGCAGGCCACCCTGAGCACCGCTTTGGAATAGGCCGTCGACCACAGCACATGCCGTGGAACGGCCGTTGCCACCAGCGGCACCGGTGACACGGTCAGGACGATCCTGGCGTCGGCGTTCACCGAGCGCAGCAGACCGATGAAGGTCCCGAGATCGGCGACGACGTCTTCCACAGTCAGATTCACCAGCTCGTAGCGGTCACCGTCGAACTGGCCGGCGGCGACGCCCGGGCATATCGGATAGGCAGCGCCGTCCGCTTTCGACATCCAGCATTCGGTGAGGCCGAGCGTGAATACGAAAACGTCGAGCGTTTCCCAGGCCTCGCGGACGGCCGCGAAATGCTGGGCGCGATCACGCTGGTATTCGGCCAAAGTGGAAAATCCGCCAGGCTGAATCTGCGGCCTGAAAGGGTCGACGTACGCTCCGTTAGCCTCATACCAGTAGTCCTCGGCAGGCCGGAACTTGTCGAAAGACCGCTGGAACAATTGCAACATCTGGCGGCTGGTGTAGATGTTTCCGTAGCGCGCCGTGAAGACGCCGTAACCGAAGTCCCGCGCGTCGGCGTCGGGCACCAGCGGGTGCGGCTTTTCGGTGACCATGAAGTGGAACCCCGATTCGCGTAGATACCGCGCGATATGCTGGGCGAAGCAGCTGCCAGCGGTCGCCACCTTGTCGCTCCGCCCGATTCCGAAAGGAACCTGCCCGACGGGATCGACCTCGGATGCCGCAAGCGATGCGACGGACCGACGCCAGAACGCTTCGTTCGGAAGATGCTTGTACGGGTGCATGGGCGCGTGGCCGGTCGCCATTGGTCAGGAGACCGGAGATTCTTGCAGCAACTGGCTGATCTGGTCGATCACCAGGTCGCCGTACCACTGGCTGGCATGCGTCGCGTCGCCACCCCAGGCTCGCTCGATCAGAAACCCCGCGCCATCCATGGCCGCTTCTGGGGCCGCGACGAATTCGACTCCGACCTGCGCGCAGGCCTGTCTGAAAATTTTCGAATGCAGCCTCCACAGTTTGTAGCGCAGCAGCGCGGGCGCGACGCCGAGCGCGGCGAATCGATCCTGGAAGTAAGGCTCCGCCTTGCCCAGGATGTGCTGCTCACTTGGATTGGGTGGCGGCGACTCCAGCTGCACCGCGCGACACGCCGCGCTGCTCGCAAGCGCCTGCAGCAGCGAAAGAGGATGCGCCACCAGCTTGCGCAGCGCCGCTTCGATCAAGGCTTCGGGCACGATCGTCACGTCGTCCAGCAGCGGCAGATCGGGCCGCTCGCGCAGCACGAAGTCGAAGGGGACCGGATGCTTCAGCAAGCCCATCAGGTTGTAGTGATTGCCTGCGATGCTCAGCACCATCAGCTCGGCGTCGGTCGCCTGCGCCTTGATCTCGGCCTCAAGCTCGGCATTGAGTACCGAGGTCTCTCCAAGGCTCACCATGTTCGGCGTGAACTCGGGCAGGCTGAGCCAGACGAATGCTTGTCCGAATGCGGCCCGTTGCTGTTGCTGTCGCGCGTTGTTGGCATTCACCACCGCGCCCAAGTGACTCTCTCCCACGCAAAACACGTCCACGGATGTCCTTTTCCTTACGGCTCTGTCCACGATATCAACCTCGTCCGGATGGGATCAACCACACTTCCATCCTTGGCCTGCGCTAGTTCGCGTCGGCGGCCGTTCGTTCGAGTTCCTTGAGCATGTACCAGGTCGTCAGCAGCAGGTAGGTACCCCAGATCACCATCGGAATATAGAAACCGAACAGACCGTGATAGGCGAATGGCCCGCTTTTGAAAAATGCGGGCCCCGCCGCGGTGATCAAGGACACACCGCCGAACAGCGTCACCCAGGTCAGCCAGCGCGGGATCATCGGCACCGGACGCTTATCCATGAATTCCACCGCAGCGGTCGCGAGCATTTCTACGGCGAGATAGATCCAGCCGAGCAGGAAGGCGAACCAAGACCAGTCGTACCAGGACTGGATCACGTCAGCGCCGGTCTCGGGCCGATAGGCGCAAACGATCCAGGCGCAGGCGTTGAGGAAGATGATCAGCGAGATGAAGATGCCGCAGACCGCGGTGGTGAGCGACCACAACGGCCAGCGCCCCTCGATCTTGGCCAGCATGATGCCGAACTGAATCGAGCCCGGGACCAGAAATCCGCAAGCGATGTAGAAGATGGTACAGCCGACAATCGTGCCCCAGTGGTGGGTCTCGGTGAACCAGACCTTGGTCGCGTCGATACCAAGATTCGCAGGCGCCGGCGCGTAGAAATGCGCAATGCCCAGCCAGCCGATGACGGTCAGAGCGGCGAAGATCCACGAACACCACAGGCCCAGTTTTTGGGATCCAATGTTTTCAACCGGCTGCATGCGACTCTCCCTTGGTTTTTTATCCGAGTGGTAAGTGAAGCTTCGCGATGGGTTCCGCGTCAATGCCCGGAAGCGCGCTGCGCGTCGATGAAACTGGCGATCACTTGCGCGATTTCAGCTGGCCGCTCCTGCGGAACCAGGTGTCCTTCGCCGTTCATCCACAAGGATCGCGCACCGGCGATTCTGCGAGCACCGGCTAAGGACTCTCTGATTTAGCCATCGAGCCTGCACACTGTTTGCGTCTGAATCTG
>CAXTSJ010000035.1:0-32088 GCA_964246995.1 uncultured Hydrocarboniphaga sp.
GGCCGGCGGGCTCCATGGCCTCGCAGATCAGCTGCAGTTCGCCGCGCGCGACATACACGCTGGCCTGCGCGCGCACCCGCACCTGATCGCCGTCCTTCGGTTGCGGACACACCAGGAAGTTGGCTTTGCGGAACATCACGCAGCGCAGCTGCGCACCGCTGTCCTTGAGCGTGAAGTACCAGTGCCCCGAGGCCGGCCGCGAAAAATTGGAGATCTCGCCTTCGATCCACACCGAAGGCAGTGCGTCTTCGACCAGGCCGCGCAGGATCTCGGCGAAATCGGAGACGGCATAGACGCTGTGCGAGGTGTGCGGCATCGGGATTGTATAATAGGGCTTTGCCGGAGCCATCAATGTCGCGCCTCTCACAAGACTCCCGCATCGATCTCGAAGCCCTGACTTTCGACGACGTGTTGTTGCAGCCCGCCTATTCCGAAGTGCTGCCCCGGCAGGTCGACCTGCGCACCGCGCTCACGGCGCGCATCAAGCTCAACATCCCGCTGCTGTCCTCGGCGATGGACACCGTCACCGAATCCAAGCTGGCGATCGCGATGGCGCAGGAAGGCGGCATCGGCATCATCCACAAGAACATGACGCCGACGCAGCAGGCCGCCGAAGTGCGCCTGGTGAAGAAATTCGAGGCCGGCGTGATCGTCGACCCGGTGACGGTGCGTCCGTCGATGACCATCGGCGAAGTGCTGGCGCTGACACGCGCGCATCGCTTCTCCGGCGTGCCGGTGGTGGAGGGCGATCGCCTGGTGGGCATCGTCACCAGCCGCGATCTGCGCTTCGAGACGCACTACGACCAGCCGGTGTCGAACATCATGACGCCGCAGGAGCGCCTGGTGACGGTGCGCGAAGGCGCGGGCAAGGACGAGATCGTCGCCAAGCTGCACAAGTACCGCATCGAGAAGATCCTCGTCGTCAATGATGCGTTCCAGCTGCGCGGCATGATCACGGTCAAGGACATCCAGAAATCCAGCGACTATCCGAGCGCCTGCAAGGACGAGCACGGCCGCCTGCGCGTCGGCGCCGCGGTGGGCACGGGCGGGGACACTGACGAGCGCATCGAGCAGCTCGTCGAAGCCGGCGTCGATGTCGTCGTCGTCGATACCGCGCACGGTCACTCGAAGGGCGTGCTCGATCGCGTCAGCGCGATCAAGAAGCGCTATCCGGATCTGCAAGTGATCGGCGGCAACATCGCCACCGGCGATGCGGCATTGGCGCTGGTGGATGCCGGTGCGGACGCGGTGAAAGTCGGCATCGGCCCCGGCTCGATCTGCACCACGCGCGTGGTCGCCGGCGTCGGCGTGCCGCAGATCAGCGCGGTGATGTCGGTGGCCGACGCGCTGCGCGGCAAGAACATTCCGCTGATCGCCGACGGCGGCGTGCGCTACTCGGGCGACTTCGCCAAAGCGCTCGCCGCGGGTGCGTACTCGGTGATGGTGGGCTCGATGCTCGCCGGCACTGAAGAGGCCCCTGGCGAAGTCGAGTTGTACCAGGGCCGCTCCTACAAGGCGTATCGCGGGATGGGTTCGATGGGCGCGATGAGCCAGGCGCAGGGATCGAAGGACCGCTACTTCCAGGACACCACCAGCGAAGTCGAAAAACTGGTGCCGGAAGGCATCGAAGGCCGCGTGCCGTACAAGGGCCCGATGTCGGCGATCATCCACCAGATGGTCGGCGGCCTGCGCGCCAGCATGGGCTACACCGGCTGCCAGAGCGTCGAGGAAATGCGCACGCGCACGCGCTTTGTCAAGATCACCGCGGCGGGCATCAAGGAGTCGCACGTTCACGACGTGTCGATCGTCAAGGAAGCGCCGAACTATCGCGTCGGGTCTTGATTTTGAATATTCACGCCGATCGGATTCTGATTCTCGACTTCGGTTCGCAGCTCACTCAGCTCATCGCGCGCCGCGTGCGCGAGCTGGGCGTGTATAGCGAGCTGCACCCCTGGGATGTTTCGGACGACGCCATCCGCGCCTTCGCGCCCAAGGGGATCATCCTTTCGGGCAGTCCGGAGTCAGTGACGGCACTGGATTCGCCACGCGTTCCGCAAGCGGTGTGGGACCTCGGCGTGCCGGTGCTCGGTATCTGCTACGGCATGCAGGCGATGGCGCAGCACTTCGGCGGCGCCGTGGAAGCGCACGATCAGAAAGAATTTGGTTACGCAGAGATCCGGGCACGCGGTCATTCGCGTCTGCTCACCGACATCCAGGATCGCGTCAACGAAGCAGGCTACGGCCTGCTCGACGTGTGGATGTCGCACGGCGATCGCGTGGTCGCGCTGCCCGAAGGTTTCAAGCTCATCGCCTCCACGCCCGATCTGCCGCTGGCCGGCATGGCCGACGAGTCACGTCACTACTACGGCCTGCAATTCCATCCCGAGACCACGCACACCACGCAGGGCGCGCGCATCTACGGCCGCTTCGTGCACGAGATCTGCGGCTGCGGTGATGCCTGGAAGCCGGACAGCATCGTCGACGATGCGATCGCGCGCGTGCGCGAGCAGGTTGGCAACGGCAAGGTGCTGCTCGGACTTTCCGGCGGTGTCGATTCGTCGGTGGTCGCGGCGCTGTTGCACAAAGCCATCGGCGAGCAGCTGACATGCGTCTTCGTCGATCACGGGCTGCTGCGCCACTTTGAAGGCGACCAGGTGATGCAGATCTTCGCGCGCAACCTCGGCGTCAAGGTGATCCGCATCGACGCCGAAGAGCGTTTCCTCTCCGCGCTCAAAGGCGTCAGCGATCCCGAGGCCAAGCGCAAGATCATCGGCGGACTGTTCATCGACGTGTTCGATGAAGAGGCGCACAAGATCGAGAACGTCGATTTCTTGGCGCAGGGGACGATCTATCCCGACGTCATCGAATCCGCCGGCTCCGTCCATAAATTGGCGGACGGTACCGTCCGCAGCGGCAAAGCCCACGTCATCAAAAGCCATCACAACGTCGGTGGCCTGCCGGAGCGCATGAAGCTCCAGCTGGTGGAGCCGCTGCGTGAGCTGTTCAAGGACGAGGTTCGCAAGATCGGCCTCGAACTCGGCCTGCCCGCGGAGATGGTGCATCGTCATCCCTTTCCCGGCCCCGGCCTGGGCGTGCGCATTCTCGGTGAGGTCACGCGCGCCGCCGCCGACACGCTGCGCCTGGCCGACCACATCTTCATCGACGAACTGCGCAAGAGCGGCTGGTACGACAAGACCAGCCAGGCGTTCGCGGTGTATCTGCCGGTGAAGTCCGTCGGCGTCACCGGCGACGGCCGCCGCTACGAGCCGGTGATCGCCCTGCGCGCGGTGCAGACCATCGACTTCATGACCGCGCACTGGGCGCATTTGCCTTACGAGCTGCTCGACATCTGCTCGCGACGCATCGTCAACGAGATCGCCGGCGTGTCGCGCGTGGTCTATGACGTCTCCGGAAAACCGCCAGCCACCATCGAGTGGGAATGATTTCGGCGAACGACATTCGTCCTCACTCCCAATAAGATTGATGAGAAGCCGGACCTGTCCGTTCGGTGCCTAACGAACGCGTCCGGTGCAGGGAGTCGGTGGGGTCGGTTCCAGGGACGACGACAAGAGCGCTTACGCGAAAAAGGTTCGCTCCATCACGTCCGACCGAGCGGCGATCTCGGCGCGTGGTCCGGTCATATTCTCGATTGAGAAACAGTTCCAACGCTGCCTGTTACAAGCGTACATATCGATCGGCCTCTGTCCCTCGCCACCGAATCACCTTCTGCTATTGTCAGTTGCTGACGCAAGCACCATGTCAGTCACAGACATGTGAATTGGCACGTGTCCGCCCGACTCGAAGGAAACTTTCATGCGCGTATTTCTGACGGGAGCGAGCGGTTGGATTGGCTCGGTGATCGCCCGCGATCTGATGGAGGCGGGGCACTCTGTTGTCGGTCTGGTACGGTCGAAGGAAAAAGGGGATGCGCTTGCCGCTGCCGGCATAACCCCGCTCATCGGCGGACTGAAGGATTTAGACGTGATCCGGGAAGGCGCTGGCAGTGCCGACGGCATCATTCACACGGCCTTCGGCCTCGATCTGTCGAAGATCGACGAGCTTGCCGAGGAGGACCGCGTCGCCATCGAAACCTTCGGTGAAGTTCTTGCTGGGTCCGACCGTCCGATCATCGTCACGAGCGGATTTCTCGACCCGTCGGGTGCGATGGCGAAGGAGGATTCGAGGCCTCCGGTCGATCCCGCTTTTCCGCGGGCCTCGGAGCAAACCGCGTTCAGGCTCGCCGATCGTGGCGTAAAGGCTAGCGTGATTCGCAATCCGCGTTCGGTCCATGGTGTCGGCGAGCGCCACGGCTTCGTTCCCATGCTCGCGACTGTGGCTCGCGAAAAGGGTGTGTCCGCCTATATCGGCAATGGGCAGAACCGGTGGCCCTCCGTGCACCGGCTGGATGCAGCACGCGCGTATCGTCTAGCGCTCGAACGTGGCGCACAGGGCGATGCCTATCACTCGGTGGCCGAGGAAGGCGTGCAATTCCGGTTGATCGCAGAGGCGATCGGTCGGCAGCTCGGCCTTCCCGTCAAGTCTCTGACGGCTGAGGAAGCAGAAGCGCATTTCGGACCACTGGCGATCTGGGTCGGAGGCGACGGACCCGCCTCCAACGAGAGAACGAAAAGCGTGCTCGGCTGGGAACCTCGAGAGGTGGGGATAATCGCGGATATCGAGCGGCCAGATTATTCGGACTAGCAGTTCGGCTTGAACAACGAGCGCCGCCCGCGTCGACCGGTCTTGAAATTTTGGAGAACATGGAACGACGGTTGTAGGCAAGACCATCATCTCACCGGAATGAATTCTCAACAGCTGATCGCGTCCATCCATGAAACCCGCTACCGAATTGCAGCAACTCGCGCATTATCCGTTCACCATCGATCTGCTGCCGCGCTTCGGCGACATGGACGTGTTGCGCCATCTCAACAACGTGGCGCTGTCGGCGCTGTATGAAGACGCGCGCTTCCGCTTTCAGCTGGAGCGTCTGCAGATCGGCGAAGAGCGCAGCGCGCGCGGCTTTCTCGCCAGCGTCAATGTCAGCTATCTGCGCGAGGCGCACTACCCCGATCCGCTGCGCTTCGGCGCCGGCGTGGGCCGTATCGGACGCACGTCCTACGAGATCGTAATGGGCGGTTTCCAGAACCATCGATGCGTCGGCACCTGTTCGGCGACGGTGGTGATGGTCGACAAGGACGCCAGGCCGGTGGCGATGACGCCGGCCTTGCGCGCTCGGCTCGACAGCCAGCAGCTGCGCCGGTCCTGAAGGCGCGGCAGATCGCACAGGCGGCCGCAGCGTCAGAGCCCTGGTCTGCAAGGTGAATGAGTAAAGCCCGGATTTCGCTATTCTGCGGGCTCGGAATTGAGAGGAGCCACAGATGAATCCGACCTACGACGTTTTGATCATCGGCGCCGGCCTGTCCGGCATCGGCACGGCCTGCCACCTCGCGCTCGACTGCCCGCAGAAGCGGGTCGCGATCATCGAGCGGCGCGACGCCATCGGCGGCACCTGGGACCTGTTCCGCTATCCGGGCATCCGTTCCGACTCCGACATGTGCACCTTCGGCTTCCAGTTCCGGCCCTGGAACGAGCTGAGCGTGCTCGCCGACGGCGCTTCGATCCGGCGTTATGTCACCGAGACCGCGCAGCAGTACGGTGTCGACAAGAAAATCCAGTTTGGCCTGAAGACGCTGAGCGCGCACTGGTCGAGCGAGCAGCAGTTGTGGACCGTCACTGCGCTGCACGAGGCCAGCGGTGCCACGCGAACCATGCAAGCGAAATTTCTCGTCGGCGCCACCGGCTACTACAATTACGACCAGGGCCACCTGCCGCATTTCCCCGGCGTCGAGCGCTTCAAGGGGCAGTGCATCCATCCGCAGCAGTGGCCAGAAGACCTGGACTTTTCCGGCAAGCGCGTGGTGATCATCGGCAGCGGCGCCACCGCCGTTACGCTGGTGCCGGCGATGGCCGATGACGCGGCCAGCGTGACCATGCTGCAACGCTCGCCGAGCTATGTGTTCTCGCTGCCGGGCTACGACAAGCTGTCGGAAATCCTGCTGCGTTTTCTGCCGCGGCGCTGGGTGTTCGGCATGGCGCGCCAGCGCAACATCAAGTTCCATCGCCTCACCTATCTGGCGGCCAAGCGCTGGCCTTCGATCGCGCGCAGATTGCTGCTGTTGCAGGCGCGTCGGCAGCTCGGCCCGGGGGCCGACATGAGCCACTTCACCCCGCACTACAATCCCTGGGACCAGCGGCTATGCGCGGTGCCGGACTCCGATCTGTTCAAGGCGATCCGCAGCGGCAAGGCCACGGTGGTCACCGATCACATCGAGCGCTTCACCGAGACCGGCATCGAGCTGAAATCGGGGCGCGTGCTCGAGGCCGACATCGTCGTCACGGCCACCGGTTTGCAGTTGCAGATGCTCGGCGGCATGGAGCTGCGCGTCGATGGCCAGCCGCGGCCGCCCAACCAGCTGATGATGTACAAGGGCGTGCTGATGCAGGACGTGCCCAACATGGCCTGGATCGTCGGCTACACCAACATCTCGTGGACGCTTAAGGCCGATCTGTCGGGCCATTACTTCTGTCGTTTGTTGCGGTTCATGGACGACAACAATCTCACCGTGGCCATGCCCGCCGCACCGCAGGGCATGGTCAGCGAAGGCACCGTCTTCGGCTCGCTGTCGTCGGGCTATGTCCAGCGCGCCGCGGACGTGCTGCCGCGCCAGGGCACTGCACATCCCTGGCTGGTGACGCATCACTACGAGAACGACAGCCGGATGCTGCGCGACGAGCCGGTCGACGACGGCGTGCTGCAGTTCGCCGGCGCGCGCGATCCATCGGTCGCGCGGAGCCCGATCGAGGCGATGGCGGCCTAGCGTCCGGGCCGCCGGCCGGGCCTGCTATTCGCTGTCGAAATACAGGCGTCCGCCGTCGCGGTCCAGACAGGGATTCAGGCGCGACAGCACTTCGAATCCAAGCAGGCCGTCGATGCCGCGGGCCGGATCGACGCCCTGCGGAATCACCGTCAGCGGAACGTTTTCGAACGCCGCGTCCGGACTCAGCTTGATCGAGTCGGCGTCGGTGCTCAGCGCCTGGAACGAGCCCCGACCGTCATTGCCGCCCTGCTGCGTGAGATCGGGATAGCGGCGGCTGAAGTCGTTGGCGATGGCGAACGCGGCGAACACCACGATCGCGCCGTTGTTGCCGGAGTCGACGATCAGCGTTGCCGGGCGGCCGTCGATGTCGACAATGATCGTGGGCAGTTCGTGATTCAGCGACATCGCCATCGACTTGCGGCTGCTGCCGTCGAAATCAGCGCGCGCCCAGCGCTGCATCACCCGATGCTCGTAGTCGATGCACAGCACCGCGTCTTTCAGCAGCGGTGCGCCGATGAAGCCCGCGACCGGCGTCTTGCCGGGCCGGCCGGTGACGTGCGGGGGCAGGTCGACGATCGCGAAAGGCGGGTCGGTGAGCCTGGCGTCGCCGATGCGGATGCTGGCGACCGTCGTCAGCGCCGCCTGGCTGCGACCACCGCTGGCGGCGCCGATGCTGCCGAGCGCGGCGCCGGGCTTGAGGCCCAGATCGGTGGCGGTCTTGGGCGTGATCAGGTTGCCATTGGACAGCCCGGTGTCGAAGACGAAGGGCAGGGTGTGCGTCGCGTCCATCTCGACGTCGATGACGATGTAGGCGCCTTCGAGGGCGAACGGAATGTTGGCCGGCTGATGCGCGGCCGGTTTGCTGGCCGGCGCAGCGCAGGAGGCCGACAAGGCGAAAGGCAGTAGCGCGAAAAGCCAGCGGATCGATGCGAGTCGAAACCTTGCCTGTGCAGGCGGCATCAGCTTTCCGATTCCGTGACCGCGCTCCATTGCTTGCCGGCCTCGGTGGCTTCCCAGGCCGCGACGCCGAGCTTTTCGACCATGCCGAGTTTTTCCAGGGACGCCATGGTCGCGGTAGTGCACACCGGGTGGCCGTTGATCTCCACGCGCGTGCCGCCGGCGGTGTAGGCCTTCCAGCCCTTGTTCATCCACTTCATGACGGCGGTTTGCGATTGGGACAGTTTCTTCGCCACGACGGTCTCCTGAGCGAGGTGACCGCCAGAATATCAGGCTGCCCGCTGTCTCCTGTTGTGCCGGCGTTGGCGCCGCTGGCCGGGACACCTACCATGGCGCGATCATCGGAGAGAACGGATGCCGAACTACGCAGGGCTCAAACAGATCCAGGATGCCGAGGTTCGCAAGCGTACCGTCGAGGGATTGCGGCGGCTGCGTCCCGCGCTCTCCGCGGCCTTGCCGGGTGTTTGATTACTACGAGCACGTCTACCGTCTCGCCGATGAGGCGCAGTACGCCGGTGAACGCAACACCCGGCCCGGCCGCAGCTTCAAGGACTGGCGCACCTACCGCATGAGCGACCACCTGCCGATGTGGATCGAATTCGGCATCGACGACGGCGATGCCTACCTGCAGTCACTCGGCTGAGCTGCGTCGCAGCCAGACCGCGAAGCCGCAGGCCAGGAACAGATCGCCGGAAATCAGCGCCGCCAGCCGCGGCGGAATATCGCCGCGCAAGGCCACGGCCAGGGCTACGACAAAGGCCCCGGTCTTGCCGATCGTCGCCAGCACCAGCAGGGGCCGCACCAGCGGGCCGCGCGCCATCCAGGCGTAAGCGCCGCCGAAGATCAGGATCAGCCAGGCCGTCAGGCCGCTGTAGATCGACGGCACGGGCGTCGGCACGCCGGCGAGCCGGCCCGGCAGCGAATCCGGAAACAGGAACAGCAGCGCGGCAACCAGATTGAAAAAGGCCGCAAGCCATAACACCAGGCGAATCCAGTTTTCGTTTGTCGTTTCGCGTTGCATGGCAGCGGTCTCCGGCCCGACGTTGAGACACGGTACAGGCCGGCGTGATTTTCAGCGATGCTAGCGCCTCGACCGGCTCCGTCCCCCGAGGTTTCCATGACCGCGTTCACCGCCGAGACCCTGATCGTCGAGCGACAAGGCGCGGTCGCCTGGCTGCGCCTGAATCGCCCGGACAAAGGCAACGCACTGGACCTGGCGATGTGGCGCGAGCTGCCCGCGGCGCTCGCCTGGCTCAACGCGCAGCCCGAGGTGCGGGTCGTCGTCATCGCCGGCGAGGGCCGCCACTTCTGCTGCGGTATCGACCTGTCGGCCTTGTCGCATCTCTATTGTCTCGTCGACGCTGCCTGCGAGGCGCGCGGACGCGAGAAGCTGCTGGCCTTCATCGAGCAGGCACAGGCGGCATTCAACGCGGTGGAGACGCTGCGCGTGCCGGTGATCGCCGCGATCCATGGCGGCTGCCTGGGTGCCGGCGTCGACCTGATCGCGGCCTGCGACTTGCGCTTGGCCGCCGGTGACGCGCGCTTCTCGATCAAGGAGGTGGACTGGGCGGTGGTGCCCGACGTCGGCACCTTGCAGCGCCTGCGTCACGTCATCGGCCAGTCGGCGCTCGCCGAGCTGTCCTATACCGGCGAGACTTTCGATGCCGGCCGCGCGCTGGCGCTCGGCCTGGTGTCGCGCGTCTGCGCGTCCAAGGAGCAGCTGTGGCTGGATGCCGCCGCGCTGGCGCAGACCATCGCCGCCAAGTCGCCGCTGACGGTGCGCGGCATCAAACGCAATCTGCTGTGGTCACGCGATCACAACACCGCCGACGGCCTGGCCTATGTCGCCGCCTGGAACGCGTCGATGGTGGTGAGCGCCGACGGCCGCGAAGCGCTCGCGGCGGCGAACGAGCGCCGCTCTCCGGTGTTCGATGACTGACGCCACAACGGTCATCGCCCGGGTTATCGTCGCGCATTCCCATCCAGCCACCGAGTGATTGCCATGGCCTACGATCCGCAAAATATTTTCGCCCGGATTCTTCGCGGCGAGCTGCCCTGCATCCGGCTTTTCGAAGACGAGCACACGCTGTCTTTCATGGACATCATGCCGCAGTCCGACGGGCACGCCCTGATCGTCCCCAAGGAAGCCGCCGAGACGATCTTCGATCTGTCCGAGGCCGGCGCGGTGGCCTGCATCAGGACCACGCAGAAAATCGCCCGGGCGGTGCAGCAGGCGATGAACTGCGCCGGCATCCTGGTGATGCAGCTCAACGGCGCGGAGGCCGGGCAGACGGTGCCGCACATCCACTTCCACGTGGTGCCGCGATACGACCGCCATCTGCTGCTGTCGCACGCCTCGGAGAAAGCCGACACCGCCAAGCTGCAGGCTTTCGCCCAGCGCATCATCGCCGCGCTATAGGCGCGTGGACGGCGCCACCGACGAGCGCTGGATGCGTCATGCGCTGAACCTCGCGATGCGCGCTGCCACGCAGGGCGAAGTGCCGGTGGGCGCGGTGCTGGTGCAGGGCGATGCGATTCTCGGTGAAGGCTGGAATCGTCCGATCACCGATTGCGATCCGAGTGCGCACGCCGAGATCATCGCCCTGCGCGCAGGCGGCCGGGCGCAAGGCAACTACCGTCTGCCCGACGCGACGCTCTACGTCACGCTCGAACCCTGCGCGATGTGCGCCGGCGCGATCCTGCACGCGCGGCTGACGCGCCTGGTGTTCGGCGCCTGGGATGCGAAGGCCGGCGCGGTGCGCTCGGTGTACGACCTGATCGCCACGCCGCGTCTCAATCACCGCCTGCAGTGGAGCGGCGGCGTGCTGGAACCGGAGGCGGCGGCGATGCTCCGGGACTTCTTCCGCGCCCGCCGTTCGCCGCGTTGACGGTGCACCGGGCCGGCCCTATGATCGCGCCCCCGGATGGTTAGCTCAGCGGTAGAGCATCGCCTTCACACGGCGGGGGCCACAGGTTCGATCCCTGTACCATCCACCAAGAACATCGGCCTCATCGCGTCAAAAAAACCTCGCGTCATAGCGGGGTTTTTTATTGCCCGTCGTGCCGGGGCTCCGGCCCTGGTGGCCGCTAACGGATTGTTCAGCGCCACCAGTGCGCAATGCGCTGACACATCCAGGAGACCACGATGAAAAAGCTCTACGAAAAAACCTTGAAGAAGCAGGAAGGCGCCGCTGGATGGGTACTGCTTTGGCTCGTCGGCATTCCCGTGCCTGTCTTGGTGATTCTGTTCCTCGTGAGAGGCTGCACCTAGCACGCTGCGGTCGAGGTCGTTACGCCAGAGTCAGTCCCAGCAATAGCCCCCAGACCAGGTGGGCTGCGAAGATCGACGCGGGTGTGCGCACGCCGTAGTTCAGCCCGAGAAATCCCGGTGGCTCCAGCTGGCGGACCACCGTTGGGCCCTCGTGTTCACTGGCCATTCGCGGATGCAGGCCGGGCAGTAGGCTCATGCCAAAGGTCAGGACGAAGGCGCCTTGCACGCCGCCGAAAATCAGGCCCTTCCACCAGGTGGCGCCGCCCCAGGCCTGGAAGGCGAACAGGTACAGCATCGAGAAGACGACGCCCAGCATCATGTGCAGACAGAAGCCGATGATCTTGGCGCGATCGCGATCGGGCGTGAAGATCGTTCCGATCAGGTAGGGGATGTTCATGCGCGTCAAGCCGATGCCCTGGCTCAGCGCGAGCAGGGTGGTGAAGACGATGCTGGCGAACAGTCCCCAGAAGCCGCAATGCACGAGCACCATCATGAGGCTGCCTCTTCAAGTTTCTCGCGTTGCGCGATCGACAACGCGGCGTTGATCAGCCCGACATGGGTGAAAGTTTGCGGCATGTTGCCCAGCGCGGCACCGGTGCCCGGCTCGATTTCTTCGGCGAACAAGCCAACGTCGTTGGCGAACGCAAGCGTTGCCTCGAATGCGGCGCGTGCCTGTGGCAGCGTGCCGCCGCCACGCGCCAGATGCTCGGCCATCCAGAAGCAGCAAATGCCAAAAGCGCCGTCGTCGTCCGCCTCGGTATTGCGGAACAGCAGGCCGGGCTGCGGAGACAGCGCGGTGGTGATCGCCGCGTAGGAATCGCACAGGCGCTCGCTGCCGGGTTCGTGGAAGCCATACCAGCCCAGGAGCAGCCCCGTGGCGTCCAGGGAGTCGCCGTCGAGAATCGCGGTGTAGCTGCGCAGCCGGGGGTTGTAGCCGCGCGCTTCGACTTGGCTGCGGATCGCATCACGCGTTTCGACGAACAGCGGGCGATGGCGGCTGCGCAGATCGCCGCGGTCCTGCAGATCGACCAGTTTGTCGAGCGCGGTCCAGCACAGCACCAGCGAATGCACGTGGCGTTGCGGTTCGCCGCGCGGCTCCCAGATGCCGGCGTCGGGATCGGTCCAGTGCGCGCAGACCGTGCGGCCGAAGGCCTCGATGGTGTTGCCGGCGACGCGATCGAGACGATGGCCGGCGCAGGTCACGCGCCATACCGCATCGATCACCTCGCCGTAAGAATCCAGCTGCACCTGTTCGTCGGCGCCGTTGCCGGTCCGCACCGGCGCGGCGCCCTGGTAGCCGGACAAATTGGGCACGGTGCGCTCGCGCGGCGGCGTGCGGCCGTGGACGTCGTACAACACTTTGAGCCGTGGCTGCGTCAGCCGCGTCGCATGCAGGAGCCAGCCAGTGAAACCGATCGCTTCGTCGGCGTGACCCAGCTCCAGCATGCCGCGGACGGTGAACGCCGCATCGCGCAGCCAGCAGAAGCGATAGTCCCAGTTGTTGGAACCCCCGCGTTTTTCGGGCAGCGAGGTGGTGGCGGCGGCGATGATGGCGCCGCTGGGCGCGAACGACAGCAGGCGCACGACGATGGCGCTGCGCATCACCGCCTCGCGATAAGGGCCTGTGTAGACCGTGCGCGACGACCACGCCTGCCACAAGCGCAGCGTTCGATCGAGGACCGCCCGCGTCCATTCTCCCAGCGGCGGCAGAATCGCCGGCGCGTCGGCGGTCCAGGTCAAGGACAGATGGATCGACTCGCCGGCGCTCAGCGCGCGTCTCCCGGTGGCGCCGCTGCAATCGGCGTCGAGAGCCAGCGAGACATCGGCACGCAGCGTGAGCAAGCCTCGACGTGTTTCGACGCGGATGCCGAGCTTGCCGTGATCACGCAGCTTGTCGTTGTGCTGCGCGAAGCCGGTGCGCGGATGAAAGCCGATGTCGACCGCGCCCCTGCCGCGCGTACAGGTGAGGACGCGGACGATCTCGTGCTCCGGCATCAAGGTGCTGCGCGCCTCCGCCGGGCCGGCGATGGGCATCGCATCGGTGAGCTCGAACTCTCCTTCGTCGGTGACGAAGCGCGTGCGCAACACCGCGCTGTCGCCGACGTAGCAGCGGGTGACCCGTGCGCGGCCTGTCGGCCTGACGTTGAAGTGGCCTCCGCGCACGGGATCAAGCAGTGCGCAGAAGACGCTGGGATGGTCGAAGTGCGGCCAGCACAACCAGTCGATCGACCCGTCGCGCGACACGAGTGCCGCGGAGCGGCAGTCGCCGATGATGGCGTAGCCCTCGATCGGCCGGTGGCAGCGCGGCGCCCCATCGACAGCGGCGTCGATCCGGCATTGGGTGTTGCGTTCACTGGTGGACATCCGCTACAGACAACCGATCGGCGGCTTCGTCGTCGTCGTTGCACGCATATGGTCGATCGGCACTGTTTGCCGAACGATCGGTCCGGTCAGGTCTTCTTTTGTCGCAACGGTTTGAGCGCACCGGCCCAGGCGATCATCTGGTCGAGCATGCCGTAGAAGGTTTTCTGGTGGCGCGGATCGGGCTGGAATACGCGATCCTTGAAGTCGGTCGCCAGCGATAGCATGACCTGCTTGCGTGCGCTGACCACCTCCAGCTCCGCCATGATCAGGCGCAGATTCTCCACCGCACGAACGCCGCCGGCGCTGCCATAGCTGACGAACCCCGCCACCTTGTTGTTCCATTCGGCCCAGAGAAAATCGATCGCGTTCTTCAAGGCGCCGGTGGTCGCGTGGTTGTATTCGGGCGTGACGAAGACAAAGGCGTCGAACGAGGCGATCTTCGCCGACCAGGCCAGCGTATGCGGCTTGGTGTAACGGCCGGTGGAAGCGGCTTCGGGTTCGTCGAGCAGCGGCAGATTGAAGTCTCTGATGTCGACCAGTTCGAACTGCGCGTCGTCGCGTTGCGCGGCCAGTTCCAGAGCCCAGCGGGCGACCGACTCGCCAAGCCTGCCGGGACGCGTGCTGCCGATGATGATGGCGATCTTGATCATGCTCGTCGTCCGCCGCGGCTCAGTTGCCAGTGTCGAGGCTGCGCAGGAAGCTCACCATGTCGGCGCGCTGCGTGGCATCGGCCAGGTAGAACGGATGCGGCACCGTCGGCCCGCGCGCGGGGTTGAGCAGATCGTCCAGCGTCGCCACAGAGTTGTCGTGCAGGAACACCGGCTTGCGATCCAGGTCCAGCAGCAGCGGCAGCGCGGTGCCGCGTGCAAGACCGCGCTGGCTGGCGTTCACCACCGCCATCTTGTCGTCGAAGAGGCTGGCGACGGTGTTGAGGATCGGGTTGAGCGGCGGGTCGCGTTGCGCGAGCAGCACCACCGGATTGTCACCCGGGAAGATGGTCGCCATCGGCACGATGAAAGTCGGCACGAAGCGGCCCTGATCCTCGTTGTGGCAAGCGGTGCAACCGGCGCTGTCGAACAGCTCGCGGCCGCTTGCGACGGCCTGCGAGTCACCGGATTTTCCGGCCGGTGCATCGAGGCCGCGCAGATAGGCATTCATGTCGAACAGCAGCGTCTGGTCGACGCGCAGCCCGACGGGGAACGCTTCGGTGCCGGCGTCCGCGGGATTGGTCGGCGCGCTCGCCTGGATGTAGGGGAAGGGGCCCGTCACGCCGGTCGCCGCGAGCACCGCGACGTAGTCGTTGACGATCTCGTTGCCGGCCGCGGCGCCACCGAGCTTGACCAGGAACGCGCGTCCGCCGGCGGTGGTGAGCGTGGTCGGATCGAGGACGACGGTGTAGACCATGTTGCTGAAGTTATCCAGCAAGGCCACCGAGCCATCGCTGCCGAACGGATGCGCGAGGTCCTGCCGGAACAGGGGCATGTTGTGCATCGGATCGCCGTTGCCGTCGGGCGTGTCGTCGAACATGCCAACCGGATAGAACGCCTTGTTGTTGAGGTAGGCGTCGACGTCTTCTTCGCTGGAATTTTCGGTGAGCCCGGTGGGCGCGCGGCCGAGAGTGGCGCCGTTGTTGACGGCCAGGCTCAGCTGCAGCACCGGGTAGTAGGCGCGCGTGTTGTTGGCGAGCGCGATCAGGCTGCCGAAGTCCAGGCTGTGCGTTGCACGACCATCGAGGCGACGGCCGATGGAGCCGCGCGTCGGCTGGTTCTGCGGCTGCGCCAGCACCGAACCGTCGGTGATGGTGTGGCACAGCGCGCAGCTCGCGCCGACCTTGTCGCCGGCGGCGACGCTCAGGCTGCCGTCGTTGTTGCTGTCCTTGATCGGCAAGCCGACGAGCGCGTTGGCGTTGATCAGTGCGACGGTCGTCGCCGGATTGTTGAGCATCGGCGACGACAGCCCCGTCGGATCGGCCTGCAGCTCGGTGGCGAGCTGATTGCGCGTGGCTTGATCCAGCGCGTCGGAGTCGATCTGCACGCCGAGGGCGAGCATCTGGTTGGGCGTGGTGTTCCTGGCGATGATGCCGGCCGGCAGGCGCATCGCATCGGTCCAGAATTTTTCGTCGCCGAACGTTTCGAAGCGGAAGACCTGCTTGCCGCTGGTGGCGCTGCCGGTCTGCGTGTCCGGCGGCGTACCGGCGTTGGCCGGCCCGCGGGATGCATCGTCCTGGTTGTGGTGATTGCTACAGGCCAGCAGCAGCGCCGACACGGCCGGGGCCGCGAGCGTCTTCCAGACGCGTGGCAGGGATAGTCCTTTATTCACTGTTGTTTCCTCGTAGGCACGCGGCGAAAACGCCCGGCTCGAAAGACCGAGCGCATTAAATGTGCCTGAGGATCGGGCATCTCTCTGTTCTCGAACGCACGCTGGGCTTGCGTGTGCTGGGCATGGGAAGCGCCCGGTTGTTGCGCGCTGTCGTGCGATGCGCAGGGCGAGCGCAGGGTTCGCTATGCTGGGCCATGGATCTGCCAACCCCACAGCGTTCGCCGCTGGCGATCGTTCGAATCGCCGCTGGCATTTTCCTGATCGGCTGCCTGAGCGCTTGCGCGTCGGCTGCGAGCCGGCCGGACCAACCCGCGCAGACGGGCATCACGCAGGGCGAGGAAGTGAGCCTGCAATCCACGCCCGAAGTCAGCGTCCGCGACATCGATCAGGGCGCGACGCTGCTCGAGAACACCGCCCGCGTGTTGCAGGCGGCGGAAGAGGTGATCCTGTCGGTGCTCGGCCTGTTCTGATCGTCGCTGCCGTCAGACCGTCCCCACCGATCCGCCGTCGACGCGCACATTGGCGCCGTTGATGAAGCTGGCCTGCTGCGAGCACAGGTACACCATCGTCGCCGCGACTTCCTCGGGTTTGCCGCGGCGATGCAGTTCCAGCATCGGGCGTTCTTCGTTGAGAAAGCTTTCGATGGCCTCGTCGAACGAAACACCCAGTTCCTTGGAACGCTTCTCCATCATCGCGTCGGTCATCGGCGTGGCGATGTAGGCCGGCGAGACGGCGTTGACCAGAACGCCCTGGCGCGCGTAGGTCTTCGACAATCCTTTCGCCAGATTGAGGACGCCGGCCTTGGCGGCGCAGTACGGCAGCTCCACCGCGTAGGGCTGCACCGCATCCTCCGACCCGGTCAGCACGACGCGTCCCCAGTTCTGCTCGACCATGCCGGGGATGAAGGCGCGGCAGACGCGCACCGCACCCATGAAATTGGTGTCCAGCGTGTGATGCCAGTCATCGTCGCTCAGGGTATCGAAGCGGCCGGTCGCGCCGTTGATGCCCGCGCAGTGCACCAGGATGCGCGCGGGGCCGAAGAAATCCCTGACCGCGGCGGCGAGTTTTTCGACGTCGCCGGTGATGGTGACGTCCGCCGCGAAGTGCCGCAGGTTGGGGCTGGCCAGGCGCGCCGCGGCCTTGGCCAGCTCGCCTTCGTGCTGATCGCTGATGACCACTTTTGCGCCTTCGTCCAGCAGCAGTCTTGAGACGGCGTAGCCGATGCCGGAATCGGCGCCGGTGACCACTGCGACGAAACCCGAGATACCAAAATCCATGAGTGCACTCCTTGGCTGTGAAAAAACTGCAGAGGCCGCAATCGGCCGACAAACGATTTCATTGCGGCCAGTTCTTGGGCTGCTCTCCGTTGAGCGCGCGATCGAGAATCACCGCTGCGCTGATCAGGGTCAGGTGGGTCAGGGCCTGCGGAAAATTGCCGAGCTGGCTGCCGGCGTCGCCGAATTCTTCGGCGTACAGCCCCAGGTGATTGGCGCTGGCGAGCAGGCGTTCGAACACCAGCCGCGCCTTGTCGAGCTGGCCGCCGAGCGTCAGCGCTTCGACATACCAGAACGAGCAGGCGAGAAACGCGCCCTCGGTGCCGCGCATGGTGTCCTGCGGCACCTGCTCGGCGCGGTAGCGGTAGACGAAAGGCGGCTCGACCAGCTGTTCTTCGATGGCCTTGAGTGTCGACAGCCAGCGCGGATCGCGCGGACCCAGGAAGTGCATGTTGGTGAGCAGGAACGTCGAGCCGTCGAGCGCGCTCGCGCCACGCGACTGGACGAAGGCGTTCTGCTCGGCGTCCCAGAAATTGGCCATGATGTCCGCGCGGATGGCATCGCGATTCTTGGCCCAGATTTCCAGCGGCGCCGGCAGCGCGCGCTTGGTCGCAAGACGGATCGCGCGATCGAGCGCCACCCAGCACATCAGCCGCGAATACAGAAAGTGGCTCTTGCTGCCGCGGAATTCCCAGATACCGCCGTCGGGCTTGCTCCAGTTCTTGCAGACGTGGTCGACGGTGGCGACGAGCTTGGTCCAGTCGTCGAGCGAGCTGAGCGCGCCATATTCATTGGCGGCGTAGACCGAGTCGAGCAGGGCGCCATAAATATCCAGCTGCACCTGCTCGAAAGCCTTGTTTCCGATGGTGACGGGACGCGAATCCTGATGTCCTCGCAGATGCGGCAGATCGCTGGTCTGCAGATCGGTGCGGCCGTCGATGCCATACATGATCTGCATCGAGCCGTCGCCGTGCTGGCCGGTGCAGCGCGCCATCATCCAGTCGACGAACACCGAGGCCTCCTCGACATAACCCAGGCGCATGAAGGCGTAGACCGTGAAGGCCGCGTCGCGGATCCAGGTGTAGCGGTAGTCCCAGTTGCGTTCGCCGCCGCTGACTTCGGGCAGGCCGAAAGTGGCGGCGGCGACCAGCGAGCCGTGCTCCTTGGACATCAGCAGTTTCATCGTCAGCGCCGAGCGCATCACCATCTCGCGCCAGCGGCCGCGGTAGGTGGAGCGCAGGCACCAGGCGCGCCAGTAGGCGATGGTGTCGGCGAGGCCGAAATCGCCGGCATGGTGCGCCGCGGGCGTGCCGTCGTCGTCGGTCTCCAGGATGATGTTGGTGGTCTGGCCGGCGCGCAGCAGGATTTCACAGGCCGCGTCGTCACCGTCGCGCCGGATCGCGGTGCCGGTGAGCAGCCTGAGCCTGGCGCTGCCATCGGCCGCCGCGAATCTTGCCTGGCCGCCGCCGATCTCCAGTCCGTGGCCGACACGCCCGTAATCGAAGCGCGGCGCGCAGCGCAGGCGGAATCGGACCTCGCCCTTGATCGTCCGCAAATTGCGCACGATGCGAAAGCGGCTCGGGTCGCCATCATCCGCCAGCGGCATGAAGTCGGTGATCTCGCCGATGCCATGCTCGGTGTAGAAACGCGTCATCAGCACGTTGGTGTCGGGCAGATAGGTCTGCTTGACCTGCAGCGTGTGGCCATCCGGCGCGAGGCGAAAAATGCCGCCGCGTTCGGCATCGAGCAGCGCGGCGAAGATCGACGGTGAGTCGAACCGGGGATAGCACGCGAAATCGATCGAGCCATCGGTCGCCACCAGCGCGACGGTGGCGAGGTTGCCGATGACACCGTGATCCTCGATGCGCATTGACGCGGTCACGAGATCACCGGGCAGGGGACCGCAGCGCTCAACAAGACAAAGGGCATCCATGCTCTCCGATCCAAAGGCGCAGCCTGCGTGCCCGGGCCGTTGCCGGCTATGCCCATGGCTCCAGCGCTTATGCCCGGCCATCCGCGCAATATCCGCTGTCGGGCCATACCAGCCTGAGCCGCCGTCGCGCCCGCGGCCTGCACTTCGACGCGTCGGAATCGGTTATAGATAGCGCGCCACTGATGGAGGTACCAACAATGCCAACGGTTCCGTGGGGCGCAACGCAAGAACACGTTCTGATCAGCGAAGCCAAGACGCTCAAGGCCAACGACCCGACCGACAGTCTGGCGATCGCCATTCGCTCAGCGCTCGCCTTCATCCGCCAGCAGGAGGAAGCGAACCTCGCGCTGCAGGAGACGGTGGATCGATTGCGGGCGCAGCTCGACGGTTCGCGAACGCCTTGACCCAAGGCCGCGCCCGAGGCGCGCTACACCGGCGGCGCGGATCGTTTGCCGCGCTTGTGATCCGAGGCTGAAGCCAGGCCGTCGGCCTCTCCGCAATGCGCCAGCATCACGGCGCGCGCCGCGTCGCACAGAGTCGCGGTAGCCTGGCGATCGCTGCCGGTCGGCAGGATCGGCGCAAAGATTTCGATCTCGATCGAGCTCCAGTGCGGCAGCCCTTGCCCTTCACCGAAAAAACGCCGCGAGCCGCGGATGACCGCGGGAACCACCGGGACGCCGGTTTGGCAGGCGATGAAAAACGCGCCTTCGTAAAACCGGTTCAAGGCCGCGGCCACGCTGAAAGTGCCTTCGGGGAAAATCGCCAGCGACTCGCCCGTCTTCACCCGTTCCATCAGCCCACAGGTCGCATGCGCCGCCTGCAGCGCGGCGGTGCGATTGACGAAGCTCACGCCCATGCGCCGGATGATCAGCCCGACATAGGGCCAGCTCTCCGCGCCGTGCTGCACCAGGAAAGTGAAGCGGGTCGGCAAGGCCGCGGTCAGGATGATGCCGTCGACATAGCTCGCGTGATTGGACAGCGCGATGCAGGGCTGCGCAGGCAGATGCTCGACGCCCTTGACGCGAAACCAGACGAAGCAGGTCAGCAGCCAGGCGCGGACGGTGATCCGTCCGATCTGCCGGCGCAGCCTCAGCGTCGGTGTGACGATCAGCAGCGGGCAGAACAGCAGGAGCACGACCACGACGAACATCACCAGGGCATAGAGCCCGTAGAACCTGCGGAGCACGGCGGTTGGCATCAGGCCAGGTTCTACGATGACGCGGCGAGAGCGGATGCCGCCGGATTAGAACCAGAGCATGCACCAGCCGACGAACAGGAAGATGACGAGCAACAGAAGGAAGGCGCCACCGAATGTCATGACGGGATGCTAGCAGCGTGGCGGCGAAGAAATGGTATGACCGTCGGAAATGATGTGACCGTCGTCAGCTCTTTCGAAGATCATCACGCAAAAAAAGACCTGCATCTCTGCAGGTCTTTCGTTTTCCTTGGCTCCCCGGGACGGGCTCGAACCGCCGACCCAGTGATTAACAGTCACTTGCTCTACCGACTGAGCTACCGGGGAAGGGCCGCGAATTCTAGGGACTTAGGCAGGGTCCCGCAATAGCCGGGCGCGGCTTGCAATCGACCGGGTTGTCGTGTCGCGAATCAAGCTTCTGTGTTCCAGCCGGTGAGCGCCAGTTTGCCGATGCTGCTGCCGCTCTCCAGTAGCGCATGGGCCTGTCGCAAGCAGGCGGCGCTGATCGGTGAGAGCGTTTGCGTCAGGGTTGGGCGCAGACGGCCGCTGTCGAACCACTGCGCGACCCGCTCCAGGATGCGGCCCTGCTGCGCCATGTCTGGCGTGCGGTAGCGGGCGCGCGTGAACATCGCCTCCCAGGTGTGGGTCAGGCTTTTGGCTTTGTAGAGCGATTGGTCGAGCAGGCGCTTGCTGTCGACCAGGCTGCACGCATGGCCCTGCGGTTTGAGCACATCTGCGATCACGTCCCAGTAGCGGTCGGTGTCGTTGAGGTTGAGGACGCAATCGACCTGCGGATGGCCGAGCGCGGCGAGCTGCGGCGCCAGCGGCCGGCCGTGGTCGATGGTCTGACGCAGGCCGAGTCCCTCGACCCAGGCTCTGGTTTCGTCGCGGCCTGCGGTGCCGATGACATTCAGGCCGGCCAGCTGCGCGAGTTGCAGCGCGATGGAGCCAACGCCGCCGGCGGCGCCGATGATGAGTACGGTCTTGCCGGCGTCAGCGCCATCGGGACTCAGGCCGAGGCGGTCGAACAGCGCTTCCCAGGCGGTGATCGTGGTCAGCGGCAAGGCCGCGGCCTGCGCGAAATCCAGCGAGGCCGGTTTGAGGGCGACCAGACAGTCTTCGACGCACTGGTACTGCGCGTTGCAGCCGGGCCGGCCGAAGTCGCCGGCGTAGTACACCGCGTCGCCCGGCTTGAGGCGCGACACGCCACTGCCGACAAGCTCGACGATACCCGCCGCATCCCAGCCGAGGATGCGGGGCACAGGCTCGACCTGCGGCTTGGGCGCGCGCTGCTTGGTGTCGATCGGGTTGACGCTGATCGCTTCTATCCGCACCAGCAGATCGTGCTCGCCGGGTTCGGGGACGGGCGCGTCGAAATCGATCAGCGACTCGGGGTCGTCGATCGGCAGATAGCGGGTGAGGCCGACGGCTTTCATGCGCTAGAACATCGGCTGCGGGCGGAAAACGCCGCCGTCCGGGCCCATCACGCCGTCGAGCACCAGGTTGGCAATCTTCGGGCCGCTGTCGGTCATCGTCACCCAGCAGATGTGGTCGAAGTTGCCGTCCTCGCGCGTGGTCACCCAGGTGCCGCCGGACGGGCCGAGGCGGATGTGGTCGCAGCCGTCGATCACCACGCGGCGATAGTTGTGCAGATGGCCGGCGAACGCGGTGTAGGGCCGGCCTTGCAGCGCTTCGCGAATCCCCGTGAGTGCCGGATGAAAGCCGCCCTGCCAGGCGGGGATGTGCATCAGCACGATGGTCCAGCGAACGTCGGCATTGTCGCGGACCACTTGCGCTGCCCACTCGGCTTGCGCGGCGGAGATGTGCGCGGGCTGGCGGCCTTCGTTGTCCATCGCCTCTTCGATGCGCCGCGCGAAGCCGCGCGGATCGGCGGCCTGCTCGCGCTGGAGCTTGCCGATGTCGAGATCGCGGTCCTGCTCTTCATCGACGGCGGGTTTGTCGACGCCGGCAAAGTCCGAGGCGCGATGCGGCGGGTCCTGGGTGTTGAGCACCAGGAACAGCACGTCGCGATAGCGAAAGTGATAGTGCAGGGCGCCATAGCGGCGCAGCCAGTCCTCGGCCATCGGCGGATTGCTGACGTCGTGATTGCCTGGCACGCGGAACATCGGCACTTCCAGGGTATCGGTGATCTCGTCGAACTCCGCCCATTCGGCGGCGAGCTTTTCAGGGTCGCGCGTGTAGCCTTCGATGCTGTCGCCGATCTGGATGGCGAAGTCCGGGCGCAGCCAGTTGGTCGCCTGCACTGCGCGCTCGAACACGCCGGGCTTGGGCAGGCCGGTGCGGTCGGAGAGCAAAACGAAAGAAAATTCCTGCGGGCGTTGCGGAAGACGGTCGAGCTTGATCCAGGGGGTTGCGCCCGTCATCTCAGGGAGTTTGAAAGGGTCTTGCATGAGGGTTACCAGGTTGCGATAGACAAGAAAAAGGGCGATGCACTCGCGTGCACCGCCCCGTTGAAAAGCCTGAACTCAGGCCGCCTTTTCGAGCGCATTCTCGGTCGGCTCGTCGGTCTCGTCATGGATGATGACCAGGCCGTTGTCGCCGTCGAGGGTGATCTTGGCGCCGTCCGGGACCAACTGCAGCGCGCCTTCGATCTGCACGCCGGGCAGGCCGAACTCACGCGCCAGCAGCGCGCCGTGGCTGATCAACCCGCCGGTTTCCAGCACGATGCCCTTGATCAGCATGAACACCGGCGTCCAGCCCGGGTCGGTCGCGTGGACGATGAGAATATCGCCCGGCTTGACCTTGCCGATCTGGTTCAGCTCCAGCACCACCCTCGCGGTGCCGGTGACCTTGCCGGTGCTGGTGGTCTTGCCGCGCAGCACGCCGTCGCCGGAGATTTCCGGCTGGTCGATCGGGGCCGGACGATCCGCGACGATGAAGGGCGCCGGATGCTTGGACTTGGTGTCCATGGCGTTGAAGTTCTTGCGGCGTGCGTCGATCTTGGCGCGGGTGAGCTTCATGTTGGCGGTGCCGGCGAGCACCGCGTACAGCTCCTCCATCGTCAGGAAGTAGCACTCCTTCATTTCCTTCAAGCGGCCACGCTCGACGCAGCGACGGCCGATCTCTTCGAAGCAGATCTTGATGTCGTACGTGCTCCAGTCCATGACCTCGCGCTCGTTGTCGCGGTACTCGATGGCGTTGTGCGAGAAGTCGATGAGGAACTTGAACAGCTTGGCCTTGAAGATGCCGTACTCGGGCTGCGCTGCGAGGTTGTCGTAGACGTGCTGGATGGTCTCTTCCAGGCGCGCGCGGGTGCGGTGTTCCTGGATGCGCGGGTCCGGCGTGCCGAACAGGCCCGGGAACATGCGCAAATCCACCATCTTGCTGTCGGCGCGGCGATCGAAGTAGATGTCGCGATCCGGGTGGCCGCGGTGACCGCGCAGGCGCAAATGCTCGGCGTACAGCTTGCGGAACTCCGGGCCCTGGACACATTGATCGACGAAGTCGAAGAAGCGCTCGTCCGGATACTTGCGGAACAGCTCGCGCAGTTCCGGCGACTTGTAGACGAAGTTCGCCAGCTCCCACGAGGCATGGCTCTCGATGCCGGTGATGCACTCCTTGCGGGTGCCGGTCATCAGGTCCATGAAGATCGCCGGACGGCCGCCGGTGTACCAGTTGGCGGTGATCCAGCCGATCCAGCCCAAGCTCTCGCCCATGTACCAGAGCAGGCCGTACCACGGCGGATCGTAGGAAGAGATTTCAAGCCGGATGACTTCGGCGAGATGGCGCTTGAGCTCGTCGTCACTCATGCCTTCGCGCTCGGCGACCGTGCGCGGACGCGTGGCTTCGCGATAGCTCGGGCTTTCGATGAAGTTATCGCGAATCGCATTCGGCCAGTTGAAGCCCATGTCGGGACGCTGCGTTTCCGTGCGCAGGAACATCTCGATGTAGCGGCCCCAATCGAAGTCGGCGTTCATCACCTCGTCGTGCCAGGCTTTCGGCACCTTGTGCATCATGCCCGGCCGCAGCTGCGGCGGGATCGATTGCTTGATGCGGTGACGGTCCGCCTCGACGTTGTAGTACGAGACGCCCTTGTAGTAGCGCCACAGGCGGCGCGTCGTGTAGTCCTGCTCGGGATACCCGGCGACGTGCACGCCGACGCTGTGGCACTGGTTGAGGCCCCAGCAGCGCCAGGAGAACATCAGCGGGCTGATCGCGCCGGTCCACATTTCCTCGGGGAAAACGCGCGACCAGATCTGCTCGTAGGGCACCGCGTCGCTGTTGCCCTGCACGGATTCGGTGACGTCGGAATCCCAGGAGAAATCGACACTGGTGACCGGGCGCGATTGCAGCACATAGAACTTGCCGCCGGCGAAGCCCCACTCGATGTCCTGCGGCATGCCCTCGTAGTAGGACTGGATGCGGCGGCCGATGTCGGCGAGTTCGCCGGCCTGCGCGTCGGTGAAAGTGAAACGGCCGGAGCGCGCCTCGTCGATATCGCGATGCAGGGTGCCGATGCCTTTCTCGTGATCGCGAACGACCTCGACTTTCTTCGAGCCCAACGTCTTCTGCAGCACCTTGAGATTGCGATGGCTGACGATGTATTCGTCCGGTGTGACGATACCGGAGACCACCGCTTCGCCCAGGCCCCAACTCGCGTTGAGCATCAGCTCGTCGGTCGCGGTGTTGATCGGGTTGCCGGTGAACATCACGCCGGAGACTTCCGATTCCACCATCGTCTGCACGACGATGGCGATCGACGGAAACGCGGTAAAGCCCTGGCTCTTGCGATAGGACACCGCACGCGCGGTCCACAGCGAAGCCCAGCAGCGCTTTACCGCGTCGATCACCGCATCCTCGCCCTTGATGTCGAGATAGGTGTCGTGCAGACCGGCGAAGGAGGCGCCGTCGAGATCTTCCGCAGTGCCGGAAGAACGCACGGCGACGAACAGATCGGTGCCGAGCTTGGCGTAACCCGCCGTGATTTCTGCGGCGACATCGGCCGGCACATCGGCGGCGGTGATGATGCCGCGAATCTGTACCACCGATTCTTCGAGCGCGTTGGCGTCGCCGTAATTGATCTTGGCGAGAATCCAGGAAATCTTGTCCTTGAGCGTCTCGATATGCGCGTTGTAGGCGGTGGTGCCGACGACGAAGCCCGGCGGCACCACGAAGCCCGCCTGCGTCATGCGCCCCAGGTTCGCGCCCTTGCCGCCGACCTTGTCGAGGTCGACGCCCGCGGGGTCCGCGAACCAGATCGTGTGAGTCGTGTTGATGCTTTGAGTCATGTCATCTCCTCCAGCGTTGAGTCCCCGTCGGGTACATGCCCTAGGAGACGGTATAAAACTATCGGCTAGGTGGCGCCGTCATCGCGGCTGCCATCATTTCGATCGTATCTTCGAACAATTCGTCGAGCGGTAGATTGAGTTCCGCCTTGCGTACCGAGTGTTGAATGAACGTGTTGAGAAACATCTCGCCGACGCTCTCAAGCCGCAGCCAGAGACGTCGCGGGCCAAGAAAAGCGAGGCGCTTGCCGAGCAGCTCGATGGCGCGGCGATAGCTGACGCAGTTCGGCGAATCGGTATCCACCGGGTGCAGCACACCGCGCGGTCTGTGCGTGGTGATGTAGGCCGCGTGCAGCTTCAGGTAATGAATATCGTGCTGGTCGCGATAGAGCCGATAGTTGGGCTCGAAGCACACACGCAGAAGCCAACGCAGGTCGCCGAGGCGGTTATGCGCTTCGCCCTGCTCGAGCATCGCATGGCGTTGGGGTTCCAGTTGGCTTTCGCGAAATTCCAGAATCGCCGCGAGCAAGCCGAGCTTGCTGCCGAAGTGATACTGCACAGAGTTGTTGTTCTTCTGATGCGCCGCTTCGCAGACCGCACGCAGACCAACGCCGTCGATTCCGAAATCGCCGAAGAGCCGCTCAGCCGATCGAATCAGCGCCATGCGCGTCCTCTCGCTCTTGCCAATGGTTTGCTTGCGCTTGTCCCCAGTCATGGCTGACTCGGAGACTATGGAGGCGGCAGTGTCCGCCCGCCTTTTTTTTATGTCAAGCGTTTTAAAAGCAATACTTGACCGATCTGATACAGTCCTTGACACCACAATTTAAGCTCCTATATAAAACGCCTGACTTACTTTAATCAGGCGATTGACTTGCCTGGTTATAAACCGGTATCAGCATCTATCGCTGCCCCGCTTTATACGGCTTGCCGCCCCAGAACCGATTATCGGCGATGCGGCAAGACGGAGGGGCAGGTGAAGCAAGAAACAGGAGAGGGCGAAACAGCCCTCCCGTTGCGGCAGAAGAGGAGAGTTGAAGACAGCGCCCTTGGATCGGATGTGCTCGTTTGCGGCTGATGCTGCCGCACGCGTGCCTGCCGACGTCGTCCTGCGCGCGCTGCCACCTCGTTCGTCCTCGCCAATAAAAAGAGTGCCTGTAGCGGGACAGATCTAGCAGAACTGAGCGTTTTTTCGATCGCGGTGCGTGTTTATTCGAGGGAGGGAGTCGCCATGCAGCAAAAAGGCAGATGGTTACTGATGCTGGGCCTGTTGATGTCCGCATCTTTTGCAGGTGCCCAGGGCCAGGCGCCCGCGGGCGGCCCGAACCCCGACGCGGGATCGGATTCCAGCGCGGGGCCCGCCACCCCGCCGGACGCAATCGCCAACACCCCGCCGGTAGGCGAAGGCCAGACGCCGCCGCCGCCACCGACCTGGCATGTTCGCAGCGAGTTGCTGGAAGAAATCGTGGTCACCGCGCAGAAGCGCGAACAGAACCTGTCGGTGGTGCCGATCTCGATCCAGGCGTTCACGCCGGAAGCCCTGGCGGCTCGCGGCATCGACAGCCAGCTCGGCCTGACGCGCGCGGTCCCCAGTCTGGACGTCGGCAGCCAGGCCGGTTACGCCACGATCTTCCTGCGCGGTATCGGCACCGAGGCGTTTCTGACCGCCGATCCCAGCATCGCGAGCTATGTCGACGGCGTTTATTTTCCGTTCTCGCCGACCTTCATCCAGGACTTTGCGGGCGTTGAGCGGGTGGAGGTCCTGAAAGGGCCGCAAGGCACGCTGTTCGGCCGCAATGCCGTGGGCGGCGCGATCAGCGTCACCAGCAAGGCGCCCGATTTCAGCGAGCGCTCGACCACGTTCGACATCACCGCCGGGCGCTTCAATCTGGTCAAGCCGCGCATCTACACCAATGTGCCCGTCACCGATCACTTCGCAGTCAACCTGAGCGCCTACTACTCGCACTCGGACTACTACCTCGATGGTGAAACCGCCGGCAAGCCGCTGCGTCAGCAGATCGACCAGGGCGTTCGCGCCAAGGCGCGTGGGCGCCGGTGGATGACCTCGACATCACCCTGGGCTACGTGCGCACCAAGAATCAGGGCAACGGCGCCATCGGCCAGAACCTCAACCCCAGCCTGCTGGGCATGGCGGCCGGTATCCAGAAGCCGGAGGACCGCCGCTCGGTGAACGTGGACGAGCGCCTGTACGGCGTTTCCGAGACGCGCCTGCTCAGCGGCCAGATCGTCTACAACGCGCCCTGGCTCGACGTGAAGCTGCTGGGCAGCAAGCAGCATGACAGCCTGCTCTACAGCTACGACTTCGACGGGTCGACCGAGCCTCTGGTGTCCTTCGACGTGCCCGGACATCCGGCTGACATCAAGCAGGCGGAGCTGCAGCTGATCTCCAACGACTCTTCGCCCTATGCGGAATGGCTCGACGTCACCGGCGGCGTTTTCTACTTCCACAACATTCAGGGCTTCAACCCGGTGGAAGTGACCGTCGCCAATCTCAACCCGCTGAATCCCGACAACCTCTTCACCCGCACCGGCATCACGCTGCCCGACGCGCTGAGCAATTCGCTGACCGATTTCTTCGGTCTGCTCAACCAGCTTTCCGGCGGCAACCTACCGCAAGGGCGTCTGTATCGCGTCCGTGCCCAGGCCCAGGTCAAGACCGAATCGCTCGGCTACTACTTGTAGACCACGATGCGCTTCACCGACTGGATGGCGCTCACCCTTGGCGGCCGCTACCAGGACGAAGAGCGCGGCCTGCACAAGTCGACGATCGATCTGGTGGCGGCGGACACCGCACTGGGTGAAACCCTGATCGACGGGCCTCTCATCGACTACAAGGAGGCGCGCGACGCGCAGGGCAGGACGGTGCCGGGCAGTAGGACCACCAAGGGATTCTTTCCCAAGGCGACGCTCGACTTTCATCCGTTCCTCGACGACACCCTGGTGTTCCTGACGGCGCAGGAGGCCAAGAAGGCGCATGCCTACAACGCCTTCGCCATCTACCTGCGGCCGCAGTACATCAAGCCGGAAACCACTAAGGCCTATGAAGTGGGCTTGAGGACCACGTTCTTCGGCGGCGCCACGCGGCTCAACGTCGCCGGGTTCTATTACGACATCAAGGACCTGCAGACCCAGTACGTATCGCTGGCCAGCGGTGGCGCACTGGCGTTCGAGAACGCACCGAAGGCGACGTCGAAGGGCATCGACTTCGACGTCGTCAGCGAGATCCTGCCCGACACCATCGACGGTCTGGCGATCTCCTTGAACGGCGCCTTCATCGACGCCAAGTTCGGCACCTACACCGGCGCGGCGGGCTACGACGTCAACACCGGCGTGTTCAGCCCCAACAACGATTTCTCCAACAACCGGCAGACGCGCACGCCCAAGTTCTCGGGCACCGTGGCATTGACCAAGTTGTGGGATTTCCAGAACAGCCAGTTCGAGTTCGGTGCGGACTACTACTACAACGACGGCTTCTTCTACAGCGCTTCCAACGATCCCAAGTACGAACAGCCCAGCTATCACCTGCTGGGCAGCTTCGCGCGCTACGAATACAAGCCCTGGAAGACCAGCGTGCGCGTATTCGGCAACAACCTGACCAACGAGTTCTACACGCAGGGCGTCATTTCGACCGACTTCGGCGGCGTCTTCACCGTCGCGCCGCCCGTCACGTACGGCGTCAACTTCTCCGTGGAGTTCTGATCATGACGAACGACACCCGGCAGAGAAGTGAATTCAGCGATCGGCGTCCCATTGCGGGGAGTGATGAAATGAAAAGTATCGAGTCGGCGCGCCGCAAAAACGGCATGCGCAGTCTGGCGGCACTGTTGACGATGAGCCTTGGATGGATGGGCAGCGCCTGCGCTCAGGAACCCGCGGCGGAGGCCGCCACTTCGGAAGACGCGCCCACCAAGCTGATCGACGGCAGCTACATCTCGCCGATGGCGACGGGCGTTTTCCAGACCAACAAGACGCGCCTGGACGATGGGTACGGCGGCACTCTGGCGCTGGGCTGGCGCAGCGGTTTCTATGGATTCGAAATCGCGCCGGCCTACGCCGATCTTGACAACGCCAAGATGATCGGCGCGGCGATCAACGGCCTGCTGTACCCGTTCAAGTCGCTGCCCAATCTGTACGCCACGGTCGGGCTCTCGGGCATGTATTACCACGACTACAAGACGCGCTCCGGCGACAAGATCGACTACAACACCGTGAATGTGGATGGTGGCCTGGGTTATCTGTTCCCCTTGAGTTCGGGCCGCTACGACTGGGCGATCCGCACGGAGGCGCGCTATCGCGTCGGCCGTCGCGAACGCGACTACAACGACCTCGATATTGACATCGATGCACCGCGCCGTTTCCGCGAGGCCATCGTCAACATCGGGCTGTATCTGCCGATCGGCTTGCGTCCGGTGCCGCCGCCGGCTCCGCCGCCGGCGGTGGTGGTGCCGGCGTCGACCTGCGGCGACGGGCTCGACAACGATGGCGACGGTGTCATCGACTTCCCCGCCGACCCGGGTTGCAGCAGCCTCGACGACACCGACGAAACGGACCCGCCCCGGTGCGTTGCCCCCAAGCCCGGCGAAAAGCTGTCGCTACGCGGTTGCGGCACCGGCGATGTCATCATTCTGCGCGGCGTCAACTTCGAGTTCGACATGGACCGGCTCACGCCCGACGCCCAAACCATCCTCGACGGCGTTGCCGATGAGCTGACGGCGTATCCCGACATCCAGGTCGAGCTCGGCGGCCACACCGACGCGGTGGGCAGCGACGAGTACAACCAGAAGCTGTCGGAGCGTCGCGCCCAAGCGGTTGCCGACTATCTGGCCGGCAAGGGCATCGCGGCGTCGCGGATGACGTCGGTGGGTTATGGCGAGGCGCAACCGGTGGCGGACAACGAGACCGACGAGGGTCGCGAGATGAATCGCCGCACCGAACTGAAAGTAACCGGTGGCACGGCGAGCGTCGCGGGCAGCGGTGCGTCAACGCAAGCTGCCGAGCCGCCAACGGCAGCGCCCATGGTTGACGCACCGCCGGTGGAGCCGGCGGCAGTCGAACCGTAAGGGCAGCCTGGCGCGGGCTGGTCCGGGTTCACGCCGGCAACGTCGTATCCCGAACTGGCGTCCCGGCGCGCTCTAGCTTTTCTGTCATCTGGCGGTCGGCCCGTTTTCCTCCCAGGCCGGCCGCCAGTTTTTTTGCGCTACCAGCTCCTGCCCAGCGTCAGGATCAAACTGTAGGCGGCGAAGGTTTCGCTTGAATCGCCGAGCAGGGCGTTGCGGTAGTGCACCTTCTGCGGCGGCACGATCTGCACCGCGCTGTCCAGGTGCCAGGTCTTGCTGAGCTGGCGGCCGACGCCGAAGTCGAACTCATAGGTCTCGACCAGGTTGAGCAAGGGAGACAGGGTGTCCCTGGGGACCGGATTGCGGCTGATGTTGGTGCCGGCGCGCAGCACGGTCTTGTCGTCGTAGCCGTAGGCCAGCCCCAGGGCGAACACGGTCTGGTCGCGCAGATTCACCGGGGCGCTCTGGTCGACGGTCGGTGCCTCCGGGTCGTTCGGCCGGCTCGCGCGCAGCCTGGAATTCTTCACCACCGACCAGTCGAGCCATTTGACGTCCGCCGCCACCAGCCAGCGCGGCGTCGCCTGCCAGGCAAAGCCGGCGGACACGTCCTGGGGCAGCGACAGGCCGTCGATACGCGCGTCGCCGTAGCGCACGCGTCCCTGGGCCATCGCCTGGTTGTCGAAGTCGGCCGTGCCGTCCTTCAACGGCAGCTTGATCTTGCTGGTGTACGACAGGCCCAGCCGCAGGCTCGGCACCGGCTTGTACAGAAGTCCGGCTGCGCCGTTGATCTGCACGGTCTTGCCGCCGTCGAAACGAAAGCCGGCGAACGAACTTGCCGCGTCCGACGTATGCGGGAAGAACTTCTGCCGCGCCGAGGCGTAGGAGATGCCGCCCACCGCACCGACGCTCAAGCGATCGGTCGCTTGCCAGGCGCCGCCCAGGGCCAGCCGGATCACGCTGAAGATGGTCGACAGGTCGTCGCGCTCGCCGCCGAAGGCGTCTCCAGATTGTTGTAGACGAAGCCGACGCCGCCCTGCACGTTGATCCCTGCGCCGAGCACCACGTCGGGCCGGCTGTCGAGTCGCTGCGCATAGCCGCCTCCGGCGATGACGCCGACCGGCGCATTGATGTGATCGTCGTTGCCCAGCTCGTCGGCGTGTCGATAGCCGCCGTAGTACGGATACAGCGTCACCTCCAAGCGCGAGTCGCGGATCTGGGCAAGCCCGGCCGGGTTGATCGCCAGCGCCGCGGTGTCGTCGGTCACCGCGACGTCCGCGCCCCCCAGGCTCAGCGACTGGCTGCCGGTCCCGATCAGGTTGAAGCCGTTGCCGGCCCGCGCGATGGTCGACGCGGACAGCAGCAGCACGACTCCCGCTCCGCCGGCGACGATCATCGCCCGCGCTTGATTTGCCGACATGGTGCTTGTTCTCCTCGAGGCCCGATCCGTTGTCGGGCCGATGCTGTGTATCAGCCCGCAAGCCTGCACGAGCCCGCCTAACGGATAGCCCGCCCCATCCCTATTTCTCGACGAACGCCCGCTCGATCACGTAGTCGCCGGGCTGCCCGATGTGCGGCG
>CAXTSJ010000036.1:0-30874 GCA_964246995.1 uncultured Hydrocarboniphaga sp.
CCAAAGCGGCGTGACTCACACCAATGAGCCTCCGGGAAAGCCGGGGCGGTTCAATGTCGCAGACCGCGCAGCTGGTTAGCGATGCGCACGATATTCAGCGCCTGAGCACCGCGCTGGGGTTGGATCGCCTGCTGTCCATGCATCCCGTTGTTTCGCTGTAAATCTTTCACCCACGTTTACCGATTAGGAGACTTGCAATGCCCGATACTACAGACGACGTAATCCTGCATCTGATCGAACAGACAATACTCAATCCAGAAAGACGAAACGCGTTTATAGAAGACCCTGATCGTGCTGCTGCCGAGCTTGGCTTCACGTTGAAAGAACATCAGTCAGCGGGCCTGAAAGAAATGGATGCTCACTTGGATTTAGCCGCAAGAAAATACCAGGAGCGGGAGTTGGGTCTCAGCGCGCGAGCGGTGGCCAAGGTTCTTTTGAAAGGCAAGCCGTCGGATGTGAAACCTAATGGCGGCAAGCACGATCTACCCGACTTACTGATTGGCCATTTTGAAATAGCTAAAAGTCTGCTTCAACGTTAAGAGGTTCGTGGAGTTCGCAGCATGTATCCGCGGCGGACGGTTCGGACTTTGGAGGAGTTGTTGGGCCAAAGTCCGACCATCCGTAAGCGGATGCACGAACGCACCTCAATGACGCTCTTTCAAGCCGATATGGCTTGGAAGTGCAACTTCCATTGTCCAGTGAGTGCCCTCATGAAAAGCCTGGTTCGTTTACGTTCGCTGTTTTCGTTTCTCTTGGCGATGTCTTTTCCAGCGATGGCACAAGACAGTCCCAAGTCGGATGCCGCTAGCAGCTACTTCGGCCACATCGAAGCCGCGTGCAACAAGGCCGAGGACTGCTCATCAATCAGGCAGGAGTTAGCGCTGCTGGACAAGTGCGACGACGCGAAAGTGGACCAACGTTGTGAAGCCGCGCAGCAACTTCTGGACAAACTCTTCGGCGGCATCTATCGCGAGAACCTGCCCGATCTGGTGCTGTATCTCAAGCAGGAAAAAGAAGGCAATTTCACCAAGCAGCGGCCGGTGCTGATCTACGAGGGCAAGAACACTCCGTACCTCTACGGCGTGCGCTTCATTCATGTCTTACTGATCTCGGAGCATCAGGCGGAAATGCAGGCCAGCATTGCCACCGAGTACCAGCGTGAGCCCAATCCGCTGCTGTTCCTCTTTAACCTCGGTGCGGGTCTGGGCGCGACGCCGGATCCGGACAAGGCGCCCGAGAGCAGCGAGGCCTCGATCAAGTGGCAGCCGTTAAATGGCGGTGGGCAAGACAGCCCGCTGTGGCTGGGATACGCGCGCTTGCCGGTGGGCGGCCAGAGCATCAATCGCGTTACGCTGCGACTGGGCTCGGCAAAAACCTCGCTTGCGAAGTTCACGTATACGAAGGAAGACGACAAGCCGGCAAGCTATTCGATGGAGCGGGAAGGTGAACTGGTTGATCCTTCGATCCCGAATATCACAAAAAGCCTGGCCCCCAAGAGCGCTCCCAGCGGCGATTTTCTGGCGACGACCGCGCACTTCAGCAACTCGTCGGCTTCTTTCGCCGGCGCATCGGCCGCGCTTGGCGTGACTTTCGACACCAAGGGCACCGGTGCCGCCGTCAGTGCAGAGAATCACGCGTACAACGCTTACGCATTTGTTGAGTTATACGCGATCAGGCCGCGTCTTTATGCTCTACCGAGCAGTTGGCTGCCGTATCTCGACAAGAAGTCGCTTTACCGGCCCTCTCTTGGCTTCGTGCTAGGGACCAATCTTACCCATGGCGTGCTCGACGAGCTGGTATACGGCGTATCGATTGGGCACCTCGTGGGAAACGCAGGCCTCATTCTCGCGGCGAACTCCATTCAACCGAAAAAAGGCGATGAGGACAAAGGCCGGAAAACTAGACTTCTAATGGGTGTGGAATACAGTTTTTAGCGATCGACAAAATAGCTGGACCGTCGCATGGCGCAGCCGAACCTACGGCTTCGAGAACGCAACCCTGATCGCTTCGACGCGATCGCGGTTGGCGCCGAAGTCGTAGTAGCCGATGCGGCTCGACGAGCGGACGTCGATCAGCGGCTCGTTCTTGCGGAAGACGAATTCGACGTCGTCGACGTATCGCATCAGGGCGGTGGTGAATTCCGCGTGCAGGTAGTCCGGCTGGTCGGCGACGATGCGGGAGCGCGGCAGGGTGGCGAGCGCGGCGGTGAGTTTCTTGCGCGCCGCCTCCTTGGAGCCGGAGTATCGCAGCGGCTCGGTCTTGCGGTCGGCGTCGCTTTCGAGCGAAGACACGCAATGCGGGCCGCCGTCGCAGGGAGCGAGCCTGCCGTCGGCCTGACGCAAATTCGCGGACCCAAGTCCGCACCCGGTGAGTGCGAGACTGAGCACCGCAACACCGCCGGACACAATCGAGGGACCGATACGCATGGTGAGTCTCCGGCGTCGTCAGACGCTGCCGGGGGTGAGGGAACGTCTTGTTGGCGTCTGCATTTTACGCCAGCTTCTTGTGCCGCGACCGCCGGTTGATGCCGGGCTCGCTGCCGGTGCGGCGGCGGAAGTCGTCTTCGTATTCGCGGTAATTGCCTTCCAGGAAGACGATTTCGCCGGAGTCCTCGAACGCGAGGATGTGCGTGGACACGCGGTCGAGGAACCAGCGGTCATGCGAGATCACCAGCGCGCAGCCGCTGAAGTCGAGCAGCGCTTCCTCTAGTGCGCGCAGAGTTTCCACGTCCAGATCGTTGGTCGGTTCGTCGAACAGCAACACGTTGCCTCCGGAGAGCAGCATCTTCGCCAAGTGCAGGCGGTTGCGTTCACCGCCCGAGAGATCCTTGACGCGCTTGCCCTGTGATTCGCCCTTGAAGTTGAAGCGGCCGATGTAGGCGCGGCTGGGCATCTCGAACGAGCCGGCGCGGATGATGTCGAGGCCGCCGGAGATTTCTTCGAACACGGTCTTGTCGCCATTGAGGGCGTCGCGGCTTTGATCGACATAGGCGAGCTTGACCGTGTCGCCCATCTTGATGGTGCCGGCGTCGGGTTGCTCCTGGCCGAGCAGCATGCGGAACAGCGTGGTCTTGCCGCGGCCGTTGGCGCCGACGATGCCGACGATCGCGCCCTTGGGCACCTTGAACGTGAGGCCCGAATACAGCAGCCGATCGCCATATTTTTTGGCGACGCCATCGACCTCGATCACCATATCGCCCAGGCGCGGCCCCGGCGGGATGTACAGCTCCTTGGTCTCGGCGCGCTTCTGGAATTCCTGGCTCGCCATCTCCTCGTAGCTCTTGAGGCGCGCCTTGGATTTGGACTGCCGACCTTTCGGATTCTTGCGCACCCACTCCAGCTCTTCCTTCATCGCGCGCGCATGCGCGTCCTCGGTTTTCTGCTCTTGCGACAGGCGCTTTTCCTTGGTTTCGAGCCAGGTGGAGTAGTTGCCTTCGTAGGGAATGCCGTGGCCGCGATCGAGTTCCAGAATCCAGCCGGCGACGTTGTCCAGAAAATAGCGGTCATGGGTGACGGCGATGATGGTGCCGGGGAAGTCCTTGAGGAATTTCTCAAGCCACGCAACCGACTCTGCATCGAGATGGTTGGTGGGCTCGTCGAGCAGAATCATGTCGGGCTTGGACAGCAGCAGCCGACACAGCGCGACGCGGCGGCGTTCACCACCGGAGAGCCGGGTGACTTCGGCGTCCCAGGGCGGCAGGTTAAGTGCTTCGCCCGCTTTGTCGAGGACGACGTCGAGGTTGTTGCCATCGCCGGCGGCGAGGATGTTCTCCAGCTCCTGCTGCTTGGCGGCGAGCTTGTCGAAGTCGGCGTCTTCCTCGGCATAGGCGGCATAGACTTTTTCGAGTTCGGCCTGCGTCTCGGTGATGTGCGACATCGCCTCCATCACGTTCTCGCGCACGTTCTTGGCGGGGTCCAGCTGCGGCTCCTGCGGCAGGTAGCCGACCTTGAGGCCCGGCATGGGCCGCGCCTCGCCGTGAAAATCCTTGTCGACGCCGGCCATGATTTTCAGCAGCGTGGATTTGCCCGCGCCGTTGTAGCCGAGCACGCCGATCTTGGCGCCGGGGTAGAACGACAGCGAAATGTTGCGAAGAATTTCCTTCTTCGGCGGGACGGTCTTGCCGACCCGGTTCATGGTGTAGACGTATTGGCTCATGGGTTGCTGCGATCGTTGAATGCGCCGGGATTATCGGCGAGTGGGGGCGGGCTTGCTAATTCGACTTGTAGGCCAAAGGCGAAACCCAACATCGCCCCGAAATCGGAGCGACAGTGTTGGGGTTCGCTGCGCTCACCCCAACCTTACGAATTACGACACCCTGCGCAGCGCGCCGCCTTCCAGCCGCACGACGCGATCAGCAACCGACAGCCAGGCCGCGTGATGGGTCACCGACAGCACGGTGATGCGCTGTTCGGTGGCGAGCTTTCGCACGTGCTGCACGATCAGGTTTTCGGTTTCCGGATCGAGTGCGCTGGTGGCTTCGTCCAGGATCAGCAGCTTGGGTTTGTGCACCAGCGCGCGCGCCAGGGCGATGCGCTGGCGCTGGCCGCCGGAGATCGCCGAGCCGCGTTCACCGACGACGGTCTGGATGCCCTCGGGCAAGCCCTGCACGAAGTTCCAGGCGTCGGCTGCGCGCAAGGCCTGTTCGACGTCCTCGTCGGTGAAGCGTTCTTCGCCCAGCGTGAGATTGGCGGCAATGCTGTCGTGGAACAGGATCAGCTCCTGCGGGACGTAGCCGATCAGCGATCGCCACGCCAGCAGGTCGATGCTCGCCAGCGGCGCGCCGTCGATCCACACATCGCCGGACTGCGGCCGGTGAAAGCCCAGCAGCAGATCGACCAGGGTGGTCTTGCCTGCGCCGGATGGCCCTGTGAGCGCCACGACATCGCCGGGGCGGATGCTCAGGTCGATGTTCTGCAGGATGCGCTTCTCGTTGTAGCCGAAACCGACATCGCGGAATTCGATTTCGCTGTTGAGCGTCGGCGCGTTGCCGCCGCGGTCGATCTCCTGTTCGGCGCGCGCGTCGGTCACTGCCTGGCCCACGGCCAGCAGACCGTTCTCGGAGGCGAAGAAGTTCTGCAACTCCTGCTGCACCTTGCCCACCGTCAAAGTGGTCTTGGCGAGCAGCACGCTCATCACGATCACTTCTCCGAGCGGCAGGTGCAGCACGCGCAACGCGGCGTAGATGCCCATGGTCAGGCAGATCGCCATGATCGGTTCCTGCAGGGCGCGGTTGACGCTCTTGGCGAACGTCTGCCGGCGCGCCGCCTTGCGGATGTCCTTGAGATCACGATCGAACAGCAGGGCGAAGCGCGCCTGGCGCGCCATCGCCTTCATCGGCTTGATGCCGATCAGCACGTCGGACAGGCGGCCGACGATGCTGCGCAGCAGCTCCTGCTGGATCTTGGCGCTGCGCTTGGCGGCGAGCACGAAGCGGTGCAGGGTGCCGAGCATCAGCGCGCTCACCATCAGCGTGAACAGCGCGAGCTTCCAGGAAACGATGGTTGCGATGCTCAGGTACACCGTCGCCTGCACTGCCTGCGAGAGCATTTGCATCAGCGCGTTGTAGGCCTCGCCCGCGGCGATGGAATCGGCTCCCAGCGCGGTGGAGAAACGGCCGATGGGCTGACGCACGTAGTACGCCCAGCGCGCGCGCAGCAGCGCTTCCACCAGCCCCAGGCGCAGGCGCGCGGCGATGTCGGCGACTGCGTTGCCGATCTGGCGCATCGTCAGCACCATCAGCGCGCCCTTGATCAGCACGCCGCCGACGACGATGCCGAGCAGCACCGAGGGGTAGGGCGGAAGATGCAAATGCTGCAAGAGCTGCAGGATGACGCGGCTGACGCCGTTGGTCTTGGCCGAGCTGTCGCCGAGCACCGCCATCAGCGGCAGCAGCGTGGCGATGCCGAAGCCGTCGGCAATGCTGCCCAGCACCACGCTCAGGCCGACCGCGACGCTGCGGCGGGTGGCGATCAGATCCGAAAAACGACGATACGGATTCCGCAGGCGGAATTTTTTGGCGGGGGCGGGCGGCGGCTTCATGTCCAAGGGGCGCAATGCTACCGGGAATGCGTTGCGGCATCAGGACCGGCTGAACGCCACAACCGCCGATGGCGCCTCGCGGCTGTTCTATGCTTGCCACTGATCTCTTGCAGTGATCCCTTGTGACGGAGCCGTCCCGCTCTCCTGCGACGGCGCAGGACCCTGTCTATCGCGCAGACCTCGACGGCTTGCGCGGCTACGCCGTCGTCATCGCGGTGTTGTTCCATTACGGCCTGGGAGTGCCCGGCGGTTTCGTCGGCCCCGAGATCTTCTTCGTCATCTCTGGCTACCTGATCGGCGGGATCGTGTTTCGCGCGGTGGATGCGCGGCGTTTTTCTTTCGCGCGGTTTCTGGAGTTCCGTATCCGCCGCGTCGCGCCTGCGGCGTTGGCGATGATCATTCCCTGCCTTGCCGCCGGTTACTGGATCCTGCTGCCGCGCAAGTTCGAGCGCCTGGCGGAAAGTGCGCTGGCCAATCTGTACTTCGGGGCCAATCACCTGTTCCTGTCGCAGTCTGGTTACTTCGATCCGACCTCCGAGTTCAAACCGCTGCTGCATACCTGGTCGCTGTCGGTGGAGGAGCAGTTCTATTTCCTGTTTCCGCTGCTGGCGGTGTTGCTCACCCGCTTTGCCGCAACGCGTCGCGTGGCCTGGCTGACGGCGCTGATGCTGGTCCTGCTGGTCGTCACCTTGATCCTGACTCTCGAGAATCGCGACGCGGCCTATTTTCTCGCGGTCAGCCGCGCATGGGAGTTCTTGCTGGGCGTGCTGGTGGTGCTGTGGGGCGTGCCGGACTGGTCGGAGCGACGACGCAACCTCGTCTCCGCCCTGGGCGTCACCGTCCTGCTCGGCTGCACCGCTCTGTACAACCGCCACATGGCGTATCCCGGCGCCTGGGTGATCCTGCCGTCGCTTGCCACCGCGGCGATCATCCGCGCCGGCACCGGTGCCCAGCCGCGGCTCAATGCCTGGATCGGCGCGACGCCGCAGCGCGTCATCGGACTGATTTCCTATTCCTTCTACATCTGGCACTGGCCGATTCTGGTGTTTACCCAGCATCTGGTGGTAGCGCCTTTGGGGCAGGCGGGGCGCTGGGGGGCTTTTGCCCTGTCGCTGGCGATCGCTGCGGTGTCCTGGCGTCTGGTCGAGCAGCCGTTTCGCGCTCGCGCGGCGATGCCCAGGCGACGGCTCTATGCCCGGATCGGTGGCGCCGCGCTGGTCGTGTTGGTGGCCAGCCTGGAAATCAGCAGCCACAAGGGATTTCACAAACGCTGGCGATCGGATCCGTCGCTGGTCGCCATCGAGCGGGCCTTCTTCCGCACCGACGCCTGCTACCTGGATACCAAGACGCCGGCGGAGCGGCGCGATCCCGACCTCTGTCATCGAGGGGACGTCTCCGCGCCGGCGCGGATATTGCTGTGGGGCGATTCGCATGCTCGGCAATGGTCCGCGGCGATCGACCGCAGCGCACGCGATCACACTGCCGGCGTCGTGGTTGTAGCCGCCGCAGCTTGTCCGCCGATTCTGGATTTCGATCCCCCGGACCGCGCAGGCTGCGGGCTGGCGAACCGGCGGATGATGGACTGGCTGACGCTGCATCCCGAAGTGCGGACCGTGGTGCTGTCGGCGCGCTGGTCGCGTTATCAGTACCAGAAGGGGTTCTCGGAGCGCGTCGCGCGGACGCTGGCCGTGCTCCTGGCGGCGCAGAGGCAAGTGGTGTTGGTCGGCGTCAGCCCGAGTTACCACAAGCCGGTGCCGGTGATGCTCGCCCGACTGGATCGCCTCGGCGGCCTGCAGTCCCAGGTGCGCCTTGCCGAGGCCAACACCTGGCGCGACGAGGACCGGCGAGTTTTCGATCGGCAGTTCGGCGCATCTGGCCTGCGCGTGCTCGACCCCTGGCCAAGGCTCTGCGATGCGGCCGGCTGCAAAATTCGCGATGACAACGGACCGATGTATTTCGACGACACGCATCTGTCGGACGCCGCGTCCGCGCGCCTGAGCCAACTTTTCGACCCCCTGTTCGCCGCGGGATTTGAGATTCATGCGCGCGAGTGATCGTCGCCGCGCCTGACCGCTAAGCGGCATTCGGGCCGGCGCGGTAGGCTTATGACCGATTCTGTATGCAGACGGTTTCCATGAATCCTTGTTCGCGCGAACCCGAGTTTTCGACCACGACCGCCCAGGTAAACGTGCATGCCAAGAAAAAATTTCGCTGGGAGTCGCGTCGATGGACATCGGCGCGGGCATTTGCGGGCGATAGTTTGGCTTCGGTAACCCAGAAGCTCGCAGCAAAGGATAAAATGCGGGTCCAGGGGCTTCCCCAGGGGTCCACCGGCTCAGATCTGGTGTCCGGCCATTCAAATAAAGTCTGCTATCGCCCACATGAATGAATCAACGCCGGCCGACTCGGGGCCGGTTTCCAGCGCTTTCGGCGATTTCTCCAGTCTGGCGGACGCGCTCGACCGGGCCGCTCGGACGACGGCTGGAATGAATTTCTACAGTGGACGGGGCCAGTTGACGGAGGCTCTCGGCTACATTCGCCTGTCTGAGGAGTCGACCGTTCTCGCGCGGCGACTGTTGTCCGCGGGTCTCGAGCGGGGCGATCGCGTTGCCTTGATCGCAGAAACCGATGGCGATTTTGCCCGTGCGTTCTTCGCCTGCCAGGTCGCCGGCCTGGTACCGGCACCGCTGCCTCTACCGGTCGCGCTGGGCGGACGGGAAATCTACATGGCGCACATCCGGCGGATGGTGGAGAGCGTCGGCGCGGCGGCGGCGATCGCTCCGGTGAGTTTCGAGGCTTGGGTCGCGGAAGCCTGTCAGGGTCTGCCGCTACGTTACTGCGGCACCGTGGCCGGGCTCGTCCGTTATGAGCCGGTGCCGGGAGAGCTGACTCGGGCCAAGGCCGACGATCTCGCCTACCTGCAGTTCTCGTCCGGCAGCACCCGCTTCCCGCATGCGGTGGCAGTGACGCATCGAGCGGTGCTCGCAAACATCCACGCAATTGCCCGGTATGGTCTGAAGATCGGCCCCGAGGACCGCTGCGCGTCCTGGCTGCCGTTCTATCACGACATGGGCCTGGTGGGATTTCTGCTGACCCCGCTGTGCTGCGCGATCTCGGTCGACTATCTGGCGACGCGTGAATTCGCGCGTCGGCCCCTGACCTGGCTGCAACTGATCGCGACCAACGGCGGCACCTTGTCCTATAGCCCGAGCTTCGGCTACGAGCTGTGCGCGCGCCGCGTCGAGAATGGCGTGCCCGAGGGTCTGGATCTGTCGCGCTGGCGCGTCGCCGGCATCGGCGGCGACATGGTGCGGCCGGATCCCCTGCACCGGTTTTCGGCGGCCTTCGCCTCCTGCGGATTTTCTGAAAAAGCCTTCGTCCCCAGCTATGGCATGGCGGAGGCAGCCCTGGCGCTGTCGTTTGCGCCCCTGCAGCGCGGACTGGTGACCGATACGCTGGACACCGATCGGCTTGAACGCAAGCACTGGGCGGTACGCTCCACCAAGGCTACGCAGCGCAGCCGCGAGTTCCCGCGCTGCGGGCCGATCTTGCCGGGCCACGAGGTGCAGATTCGCGACGAGGCCGGCGCCGCCATGCCCGAATACGGCATCGGGCTGATTCACGTGCGCGGCCCGAGCCTGATGAAGGAGTATTACGGCCATCCCGAGGAAACCGCCAAGGCCCTGATGCCCGACGGTTGGCTCAACACCGGTGACCTCGGCTATCTGGTGCGCGGCGAGATCGTCATCACCGGCCGGGCCAAGGATCTGATCATCATCAACGGCCGCAATATCCGCCCGCAGGATCTGGAATGGACGGCCGAAGGCGAGATTGAATCGCTGCGCAGCGGTGATGTCGCCGCCTTCGCGGTCGATGACGGTGTCGGCGAGCAGGTCGTCGTGCTCGTCGAATGCCGGCAGAACGACGCGGCTTCGCAGCGGTCCCTGGCCGATGCCGTCGCTGGCGTGTTGCGTGTTCGCCACGGTGTCGATGCACGCGTGGTGCCCGTTCCGCCGCGATCGCTGCCGCAGACCTCGTCGGGCAAGCTCAGCCGGGCCAAGGCCAAGTCGCTGTATCTGGCCGAGACTTTTGGGCCTCTTCATCAAGCCTGAACTGGATTCGGCGGCGACCCGGCCGGTCGTCGCGGTCACGGGTGCCACTGGGTTCATTGGCCGGCGCCTGATTCCGATGCTGGCCGACGCCGGCTGGCAAGCCCGCATTCTCGTGAGATCCGATCCCTCGGATCTAGGCTGGGGTGATCGATCTGTCGAACTGGTGCCCGGCAGCCTTGCGCAGCCAGATAGTTTGCGCGCATTGGTGCGCGGCGCGGCCGCGGTCGTCCACCTGGCCGGCCTGATCAAGGCCCCGCGACGCGCGGATTATTTCATCGCCAACCGCGACGGCAGCCGCGCACTGGCCGATGCCGTGCGCGAGCACGCCCCCACAGCGCACACGATTCTGGTCTCCAGCCTGGCGGCGCGCGAGCCGGCGCTGTCTGACTACGCAGCGAGCAAGTGCGCGGCCGAAGAAGTGGTGCGCAGCCTGCTGGGATCGCGTCTGAGCATCCTGCGGCCTCCTGCGGTTTACGGCCCCGGCGACCGGGAAACCCTCGTCTTCTTTCAGCTTGCGGCACTGGCCTGGGTGCCCCTGATCGGCCAGTCCGATGCGCGTACGGCGGTGATCCATGTCGACGATCTTTGCCGCGCGCTCACGGCCTTGCTTGAGCATCCGCCGACCGCCGCCACCCACGCCGTAGCGGACTCGCGCCCGGACGGCTACAGCTGGCGCGAGATCATGGCGGCAGCCGCGGGTGCGCTGCATCTTTCCCCTCGCCGATACTTCCAGCTTCCCGTTTCGCTGCTGCGATCAGCCGCGGTCCTGGGCGACGTGGGGGCGCTTGCCGGTCGCAGCAACATGCTGACCTCGGCTAAGCTGCGCGAGCTCCGGCATCCGCGGTGGGGTGTGTCGGCGACCGAGCTTTTACCGATACAGCGCGCGCCGGCCTGCTACGATCTGCAACAGGGATTCCGAAACGCAGTTGAGTTTTATCAAGCCGTCGGCTGGTTATGAAATGACCGCTGAACGGTCATGAATCACAGGCCTTGCCCTCGTTGCAATTGCGTTAAGATTTGTTTGCGGGGGCATTACGACGATATAGTGGCTGGTCCGGGTTGTTCTCGGACTTAATTTATATAGCGAGCATGAGCTTATCTTCCGACGCGGTCCACGCTCACGTGGTCAAGGTTTTGAAAGCCGCCGTACCGGGCGCAGCCGAAATCAGCGGGGACACCCAGATCGTTCAGGATTTGGGTCTCGATTCGCTGGCAGTGATGAATCTGATGCTGGCACTCGAAGATCACTTTGATATCTCGATCCCCCTGGATCGGGTGGCAGACATCGTGACCGTCGAGGATCTCATTGAGGCGGTTGTTTCACTCACCAAAGCAGAGCGGGTATGACCATTCTTTCGAAGTTTGATCATCTGGCGCGGACCTACGAGCGGCTCGGTCCAGCGGACTCCAATCCGTTGAAAGTCACTTTCGACCGGATCTTGTCTTCGACCGAAGGCGTCATCAATGGCCGGCCGACGATTCTGCTCGGCACCAACAATTATCTCGGGCTGACTTTCGATAGCGAGTGCATCGAAGAGTCGGTCCGCGCTGTGCGCAGCTTCGGCACCGGAACCACCGGCTCGCGGGTTGCCAACGGCAGTTACGCTGGCCATCGCCAGCTAGAACTCGATCTGGCGGATTTTTACGGGCGCAAGCACGGGATGGTGTTCAGCACCGGCTACCAGGCCAACCTGAGCATTCTTTCCACGCTCGCCGGGCATGGCGATCACCTGATTCTCGACTCCGACAGCCATGCCAGCATCTACGACGGCGCGCGGCTGGGTCACGGTGCGGTGATCCGCTTCCGCCACAATGATCCGGACGATCTCTACCGGCGCTTGCGCCGTCTCAAGGACGCCCCCGGCAGCAAGCTGGTTGTCGTGGAAGGGATCTACTCGATGCTGGGCGACTCATCGCCCCTACGCGAGATCGCCGCGGTGAAGCGCGAAATGGGCGCTTACCTGCTGGTCGACGAGGCGCATTCGATGGGTGTGCTCGGCGCCACCGGCCGCGGTCTCGCCGAACAGGCCGGCGTCGAAGCCGATGTCGATTTCATCGTCGGCACGTTCTCCAAGAGCCTGGGCAGCGTCGGCGGCTTCTGCGTGTCGGACATCGAAGGCTTCGAAGTGCTGCGCGTCGCCTGTCGTCCCTACATGTTCACCGCCTCACTGCCGCCGGCGGTGATCGCTTCGACCATCCAGTCGCTGCGCCGTCTGCGTAGCGACACGACGCTGCGTATCAAGCTCAACGAAAATGCCCGGCGCCTGCATGAAGGCCTGCGCCTGCTCGGATTTGAGGTCGGTCCTCAGGCCAGCCCGATCGTCTCCGTGGCGGTCAATGACAGTGAAGTGGCGGTGCGTTTCTGGAATGCCCTGCTGCAGGGCGGGTTGTACGTGAACCTGGCGTTGCCGCCGGCGACGCCTTCCAACAAACCGCTGCTACGCGCCAGCATCAGCGCGGCGCACTCCAATCGACAGATCGACACGGCAATCAACCTGTTCGCCGACATTGGCAACCAGCTCGGTGTGTTGCAGCCACAGATGCAGCCCAAGGTCGCGCTGGTCGCCTGAGCGTCGCCTGCACGCTGTCCAAGGTGCTGCGCTTAGCGCAGCACCTTTTTTTTGCGCAATCGCCAGAAAACACCGGGAGCAGCGAGAAGAGGGTGGCGGCGTTGCCAGTCGCTCAGCTCCAGGCGCAAACCCGAATGGCGTTCGACTTTCCAGGCGACGTAGTCAGCCCCGTTCTGGAAAGTGAAAGTGGCCTTGGCCAAGCGCGCCAGGTTGAGCGGTTTGCCGAGAAAACGCCGCAGCGCCCAGGCGCGTTCGCCAGCCCGTCTTCGCTGCGCCGAAAGCGCCGGGCACAACCGGCCCGTGACCGCGTCTGCGGCAAATCCAATTCCCAGCGCGCTCCAGGCCATCGGCAGCAGGCGGCGATAACGATCGAGGTCCGACGCCACCAGGGTGCGTGCCCGTCCGCCGCCGCTTTCCACGCGCAACTCCGCCGCGTAAGTGCGCTCGAACAGCGCCGTCCAGAAATCATCCGGCGCTCCCTCGTCCGGACCCAGCATCGCAGCCCATCGAGCGGCGATTTTCACCGCCTCGGCGATGGCCTCGGCAACCGCGGTCCAAGCCTGCCGGTCGGCGACGAAGGCGATCGCCACGGGCTGGGCGAATCGCGCCCACAAGGTCGTATCCAAAGCGGCGGCGCGCATGCCCTTGCGGAACTGTTTCAGATCGAGCACCGCTACTTTGGCTCGCAGATGTCGGCCGTCGACCGTGATCTGTTCGTAGGAAACAGTGGGCGGTAGCCAGCCATTGGCCATGGCTTCCAGGCGATTGCGATGCCAGACATCGAAGCCGTCGAGCAACACGTAAAAATCAAGCAGTCCATCGAGATCGCCAGTGCGTAGCGTCGATCCGTAAAAGAGCACCGCCAGCGTGGTGCTACCTCCGCGGGAGGCCAGGTGCCGGGCGAATGAGCGCACAGCGGACGGCAGGTCGCGATCCAGCTCCGGCGCCAGTTCGAGCATCAGGGCCGCGGTGGACGGACTCAAAGCGTAACGAACCGGAACTGCGGGCCCGGCTTCAAAACCAGTCGGCCCTGGCTATCCGGCGCAAAAGCTTCGCCGTCGATGATCAGTGTCTGCTCGGGCGCCAGTTGCAGGGCCAGATCGCGAGCAAAGCCGCTGCGATAAGCCCCGCTGCGCAACATTGTCGGCGTCGGTCGTCCACGCAGCAGCGGCAATAGCGAGCGCCCGAGGCGCGGCGGATGCGCATCAATATCCAGATAGCGAATCGGATGATGATCGACGCCGGTCTTGTCCCAGAACGGCCACAGGCCGAGCATCAACTTGTGCAGGCTGGTGGCGAGGAAAATGAAGCGGTGCCCATCGCGTGCAGGCTGGCCGTCGACGCTCAGCTTCAACCAGTCGCCACTCATCCAGGAGTCCTTGTTGCGCAAGGACTGCGACATTGCCGCCGCCAATGTCATGACCACCGACAGAGCGCCGCCAGTGGTGATCTGGTCATGGAAGTGGCGCGTGGCGCGTGACAGGGCCGCAGCGCCGATGAAAAAGCCGTAGACGGGCTCGGACGAACCGTCGGGCCAGTGCACCGCGATCGGGCAACGCCTCTCGTCGCGGCTCCAACGATTTTCCCGAGCTGCGCCGAGCAGATGCGACAGGGCGTCGGCACCGAGTTGCGTCTGACCAACATCGCGCGCTATCGAATTGGCATTGCCGGCCGCGACGATGGCAATGGCCGGCAGCGGCGCGGGTCCGTAGGCCGCGGGTAGCGCGCTGAGCACCTCACGTACGGTCCCGTCGCCGCCGCTGACAATCAGCAGATCGACCTCCTGTCGCGCGTAGTCCGCGAGCACTGCGCGCAATTCGGGCACGGTGGTCGGAGCTGACGATGCCATGCCCCTGGGCGTGGCCGGCTTGCCGCCCTTCTTGTTGCCGCTGCTGCGGGGATTGAGGATGAGGGCGGGGAGCTTCACCGCGCTGGCGGCCCGCCGGTTTCGACAAACCGCATTTAGGCCGCGCTCGCCCGCCGTGACAGCACCTCGGCGCGCTTGCGCACGCGTCCCCTCTGGCTCAGAAATTCGGCCAGGCGCGGCTCGGATTCGGGGCCGCGCCTCAAGGCATTCAGGAATACCGCGACATAGCTCTTGTCGACCAGGGCACCGAGACCATCGATGTCGGGCTCGATCATTTTATGCAGCTTGATCAGGTTGTAGTAGGGAATGCGCGGAAACACATGATGGCCGATGTGCCAGTTGATGTTGTTCCAGAACCAGGAATGCACCGGGTTTGAAATGACCGTGCGGGTGCCGGTGAGCTTGCCTTCGTTCCAGGGCGTCTCGTAATGCTCGGCGATGAAGCGCATCGAGTTGAACAGCGAGAAGAACAACACCGGCCATAACCACACCTGCAAGGTTTTGCCGAGTACGCCATGGCGCTGCGCAAAGCTGAGCAGGATCGCGTACACCACCACTTTGAGCAGCGTCTCGAAAATGTGGATGCCCCAGTTCCGCCGGTTGAACTTAGCGATCGGGTAAAGCAGGTTGAAGTGCAAAAAGCTGAGCACCGCGCTCGCGGCGAAATAGACATAGAACACCACGAAGTCCAGCGGCCGGCGCTTGCCCATGGTGAAAGAGTCGGGGTCCTGATAGGACCGGTTGTAGCGGTGATGCTCCAGGTGGTCTTCCTTGAAGGCCACGAATGAGGCCAGCAGCGGAATCATGGCGATGATGCCGAACGCCCAGTTCTCCCAGCGCGGCTCGAACAGGATGTTGTGGGTGGCGTCGTGCATGAAGGTGACCATGCTCATCTGCATGTAGCCCAGGCCGACATAGGCGGCCCATTTCACTTCCGTCACCGGTGTGGTCCACGCGATCGCGCCAAGCGCGACCATGATGGCGACGAAGAACGCAATCTTTGCGTGCGTATGCCAGGGCCTGAATTGCATCAGACGCATCAGGTCTTCGCGAGGGACTTGGGGACGAAGGCGGATCATTAAGTTGGAGTCTCTTGCTGGAAGGAGCAGGCATCGAGGCCGCGGAAAGCTGAGTGAAAGCTTACGCTCCGCTGCCTGACTTGACGAGGCTTTGCCGATTCGCGCTGCCGAACTGCTAGCGGCTCAGCCATGAGGTGATGGGCGCGCGACGTCGCGCCAGTGCTGCCTGCATGATTTGCAGCGCGTGGACGCCCAGACAGATCAAGGTCCAAGACGCCACCGCGAGCATGCCCCAGTCGGGGCGTCCCGCGATCAGGGCCAGGGTCAGCAACAGCAGATTGGGATTGCGCCGCGCCGTGATCAATCGGAAGAAGCTGTCGAATGGCCGCCAGATATGCATCTCGATGCCGAACAGCGTTTGGAACAGGCCTTCTTCGATGCGCTGCGCCACGTAACCGACGATGACAATACCCAGAACCACCGACGACGACGCCAGTGGCAGCCCGACCGCCGACAAGCCGACGATCCAGGCCCACCACCAGAAGGGCGGGTGGATCAGGTCGATGCCGTGGTCGAACACGTCGCCGAACTTGGAGGAGTTGAGCGTCACCCTGGCGAGCTTGCCGTCGACGGTGTCGAGAAAGGTCATGGCCCAGGCTGCGACCAATCCAGCGGCAAAATGGCCGTGCCAGAACGCCCAGAACGCGGCGATCACCGCCAGCAGACTGGCCGAGGTCACCTGATTGGGGGTGATGCCGACCGTCGCGCAGAACCGGGTCACATGCCGAGCCGGCACCGGCCACAGGTATTTGGTGACCACATCGGTCACCCCCTTGTAGGACCCGGCGAACATGCGCTTCTCGATCGCCGGCAGGGTGCTTGCGCTCAGCGGCAGCAGGTATGGCGCCTCGCGTTTACGCAGCTTGTTGTTGTACTGGCTGGCCAGCGTGGCGGGCGTGCGGACGTCCAGGCCACCAGGCAGCGCACCGTGCTGGCCGAGGGTCTGCAAAACCGGCTGCGCGTCGATCACCCGCAGTTTGGCGGCGACGGGTATGGCCGAATCGGCGTCGGCCAGCACCGTGTTCACCGGCGCGTCGCGCAGGGCCTGCACCAGCGGCTCGTCGAACACCCAGCCCGCGTGCAGGACCAGCACATGGTCGACGCCGGTCTGCAGCAGATCGTCGAGACGCTCGACTTCAGTCAGGCCCAGGCGCGGCAGTTGGCGCTGCAGGCGCGCCCGCGAACTCAGGCCCCAGAGGTGCACCGGCGCATCGCCGACGATCAGCGCGCTCAGGGCGATGTCGCCGCGGGATGAGGAGCGCGCCTGCTGTGTCATGATCGGCCAAGAAAAAAGAGCCGCCATTATCCGTGACCGCGACGACGCTTGCGCACTTTTCCGATCCGCATCTCGCTTTCGAACCCGTACTGAGCCTGAGGCAACGCTTCTCCAAGCGCCAGCTCAGCGCCTGGTCCTGGCAGCGCAACCGCAGCCGCTTGCAGCAGGGGCAGATACTCGACGCGCTAATCGCGGACATCAAGGCTTCTGCCCCCGACCACATCGCGGTGACCGGCGACATCGTCAATTTTTCCCTGCCCGACGAGTTTCGGCAGGCGGCGCGTTGGCTGGAGAATCTGGGGCCAGCCAAAACGGTGTCAATCGTCCCCGGCAACCACGATGCCCTGGTCGCCATGGCCCCCGAGCAAGGACTCGGGCTATGGAGCCCCTGGATGAGCGGAGACGACGGCGCGTCTGGCTGGCCTTATGTGCGCGTGCGCGGCAACTTGGCGCTGATCGGCCTGCGCACCGCCTGGCCGACACTGCCATTGTTGGCGAGCGGCAGTGTCGGCCGCGAGCAACTGCTGCGTCTGGAAGCGCTGCTGAGCCAGTACACGGAGCGCGGCCTGTGCCGGGTGCTGATGCTGCACCACCCGCCGGCTGCCGGGGCGGTGTCGCGGCGCAAGGCGCTGTCGGACGCGGCGGATCTGCGGGCGGTGCTTCAGCGCACCGGCGCCGAGCTGGTGATCCATGGCCATGCGCGCGACGCCTGCTTCGATCGTCTGTCCGGTCCGCAGGGGTCCATTCTTTGCCTTGGCTTGCCGTCGGCGTCGGCGGTACCCAACGCCAAGGACGAAGGTTCGCGCTGGCATCTGCTGTCGCTGGACAACGGGATTGGCGGCTGGCATTTGTCGATCGGCGTGCGGCGCTGGGACGCGGCCGTCGGGCAATTCGCTACGGCGGGCCGCTTCAAGCTCTGGCTGACGCGGTAAGCCGCCGGCGCCGCGTTACACTCGCGTGTCACCGTTCAGGCCGCCTCCCCGATGCCCAACGCCACCGCCCGCAAATTCGGCTATCCCGACACCCTGATCGCCGAACACGGTCCCTGGTTGGTCTTGCTGCGCCCCAAGCAGCCGACGCTGGGCTCGCTGGTGGTGGTCTGCCGCGCTCCTGTTGCCGCTGCCGGGGACCTGGATGCCGAGGCCTTCGCCGCGCTGCAGCCGGTGATTGCCGGAGTCGAGCGCCTGTTGCGAGGCTTTGTCGAGTACGAGCGCATCAATCACCTGATGTTGATGATGCTGGACCCGGACGTGCACTTCCACGTCCTGCCGCGTTATTCCAGCGCGCGCCGGTACGATGGCCAGGACTTTGCCGATGCCGGATGGCCGGGGCCGCCCGCGCTCGACACGGCCGTGTCTCTGACCGCGCCGCAACTGCAGGCACTGACCGCGACGCTGCGGGCGCGTTGGACTTCCGGGGCGTGATCCGTCGGGGCATCGTCGAGCGCTATCTGACCGGCTTGTTGTGGCCGCCGCTCGCTCTGTCGCTGGGCGTCGTGCTGCTGGCGATGACGCTCGAGCGCCTGCTGCGCCTGTTCGACCTGGTGGCGGCGACCGGGTCCGGCCTCGGACCGGTGTTTCTGATGGTCGCCAACCTCATCCCGCATTACGTCGGGCTGGCCTTGCCGGCTGCGTTCTTCGCCAGCATTTTCATGGTGGTCACCAAGCTGGGCGAGGACAACGAGCTGGACGCCCTGCTCGCCGCCGGCCGTTCGATCGTCGAGCTGACGCGGCCTTTTCTGATCGTGGCGGTGCTGCTGTCGATCTTCAGCCTGTACCTCTACGGGTATCTGCAGCCCTACAGCCGCTACCGCTATCACGTGGTGCTGTACGACGCGATCCATAGCGCCTGGGACGCGCGCGTGCAGGAGAACGTATTCGCCGACGCCGGGCGCGGTTTCGTGCTCACCGCCGACCAGGTCGATGCCACCGGACGGACGCTGACCGGCGTCTTCATCCGCCGCAACCTCGACGGCGTGGACGAGGTCACCACGGCGCGCGGCGGCAAGCTTCTCACCACCCGCGACGGCCGCCAGCTGCTGCTGGAGCTGGAGGACGGACGCATCGTCCGCGAAGACAGCGGCGGCGAGGTCGAGGATCTGCATTTCGTGCACGGCACCGCCAATGAGGACTTCACGCCGGACACCGCACCGTTCCGGCCCCGTGGCGAGTCCGAGCGCGAACTCACCCTGCCCGAACTGTGGCGCGCGATGCAGGACCCGGCGCCGCCGATTCCGATTGCCGAACTGGCCGGTGAACTCAATGCGCGCCTGGCCCGGGCTCTCACCGTGCCGCTGCTGCCGCTGCTCGCCTTCCCGCTGGGCATGGCGTCCAAGCGAGGACGCCGGGCGCCGGGCGTGGTGATCGCCTGTCTGCTGCTGCTGTTCTTGCATCACGGCGTGCAGCTGGGCGAAAGCCTCGCCGAGACCGGCAAGGTGCCGGCCATCCCGGCGGTGTGGACCCCGGTCGCGGTGTTCGCCGCCATCGCCGTCTGGCTGTTTCGCGGCAGTCTGTCCAGCCCGGGCCAGAATCCGGTGACGCGCGCGGTCGGCTTCGTCGAGACGCTGATCGGCGGCATCAGCCTGCGCCGCGCCAAGCCCAAGGCGTCGGCCGCATGAAAAGGCCGCTGGAGCGCTACCTGCGGAACACTCTGGCGACGCAGACCATCGGCGTGCTGGTGGCGCTCACCGCGCTGCTGCAGGTGATGGAACTGCTTGACGTCACTACCGACATCCTCAAGCGCAAGCTCGGCGTCGGCGGCATCCTGCACTACGCTTTGCTGCGCCTGCCAGCGGAGCTGTCGCTAGCGATGCCGCTGGCGATGCTCATCGGCAGCCTGTTTACCTTCTACACGCTGGCCCGCAACCATGAACTCATCGCGATCCGCGCCGCCGGCATTCGCCTGGGCTGGATCCTGCGCGCCATGCTGCCGGTGGCGGTCGGCATGGCGGTCCTGCAGTTTCTGGTGTCCGATCGCGTCATGCCGCGAGCCGAGGCGGCTCTGGCCGTCTGGTGGCATGGCTCCGAAACCGATGCTGGCGACAACGACGACGCCAAGAAGAGCAAGACCGCCTGGTTTCGTACCGACGACGGGCTGGTATCGATCGCCGAAGCCAGCCGCGACGGCCGCCATCTGCAGGGCGTGAGCGCCTATCGTCGCGGCGATGATGGCCAGTACGCCGGGCGCCTGTCGGCGAGCGCGGTGGACTGGGAAAAGGGCCATTGGCTGATGCATGACGTCGCCGAGCTGCGCATCGGCAAAGGCACGGTGCAACGCAGTCGGCAGGCTCAGCGGGAATGGGCCAGCAACCTGCGTCCTGAGGATCTGGCGCGCGCCCAGGATCCGCAACTGCCACTGTCCAGCACCGCCCTGCTGGGCGTGCTGGCTGGAGAACGTGTCGGCGACCGCCCGGCGAGTTATTACCGCACCGTGCTGTATCGCAGCTACATTGCGCCGCTGGCGCTGGGCGTGATGCTGTTGCTGGCGCTGCCCGCGACGCGGGCGGTGCAGCGGGGCGGAGAGGGCGGAGGACAGCTGCTGGTGGCGCTGGGCTGCGGCTTGGGCTTTCAGCTCAGCATGGGTCTGCTGGCTTCTCTCGGACAAGCAGGGACGCTGCCAGCGATCGTCGCCGCCGGGCTCCCGCTGTTGCTGTTCGGCGCCCTGGGCTTCGGTTTCCTGAGACGTTACGACTCCAACTAGAACAATCAGGAGAACCAGCGCGGTGTTGAAAATCTGGATTGACAGTTCGGTGCCGGGATTGGCGCTGTTCGGCCTGCCGCCGCTGGAGCGGCTGGAACGCACGGTCGCCAAGCTTGAGCTGGCGCCGGATGCGGTGATGTATTCCAGCGGCGCGACCATCACCTGGTCGGACCAGGGCCCTGGTGAAGACGCGGCCCTGCTCGGCCAGCGGCTGCGCGCCGCGCTGATCCGCAACGGCGGTCCGCTGCTGGTGATCGATGGCGCCACGGCGGTCGATCCGCGACTGATCAAATTTTTGCTGGGCCGTTCTGACGCTTGTGTCGCCGAGTTGGGTGAGGGCGACCGGCGTGCCGCCGTACTGATGCTCGGCCCCGAGCTGGCCGACCACATTCCGGCGGATGCCACCCGAGTGCTCGACGTGGTCGACGCGCTACTCCGGGCGGGCGTCGCGCGCCGCCTGGGCGACGAAGAGATGCCGGGCTTCGTCGCCAAATTGCGCCGGGTGCTGCCGTTTTGGCTGTTCGCGGTGCCAGACAAGGTAGCGCGCGGCCAGATCGAGCGCTGGCTGTTCTGGTCCAACTACAAGGGTTCGACCGACTTTCTCACCCGATGGGTGTTCCCGGCCCTGGTCTGGCCGATGGTGCGCGCCAGCGCGCGTCTGGGCATACATCCCAATGCGATCACGGTGCTGTCGATCGTCCTGGCCTTTCTCGCCGTGCCGTTGTTCGCAGGCAGCTACTTCACCAGTGGCTTCATCGCCGCGTTCGCGATGGCGGTGCTGGACAGCGTCGACGGTAAACTCGCCCGCCTTACCCTGACCGATTCCCGGATTGGCAATTTTCTGGACCACGGGCTGGATGTCGTCCATCCGCCGTTCTGGTACTGGGGCTGGGCCGTGGGCCTGGGCGCGCACGCCTGGCCGCAACCTCTGTGGGTCGCCATGGTGATGCTCAACGCCGCCTACGTTGCCGACCGCCTGGTATTGCTGGTCGCCAAGCGGCGCTTGGGGTTCGGGCTGCATGCGGCAACTCCGCTCGATACCCGGGTTCGCACTTTTATCGCCCGGCGCAACACCAACATGACCATCATGGCCATCGCGCTGCTGCTCGGTCTGGGCCTCGTGGGTTTTTATCTGGTGGCCGCCTGGCAACTGCTGACCCTGTTCTGGCATACCGCTCGGACCTACCAGCTTGCTTACGTCCAGGGCCTGCAGGAGCCACGTCCCGAATGAACACTCCCAGTAATCGCGCCATCGAGATCGTCGCAGTCGTCACCGCCGACGAGTTCAGCCGCTTCATCCGTCTGCCCGCCGTGCTGCAGGCGAACGATCCGCTCTACGTCGCGCCGCTGGAGCTGGAACGTCGCGAATCGCTGTCGGCCAAGCACAACCCTTACTTCGCGCACGCCGACGTGCAGTTCTGGCTGGCGAGGCAGGGCGGCCGCGACGTCGGCCGGATCAGCGCGCAGATCGACAAGCTGGCGCCGATGTTCGTCGAGCAGGGCGTTGGCCACTTCGGGCTGATTGCCGCGATCGACGATGCGGCGGTATTCCAGGCGCTGTTCGCGGCAGCGGAAACCTGGCTGATTCAACGCGGCTGCCGCAGCGTGATGGGGCCGTTCAACCTTTCCATCAACGAGGAAACCGGTCTGCTGATCGACGGCTTCGACACCCCGCCGATGCTGATGATGCCGCACGATCCGCGCTATGCGGCCGGGCAACTGGAGTCTCTTGGCTACACCAAGGCGAAAGATCTGATCGCCTATCTGATGGACATCACGCGGCCGCCGTCGCCGGTGCTCAAGCGCATGGTCGCGCGTTCGCTCGATCGCCTGGTGATCCGGCCGCTCGATCGCCGGCGCTATGACCAGGAGATCAACACCATCACCTCGATCTTCAACGACGCCTGGTCCGCCAACTGGGGCTTCGTGCCCTACACGCCGGCCGAGATCGACCACCTGGGCAAATCGCTCAAGCCACTGCTGGATCCCAAGCTGGTGCCGATCGCGGAATGGGACGGCGTCCCGGTCGGCTTCGGCGTGCTGCTGCCGAATCTCAACGAGGCGATCCGCGACCTGGGCGGCAAGCTGCTGCCCTTCAACTGGGCCAAGCTGCTGTGGCGGCTGAAAGTCGCCGACGTCAAGACCGGGCGGGTGCCGCTGATGGGCATTCGCCGTAGTTTTGCCACCGGCCTGGGTTCCAGCGTGGTGCCGTTCCTGCTGATCGGCGCGATGCGTGCGCGCGCATTGGAGCGCGGTTACCGTGACATCGAACTGTCCTGGATTCTTGAGGACAATCTGCGGATGCGCAAAGTCCTCGAAAGCATTGGCGGCGTCGCCTACAAGACCTACCGGGTCTACTCCAAGCCGCTCGCAGCGCCGGCATGAACGGACTGACCGCCGTCGTGCTCGCCGGTTCGCGCGGGCCGGGCGAGCCCTTGGCCGTATACGCCGGCGTCAGCCACAAGGCGCTCATCGAGGTCGGCGGCCGGCCAATGGTGGAGCGGGTCGTGGCGGCGCTCTCGGCGGTCGCCGCGGTTCGGACCATCGTGGTGCTGATCGAACGCCCGGAGCTGCTGGTCGGCCACGCCGGCCTGATCGCCGCAGCCGGAAGCTGCAGGCTCGAAATACATCCGGCCGCCGACAGCCCCAGCGCCAGCGTCGTCGCCGCGATCGCGCGGCTCGGCACGCCGCTGCTGGTCACCACCGCCGACCACGCGTTGCTGCAGCCGCAATGGGTCCGTTATTTTGTCGACGCGGCGAGCGCCTCGCGAGCCGACGTCAGCGCCGCGCTGGCCCGCAGCGAGGCAGTGCTGGCGGCGTTGCCGCAAACGCGCCGGACCTGGCTGCGGTTTCGGGAGGGGCGCTACTCCGGCTGCAACCTGTTCTATTTCGCAAACCCCGCTGCCACCGGTGTCGCGCGTCTGTGGCGCGACTTCGAGGCCCTGCGCAAACGACCCTGGCGCATGTTGCAGCGCCTGGGCTGGGGCATGGCGGTGCGCTATGTCGGCGGCGTTCTGCGTTTGGAAACCGCGCTTGCGCGGCTCGGCAGCATGGCCGGCGCCACCGTGGGTGTGGTCGAAATGCCGTTCGGCCTGGCGGCCGTGGATGTCGACAAGCCTTCTGATCTCGATCTGGCCAGAAGCCTGGTCGATGGACGCGTTGCGGTCTCTTAGCTAGGCGGCTTCGCCGCCATCGGGCCGGACCGGCCGCGGCGTGCTGAATCGCGTCCCCAAGATGTCGTCCCACATCCGCGTGCTGACACCGAAGCCGTGGTTCGGGTCGGAATAATGGTGGCGCATGTGATGTTGCTTGAGCGTCCTCAGCCAGCCGCTGCGGAAGCTGGCGTGGTGCAGGGCGTAGTGGATCATGTCGTAGGCCATATAGCCGCTGAGCAGCCCGGACATGAACAGCAGCGCGTGCCCGGGAACCACCAGACGGACCACTCCATAGATCATCAGTACGATGGGGATGCTGGCCGTGGGCGGCATCACCAGGCGGCGGGCGTCGCTGGGATAATCGTGATGCACCCCGTGCATCACGAAATGCAGGCTGCGTCCCCATGCGCTGGTGGGGTGGTAATGGAAGACGAAGCGATGCAGGACGTACTCCAGTGGCGTCCAGGCGAATGCGCCAGCGATGAACCAGGCCGCGATCGTCGGCAGGCCGGCCTGCTGCACGGCGACGCCGTAGTACAGAAGCCCGATCACCACCGGCAGATACACCATCAGCGGCACCGACCAGTGCACCTTGGATAGCGCCTCCATCCAGTCGCGACGGAACATGCGCACCGAATCGCTGCTGTTGGACACGAACAGTCGCGGCCGGCCGGCGGCGGTCGGCGGGTCGGGGTTCTGCAAGCTGTCCGGCGAAGACTTCATTGATTCTCCTTGACCACGATTGTGGCGCGAACGTAGCGCTCGAAATAGTGCCGAGGGTACTTTAGAACGGCCCGGCTCATGCGCCGGCCGCCGGCAGCACCGGCGAGCGCAGCCAGCGCGCCGACCAGGATGCCGTCATGTTACGGGCGCGCACCACATCCGGATGAAAGTCGACCTCGCCCCACTGCAGGCCCTCGATCGAAGCCACCTGCACCGCGCAGCCCGACTGCGCCAGAGCGTTGATCGCCGACAGGTACCAGAGCTTGACGCCGTCGGGCGTGCGCATCACGCGCTCGATCTCGGCGACGAAAGCCGCCGCACCGTCGCGCGCAAAACGCAGGAAACCGATCGATTCGCCGCCGACCGTCTCCATCGCCAGCGTCTTGCCGATCGCATGCAGCCGCGCGCCTTCGCAACTGACTTTCATGTCGTCGGAATCGTAGTTCGGCTTGCGGTCGATGGTGACCGTGATCGGCGCCGCCGGAGCCTCCAGCAGGCGCGTGGCGATCGCCGGTTCGAAGAGCGTGTCGCCGTTGAGGATCAAGCAGGTGCCGATCAGCTCCTTGCGCACCAGCCAGCAGGTCGCAAGGTTGTCGGCCAGTTTGTAGAAAGGGTTGTAGAGCGTACGCACCGAAATACCATCGGGGGCGCGCTCGGCCAGCATCGCCTCGACCTGGTCGGCACCGAAACCGGTCACTACCACCGCCTCTTCGACTCCGGCATGTGCCAGCGCCTGCAGCTGCCACTCCAGCAGCGTGCGGCCAGACAGATCGATGAGGCACTTGGGCCGTGTTGCGGTAAGCGGTAGCAGCCGGCTGCCTTGGCCGGCGGCGAGAATCAATGCCTTCATGGACTGATCGTGATCCTTCGAAATGAGCACCATTTTACGGTTTGATGACGGACTCGGCAGCAAACTTTGCGGCAGGGCGCATCCGCAGGGCAAAAGCCGTCGGGGGAATACCATGGCACATAGATCGATTCTGCCGGCTTTGGCGCTGACGATCGGCGGCTGGGTGTCCGCCGATGCCGCGTCCGCCGAGATCTATCGCTGCGAGCGGGACAGCGTCCCGGTGTTTACCGACATCCCGTGCGCGCCCGGTGCCGAACCCCTGGTGACGCGCAATCCGACGACGGTCCAGGCCAGCCATAACGCTGACCTGGCACGCCGCTACGACGAGCGCCTGGAGCGCGAACGCCGCGAGCGCGATCGCGCCGACGCGCAATGGCTGGGCGCCCACGACCTTGCCCAGGCCGAGGATCAACGATTGCATCGTGCGCTGATCGAAGGCCGCGTCATCAAGGGCATGAGTCCGGCGCAGGTGCGTCAGGTCTGGGGCGAGCCGGCGCAGATCCAATCGTCCGAGGCCGGCGAGCGCTGGACCTGGCGCGACGGCAAGAAGCGCCGCACGGTGAGTTTCAAGGACGAGCACGTGCGTAGCGTCAGCGGCGCGCCCTAGACCGCGCCGAGGCGACGCTTGAAAATGACGGCCGCCGCCCCATCATTCCGAGGCGATTCGCCGGCCTTGGCCGGCGCAACCCCAGTTCCCAAGTCCACCTTTTGGTTATCCATGCCCCTCTACGAATACCTGTGCAGCGAGTGCGGACGCCTGTCCGAGATTTCGCATCGCATCTCGGAGCCCAATGCTCGCGACTGCCCGGTCTGCGGCAAGCCGGCGCTGACCAAGCAGATGTCCGCGGCGGCGTTCCGGCTCAAGGGCGCCGGCTGGTATGAGACCGACTTCAAGTCCGAAGGCAAGCGCAATCTGGCGGGCGATAGCGCGGATGCCGCTCCCGCCAGCAGCGCCGCAGCCAGCGATGCCAAGCCGGAGGCAGTTGCCGAATCCAAAACGCAAGCCAAGCCCGAGCCCAAGCCAGCCAGCAAACCGGAAGCCGCGCCGGCGCCCAAGCCTGCGTCACCAGCACCAGCCGCCTGACTCAAATCCGGTCGGCTTGCGGCAAGCGCAGCCGATCTGCGTCGGCAAGCCTGCTTCGACCGCGACCGGCGCAGCCCGTACAATGCGCGGCCTTACAAGTCCGCGGCTCGGTAGAGAGCCCCCATTCGACCCCATGATGCGTACCCATTACTGCGGCCAGGTGACAGAAGCCCTGACCGGCGAAACCGTTTCCGTCTGCGGCTGGGTGCACCGGCGCCGCGATCACGGCGGCGTGATCTTCATCGATCTACGCGACCGTGAAGGCATCCTGCAATGCGTGTTCGACCCGGACACCGCGCACGCTTTTGCCGCGGCCGATCGTCTGCGCTCGGAGTACGTGGTGCGCCTCACCGGCCGTGTGCGTCCGCGCCCCGCCGGTACCGAGAACGCGGGCCTGGCCACCGGCAAGATAGAGCTATTGGCGAAGGACATCGAAGTCCTCAACAAGTCCGAGACCCCGCCGTTCCAGATCGACGACGACACGGTGGGCGAGGACACGCGCCTGACCTATCGCTACATCGATCTGCGCCGGCCGGTGATGCAGAAGAACCTGCGCCTGCGCCACGACGTCATCCGCCGCATCCGCCACTACATGGATGACAACGGCTTCGTCGATGTGGAGACGCCGATCCTGACCCGCGCCACGCCCGAAGGCGCCCGCGATTACCTGGTGCCCTCACGTACCCATCCCGGCAGTTTCTTCGCGCTGCCGCAGTCGCCGCAGCTGTTCAAGCAGCTGCTGATGGTCTCGGGCCTGGACCGCTATTACCAGATTGCGCGCTGCTTCCGCGATGAGGACCTGCGCGCCGACCGCCAGCCGGAATTCACCCAGCTCGACGTCGAAACCAGCTTCATGGAGATGGGCGAGATCATGGCGATGATCGAGGGCCTGGTGAAGGACATCTTCGCCAAGGTGCTCGGTGTCGATCTGGGCGTGCTGCCGCACATGAGCTACGCCGAGGCGATGGGCCGCTACGGTTCCGACAAGCCCGACCTGCGCAATCCGCTGGAACTGATCGAGATCAAGGACCTGGTCGCGGACTCCGACTTCAAGGTCTTCGCCACCCCGGCGAAGGATGCGGCCTGCCGCGTCGCGGTGCTGCGCGTGCCCGGCGGCGGCGAGAAGCTCAGCCGCGGCCAGATCGACGGCTACACCACTTTCGTCGGCCTGTACGGCGCGCGCGGCCTGGCCTGGATCAAGGTCAACGACAAGGGACGCGGTCGCGAGGGCTTGCAGTCACCAATCGTCAAGAACCTTTCGGATGCTGCGCTCGCCGGCATTCTGGAGCGCACTGGCGCGGTGGACGGCGACATCCTGTTCTTCGGCGCCGACAAGGCCAAGGTGGTTTGCGACGCGCTCGGCGCGCTGCGCCTGAAGGTCGGCAACGATCTGGGCATCACCAAGAGCGGCTGGTCCGCACTGTGGGTCGTGGACTGGCCGATGTTCGAGGCCGACGGCGATCGCTGGGTCTCGCTGCACCATCCCTTCACCGCACCCAAGCAGTTCGACGCGGCCGAGATTCGCGCCAACCCGGGCACCATCCTCAGCCAGGGCTACGACATCGTGCTCAACGGCGTCGAGATCGGCGGCGGATCGGTGCGTATCCACAGTGCCGATGTGCAAGAAGCGGTGTTCGATCTGCTCGGTATCAGCGCCGAAGAGCAGCAGGAGAAGTTCGGCTTTCTGCTCGAGGCTTTGTCTTACGGCGCGCCGCCGCACGGCGGCATCGCGCTGGGGCTGGATCGTCTGATCATGCTCATGACCGGCGCCGCCTCGATCCGCGAAGTCATCGCCTTCCCCAAGACCCAGACCGCGCACGACCCGATGACCAAGGCGCCCGGCGGTGTCGATGCACGCCAGCTGCGTGAACTGTCGATCCGTTCCACGGTCCAGCCCAAGGGCGCAACGCCCGTTGCTTGATCTCACCCTCACAGGCAGCACTCCAGGAACCCGAATGTCGAAGATGAAGCGCCGCGTGTTGTTTGCTTTCACCTGCCTGGGCTCCGCCCTGACCCTGGCGGCCTGCAACGGCGTAGGCCAGGGCAACGCGCTGAAGAGCTTGCGGATCGTCAATGGCACGCCGACCACCGCGGAGGCGGCACAGGGCTCGCCGACCAACATCGATGCCTTCGAATGCCAGCGCCAGCAGATTTCGGCGATCGGCCAGTTCAGCAAAGCCGATGACAGTCTGGGAACGTTCACCGGCCGCGTGCGTTGGAGCTCCTCCAATCCGGCTGTGGCGGCGATCAGCAACCTCAACGACACGCCGTCGCCGACCGACCCGACGCTGTTCTTCGGCCCGGGCACAGTGACGCCGGTGAGCGTCGGCACGACCACGATCACCGCGGATTATCTCGATCTGACCGCCTCGGTCACGCTGACCGTCAAGCCGACCGTTGGCCTGCAGATCGCACCGCTGGATGCGCGCATCGCAACCAATTCGCGGCTGTTCTACACGCTCACGTCCTTGGTCGACGGGGTTCGCCAGACGTTCGATCCGATGAACACCAGCAAGATCCTACGGGTCAACCCTGCGGTCGACACCGTGGCGCGGATCGACACCGCCAACACCAATGCCGTCGTCGGCTTCAATCCGGGTGGCCCGGTCAACGTTGAGTTCAGCCTGCCGGCCTGCGGGCGCACCGTGGGCACCACCGCGCGCGTTGCCGACATGCAGCGACTGGTGCTGCAGCACCAGACCGGCTTCAACGGCGAACTGGTCGTCGGCAATACCGAAGCACCCCTGGCCTTTGCCGATTTCGGCGACGGACCGGAGCAGGATGTCAGCTCCGCGCTGATCTCGACTTACTCGCTGGTCGACGCTACCAAGACCCAACTTGCGGTCTTCAACGGAACCGTAAGCGCCGTCACCGCCGGTGCCGCGGCCGATGTCGTCGTCAAATGCTGCTTCCTGGATCGCGATGGCAACGGACTCACCACCGGGCCTCGGGAGGACCAGGCGTTCACCAGCAATGCGTTGACGATCACGCCGGTGGCCGGGACGCTGACCTCGTTCGCCATCGACCCCACCTCGGCGACCGTTGCGCAGGGCGGCGCGCAAACGTACACCGGCATCGGTAGTTTCGACGGCGGCGCTCGCACGCAGCCGATCCCGGTAACCGTCACGCTTTCCGCGCTTTCAGATGACGACCGGGCATTCCTGGTCGCCAGCGGTCCCGCCGTTGGACCGGCAGGCACGGTGACCGAAAACAGGACCTTCAACATCACCATCACCTCGGCGCTGTCCGGCGGCACTGCACTGACGGTAACGACGCCGCTGACCATCACGCCGCCGGTCGCGCCCTAGGCGGACGCTCAGTCCCGGGCGCGCCGCAGTCTCAGAGCGCCCAGGGCGAGCTGCAGGTCGACCACATCGTCTGCGGCCACCTGCGCCGGATCGCGCAGGACCCTGCCCGCGCCATCGCGGGCGATGGCATAGCCGCGATTGAGGACGGCCTGCGGGTTGAAGCTACTGAGCAGGGATTCCGCCGCGCCGAGCCGGGCGCGGCTGCCGTCGACCCGTGCAGTCCAGTGCCGCAGCAGCCGCCGATGCAGGCGTCGACGCTCGATCTGCAGCGCCGCCAGCTGTTCGCTCAGGCGCGACCCGCGCAGCCGTCGCTCCAGGTCGCGACTGCGTCCGCTCCAGCGCTGCAGACGCGCACGCAGCGCGCGCTGCAGGCGCAGTTCCAGTTCGTCCAGCGCCTGCGTTCGGTCGCGCAGACGCCGGCCCGGATGCAACGCCAGCAGGCGCTGCAGAATTTGGCGCAACTGTTCCTGTCGACGCTGCCGACCCTGTTGCCAACAGCGCTGGATCGCGTCGCGATGCAGCAGGAGCGTGCGCTGCCACTGGGCGACGTCCGGCGTGCATAGCTCGGCTGCGGCGGTGGGCGTCGGCGCGCGCAGATCGGCGGCGAAGTCGGCGATGGAAAAATCCACCTCGTGGCCGACGCCGCAGATCACCGGCACCGCGCAGGCGCGCACCGCTCGCGCCACGGCCTCCTCGTTGAACGCCCACAGGTCTTCGAGCGAGCCGCCGCCACGTACCAGCAGCACGACGTCCACCGGTGCGCGCGCCGGCAGACTGCGCAGCGCCGCCACGATCGCCGGCGCGGCCTCGACGCCCTGCACCGGCACCGGATGAAAATAAACCGTGACCAGCGGAAAGCGCCGCCGCAGCGCGGTGAGCACGTCCTGTATCGCCGCGCCGGTGGCCGAGGTGATCAGGCCGATGGCGCGCGGCACCGGCGGAATCGGCCGCTTGATCGCGGCGTCGAACAGTCCTTCGGCCTGCAGTCTCGTTTTGAGCCGCTCGAAGGCCAGCAGCAGCGCGCCCTGGCCGGCGGGCTCCATGGCCTCGCAGATCAGCTGCAGTTCGCCGGCCCGGTGCAAAGCTGGCTGCGCGCGACGATGGGCTGGACG
>CAXTSJ010000037.1:0-30745 GCA_964246995.1 uncultured Hydrocarboniphaga sp.
GGGATGTCGCGTTGGCGCCGGTCCGGAGCAGGCGAGCAGCGCAGGGGACTTTCGCGTAGCGAAAGTGCGGAACCAGGGTGTGCTTTCTCTTGGTTACTCTCTTTGCACAAGCAAAGAGAAGTAACTCCCGCCGAAGGCGTGCAAACCATCAGCACGCACAGGCCAAGAGCGACAGCCCCAACCAAAAGCTATCCTCTCGCGGTCAAAGGAGCCCCCCATGCAAACCGACTGGTATTTCGATTTCATCTCCCCGTTCTCCTATCTGCAATGGCCCCAGATCCGCGCCCTGCAGGCAAGCATCACCATCGATCCAAGGCCCGTCTTGTTCGGCGCCATCCTCGATCATCACGGCGGCATCGGTCCCGCTGAACAGCCCGCCAAGCGCCGCTTCACCTACCGCATGGCGATGTGGCAGGCGCAGCAGGCCGGGCTGCCGATGCGCTTTCCGCCGACGCATCCGTTCAACCCGATCCTCGCCCTGCGTCTTTGCCTCGCGGCTGGCAACACGCCGCAGGCGATCACTGCGATCTTCGATTGGATCTGGGGCCAGGGACGCGCGGTCGATAGCCCCGGCGCGATCGCGCCGCTGGCGATGAGCCTCGGCATCGAGGACCTTGCGGCACTGTCCGCCGACGCCGTCAAAAAGGCGCTTCGGGAAAATTTCGATCGCGCCATTGCCGCGCAGGTGTTCGGCGTGCCGAGCCTCGTCGCCAATACCGAAGTGTTCTGGGGCAACGACGCCACGCCGCTATTCCGGGCCTGGCTCCAAGACCGCGCCTTGTTCGACAACGCCGAGATGCGACGCGCCGAATCCATTCCCAACTCCGCGCCGCGCGCCGCCGCGATCCGCACCGGGCCTTGATCCGCAAGATCATCCATGTGGACATGGATGCGTTCTACGCATCCGTGGAGCAGCGCGACGATCCGGGCCTGCGTGGCCGTCCGGTAGTCGTGGCCTGGCGCGGCGGGCGCTCGGTGGTCTGCGCCGCCTCGTATGAAGCGCGACGCTTCGGCATCCGCTCGGCAATGCCGGCGGTGCGCGCCGAGCGGCTGTGTCCGGACGTGGTCTTCGTGCCGCCGGATTTCACCCGCTATCGCGCGGTATCGCGGGCAGTGCGCGAGATCTTTTTGCGGCACACCGATCTGGTCGAACCGTTGTCGCTGGACGAAGCTTTTCTCGACGTCAGCACCAACAAGACCGGGCTGCCGACCGCGACCGCGGTCGCACGGGACATTCGCCGGCAGATTCGCGAAGAACTGTCGCTCACGGCCTCGGCTGGCGTCGCGCCGAACAAGTTCCTGGCGAAGATCGCGTCGGACTGGCGCAAGCCCGACGGCCTCTTCGTGCTGCGTCCAGAACAGGTCGACGCGTTTCTGCTGCCCTTGCCGGTTGCGCGTTTGCCGGGTGTCGGCAAGGTGACGGGCGAGCGTCTGCAGGCGCTGGGAGTCACGCAAGTCGAACACTTGCGCGCGCTCGGGCTTGCCGATCTGGAGCTGCACTTCGGCCGCTACGGACGCCGGTTGTACGAGCTCGCGCGCGGTATCGACGACAGCCGCGTGCAGCCCGACCGGCCGACGCAGTCGGTGTCGGCGGAAGACACCTTCGAGCAGGATCTGCCCTTGTCCGAACTGGGCCCGCACATCGAGCGGCTCGCGGAGAAAACCTGGACCGCCGCCCGCAAGACGCCGCGCACCGGCCGCACCGTGGTGCTCAAGCTCAAGACTTCGGACTTCCGCATTCTCACCCGCAGCCACACGCCGCCAACACCGCCGGCGAGCCTGGAAAGTTTCACCGCCATCGCGCTGGATTTGCGCGACAAGGTGGAGCTGGGCACGGAGACGCGTTATCGCCTGGTCGGCGTGGGCCTGGGCAATTTCAGCGATGCACCGCTGGTCATCGAACAGCCGGCGCTGTTCTGACGCGAATCAGACGAACAGAAAATCGCAGATCGTGCCGATGGTTTTTCGCAGCTCGGTTTCGATGAAGACGTCGCGGCCGGTGAGAATCTTGAATTCGCTCGAGACCGACAGCAGCGTTCCGCCCAAACCGACGATCGCGTAATAAAGCCGCGCGGGATCGCCGCGTCTCACCTGGCCCGCCGCTTGCGCCCGCCGGATCAGCTTGCAGATTGCCGCGAACGACACTTTCAGGTGGGTGTCGAGCAGCCAGTGGATGCGTTCGCTTCCCTGGGTGCTTTCCTGCGTCATGATTCTTTGCAGTTGCGGCACGCGCGCGGAAAAGCGCACGAAGTTTTCGACGAACGCGCGCAGGCCTTCGGCGGCATTCAGGCGATCGGTCCTGGCCAGCCGCTCGTCGAGCTTCTGCCGATAGTGGCTGAGGACATCTTCCATGGTGCTGTGCCACAACTGCTCCTTCGATACGAAGTGATACAGCAGCAGCGGATGGCTCAGGCCGGCGCGTTCAGCGACCGCGCGTGTGGATGTACCTTCAAAGCCGAAGACGCCAAAACATTCGAGCGCCGCGTGCAGCACGCGCTCGCGCACATCGGCGCCGCGCGGCTTCTTCTCCGTGGTTTCTTTTTTCTTGAGAGGCTTCTGCGCACGCGTGGTCAGGCGTGCCGCATGGCTGCGGCGTTGGCCGCGAGCGCTTTTCTTCGCCAGCAACGGCACCGATCCAACTTTCGGTTTAGCCATACGCAAGCTCGGCGACGCAAAAACTCCGCTGCCGCTTTCTCATTGGCGATCGAGAATGCTCGTCAAGGCATCGCCGAGTGCTTGGACGGGGTTGTCGACGGCTCCGGCACTGCGCCACCCGACATGCGTATCCGGTCGCACTAGAAGGGCGCCGTCGTCCTCGATTTGTCGAAGCTTGCTCCATGTGCCGTCGATATCGGTACAGTCGCCGCCGGCGCCGATGCTGTAGGTCTCGATGACGACGCCAAGCTGTTCACCGACCATCGCCGCGGCCTGCTTCCATGCCTGCCCATCGCTGCCCGTGAGCAGCACGAAACGGCCGCGACCGCACAGATCATGCGTCGATGACCTGCGTCCCTGGTGCTCCAGCCAGGCATGCGGCAGGCGATGCCCGGGACGCGTCGTCGGCGTATAGATATCGCCCATCGCCGCGTACGGCGCTGGCGGCGTGCCGTCGGCGACGAGCGCGCCGGTGTCGTAGCGGAAGCCGATCTCCATGTCATGCGCACAGAATTCCATGCGCTGTGTTTGCAGCACTTCATGCATGCGCGCGCGTGCCCACTCGCCTTCGAAGGTATCCGAAAGCAGGGTATGGAAAGCGCCCGCATTCATCTCAGGCGGTGCGCCCGGAATCAGGCCGAACCCGGCGTCGGTGACGAAGTGATTCATGAAGGTGAACAGCGCCCACTTGGTATTGCGCGCGGCGACGGGGCGGCGCTCCTGCTCGTAGCTGGCCAGTAGTTTCTCACCGGCTTGTCCGCGCACGAGGGCGGCGAGTTTCCAGGCGAGGTTGTGCGCGTCCTGTATGCCGGAATTCAAACCCAATCCAGTCGTCGGCGGATGACGATGCGCGGCGTCGCCGATCACCACCGTGCGCCCGCTGCCATAGTGATTCGCCAGCACCGCCTCGACGATCCAGTGGCTGACCTTGTGCACCTTCAATTCCAGGTCCGGCAGTTTCAGCAACTGCCGGATGCGCGGCACGATCGCAGCCTCGTCGAAATCCGGATCGCCGGGGCGGAAGGCGAAGTGGAACACCCATTCCTCCGAGTGCCGATCCCAGTGCGTCGGCCCCATCGGTACCATCGCGCCGCTGCCCCAGCCGCCGCCGCCTTCGGGGTTGATGAACCAGCGTAGTAGCGGTAAATCGTCGTCGATGTGTTTCGACAGGTCCGCGGTGAAATGCGTGCTGACCATGTCCACCAGATTGGTCGGCCCTTCGAAGTGGATGCCCAGCGCCGGGCCGACGGTCTGGCCGCGATCCGCGCCGATCAGGTACTGCGACCGCACCTGGAATTCGTCGCCGCTACCAAGATCACGCACGACGGAGGTCACCCCACTGGCGTCCTGCTCGAAGCGGATCAGTTCATGGCTGAAGCGCACCTGCGCGAGCGCACTCTTCTCGGCGAACTCGCGCAGCACGGGTTCAAGTCGGATCAGCGGAAGATTGCCCGAGCGCGTTGGACTATCGGCCTCGTAGGTCTGCTGATACGCGCCGCCACCGAAGGCATCCATGCGGTAGATCGTCTTGCGATCCAGCGGGCCGTCGCCGCCGAGCGAAGTCAGCCAGCTGACGCAGCCCATGTTCTCGAACGGCGCGCCGCGTTCGTAGATGGTGTCGGCGATGCCGTGCTCGCGCAGGATTTCCATCGTGCGCTGGTTGAGGTAGTGCGCCTTGGGCAGGTGCGAGGTGAAAGCGTGGCGCTCGACCAGCATCGATTCGATGCCCTGTGCCGACAGGAAGATCGACAGGCTCAAACCCGCGCCACCGCCACCGCAGATCAGGACCGGGGTTTCAATCGTTTTCATGTTTTTGTCCCTTCAGCCAGCGGAGCCCGCGCGCAGAATCTGCGCGAGCGTGGCGCGTAGTTCGCCGAGCGCATCGGACGAGGCGCCGTGAGAGCGCCAGGCGATCATGCCATCGGGGCGCACCAGCACCGCGCCTTCGTCGCTGAGCTGGCTGAGCCGCTGCCAGGTCCGATCGGTATCCAGCGCATCGCCATCGGGTGCAACGCGAAAAGCCTTGAGGCCGATGCCGAGTTCATCACTAAGTTGTCGCGCGGCGTCGCACCAGGCCGCGCCCTTGGCGTTGGCGATCAGCGCAAAGCTCGCGCGCGCGTCGAGCAGATCGTGTGTGGAGATGCGCCGACCATCCGCTTCCAGCCAGGCATGCGGCAGGCGATGTCCCGGCCGTGTCGTCGGACGATAGTCCGATCCCCAGGGATCGCGATCCGACGCCGGCGTGCCATCGGCGACCAGGGCGCCGCGCTCGTAGACGAAGCCCAATTCGATATCGTGATCGAACATCTCGACGCGATGCGTGTTGAAGACTTCTGCCATACGCTCACGGCGCATGCGACCGTCGGGGGAGTTGGCAAAGAGACCTGAAATCTCGTTGTCTTCGTCCGGTTGCCCGATCGCTTCATAGACGTTGGCCGGATGGATCGCGAAGATCGAGGCGGCGCTGAGCAAGTGGTTCCAGTACGAGGACAGCGCCCAGGCCACGTTGCACGAGCCGATGGGCCGGCGCTCGACCTCATAGCTTTCCAGCAGCGCATGACCCGCCTTGCCGCGCGTGACAAGCGCGAGTTTCCACGCCAAATTGTGCGCATCCTGGATGCCGGTGTTGAGCCCAAGCCCGGAAGCGGGCGGATGACGATGCGCGGCGTCGCCGGCCAGGATCACGCGGCCATGGTGGTACTGGTCGGCCAGTACCGCCTCGATCATCCAATGGCTGATCTTGTGGACCTTCATTTCAAGCTCCGGCAGCTTGAGCAGCTCGCGAATCTGCTGTGTCACCAGGGCTTCGTCGAAGCGCGAGGGATCGTCCGGCGCCACCATGAAATGGAAAATCCATTCCGGACTGTGCCGTCCCCAACGCCCCGGTCCCGCCGGCACCAGCGCGCCGCTCGCGAGCGGACCGCGGCGTGTGGGGTGGATGAAGAAATGCAGCATCACGCGATCGTCGAGCAGCACTTGGGACAGGTCGGCGCTGAAGTGCACCGTCACGTTCTTGGCCAGCCCGGAGGGCCCGACCATTTTCGTGCCGACCGCCTTGCCGACCGTGCGGCCGCCATCGGCGCCAATTAGAAGTTTTGTGCGCACCTGTTTCTCAGTGCCTGATTTCAGGTCACGGATCGTGGCATCGACGCCGTCGGCATCTTGCTCGAAATGCAGCAGCTCATGACCGAACAGTAGGCGCCCCGGCGCGCGCGCATCGGCGTGACGTTTAAAGATGGGCTCGGAGCGGATCAGCGGAAGATTCGAGCAACGGCAGGCGCTGTCGCGATCATAGATCGCGCGCTGAGAATCACCGGTGCCGCCGATGCCGTCCATCTCGTAGATGACCTTGCGATCGTAAGGGCCGTCGCCGCCGAGCGTGGTCAGCCACATCGCGCGCGACATGTTGCGAGGGGGCGTGCCCTGCGCATAGATGTCATCAGCGACACCATGCTGGCGCAGGATTTCCATCGTGCGCTGGTTGAGGTAATGCGCTTTGGGCAGGTTCGCCAACTCGGTATTGCGCTCGACGGTGAGAAAATCCACACCCATGTCGCCGAGGAAGATCGACAGGTTCAAACCGCAGCCGCCGGCGCCGACGACCAGCACATCCACTTCATTCTTCATGTCAGGTTCCTCCCCGATTTTTATTCAGCCTGCCTCGGCGACGACGTGATTCTCGATCGCCCCGATGCCATCGATCTCGACGCGCACCACGTCGCCCGCTTGCAGATAACGCGGTGGCTTGCTGACCGCGCCGACGCCTGCGGGCGTTCCCGTGAGAATCAGATCTCCGGGCTCCAAGGTCATCGCCTGCGACAGATGCTCGACCATGGCGTAGACGTCGAACACCATTTCGCGGGTGTTGGAATCCTGTCGTGATTCGCCGTTGACGAGGCAGCGGATGCTCAAGCTCTGCGGATCGGCAATCTCGTCCGCCGTCACGATCCATGGCCCGAAAGGGCAGTGCGTGTCGAAGGATTTGCCAAGCACGAACTGCGTGGTGCGCAGCTGCCAATCGCGCACGCTCGCATCATTGGCGCAGCAATAGCCGGCGATCGCGTCGCGCGCCTGTTCGCGCGTGGCGTGGCGCACCTTGCGTCCGATGACCATCGCCAGTTCGGCTTCATAGTCGAGCTTGGACGACACACGCGGCAGATCGATGTCGCCGAATGGCCCGTTGACCGAGGTCGGCATCTTGGCGAACCAGGTCTGATGCTCGGGCAAAGCCATGCTGGCTTCGGCCGCGTGATCGCGATAGTTCAAGCCCAGCGCCAGAATCTTGCCGGGCCGCGCGATGGGTGCTTCGAGCCGCACGTCCTTTAAGGCATGATCGCCTGGCTGTCTCGACAAAGTTTCCAGTAGCGGACTCAGGCGGTCGAGCTGTTCGAGGATGCCGATCATCGTCACCGGCGCCTGTGTCAGGTGCAGGCCGATGTCATGGATGCGATCGCCGACCACAAGCCCGGGCTTGGCCTGCGCCGGCTGCATGCTGAATCTCGCAAGACGCATGGATCTCCTCCTGTTGTTGGATTGATGTGGCAGCAGTGTCCCGCTGTCACCGATTCCGTATTGTTGTCGCTTGCGGAGTTGACCATATGGTAAGAATATGCAGAATGCAAGTCATCGCGATCCGATCGCGGATGCGCATTGGAGGAGAGCCATGAACGCACCGAGTCCGGCACAGCCGGCAGCAGCAGACAGCCCCGTCGTCGTGCCGAAAAAGCTTGCGCACTATGTGATTCGCGCCAAGCGCTTCCAGGAAATGCTCGGCTGGTATCGCAAGGTTTTTCACCTTCGAACTTCTTTCGAAGCGCCCGTGATCGCCTTCCTAACCTACGACGAAGAACACCATCGCATCGCGTTCTTGAACACGGAGCATCTGCCGGCGCCGGACCAGATGCGCACTGGCATCGACCATGTTGCTTTCACCTACGCCGGCCTGGGCGATTTGCTGCACACCTGGGAGCGTTTGAAGGCCGAGGGCATCGAGCCGTTCTGGTGCATCAATCACGGGCCGACCACCTCGATGTACTACCGCGATCCGGACAGCAACGAGATCGAGCTGCAGGTCGATAACTATCCGACCGCCAAAGAGGCTTGCGACTGGTTCGCCTCGGCCGAATTCGAGGCCAATCCGCTCGGCGTGGACTTCGATCCGGCGGTGCTGCAGCAGAAGCTGGACAGCGGTTTGCCCGAGGCGCAGTTGCTCAGGATCGGCGCGGCGCCGGTGTTACCCGACAAAGCGTACGTCTACACCACACTGCCGCCACCGCCGGGGACTGTGTAGTGACCGCCGCCGATTCTTCGGCGGCTTGCGAAGCGCTCTGTCACGTCTACGGTCGGCATGCCGACGCCGGCGAAGCCGAGGCGCTGGCGAATCTCTACACGCCCGACGGCATCTTCGATCGATTCGGCCAGCAATTCGTCGGACGCGCCGCGATCGCGCAGGTGATCGCGGGCCGCGCGCCGGGCGTGTGGATGCGGCACCGCTGCAACAACATCCAGATCGAAGTCGCGCCCGACGGAAGCAGCGCGACCGGTCATGTTGATCTGGAAATGCAGCGCGGATGCGAGGGCGTCGAGAAAGTCGATGAAATCCGCGCCGAGTACTTCGATGAGTTCGTTCTCACCGACGAAGGCTGGAAGATCAAGCGGCGCAAAGTCGTGATGCGCACATGAAAGCCGAAACGATTCGAACCCGCGAGAAGAGGGTGTCGGTCGACGCCGACCCGATCGAAACCCAGGATTGGCTCGATTCGCTCGACGCGGTATTGCGCAGCGCCGGCGGCGCGCGCGCGCAGTACTTGGTGCAGCAGTTGGAAGAGCGTCTGCGCGACACCGGCAGTGTCGCGCTGGCGCAGCCGTATTCCTCTTACCGCAACAGCATTCCGCTGGAACAGCAGGGCGCCTATCCAGGCGACCTGGTGATCGAAGAACGCCTGACTTCGATCCTGCGCTGGAACGCGCTGGCGATGGTGATGCGCGCGAACCAGGCTTACGGCGATCTCGGTGGCCACGTCGCCAGTTACGCCTCAGCCGCGGAAATCTTCGAGGTCGGATTCAATCATTTTTTTCATGCGCGAGACGAGCAGCACGGCGGTGACTTGATTTACTTCCAGCCGCATTCAGCGCCCGGGGTTTATGCGCGTGCTTTTCTCGAAGGCCGCTTGAGCGAACAACATCTGGCGCGTTACCGGCAGGAAGTCGGCGGGGGTGGTTTGTGCTCTTACCCGCATCCCTGGTTGATGCCGGATTTCTGGCAATTCCCCACCGGCTCGATGGGGCTCGGCCCGATTAGCGCCGTCTATCAGGCGCGCTTTCTGCGCTATCTGCGCGACCGTGGCCTGGTGCAGACTGATGGTCGTCAGGTCTGGGGTGTGTTCGGCGACGGCGAGATGGACGAGCCGGAATCCATTGCCGGACTCACGCTCGCCGCTCGCGAGAAACTCGACAACCTCACCTTCATCATCAACTGCAATTTGCAGCGCCTCGACGGCCCTGTGCGCGGCAACGGCCAGATCATCCAGGAGTTGGAAGGTCTTTTCGCCGGTGCGGGCTGGAACGTGGTCAAGGTGCTGTGGGGTTCGGATTGGGACGCGCTGTTTTCGCGCGACGCGCAGCACACGCTGCTGCGCATTTTCGCGGCGACGCCGGATGGCGAGTATCAGACGCTGGGCGCCAAAGATGGCGCCTACAACCTCGCCAATTTCTTCCAGCAGGATCCGGTGCTGGCCAAGCTCGTCGCGCACATGAGCGACGCCGAGATCGACGCGCTCAAGCGCGGCGGTCACGACCTGCGCAAGCTGCACGCCGCCTTCACCGCCGCCAAGGCGCACAAGGGCAGGCCGACGGTGATTCTTGCCAAGACCAAAAAGGGCTACGGCATGGGCAGCGCCGGCGAGTCGCGCATGACCGCGCACCAGTCCAAGAAGCTCGATGTTGAAGGACTGAAGGCATTTCGCGACCGATTCCGTCTGCCGTTGTTGGACGAGGATGTGGCGTCGCTCAAGTTCTATCGCCCGGCCGAAGACAGCCCGGAGCTGAGCTATCTGCGCCAACGGCGCGAAGCGCTCGGCGGCTATCTGCCCGCACGCCGCCAGCAGGCCGAGACCGTTGCGGTGCCGCCGTCGGCGCGTTACGCCCATTTCGCGCTGCACGCCGACGGCAAGGAAATGTCGACGACGATGGCGGCCGTTCGCATGCTCGGTGCGCTGCTCAAAGACCCGCAGCTTGGTCCGCGCATCGTGCCGATCGTCGCCGACGAGGCGCGCACATTCGGCATGGCCAATTTGTTCCGCCAAGTCGGCATCTACTCGCCGGTCGGGCAGCTTTACGAGCCCGAGGACGCCGCCTCGATGCTGTCGTATCGCGAGGCGGTCGATGGCCAGTTGCTGGAGGAGGGCATCACCGAGGCCGGTGCGCTGTCGTCGTGGGTCGCGGCCGCGACGTCCTACAGCGTCAACGGCCTGTCGATGCTGCCGTTCTACATCTACTACTCGATGTTCGGCTTCCAGCGCGTCGGCGATCTGATCTGGGCCGCAGCCGACCAGCGCGCGAGGGGGTTTCTGCTCGGCGCCACCGCTGGCCGCACTACGCTCGGCGGCGAAGGCTTGCAGCACCAGGACGGCACCAGCCATGTGATGGCGGCGACGGTGCCCAACTGCCGCGCATACGATCCGGCTTTCGCCGGCGAACTCGCAGTGATCATCGACTATGGCGCGCGGCAGATGATGGAGCGGCACGTCGATGAGTTCTACTACGTCACTGTGATGAACGAAAACTACTCGCAGCCCTCGCTGCCGTCGGGTGTCGAGGCGGACATCATCAAGGGTATGTATCGCTTCGGTGAGCATCGGCCGAAAGAGTCGCGAGTGCGGGTGCGGCTTCTCGGGTCGGGCGCGATCCTGCGCGAAGTCATGGCCGCCGCGGAGCTGCTCGCGCAGGAATGGAATATCGCCTCGGACACCTACAGCGTCACCAGCTTCAGCGAGCTGGCGCGCGATGCCGCCGCAGCCGAACACTGGAATCGCCTGCATCCGCAAGATCCGGCGCGTAGCAGTCATCTTGATCAACAGCTCGATGGCGTGGCGCTGACGCTGGCGGCAACCGATTACGTGCGTGCCTATCCGCAACTGATCGCGCCTTATGTGCAAGGCCGTTACATCACGCTGGGCGCCGACGGTTTCGGTCGCAGCGATACGCGCTCGGCGCTGCGCCGTTTCTTCGAGGTGGATGCCCACGCGATCGTGCTGGCGACGCTCGATGCCCTGGCACGCGAGGGGACGATCGCCGTTTCGGTTCCCGCGGAAGCGATCCGGCGTTACGGCATCGACACCGATGCCGCCGCATCGTGGACGGTCTGAAGCGCATGGGCGCCCTGCTCGAAGTGCAGGTTCCCGACATCGGCGATTTCAAGGACGTGCCAGTGATCGAAGTGCTGGTCAACGTCGGCGACGTAGTGAGCAAGGACACGCCCTTGGTCGTCATCGAAACCGACAAGGCGACGATGGAGGTGCCGTCGCCGACAGCGGGCGTGGTACGTGAGGTGAGTGTGAAAGTTGGCGACCGGCTGAGCATGGGAAAGCCTCTATTGACGCTGGAGGGTAGTGCGCAGTCCGAGCCGTCGCCGCGACCGACCGAAAAGGCTGGGGATCAAGTGGAAGCCCCGACCGATCCTGTCCAGTCATCGCCTGCGCTGGCCGCGGCCAAAACACCGGAAGCAGCATCGGCATCGGTATCGGAACCTTCATCGGTGCGGGCCTCACCGGCCTTGCGAAAGCGCGCCCGCGAACTGGGCGTGGACCTGGCGCAAGTCAGCCCGACCGGCGTGCGCGGCCGCGTCACCAACGAAGACGTCGACACTTACGTGCGCCGCAGAATGGCCGAATCTGCGCGCGCACCTGCCTTCGGCGCGACGCTGAATCTGTTGCCCTGGCCGCAGATCGATTTCGCGAAGTTCGGCGTAGTGGAACGGCAGCTACAATCGCGCCTGCGCAAGATTTCCAGCGCCCAGCTCGCGCGCAACTGGGCGATGATCCCGCACGTCACCAACTTCGACGAAGCCGACGTCACCGATCTCGAAGCCTTCCGCGTGCAACTCAATCGCGAGCAAAATGCGGACGCTCCGAAGCTGACGATGCTGGCCTTCCTGATCAAGGCGTGTGTCGAGGTGCTGCGCAAGTTTCCCGACTTCAACGCCTCGCTTGATGGCGAGGAACTGGTGCTCAAGCGTTACTTCCACATCGGCTTCGCCGCTGACACGCCCAATGGCCTGGTCGTGCCGGTGATTCGTGATGCCGACCGCAAGGGCCTGCTGGAAATCGCGACTGAAACCTCGGCACTCGCGGCGCTCGCCCGCGCCGGCAAACTCAAGTCCGAGCAGATGCAGGGCGGCTGCTTCTCGATCTCCTCGCTGGGCGGTATCGGCGGCACCGGCTTCACGCCGATCATCAACGCCCCCGAAGTCGCCATCCTCGGGGTGACGCGCGCCGAGTACAAACCCAAGTGGGACGGCGCGCAGTTCCGCCCCAGCCTGATGCTGCCGCTGAACCTGTCCTGGGACCATCGAGTGGTCGATGGCGCCGCGGCGGCGCGCTTTCTGGTACGGCTCTGCACATTGTTGGCGGATTTTCGGCGCGTGGCCTTGTGACGACGAACGCGAGCTGATTACCGAGCCGAACAAGCAAATAATTTTCTGGAAAAGTACCGTACTGTATGGTACGAATACCGCGGTGGAGAGCAGAATCAGCCTTTGACGAAAGCAATAGCTTCGGTGGTCGGGAGAGTTGAGGAATGAGCGACAGTCCTTATCTGAAAAACGCCTGGTACGTTGCCGCCTGGTCCGAAGAAGTCGGGCGCACGATGCTGGACCGCACGCTGCTCGATCAACCGATCCTGCTGTATCGCAAGGAAAACGGCGAGGCGGTGGCGATCGGCAACATGTGCGCGCATCGCTTTGCGCCGCTGAGCCTGGGCAAGCTGATCGGCGACACGGTGCAGTGCCCGTACCATGGCTTGCGATACGCCTCCGACGGGCGATGCGTGTTGAATCCGCACGCCGACGGCATGATTCCGCCGCGCATGATGGTCCCCGCGTATCCATTGGTTGAACGGCACAAGATGATCTGGCTGTGGATGGGCGAAGCGGGCCAGGCGGATGCTTCCAAGATTCCGGATTTCAGTTGCCATGAGGATCCGACAATGGCCCTGGTCGGTGGCGTCATCGAGATGAAGGCCAACTATCAGCTGGTCACCGACAATCTGATGGATCTGGGGCATGCCGAGTTCGTGCACGACGGCGTGCTCTCCAGTGAGGCAATCACGCGCAGCAAGCTGGAGACGATCCAGAACGGCACGACGATCTACGCCAATCGTTGGTGCCCCGACGGGGCGCCGGCGCCGGCCTGGGTGCCGTACTTCGACGGCTACGACAAGCTAGTCGATCACTGGTTGTACATGCGCTGGGATGCGCCGGCGCACATGCTGCTGGACGCCGGCGTCACCAAGGTCGGCGACACGCGTGAAAACGGCGCCTGGGTCTACGGCACCGACATCCTCACGCCGAAAGACAAATTCACCACCTACTATTTCTGGGCCGTGACTCGCGCATATCGCGTCGATGATCCAGCGGCGGGCGAGTTTTGGTTCCAGGCGACGACGCAGGCGTTCGAGAACCAGGACAAGCCGATCATCGAAGCGCAACAGCGAATGCTCGGACAACAGCTGCTGGAAGATACGCGACCGGTGATGTTCGCGATCGATTCCGCCGCGCAACGCGCGCGCAAAGTGCTGTCAAAGCTGATCAACGATGACGCGACGCCGGCTCCGGAAAATCCATCATTGAGCCAGCAGCGACACAAGAGTAACAAGACCCGGGTGCCGATCATCCCGGCGGTGTGAACGCGAAATCTTGATCGGCGAATCGCGCCATAAGAGTTAAACAATACGATCGACATCACCGACATGAGCGGTGGGCATTGTGAGGAGAGAGAACATGGTCAAGCTGTCGCACTTCGCTGCCGCCACATTGATTTTGGTGTCGTCCCAGATCTGTGCCCAGGAGGCAGCACCCGAGGCGCCGGTGCCGGCGAACCCGTCTGATCCAGCCGCTGGCGGTCTTCAGACCATCGCGGTCGATCCTCCGACCGAGCCCGCGGCGCCAATCGAAAAACCGGCTTCCCGCAGCCGCCTGATCGAAGAAATCGTGGTGACAGCCCAGAAGCGCGAGGAGAACGTGCAGGACGTGCCGCTTTCGGTCTCGGCATTCTCCGAAGAAAAGCTGGAAGCCTCCGGCGTTTCGAGTACGCGCGATCTGCAACTGGTGACGCCGGGCCTGACCATCACCGGATCGGCCGGCTACAGCCTGATCTACCTGCGCGGTATTGGCACCAGCGCCTTCATTCCCTCGTTCGATCCATCGGTTGCGACCTATGTCGACGGCATCTACGTCCCCAGCCAGCAGGCGACGCTCACCGATCTCGGCGGCGTGGAGCGCGTGGAGATTCTCAAGGGGCCGCAGGGCACTTTGTTCGGCCGCAATTCCACCGGCGGTGCAATCAATGTCATCACCAAGTCGCCGGGCTCGTCGCCGGAGTTGTCCATCAATGCGGAAGGTTCGAGCTTCGACAGCGGAAACCTGGATACGAGGAAGTTCAAGGTTTATGGTGCCTACCCGTTGACCGACACCGTATCGATCAGCCTAGGCGGCATCTATTCCAAGGAAGACTCCTACTACAAGCTAACGCCGGACCCGCAAAGCCTGACGACGCCGGGCGACTACTCGCTGAAACCCGAGCTGACCAAAGGCGGCCGCGCGAAACTGCGCTGGCAGCCTACAGACAAGCTCGACTTCGTGCTCACGGCATATCGCATCAAGCAGAGCGGCAGCCTGTCGTTCGTGGAACCGGTGGTGAAGCCCAGCCCCTTGCTCGGCTCCATCCCCGGCCTGGCGATCCATGCGCCGGACGATTACGAAACCCATTCCAACACACCGCCGGAATCACACAGCAAGACCACGGCTTATTCGGCCTCGGCGAAGTGGACTCTGCCCCTGTTCGACATCAAGTTCCTCGGCGCCGATGAAGATCAGAATGCCTACGACCTGAGCTACGACTTCGACGGCGGACAGCCGAACATCGTCGCCTTCACCGCGCCCCATACGCCGAGCCGCCTGCAGACGGCGGAGCTGCAATTCACCTCCAACAAGGAAGGCTTCACGCCCGACTGGTTCAAGTGGGTGGGCGGTCTGTACTACTTTCATCAGAAGGCCGGCTACGATCCCTTCATCGCCTTTGTCGGCGATTCCGGTTTGTTGCCTGGCGGCCTGGTGTCGGCACTCACGAGCAAGCTTCCGAACTATGGCTTCGGTCCGGTGGGGCTCATCAGCCATGGCGTGCTGGAAACCAACTCCTACTCCGGCTTCCTGCAGGGCACCGTCGACTTCACTGACTGGTTCGCTCTGACATTGGGCGCGCGCTACCAGGAAGAGGATCGCTTCCTGACCAAGCAATTCGTGCAGGCCAAGCTGGCAGCCTCCGATCCCGTCACCATCTTGCAGTTCCAGAAACCCAAGCGCGATCAGAACAATGTCGCTCGCCGCGTGTCGCTGGATTTCAAGCCGATCGATGACGTGCTCGCGTACGCCTCCTATGCGGTGGGCTACAAGAGCGGCAGCTACAACATCGTCACGCTCTACGCCCCGCCGGATTACGTGAAGGCCGAAAAAGCCACCACCTACGAACTCGGCTTGAAGACCTCGTTCATCCAGGGCCTGACATTCAACGCCGCGCTCTTCACCACCAACATCGACAACCTTCAGGAGACCGTGCTCGCCCTGCAGGAAGGCGGCGCCATATCCGCCGAGAACGCCGGCTCCGCGCGCAGCCGCGGCGCCGAATTCGACATGCTCTGGGTGCCCTTCACCGAGGCTAATCCCGGCTTTGTCATGACCGCCACCGGAACTTACCTGGATGCGACCTACACCGACTACAAAAACGCCACCGGCTTTGACGAGACCACCGGCCTGCTCAACCGCAACCTGGACTTCACCGGCAACAGAATCGCCCGGACGCCCAAGTTCTCCGGCACCCTGAGCTTGAGCCAGACCATCGACACGCGTAACGGACCGATCGAGATCGGCGGCGACTATTACTACAACGATGGTTTCAACTACTCCCCACAGAACGCCGAGAGCACCAAGCAGAATTCGTATTCCCTAGTCAACGCGCGGCTGAGCTATCTCTACGATCCCTGGAAGACGCGGATCACCGCTTTCGGCAGGAACATCTTCGACGAGCGCTACGCGGCGACCAGCCTGGTGATCGACTTCGGAACCTTCCAGACGCTGGCGCCGCCGCGGACCTATGGCCTGGCTTTGAGCTACGACTTCTAAGGACCACAGATGGCGGCGGAAAAATACCTGTACGAAGCCTGGTACGTCGTCGCCTGGTCGGACGAGATCGGCCGCACGCCTTTCACGCGGACGATGCTGGAAAAACCCATTCTGCTTTTCCGCAAGGAGAACGGCGACGCGGTGGCGATCGGCGATCGGTGCGCGCATCGCTTCGCGCCCTTGAGCATGGGCAAGCTGTACGGCGACACGGTGCAGTGCCCGTACCACGGGCTGCGCTACGACAGCGGCGGCAAGTGCGTATTGAACCCGCATGCGGACGGGATGATCCCCGCGCGCATGGCGGTGCCGAGCTATCCGCTGGTGGAGCGTCACGCGATGATCTGGCTGTGGATGGGCGATCCGCAGAAAGCCGATCCGGCAACAATCCCTGATTACAGTTGCCACGTCGATCCCACGCTCGGCTTCGTCGGCGGCGTGATCGAGATGAAGGCGAACTACCAGTTGATCGCCGACAACCTGCTCGATCTGGCGCACGGCGAATTCGTCCACGAAGGCATCCTCGCGAGTGAAGCGATCACGCGCAGCAAGCTGGAGACGATCGAAAAAGGTACAACGATCTACGCCAACCGCTGGATGCCGGAAGGCCCCGCGATCCCCGCGCACGGCATGATCTACGACGCCTATGTTCCTGGCGAGATGGTCGATCAATGGGCCTACATGCGCTGGGATGCGCCGGCACATCTGCTGCTCGATGTCGGCATCACCAAGGTTGGTGCGCCGCGTTCTGATGGCGTCTGGATTTACGGCACCGACATCCTCACGCCGAAAGACGAGTTCAACACCTACTACTTCTGGGGCATCACTCGCAGCTACAAGGTCGACAAGCCTGAGGCGGGCGAGCAGTGGCGACAGATCATCAAGGCCGCGTTCGAGGGCCAGGACCAGATCGTCATCGAAGCGCAGCAGCGAATGATGGGCACCCGCAGCCTCGAAGAAATGCGTCCGGTGATGTTCGCCTCCGATGTCGCGGCGCAGCGCGCTCGCAAGTCGCTGGCGAAGATGATCGCGGTACAGGCCGTGCCAGCGCCGCAGAATCCTTCTCTCGCCGCGCAGCGTGAGCGCGGCGCCGTTAGCCGGGTGCCGGTGATGCCGGTCGTGTAAGGCTTCGGGAGAGCAGGCTCCAGAAGTATCATTGAAGCCTGCGCGGCACACAGATCGTGCCCGAACTCCGTTCATAGGTAGTCATGAAGAACCCAGGGCGAACCGCGCCGACTCGCCAATCCCGGTCCGTAGCCAAGCAGGCGGAAATTCTTCAGGCCGCGGCCGAGCTGTTCCTGGAGCATGGCTACGATGGCGTCAGCGTCGACATGGTGATCGCTATCGTCGGCGGCACCAAGACCAATGTGTACAAGCATTTCGGCGGCAAGGCGGAGTTGTTCGCGGCGGTGGTGGAAGAACTCTGGCGCGACTCGGTGCAGCCTTTCGCCGACGTGCAGATTCTCAATACCGAAAATCTGCCGATCGAAGAAGCGTTGCGCCAGCTGGGCCGCGGATTTCTCAACGCGATCTGCACCGAGCGTGAGATCAAGTTGCACCGTATGGTTGTCGCCGAAGCCGCGCGACATCCGGAGCTCGCGCACCGCTGGTTCAGCATCGGTCCGCTGGAAGCGTATGCACGCTTTGCCACCTACATCGAAAAGCAGCAGATGGCTGGGAGGCTGGTGTCGATGCCGGCTCGCCGGCTCGCGCCGCTATTCATCGACATGGTCAGCCAGGAAGTGCACATGCGTATGCTCATCGCCGGCGCCCAGGCGCCCAAGCGCACCGAGATCAACCGCATCGTCGACGACGCCATCGACATTTTTCTGCACGGCGCGCTCGCCAGCAGAACCGGCAACAGATCGAAATAAAAATGCGGACGTATGGGTACGCGTCGACTGGATGCACGACGTGCTCAATTCACAGCGGGTTAATTGCACGCCCTCAAACTATATGCCGTAACGGGATCTCGATTTGCGTTTTACGCCTTCGAGGCCACCCGACAAACCCATCTATTTAGGAGCATGAAAAAATGAGCAAGACCACAATTTCTCTGATGGCTGCCGTACTCGCTTCCACCGCGCTGCTGCCGCTGTCGGCGCAAGCCGAACCTACCGGCGAAAAGGTCGGTTCGAAGCTCGACAGCGCCGGCCAGGCGACCAAGGATTCGGCGATCACCGCCAAGCTCAAGGCCAAGCTCGCCGCCGACAGCACGCTCAGCGCGACCGACATCCATGTGACCACCCACAACGGCATGGTGACGCTCAAAGGCAAGGTCGACAACGAGGCGCAGATCGAGTTGGCGTCCAAGGTCATCAAGGAATCCGACGGCGTCAAGGGCGTCGACAACCAGCTCAAGCTGAAGACCAGCTAAGCTTCAGCCCGCAAAAAACCCAGCCCCGCGCAGCACTGCGCGGGGCTTTCGTTTGTCCGGCGCCGGACGCACGTTCCTTGCAGGTGAAGCGGCATGTCCAACGATCAAAAGGCGGCGCCCACCGCGCCGGTGGTGGGCCTGGCTCTGGGCAGCGGATCGGCGCGCGGCTGGGCGCACCTGGGCATTCTCGAAGGCCTGGAGGAAATCGGCATCCATCCGCAGGTGGTGGCCGGCACTTCGATCGGCGCGCTGGTCGGGGCGGTCTATGTATCCGGACAGCTGCGGGAATTTTCCGACTGGGTGCAGAAGCTCAGCTCGCGCGATGTCTTCGGCCTGCTCGACTTCACCTTGTCCGGCGGCATGGTCAAGGGCCAGCGGCTGTTCGGCTTTTTCGAGGAGAAGCACAAGAACCCGCTGATCGAATCGCTGGAGCGGCGTTATGTGAGCGTCTGCACCGAAATGCGCAGCGGGCGCGAAGTGTGGATCACGCGCGGGCCGATCCTGCCGGCCGCGCGCGCATCCTGCGCGATCCCCGGCATTTTTTCGCCAGTGCAGTTCGAGGATCGCTGGATGCTCGACGGCGGCCTGGTGAATCCGGTGCCGGTGTCGGCGGCGCGCGCCCTGGGCGCCGACGTGGTGATCGCGGTGAACCTCAACGCGCAGCTGGTGGGCGCGCATGTCTCGCTGCCCAACAGGCAGGCCGTCGCCGAGGCGGTGCCCAAGACCGATCGCAGCTTCTGGCAGCGCGCCACCGAGTATCTGTCGAGCGGCGACGACGGCCGCCCCAGCGTGTTCGACGTGATGGCCGCCAGCGTCAACATCATGCAGGACCGCATCACCCGCAGCCGCATGGCCGGCGACCCGCCGGAGATCACCCTGGTGCCGATGCTGGAAGATTTCGCGCTGATGGATTTCCATCGCGCCGCCGAAGCCATCCGCGAAGGCCGCCGGCTGGTTGCGGCCAACGCGGAAGCCATCCGCGCATGGTGCGGCGTCGCCGCGGCCGAAGCCATCCCCATTACCGGCACGGCGCCAGCGCGCAAGCGCCGGGCGGCTGCCGCAGCCAAGAAAAACGCTGCTGCGCCAGCTGCCGCGGTATCAGGCGCGAGTTAGATCCAGCACCGGCGCAGAAGACAAACCACGCTTCGACGATCGGCGTCGCCGGCGAGTGTTGGCTACTGCTTCGGCTGCGCCTGCGCACGCCGTTGCGCCAACTCCTCGGCTTCGGCGGGTTCGACTGCGTTGGGATCGTGCGCGTGTTGCCTGATCGTCTGCTTGAGTCGGCGCGCTTCTTCGCGGCCCACCGGATCGCGGTCCGCAAGCTCCGCTTCGTCGAGACCATGGCCCAGGCCGACGTTGCTTTCCGAAGCCTGCGGCAAGGACTCGTCCGACTCCTGCGAGCGATCCTCGTCGATCAGGGTTTCGGGGCTCATGTCGTCGTCGGTGACGCCGTCGTCGGAGGCATCGAGGTCCTGCTGATTGCGGTCTGCCGTCCTTGGCATGGTGTTCTCCTGTCGTTGATGTGGGTGTTGCGTTTTAGCCGGGCAACTCGAAGGGCCCGCCTTTTTCCAGCGCCGTCTGATACGCCGGCCGCGCGTGGATGCGCTTGAGCCAGGCTTCGATGTTGGGCCGGCCGACGCCGCCGGCGCGCACGCTCGCGGCCTCCAGCGGAAAACTCATCTGGATGTCGGCGGCGGAAAACGCGTCGCCGGCCATCCACTGGCTCTTGCCGAGTTCGGAGTCGACATAGCCCAGGTGCAGATCGAGCTGCGGGCCGATGAATGCCTGGTTGACGCCGCCGACGATCAGGCCCGCCAGCGGCCGGATCAGCAGCGGCGCGCGCTTGCCCACTTCGCCGAGCACCAGCTTCATCACCAGCAGCGGCATCAGCGAGCCTTCGGCGTAATGCAGCCAGAAGCGATAGCGCAATTGCTCGGCGGTGCCGGGCGCGAACGCCAGCCGGCCTTGACCATAGCGTTCGATCAGGTATTCGACGATGGCGCCGGATTCGGCGACGGTCACGCCGCCATCGGTCAGCAGCGGCGACTTGCCCAGCGGATGCACCGCCTTGATTGCGGGCGGCGCCATCATCGTCTTGGCGTCGCGCTGGTAGTGCTTGATCTCGTAGCTCAGGCCCAGCTCTTCAAGCAGCCAGAGAATGCGCTGCGACCGCGAGTTGTTGAGATGGTGGACGGTGAGCATCGCCAGCCGATTCTAGGCGACGGTCTGCGGAAACACTTGCCGCACCTTGTCCAGGCATTCGTTCTTCTCATAACCCATGAAGGCCTCGCAGTGTTCCAGCGCCTGGCGCCGATCGGGCGCCACTGGCAGCGAGACCTTGGAAGAAGGCGAAGCGGGTTCGGTGGGTTTTGAAGGCGGCGACGTCTTGGGCTTGCAGGCCGACAGGGCCAGGGCGCAGGCGACAACGCCGCAGATCAACCAGGAACGCTTCATGGACCACTCCCGAAAAAAAACCAGCACGCGATTCAGTGCGCGCAGTATTCGGGCGGCAAGCTGAGCTTGCGCGGAACGGTCGGGCGCCGGCGGACCACGCGTTCTTGGCATAAGCATCGGACGAAATGTTCCTTCGCAAGCCTGAGGCCTTTGTCTAGATTCGCGCCTCGATCGAGGCGAGGTGGCGGATGACGGCGGTCAATCGGGCGCGCATGGCGGGGCTGTCGGCGCTGTTGCTGCTGGCTGCCGGCTGCAAGGGCGGCGATGCCGGCCTGTCCTTCGACATCGAGATCAGCCAGCACTTCGCCGGCGAGCCGCTGCAGCTGAACCACGCCTACACGCTGGCCGACGGCGACGCGCTGAGCGTCGACAAGCTGCGCTACTACCTGAGCAATGTCCGCTTGCATCGCCCGGATGGCGGCTGGTCGAACGCCGTTCGCAGCGACGATGACTCACGCGGCTACTACCTGGTGGATGCGGCCGACGCGGCGAGCCGGCACCTGAAGATCGACGGCATCGCGGCGGGCGTCTACGACGGCCTCGAACTGCTCATCGGCGTGGATGCCGCGCGCAACACCCAGGGCGCGCAGACCGGCGCGCTCGATCCGGCGCGCGGCATGTTCTGGACCTGGAACACCGGCTACGTCTTCTTCAAGCTCGAAGGCCATTCGCCGCAGTCCACCGCGGCCGCGCAGTCGGTGACCTACCACATCGGCGGCAGCCAGCCCCCGCTGGCGCGCACGGTGTATCTGCCGCTCGGCGACAAGCCGCTGAAACTGGATCGCCAGGTGAGCGGCATCGTCCACCTGGTCTTCGATCTGGCGACGGTGTTCGAGGCCTCGCCGGCGCTGCGTCTGGCCGAACACAACAGCATCATGGAACCGGCGCAGGGCCCGGTCGTCGCCGACCGCTACGGCGCCGCCTTCCGCGTCGATCACGTGCACCAGGAGCCGCGCCACTAGCGGCGGATCATGCGTCGCCACCGGAAAAAACCTGCCGCCGCTCTGGCGATCGTCGTGCTCTTGCTGGCCGGGACCGCTCTCGTCGACGCCTCGGCCGGGCCGATCGCAGGCGACGGTTTTTTCGATCAGGCGCGTGCGTGGTTCGTGTCCCTGCAAAAGCCCGAGCTGGCCACGCCCGCGGGCTGGCCGCGGCCGGTGTACGACGGCGCGCGCAACCCGGTCACGCGCGCCGGCTTCGCGCTCGGCCGCAAGCTGTTCTACGACCCGCAACTGTCGCGCGACGGCAGCGTGTCCTGCGGCAGCTGCCATCAGCAGTTCGCGGCTTTCGCGCATTACGACCACAAGCTCAGCCACGGCATCGGCGGCGTCAACGGCACCCGCAACGCGCCGGGCCTGTTCAATCTCGCCTGGCAGCGCGACCTGATGTGGGACGGCGCGGTCACCCACCTCGAAATGCAGCCGCTGGCGCCTCTGACCAACACGCTGGAGATGGGCGAGACGCTCGACCACGTGCTCGCCAAGCTGCGCGCCGACGCGCGCTATCCGGCGCTGTTCGAGCGCGCCTTCGATTCGCCCGGCATCGATTCGCAGCGCTTCCTGCGCGCCCTGACGCAGTTCATGGCGACGATGATCTCCGCCGGCTCGCGTTACGACCGGCATGTTCGCGATGGCGAGGTCTTCAGCGCCGCCGAGATCCGCGGCCTCGACCGTTTTCGCGAACACTGCGGTGGCTGCCATCAGGAGCCGCTGTTCACCGACCAGCAGTACCGCAGCAACGGCCTGGCCGGGGAGGACATCGGCCGCGAGCGCATCAGTGGCCGCGTGGATGACCGCGCGCGCTTCCGCGTGCCCAGCCTGCGCAACGTCGCGCTCACCGCGCCCTACATGCACGACGGCCGCTTCGACACGCTCGACCAGGTGCTGCGCCACTACCGCGGCGATCTGCAGGCCACGGTCGACCCGCAGTTGCGCAAGGCCGCGGCGCTGAGCGACGCCGACGCGTCCGACATCCTCGCGTTTCTCGACACCCTCACCGACGAGCGCTTCGTCCACGACCCGAGGTTCGCCGAACGTGCGGCGCGCTGACGGCCTCCGGTTCGCGCTGCTGGTTTGCGTCTGCCTGATCGCGGCTAGAGCGCAGGCGCATGAAGGACATGATCATCCGGACGACGCCGACCACGCGGATTACGCAGTCGCCACCGACGCGCCGCGCCTGGTGCATGTGTCGCCGCGCCTGGAGGCGGTGGCCGTGATCGACGGGCAGGGGCTGTCGGTGTGGGTCGACGACTTCGCCAGCAACCGTCCGCTGACGGGCCTGGACGTGAGCGTGCAGACCGCATCGGGCCTGCTGCACGCGACGGAGTCCGGCGCCGGGTTGTATCGCCTACCGCGCGACCTGCTGGGCGAGGGCCAGGCCGCGTTGTCGATCCGGCTGCACGGCGCCGGCTTCGAGGAAGCCTTCGACGGCCGACTGCCGGTCCCCGCCGCGCACCGCGAGCCGGTGGGATCGCAACCGATCCTGTGGGTCGGCGGCTTGCTGTTGACGTCGCTGGTGCTGGTCGCCGGCCTGCGCGTCTGGCGCCGCCGCGGTCGCGGCTAAACGCCGGCCTTCAATGCTCAAAGGCATCGTTGACTGGAGCCTGCACCAGCGCGCGCTGGTGCTGAGCCTGGCGCTGGCGCTGCTGGTGGCCGGCGTCCTGCAACTGCGGGCGACGCCGGTGGACGTGCTGCCGGACCTGGCGCGGCCGACGGTGTCGGTGCAGGCCGAGGCGTCGCAACTGGCGCCGGAGGAAGTCGAGGCGCTGGTGAGTTTTCCGCTGGAGTCGGCGCTCGCCGGCATGCCCGGCCTGCAGCGTCTGCGATCGTCCTCGCTGCCCGGCCTGTCGCTGGTGCAGGCCGAATTCGCGTGGGGCAGCGATCCCTACCGGCTGCGCCAGCTGGTTACCGAACGCCTGGAATCGGCGCGCATCGGCCTGCCCGCGGACGTGCAGCCGCGCCTGGGGCCAGTGGCTTCGCTGATGGGCGAGGTGATGCTGGTGGCGGTGCGCTCGCCCGGCGCCATGGCCACGCCCGCCGAGCTGCGCGAATGGGCCGACTGGGTCGCGCGCCCGGCGCTGCTGGCGCTGCCCGGGGTGGCGCAGGTGCTCTGCATTGGCGGCGAGCAGCGCCAGTACGAGATCCAGCCCGACCCGGAGCGCCTGCGTCTGGCGGGGGTGAGCGTCGACGCGATCGAGCGCGCCGCCCGCGGCTTCGGCCTGAGCGGCGGCGCCGGCCTGATCGAGCACGATGGCCGCGAGCAGGCGCTGCGCAGTATTGGCGGCCTGTCTTCTCTGGACGATCTGCGCGACATCGCGGTGGCCTGGCGCGGCGACGCGCCGATCCGCCTGCGCCAGGTGGCGGACGTGGTCGAAGGCGCGCGTTTCAAACGCGGCGACGCCGGCGTCGACGGCAGCAGCGCGGTGATCCTGTCGCTGCAGAAGCAGCCCGGCGTCGACACGCTACGGCTCACCGCCGCGGTGCAGGCGCGCCTGCAGACGCTGCGCGCCAGCCTGCCGGACGATGCCTTGGTCGAGCCGGTGTTCCGGCAGGCGGATTTCATCGAAGCCTCGGTGGACAACGTGCGCGACGCGCTGTTGCACGGCGCACTGATCGCCGCACTGGTGCTGCTGGTCGTGCTCGGCAGCGGCCGCGCCACGCTCGCCGCGGCCGTCGCCATTCCCCTGTCGCTGGCGGCGGCGGTGATCGTGCTGCGCGCGCTCGGACTGGGCATCAACACCATGACGCTGGGCGGGCTGGCGATCGCGGTGGGCGAGCTGGTCGACGACGCGGTGGTGGGCGTCGACAACGTGCTGCGCCGCCTGCGCGAAAACCGTGCGTGCGCACAGCCGCTGCCGCCGGCCAGCGTGATCGCGCTGGCGATCGCCGAAGTGCGCTCGGGGATCCTGGTCGCAACGGTGGTGATCGTGCTCGCCATCGCGCCGCTGCTGGCTTTGGGCGGCGTCGCTGGCCGGCTGTTCGCGCCGCTGGTGCTGGCCTACATCGCCGCCATCGCCGGCAGCCTGCTGGTCGCGATCACGCTGACGCCGGCGCTGTGCCTGCTGGGTTTTGGCGGGGCTGCGGCGCTGCCGCCGAGACGCGCCTGGTTGCTGCGTTTCGAGAACGCCTATGAGGGCCTGCTGACGCGATGTCTGGATCGTCGGCGCAGCGTGGCGGCGCTCACCGCGCTGATGGCCACAGTCGCGCTGATCGCCGGCCTGCTGCTGCCGCGCAGCTTCCTGCCGCCGTTCTCGGAACGCACGCTCACGGTGAACCTGCTGCTGTCGCCGGGCATCGGCTTGAGTGGATCGCAGCGCGTCGCCCTGGCCGCCGAGCGCCTGATGCTGGGCGTGCCCGAAGTGCATCACGCGGCGCATCGCAGCGGCCGCGCCGAGGCCGACGAGCACGCCGAAGGCGTGCACTACACCGAGTTCGAGGTGAGCCTGAATCCCGGCGGGCGGCCGCGCGCGCAAGTCGTCGCCGATCTGCGCGCGCGCCTGTCCTCGCTGCCCGGCTCGGTGTCGATCGGTGCGCCGATCGCGCATCGGCTCGACCATGTGCTCTCGGGTGTGCGCGCGCCGCTGGCGATCAAGCTGTTCGGTGACGATCTCGACAGCCTGCGCATCCTCGCCGACCAGCTGGTGGCGCGCCTGCAGCGCGATCCACGCATCGCCAGCGTGCAGGCCGAGCCGCAGGTGAAGCTGCCGCAATGGCAGACGCGGGTCGACGCGCAGCGCGCCGGCGCCTGGGGCCTGTCGCCGCCGCGCGTGCAGGATCAGATCGCGCGGCTCGCCGCCGGCCAGGTGCTCAATCCGGTGATCGAAAACCATCGGCGCTTCGACCTGGTGCTGCGGTTGCCGGAATCGGCGCGCAACGGCGCGGCGCTGGCGTCGCTGCCGATCGAATCCCCGGCTGGTGTGGTGCCGCTGTCCTGGGTCGCCGACAGCACGATCGGCGAGGGGCCCAACCAGATCCTGCGTGAAGACCTGCGTCGGCGGTTGGTGGTGTCGGCGTATCCGGCCGCGACGCTGGCGGCGGCCGGCGCGGCGATCGACGCCGCCGTCGCCGCGCTCGATCTGCCGCCCGGCGTCGAGGCCCGCATCGAGGGCGAACAGGCCGCGCAGCGGTCGACCCTGCGTCGTCTGCTCGGCCTCGGCGCGCTCTCGCTGCTGCTGATGACTTCGGTGATCTACGCGCGTTATCGCGACCATCGGCTGGTGGCGGTGGTGCTGTCGGTGGTGCCGCTGTCGGCGATCGGCGGCGTGGCGGCGCTGGCGCTCACCGGCACGCCGCTGAGCGCAGCCAGTGGCGTCGGCTTCGTCACCCTGTTCGGCATCGCCACGCGCAACACGTTGCTCAAGCTCAGCCACTACCTCGATCTGCTTGGTGAGCATCCGAACGAACCGCCGCGCGCCCTGCTGCTGCGGGCAGCCAGCGATCGTCTGCCGCCGGTGGTGATGACCGCGCTCGCCGCGGCGCTCGCCCTGGCGCCGCTGCTGATCGCGGCCGACGCACCGGGCAAGGAGATCCTGCATCCGGTGGCGCTGGTGATTTTCGGCGGACTGATCGTCGGCACGCTGCTCGACGCTTTTCTCACGCCGCTGCTGATGGAGCTGGGCGTCGGCGCGCGCGGCCCGGCCTTATAACCGAACGTCGATCGATGCGCGCAACAAATTCTAGGAATCTCCGCTCATTTTCCCGGTCGCCGCCTGTATCTTTCCGCCACCGCAGGGAGCGGAGAGCAACCCGACGCCGAGCGACCTCACACGAGGAGAAAGCCAAAGCGTTGCATCCCGAGACTTCTACTGGTTTCACAACAAGGAGTATCAGATGAACTTGCTTTCACGCTTCACTCCGAGGGGGGTGGAGGGAGCAGCCGTCGCCGTCGCGACCGCCTGCTTGACCGCCGCTTCCCTCTTCGCCTCGACCGCTGCGTCGGCGGCGCCTTTGCTCAATGTCAGTGCCACGGCCAGCGCCACTGTGACGACGCCGGCCGCACCAGCCCCCGCGCCGGGCCTGCTCGGCGGTGTCGTCGGTGGTGTCGTCGGTACCGTCAACAACACGGTGCAGTCGCTGACAACGCGCGATGCAGTCAACGCCGCGGGCGGCGCCGCGCCGCCGGCGATCAACAAGACCACCGGCGCGGTGATTCCCAACGGCTCCGTGCTGCTGGTGTGGACCGGCGACGGTTGCGCATCGCCCCTTTGCAATCCGCAAACCGCGCAGGACTTTCTGGCGGTGGTCGACGCCGAACCCAACTCGCGCACTTTCGGCAACGTGATCTGGACCGCCGAATTGCCGTCGGTGCTGGCGTCCAACGTCGCCGGCAACATCGTCGGCCTGCTGGCTTCGGATTCGCACAACGATCCGCACCACATGCTCAGCTACACGTCCTACGTCTCCGATGGCAGTGACGGCCTGATCGCCGGCCACAAGTACACCTTCGCCGGCGGTGTGATTTCCAAGAACGTGTTCCGCTACGACATCACCAGCGTGCGCGGCATCAAAAAGGCCGAGATCGCGGTCTGCGGCACGCAGCCACGGCGGTCTTCGCTCACCGATGACTTCGTGGTCATGCCCTCGCCCAACGGCAAGGGCGGCCACAAGATCCTCTACACCTACATGAGCAACTACGTGTACGGCCCGGGCGGTTCGGTCACCGAGATCGAGCCCAGCCGCACCGCGCCGCAGGTGCTCGGCGGCTGCTTGCCGGCGGTGCCGGCGCCGGTGGCCCTGCTGTCCAACATCGCCCAGTTCGGCTTGGTCGCCGACGTCGGCCTGATTCCGGACGACAGCCCCCTGCTCGGCCATGTCGGCATCACCGAATACGCCGGCGCGGTGCGCGCCAACCAGCCGCGCAACCCGACGATCTACACCAGCTCGCCGGATTCGCGTCCGTCGCGTACCGCCAACCAGGGCCTGTTCTACTTGGGCAACAAGGACGCCGGTATCGAATCGGTTCCGCACGGCATGGCGCTGACCTACGACGGCAAGTACCTCGCGACGTCGGACTACGCCGTTGCCGCGAGCATCGGCGGCGCGGCCATCAACGGCGCGCTCGGCGAACTCTGCGGTGGCCAGGCGACGGCCGGCCTGAAGACCGATATCGGTCCGCTCGGCATCTGCGGTTCCAGCTTCGGCTCGTCGGTGCGCGTCTGGGAAACCAGCGGCAGCTACACCAAGGGCAAGACGCGCGATTCGCTTAAGCCGACCGGCGTCTACCCGGGCAACCCCTACCTGCGTTCGGTGAGCGCGGTGCCGGACGGTCCGCGCCAGGAGCCGATCCTCATCCACGAGGAGAACGAAGGCCTGATGGCGTTCGGCCTGCCGCATCAGTCGCATCACTGCGTCGGTCAGAAGGGCTGGGTCAACAGCGGTGATCCGAGTTACGACAAGGCAGTGACGGCGGCTGGCGTGGCGGCGAATGCCTCGTCGACCAAGAGCGCGGCGAGCTGCACCGAAGGCAGCGCCGACTACGTGCCGCACAAGGGCGCGTTCACCGCCAGCATGTGCGGCGGCGTGCTGTTCTACAGCCCCGACGTCAGCATCCGCGGCGATGCGACCAACGTCTATGGCGGCAAGGGTCCGTACTGGCGTGCGATCTATGACGTCGGCCCCTGCTCGGGCGTGTCGTACTTCTCGATCACCGATGACGACCGCTTCCTGATCCAGCCGATCTCGGGCATCGAATCGCCGCAGACCATCGACGCCGCCGGCAGCAAGGACTTCGATCGCGACTATCCGCGCGAGCACAGCCGCCGCGTGCTGACGGTGGACATCCGTCCGCTGCTGGCCAAGGGCACCGCGAGTACGGCGACCACCAAGCTGCAGTGCGACTATCCGCAGGCCAACCCGGCCCGCAACGCCAACACCTCGCTGGGCATCGCCGCTTCGCGCGCCGACCAGTCCGGTGGTGTGAGCGCTGCGTTCAACGTGCTCAAGCACAACAACGAGGCGGATGACTGCCCGCGTATCCGTGGCGCCATCGGCCAGTTCGAAACCGGCCCCAACGGCAGCGGCCTGCAGACCACGCTTTCGAGCAACGTCAGCCAGCCCGGCACCGGTTATGTGCGTCTGGCGGAGACGGTGACCGAGATCCGCGCGCTCAATCCGGGCGGCATCTTCCTGGATGCGACCAAGACCGGCGGCGAGCCTTCGGGCGTCACCGGCGGCGGCCCGGGCAGCGGCAACCTCAACAGCTTGCAGAACCTGTACACGCACGGTGGTCCGCACTTCACCAACATCGATCGCGTCGGCTACCAGGCGGACGCGAGCGGCAACGGTGGCTACAAGGACCTGAGCCCCAAGCCGGTCAACGGACTGGGCCTGCCGCGCGATCAGGTGGTCGGTGGCCAGGAAGTTTCGGGTACCGAGCGCTACCTGTTCATCCAGTACTTCGTCGAGTTGCAGCACGTGCCGCTGCCGGGCACGGGTTCCGACGGTGACCGCACGATCTGCTTCGGCAAGGTCGACCGCAACACCGGCGCCACCGTTCTCGATACGTCCTTCACCGACGAGTTGCTGGGCACGCCCTGCCTGGACTTCGACAGCGCCGCGCGCGATGCCTGGCTGTGGCCGGGCGCACGTGGTGCCAAGGGCGGCGCCAAGCCGCACTCGGCGATCTTCGAACGTGACGGCGCACCGCTGTTCGGCCCGGGCTATTACCCGGATGCGCCGAGCAATGTGGATGGCGATCTTTAACTAGGAAGGTGGATCTGCGCGGGGCGGTGATCGACCGCCCCGCGCAGTTTTTTAATTTGAAGAGGAGTCACCCGTGTCCCCATTAATCAAATCAGCGTCCGCCGTTCTGCTACTCGCCTTCAGCGCGAGCGCCGCGGCGGCCGACGATCACGCCTTGCCCGCCGACTCCGGCCTCGCTGCCGATCTGATCGTCAACGGCCAGCCGATCAGCAGCAACCATGTGCGCCTGATGAGCGCCGGCATCGACGCGCAGAAGGGCGCGCGCGCCATCGGCAACGACGATGCGCGCAGTGCCGCGCGCGCCGAACTGATCACCGAAGAAGTGCTGGCACAAGCGGCCCGGAAGAAGGGCCTGGAAAAACGCGCCGACATCGTCGACCAGCTCGCCTACCAGGAGCGCCAGATTCTGTCGCGCGCCTATCTCGAAGATTACTTCGACAAGAATCCCGTCAACGAAGACACCTTGCGCACCGCCTACGAGTGGAACCGCGCCAACGGCAAGATCAAGGAGTACCACGTGCGCCAGGTGCTGGTGTCGTCGCCGGAGGCGGCGGCCGAAGTGATCGCCGCGCTGAAGAAAGGCGAGGCTTTTCCGGCCGTCGCCAAGCGTTTCACCCAGGACCCGGGCGGCCAGGAAAACGGCGGCGATCTGGGCTGGTTCCGCCCCGACATTTTCGTCGACCATCATTTCAGCGACGCCGTGGAAGCCCTTGGCAAAGGCGAGACCAGCAAGACGCCGGTGCGCAGCCGCTTCGGCTGGCATGTGATCAAGCTCGACGAGGCGCCGCGCGCGGTGGCCAAGCCGCAGCCCTATGACGCGCTCGACGACGGCTCGCGCGAGGCGCTGCGCCAGCGCACCGCGCAGCAGAAGATCGAGACGCTCACCGCGCAGCTCACCCAGGGCGCCAAGATCAGCGGCCCCGGCGCCGCCGGTGGCGCGGTCGCGCGGAGCGCCAAATGAAGGCGCTGGTCACGTTCGCCAGCGTTCTGGCGCCGCTTCTTCTCGCGGCCTGCGCGCAAGCGCCGGTCGGACCTGTGTCCTCGCAGAGCGCATCGGCGCCGGTCGAGGACGAGCACGCCAAGGCCGCGCGCCAGGCGTTCTTCGTCAACGACGTGCGCCATGGCGAGTGCGACAAGATCGCGCCGGCGCTGGCGTCCGGGCTCGACGTC
>CAXTSJ010000038.1:0-28692 GCA_964246995.1 uncultured Hydrocarboniphaga sp.
GTGCCGTTGGGGAAGAGACCGTTCGGGAATAGGCCGTTAGCAAAGAGGCCGTTGAGCATGATGCCGTTGGAGCGCAGACCATTGATGATGATGCCGTTGAGCTGAATGCCGTTCCACGACAAGCCGTTGGGGTACAGGCCGTTGAGCTGCACGCCGTTCCACGACAAACCGTTGAGCTGCATGCCATTGACGACGAAGCCATTGAGCTGGACGCCGTTGAGCTGGACGCCATTAAGCGAGAAGCCGTTGGACTTCATCCCGGCATGCGCCGGAGCAACGGCAGCGGCGGAGAGGACGAGGGCGGCGGCGAGGGTTTTGAAAGATTTCATAGCGAGACTCCGGTGAACGTGTGTAAGAGAGAGGGTTGTTGGCACCGGTTGAAGCCGGCGACGGAGTGAACTCTGATCCTCGCCGTCTCAAACATCCCCACGCTTGCCAAATCAACTTCCAATGTTTTCCACACGGAATGCAGCGGCTTGATTTAGAAGACTTTCTCTCACAACAAATAGCCTCGACGGCCAGATCCGCCGGACTCTCACCAGTTCAAAACCACCTGCATCCCATAGGTTCTCGGCGTGCCGCGTCGGCCGAACAAGGTGCCGAGCGTGCCGGTCTGCAGGCTGTCGTCGTAGTGTTCGTCGAACAAGTTCTCGGAGAAGAGCTCGACCTGCCAGGCGCCACCCGCCTGCGCCAACCCGGCCTGGGCGTTGACCAGGGTGCGTTTGGCGATGAAGAACTTGTCCTGATTGGAGGCATCGGCAAACTCGCTGCCGCGGTACGAAAGGGCAGCGGCGATGAAAGCCTGCGCGGCGCCGGTCCAGGGCGTCACCCGCTGGTAGCGCGCGCTCGCCGCCACGTTGACCTTGGGCGCGTACTCGTTGCGGTTACCGGTGTAGTCCACGCCGATGCCGCCGCCGTCCTTGAACCGCTCGTACTCGGCGTGCAGCCAGGCGCCCTCAAGGTTCAGCCGGAGCCCGGCGACCGGTTGCGCTGTGGCGGACAGCTCCGGTCCGTAAGTGCGTACGCGGCCGGCATTGGTCATGGACGGGATGATCAACGCCCCCTGGCGGACCGACTGCGTCACCTGGTAGTCGCGGTAATCGGCCAGGAACAGGGCAGCGTCGAGGCGCAGACGGCGGTCCCACAATTCGGTTTTGAAGCCGGCCTCGTAACTGTTGACGGTTTCCTGGTCGAACTGCTCCGGCAGCGCGCGCGTGCCCGACAGGTAGTCCGCGTTGAAGCCGCCGCTCTTGGAGCCGCGGGCGTACTTGAGGTAGAGCATCGAGTCTTCGCTGGCAAAGAATTGCAGGCCCAAAGTCGGATCGGCGGCGGTCTCGTGCAGCTGGTCGCGGTAGCCGAGCAACTCGCGCGCCCCGATGCGGGTCAGCGTCTCCGGCTCCTGGCTGAACTCGAGATCCTTGGCGGTGCGCGTTACCCGCAGTCCGGCGTTGAGCGTGACCCGCTCGTTGAGCATGTAGTCCAGCGATCCGAAAGCCGCGTAGGAGCGCGCGTCGATATCCGGGCGCGTGGCCGCGGCGTCGTTGGGCGTGACGCGGCCCAGCGCGCCCGGCGCGCGGCCGATGCCGGCGTTGGCCATCACCAGGCGCTTGGATTCCGCCATCGTGCCCAGGGCGTACAGGCCGGCGAGATAGTGCAGGCCCGCGGCCGGCAGGTTGCCGGCAAAGCGCAGTTCCTGGCTCAGAAAATCGATGTGATCGTCGTACAGCAGGCTGGCGAAATCCGCCGAGGAGCGATCGGCGTCCAGAATCCAGTCGCGCCGGGTCTTGCGATACGCGCTGATCGTGGTGAGCTCGCCGTCCGCGACTTCGTAATTCACGCTCGCGGACACGCCGCGGTTCTGGTTGAGGTCTCGCTCCTGGGTGTTGTTGCTGGTTTCGAACGGCTTGGGCGCTTCGGCTGGCCCGGTGCCGAAGGTGTTGGTGCGCGGCTCGCCGCCGACGATGTGCGTGTTCTGGCGCGAGGCGTCGGCCGCGAAGTCCGCCGTCAGATTCGGTGAGGGGAGCCAGCGCAGTCGCATTCGACCGCCGGCCTGGTTGAGATCGTCCACGTCATCACCGGTGATGATGTTGCGGGTGAAGCCGTCGCGCCTAGCTCCCGTGGCGCTGATCCGCAGCAGCAAGCTGTCGCCCGACAGCGGCAGGTTGGCGCTGCCCGCCACACGCTGCGCGTCGCGATTGCCGGCGCTGGCGAGCAGTTGGGACCGTTGACCCGGTTGCGGCGCGCGGGTGACCAGGCTCACCGCGCCGGACGTCGAATTCTGGCCGAACAGATAGCCCTGCGGGCCGCGCAGGATCTCGGCGCGATCCAGGTCCAGCAACAGGCTTTCGGAAGCCGGCGGCGAGCCCACGTACACGCCGTCCACGTAGACGCCGGCGCGGGTGTCGAAGCCGACCTGGCGTCCGCCGCCGCCGACGCCGCGGATGTAGATGGTCCGGATCGAGGCGCTGTCGGTGACCTGGAAGTTCGGCGTCAGCAATCCCAGATCGCCGAGCGTGTCGAGCCCGCGCTCGGCGATGCTCTCGGCGCCCACCACGCTGATCGCGACCGGCACGTCCTGCTGCGGCTCCTCGCGCTTGCGCGCGGTGACCACAATGGTCTCCAGCACCGACGGCTCGGCGCCGGGGCCGGCAGCATCGTCGGCGTCCGCCACCATCGGCGCACCGCTTAGCGCCAAGCCCACGGCGCAAGCGATCTGGCGCGCTTTCCGCGATATGGTCGACAAAGGATTCCCCGATAAGTAAACCGCCCCGCGCCAGTCTGTCGCAGCATTGCGATGATTGCATCAAGAAGGTTCATGCAGTCTTCGGGTGCGCAGCGCTCCGGACGCTGCGCCGACGGGTTTTACATGGTTGGCGACCGACAGTACCCGTAGGCTGGGTGAGGAACGAAACCCAGCATCGTCGGAATATGAAAAACGGGCCCTCAAATCCTCAGTTCGATACCAGCGCCATCGCGTATCAGCAACATGCCTAAAGCGCTCCGACGCGGCCGCGGCCGAACAGGAAACCCTGCTGCAGAAACACGCCCTGCCTAGCGAACCAAGCCGATTCCGCAGCCGTCTCCACGCCCTCGGCGATCACTTCCACTCCCAGATCGCGGCACACCTGCAGCATGCCGCGCACGATCGCCTGGCGGCCGGGGTAGGCGTCGATGCCGCGAGTCAGCGCCATGTCCAGCTTGATGAAGTCGGGCACCCAGTCAGCCAGCAGGCACAAGCCCGCGTAGCCGGCGCCGAAGTCGTCGATGGCGAAGCGCACACCCAGTTCGCGATACGGCTGCAGCGGCTGGGCGAAGGCCGCCGGGTCGTCAATGGGCTCGACTTCGGTGATCTCCACGATCAGCTGCCGCAGATCGAAACCGCAGGCGCGCGCTGCCGCCAGCGTGCCGTCCAGGCCGGTCTCGCCATCCAGCAGGGCGCGCGGGAAGGCGTTGAGGTTGAGGCAGGGGCGCAGGCTCCGTCCCAGGCCGAGAGGCTGGGCGGCCTGCACCACCCGGCTGCGAACCTCGGCGTCGAAAGCGTGCAAACGCCCTGGCAACACCCGGTCCAGCACCGGCTTGGCCGAGGTCCCGCCGGGTGCGCGCAACAGCGCTTCGTAGGAGAAGACGGCGCCGCTGCGCAGATCGACGATCATCTGGAAGGCAAAGTCGTAGGCCTGCGGCGCGGCCGGCTGGCGCGGCCGATCCGCCGGGCGCCGTTGCCGGCGCCCGTTCATGCCTACCGCCGCCGCTGGCGAGAGCGTCCTGCTGCGGCTTGCGGGAATCGACATGGCCCGGCTTTTTTTGGCGATCGAAAAGGTCAGAACCAGGTGCGAAGGCTTAGCGCGCGCCGCCTTCCGGCAGCGTCACCGCGACGATCGCGCCGGGCTTGAGGCCAGTGGCTTCGGTGCCGTTGAGGACGATGCCGTTGACGACGAAACCATTAATCACGAAACCGTTGATGACGAAGCCGTTGAGCTGCACGCCATTGAGCTGCACCCCTGCATGCGCCGGAGCGACAGCGGCGGCGGAGAGGGCGAGGACGGCGGCGAGGGTTTTGAAGTTTTTCATGGTGAATCTCCCATTAGCAGTTGAGTGACGAAGGTGAGGTGGTCGAGTCCGGAATGGCCCGGCGACGGAGCGAACTCTGATCCTTGCCCTTCAACACGTCCTCACGCTCCCCGAATGAACTTCCAATGGTTTGCACACGGATTACAAAGGACTGATTTGGATGGAATTGTTCCCCTCAAGCAGGTCTGCAGACAGACGTCGCCGGAGGCTCATCCGATGGAAACCGCCGGCATCCCCAGCCTTGCCGATACTGCCGGCGAGGGCTGGGGTCCCGCAGCGCGGTTGACGCTACGCCGGTGGGTTCGCATGATCCGCCGTCGACAGGGGTGTAAATGAGCACAGACAGGGACGAACCGATCGCAGTGGCCGACGAGGCCGCGTGCTGGCGCTTCGCGGACTTTGTGCTCGACGAACGCACGCTCGAACTGCGCCGGGGCGGCGGCAAGATCGAGCTGCCGCGCAAGCCTTTCGAGCTGCTGATGTTCTTCGTGCGCAATCCCGGCGAAGTGGTCACCAAGGACGAGCTGTTCGAGGCGGTCTGGCCAGGCCGAATCGTCTCCGAAAACTCCCTGACCAACGCCATCCGCAGCCTGCGCCAGGCACTCGGCGACGAGGCGCAGGAGATGGTCAAGCTCGCCTACGGCTACGGGTACCGGTTCACCGCGAAAGTGACGCGCGATGATCTGGTGGCCGGCACCGTCAACTCGCCGACTGCAACGTTCCACTTCGCCATCGGCGCACCCGTGCCGTATCGCGGCGGATGGACCTTCGAGAAAAGCCTGGGCAGCGGCGGCTTCGGCGAAGTCTGGCTGGCGACGGCGGCCGGACCTTCAGCGGAGAAGCGGCTAGAAAAACGTGTCTTCAAGTTCGCACGCAACGCGGCGGGCTTCTCCGCGCTCAAGCGCGAGATCACCCTGTTCCGGCTGATGAAGGACGCACTCGACCAGCGCGATGACCTGGTGCAGCTGATCGACTGGAACATCGAGCACGAGCCCTACTTCATCAGTCAGCAGTGGTGCCAGGGAGGCAGCCTGGTGCAGTGGGCGCAGGATCAGGGCGGTATCGACAAGCTGCCGCAGGATTTGCGGCTGGACCTCGTCGCCCAGGCCGCCGACGCCCTGGCGGCCGCGCATTCGGTGGGCGTGCTGCACAAGGACCTGAAGCCGTCCAACCTGCTGGTCCAGTTGGGTGCGGACGGCAGGCCGCAGGTCAAGCTCGCCGACTTCGGCAGTGCCCGCCTGCTCCAGCGCAACCGCCTGGAGCGCATGAACATCACCCAGCTCGGCCTGACGCAGACGGTGATGGACACCCTGGGCGGCACGCCGCTGTATCTGGCACCGGAACTGCTCGCAGGGTATCCGCCGACGATCCAGTCCGACGTCTATGCCCTTGGCGTGGTGCTGTACCAGACGCTGGTCGGCAGCTTCAAGCGGCAACTGGCGCCGGGCTGGGAACGCGAGATCGACGACGAGTTGTTGCGCGAGGACATCGCGCTGGCCGCTGCCGGCAATCCGGATGCGCGGCTGGCGGACGCCGGGCAGCTTGCCACGCGCCTGCGCACCCTGCCGCAGCGGAAGATCGCGCGTGAGCAGGAGCGCGCCGAGGCGCTGCGGCTGGCCGCGGTGCAGCGCGCGGCGGATCGCACCAAGGCGCGCCGGGGGCTGGCGATCGCGCTCGGTCTGACGATGTTTCTGGGGCTGCTCGCCACCTCGGCGCTGCTGTGGAAGTCGGTGCGCGCCGAGCGCGCGGCGCAGGCCGAGGCGGCGCGCGCCAGCGCGATCAGCGCCTTCATGACCGACGATCTGCTGGCCGCCGCCGACCCGCTGATCGTCGGCCGCCGCGACGTCGCGGTGAGCGACGTGCTCGACGCGGCCGCATCCAAGCTCGACGAGCGCCTCAGTCAGCAGCCGCGCACCCGCGCTACCTTGCAGCGCGTCATCGGATCGGCCTACGCCACCCTGGGCGATCACGACAAGGCCGAGAAACTGTTGAAGGCGGCGATCGAGAACCTAAGCGCAAGCGCCGGACCCGCCAACATCGAGACCCAAACCGCGCGGCTGGTTCTGCGCGACATGTACATGAACTTCGGCGAGTTCGGCCGCACCGTTCCGCTCTCCGCGGAAGCTTTCCGGCTGGAGCAGGCTGCCGGGCGACCGAACCCGGAAATCGCCTATGAGACGGAAGCGGCGAACACCATCGTTGGATGCTGGAACCAGTATTCCAGCGAGTACCTGTCGCGCTGCGAGAAGCTGGCGGAAGACGCTTACCGGAAGGTTCTGACCGCGATGGGGCCGGACAAGCTGGCGACCCTGCATGCCGGCGTGTACTGGGGGACGACCCTGATCCGCGAGCAGCGGTTCGCCGAGGCCGTGGTGCCCATGGAAGCCGCCGAGAAAGGTCTGGCCCGACTCGGCGATACCATCTGGCTACGACAATGCCGCGGCTTGCTGTCCGAGGCTTACAGCCAGACCGGAAGACTGGCGCAAGCCCTGCAGCGAGACCGTGAAGATCAGGATTTCTACGAAACAATCTTCGGGCCGCGGGCGCGGCTGAGTTTCGTCGGGCGCAGCCGCATCGCCTCGACCACGCTGGCAATGGGAGACGAGGCCAGCGGCGTCGAGATGATGCGATCGGTCTGGAACGACGCGCAGCCGGCAGAGTCGATGCGACCGATCGACCGGGCGAAAATGGCTTACGCGCTGACGCAAGTGCAGTTGAAGTCGGGTCGCGACCTGGGAGCCGAAGCCGCTACCCAGGCGATGATCGTTGCAATGGATACGGGCAACGGACGCGACCGCTTCTGGAAGCTGATGCTGCGCGATCAGTTGATCGACCTGCAGCTGAGCCACAAGGACACGGCGGCGGCCGAGCGCAGCGCACGGCTGAACTTCGATGAGGCGCAGCCGCTATTCACCCGCGGCGAGTGGCTGATGGGCTGGATCGAACTGCGCCTGGCCGAGCGTCTGCTGGCGCGCGGCGATGCCGCGGGACACGCCCTTGCGCAAAAGGCCGCAGCGGCACTCAGCGAAGCGGTGGGGCCGGATCACGAGATGACGCGGCGCGCGATGGCAGCGGCGAGCATCACCTAGCCGTAGGCAGCAGCGTGGCCGGGCGCCAGCGGCGCTGGGTTGATGAAGCCAACCGGCCTTCGGCGCTCATTCCTCCGCCCGCTGCCGCGACTGGAAGAACGACCACGAGAATCCGGTGACCGCGCTGTAGTCATCGACGCTGCGGAACAGCGGGCTGTCGCGATTGGCGGCGCCAGCGTGATTGTTGTAGCCCATGGCGGCAAAGACGCGCACCCGACGCGACAGCTCATAGGTGGCGAGCGCGCCGATGGAAGCGCCGAGATAGCCAGCGGACGCGGAATACGCAGCCCGGCCGACCGTGGCGTAACGCGGCTGCACCTCGTAGTAGTAGCGCTGCAGCGCGGTGCTGGCGATCTCGACGCCGATCGACGGGCGCAGGGTCAGTTTGCCGTGCAGAAAGCTCTGGCTCTGATAAGCCAGCTCGGGCGCAAACACCGCCCCGCGCCAATGCAGGTCGCGGTGATCCAGCGACACCACGCCGCGCACCGGAATGTCGACCAGGATCTTGGCTTTAGGTGCGAACCCGTCGTAGGTCAGGCGCAGGTTCGGGCCGGCTTCCAGCAAATAGCCGAGATCCGGCATGCCATCGCGGGCGTCGGACCCGCTGGAATTGCTGGACAGCGCCCCGCCGCCGCTGACGCTGAGTTCGGCGTTGGGGGTGAGCACCTGGCGTATGCGCGAGCCATCGTCGTCGGACTGGAGGGTGCGGCCGCGGTAGACGAAATAGGGGGCTGGCAAAGCCAGCGTCTGATATTCGTCGGCGGCGGGATAGTTGGCGACCTTCAAGGTCACGCCGGCGACGCCGGCTTCCCACTTCGGCCGCTTTTCCGATTGCGATCCCAGCACATTGCTGTCCAGCGTCTGTGCCCGGACGTCGTGACTCAGAATCAACATCGTGAAAATTAAAACCGTCCTTGGTTTCGAACGCATTATTTGTATCTCTTGATCATCCGCTTGCGCTTCTTGACCTGGCGGTCGGTGAGGACGTTTTTCTTGTCCTTGAAGGGGTTGTCACCGGTCTTGAAACTCAGCACCAGCGGCACACCCTTCAGTTCAAAGTGGTCGCGGAACTCGTTGGCCAGATAGCGCTTGTAGCTGGGCGGCAGCTTATCGGTCTGGTTGCCATGGATGACGATCTGCGGCGGATTGCTGCCGCCCTGGTGGGCGTAGCGCAGCTTGATGCGCCGGCCGAGCACCGCCGGCGGCTGATGCCGGTCGAGGCTGCGCTCCAGGATGCGGGTCAGCTCCGGAGTCGGCAGATCCTTCATCGTCGACTCGTAGGCGATCTTGACGTCGCGCATCACCACGCCCACGCCGGTGCCGTGCTTGGCCGAAATGTAATGCACCGGCGTGTAGTCCAGGAAAGGCATCTTCAGCTTGACCTGGTACTTGGCCTGCTCGCGCGCCTCGGGGTCGAGCCCGTCCCATTTGTTGACCGCCAGCACCATCGCGCGTCCGCGCTGGGCGACCAGCCCCATCAACCGCGCGTCCTGCTCGCCGATGTCGGCGTGGGCGTCCAGCACCGCGATAACCACGTGCGCGCTTTCAATGGCTTGCAGCGTCTTGATGATGGAGAACTTCTCGATCACCTCCTCGACCCGCGCGCGCCGGCGCACGCCGGCGGTATCGATCAGCACGTAGGGCTGGCCGTCGTAGTCGAAAGGCACGCGGATGGCGTCGCGGGTGGTGCCGGGCTTGTCGGCGGCGACCACGCGCTCCTCGCCGATCAGCCGGTTCACCAGCGTGGACTTGCCGACATTGGGACGGCCGACGATGGCGACGCGGACCTCGCCCTCGACCTCCTCCATCTCGGAGGACGCGGCGGGCAAGGTGTCCAGCACCCGGCGCAGCACCGCCGAGACACCATCACCGAACTCAGCAGAGACCGGCACCGGCTCGCCCAGACCCAGCGCGAAGAAGTCGGCGACCGCGGTACCGCGGTCCAGCCCGCGAGCGCGACCTTCGGTCTTGTTGACCAGCAAGGTCATCGGCTTGCCAAGCCGTCGCAGCTGGCCGGCGATGGCCTCGTCGCTGCCATGGCGGCCGGCGCAGGCGTCGGTCAGAAAGAAGATGTGATCGGCCTCGGCCAGCGCGACCTGCGCCTGCTCCTCAGCCAGCGCCGCGAGCGGATCGACCGACTCCGGCATCAGGCCGCCGGTGTCGACGACGATGAAGCCGCGCTCCTCTAACTGGCCGCGGCCGTACTGGCGGTCGCGGGTCAGGCCGATAAAATCCGCCACCAGCGCGTCGCGGGTGCCGGTGAGCCTGTTGAACAGCGTCGACTTGCCGACGTTGGGGCGCCCGACCAGTACCAGTACGGGCAGCCCCGATTGCATGTGCGTTCTACTTCTTGTCGAGGCTGAGCGCGGCGAGTCGGCCGTTCTTGCTCAGCACGTACAGCAGTTTTTCGCTGGCGACCGGCTGCGCCACGATCGGCGCCGACCCGGCACGGCTGCGGCCGACGATCTTGCCGTCGGTGGGATCGAGCCAATGCAGGTAGCCCTCGAAATCGCCGACCACGACGTAGCCGTTGAAGAAGGCCGGCGGCGACAGGTGGCGGTACAGCAACCCCTCCTGCTTCCAGGCCGCGGCGCCGCTCTTGGCGTCGAGTGCCCAGACCACGCCGCTCTCGTCGGACACGTAGAGCTGACCGTTGCCCAGCGCCATGCTGTTATAGCTCTTGACGCCGCGGCGCCAGCCCGCCTGGCCGTTGGACGGATCCAGACACACCACTTCGCCGCCGAAGCTGGCGACGTATACGCAATCAGCGCCTTCGAGCATGTCGGCGTCGATGTCGACCAGGCGGTCGAGTTCGGTACGGCCGCTGGGCACGCTGATCGCCTGCTCCCACTGCACCTGGCCGTCGGCGACGCGCAGCGAGACCAGGCGGCCATTGTCCATGCCCACCAGCGCCGAACCCGGCCCCAGCAAGGGACGCGACAGGCCACGCAGGACCAGCGCCGGGACCGTGCGATCGAAAGTCCACAGCCGCTCGCCGGTGTCGGCCGCAAGCCCGTAGATGCGTCCGTCGACGGTGCGCGCCACCACCACTTTGCCGTCGCTCACCGGCGGGCCGAGCGCCTCGCTCGACAGCGGCGCGCGCCACAACTCGCTGCCATCGGCGCGCTTGAGCGCAATCACCTCGCCATCCAGCGTGCCCAGCAGCAGCCGGTCGCCGGCGACGCTGGGGCCGGCGGCGACGCGGGCCTTGGTGTTGATCTGCCACAGCGTCTTGCCGGTGTCGGTGGCGTAGGCGTAGACGTGGCCGTTGAGGCTGGCGACGTAGAGCGCATCGACTTCCAGAGCCGGGCTCAGCTCGCTGAAGAACTTGCCGCTGCCGCTGCCGGCGCTCGCGGTCCAGGCGTCATGCGGGCGCACCGCGGGGTTGACGATCTCGCTCAGCACGGTCGGCTGGCGGATTTTTTTCTTGGAACAGGCGCCGACGGTCAGGGCGGTGACGACCACCAGACACAAGGTGGCGACAGGGGAGATACGCATCAGGATTTCACCGGGGGAGTCACGCTGGCGGCGACGGCAAGGTCGTCGAGTTTCTGTTGCAGCAGCAGGCGGTTGGGCGCCTGCTCGGAAGTGGCTTCGAGCGCGGTCTGGTAGGCCTTGCGGGCGGTGTCTTGATCGTTCTTCGACAGCGCGATGTCGCCACGCAGCTCTGCGTACAGCGCCTTGTACTCACCGGCTTCGCCGCCGAGCAGCTTGAGCGCGTCGTCGGCCTTGTCCTGGCTCCACAGCACGCGCGCCTTGCGCAAGGTGCCGAGCTGGCGCAGCGCCGGATCGTGGCCATGCTCGACCACCCAGTTCAACCGGGCCAGCGCCTCGTCGCTCTGGCGCGCCTCCATCCCGGCCTGCGCCAGACGCAGGGCGGCGGCGGTGGCATAAGGCGTGGCGGAATAATCCGACTGCAGCTTGTCGCCGATGGCGCGCGCCTCTGCCAGCTTGCCGGCGGTGAGCGCCTTCTTCATGTCCTCGTACATCTGGGAAGACGCGAGCGCCTGACGCTCCTGGTAGAACTTCCAGCCCTGCCAGCCGCCGATGGCGCCGAAGCCGATCGCCAGGCCCGCGACGAGCGCGATCCAGTTTTCGCTCCACCAGCGCTTGAGGTCTTCGAGTTGTTGTTCGTCGTCGTGGTGCGTGGCCATGTTTTCTAATGATTGTGTTGAGAGTGAGCAGCAGGCGCGAAGCTCAGCGGCCTAACAGACTGGCAAGCCGGGCTGACAGTTCAGCCCGGCTGACCGATTCTTGGGGGGAGGATGCGTCGCGCATCGATTTTACTTGAACCTGGCCGGCGGCGAGTTCGGCATCGCCGAGAATCACCGCAAAGCGCGCGCCGCTGCGGTCCGCGCGCTTGAACTGGGCCGGCAGCTTGCCACCGCCCACACTGAGCTGCACGCCGAGGCCGGGCAGCGCGTCGCGCAGGGCTTCCGCGAGCCTCACCGCCTCGCGCTGCGCCGCCTCGCCCTGGGTGCAGACGACAATCGCCGGGCCGCCGGTAAAAACACCGCCCTGCGCCTGCAGCAACAGGATCAGGCGTTCCACGCCGCTGGCCCAGCCCACCGCGGGCGTCGGACCGCCGCCGAGGTTTTCGACCAGATTGTCGTAGCGCCCGCCGGCGCAGACCGTGCCCTGCGCGCCCAGCTCGGTGGTCACCCACTCGAAGACGCCCTTGGTGTAGTAGTCCAGCCCGCGAACAAGGCGCGGATTGACGACGTGCTCGATGCCCAGATCGCTCAAGTGCTGGCGCAGGCCGTCGAAGTGCGCGGCGGCCTCGGTGTCCAGAAAATCGAGGATGCTCGGCGCCTCGCGCACGATCGCCTGCGTCGCCGGCACTTTGGAGTCGAGCACGCGCAGCGGATTGGCGTGCAGACGGCGGCGGGAATCCTCGTCCAGCGAGGACTCGTGCTTTTGCAGGAATTCGATCAGGGCCGCGCGGTAGCGGCCGCGTGTCTCGCCCTGCCCCAGCGAGTTCAGCTCCAGGCGCAGATCCGTGAATCCGAGCTTCTTCCACAACCGCGCCGACATGGCGATGAGTTCGGCGTCGACGTCCGGCCCCTTGATGCCATAAGCCTCGACATTGAGCTGATGGAACTGCCGGTAGCGCCCGGCTTGCGGCCGCTCGTAGCGGAACACCGCTCCGGTGCACCAGATGCGTTGCTGCTGGTTGTGGAACAGCCCGTGCTCGACGCCCATGCGCACCGCGCCAGCGGTGAATTCCGGGCGCAGCGAGATGTGCTCGCCGCCGCGATCCTCGAAGGAATACATCTCCTTCTCCACCACGTCGGTGACCTCGCCCACCGCGCGCTTGAACAGCTCGGTGCGCTCGACCACCGGCAGCCGGATCTCGGCGTAGCCGTAGTCTTCGAACACGCTGCGTGCGCTGTCGTGCAGGTGCTGCCAGACGCCGGCGTCGGCCGGAAGCACATCGTTGAAACCACGGATGGATTGGATTTTCTGCGTCATGTTTTTGATTTCGTAGGCGCACGATGCGCCGTGATCGCGCAGCATCAACGCGGCTACGACGTCGCTCCGCGCGCTGCGATCTTCTCGCGCACCAGCGCTTCCAGCCGATCGACCAGCTGATCGTTGTGCACCTTGTGCTGGATCTTGCCGTCGACATAGATCGAATTGGGATAGCCGCCGGCGATGCCGATCTCGGCCTCGCGCGATTCGCCGGGGCCGTTGACCACGCAGCCGATCACCGCCAGATCCAGCGGCTGGTCGATCGCCTCGAAGCGGCTCTCCAGCTCGGCCACGACTTTCACCACGTCGAAGTTCTGGCGCGAACAGCTCGGACAGGCGACCAGGTTGATGCCGCGGCTGCGCACGTGCAGCGACTTCAAGATGTCCCAGCCGACTTTGACCTCCTCGATCGGATCGGCCGCCAGCGAAATGCGGATGGTGTCGCCGATGCCTTCGGCCAGCAGCATGCCCAGCCCGATCGAGGATTTGACCGCGCCCGATCGCAGCCCGCCGGCCTCGGTGATGCCCAGGTGCAGCGGCTGGTCGATCAGCACCGCCAGCTTGCGGTAGGCGGCGACGGTAAGAAAGATCTCGCTGGCCTTGATCGAAACCTTGAAGTCTTCGAAGTTGTGGCGCTTGAGGATCTCGACATGGCGCAGCGCCGATTCCACCAGCGCGTCGGCATTCGGCTCGCCGTATTTTTCCTGCAGGTCGGCTTCGAGCGAACCGGCGTTGACGCCGATGCGGATCGGGATGCCATGGTGACGAGCACAGGCGATCACTTCGCCGATCTTCCTTTCGCTGCCGATGTTGCCGGGGTTGATGCGCAGGCAGTCGGCGCCGGCTTCGGCGGCGGCGATGCCGCACTTGTAGTTGAAGTGGATATCGGCGACCAGCGGCACCTCGCCGACTTGCTTCTTGATCTCACCGAAGGCGCGCGCCGCCGCCAGCGTCGGCACCGACACGCGGACGATGTCGGCGCCGGCCCGCATCGCCGCCTGGATCTGCGCGACCGTGGCGGCGACGTTCTCGGTGTCGGTGTTGGTCATGGTCTGAACCGACACCGGCGCGTCACCGCCCACCGTCAGCCGGCCCACCCGGATCGGGCGGCTCTTGCGACGGTCGATGCGATGATGCCCCTGCATGGCCATGACGCGCGGCGGCTCCTAGGGCTTTGGAGCCAGCGGCACCGAGAAGCGAGCGGTGCCGGTGTCACGGATCAGAGCCTTAATGTCGACGGCGGCGCCCTGGTACTGCACCTCCACGCCCGGCGCGTTGCCGAGAAACACCGAATAGGGCGGAACTCCGTCCAGCACCTGCCGCTCGCCGGCCTGCACCACGCGATTGAGCAGAGCGCGTCGGTTGGCGTCTTCCACGCGCGCCCAGGAGATCGAAACGAAATTGAGCTGCAGCTGCGAACCGGTGGCGGCGGCGGTGCCGTTCTGCGTCTTCGGCGCCTGCGCGGTCTCGGTGGCGGGCAGCGGCTGAGCTGGCGGCGCGACCGCAGCCTCGGTGATCGATGCCGGCGACGTCATACCCGCCGCAGGGGGCACCTGCACCGGTGCCTCACTGAGTGCGCTCTGCGCCGGCAGGGCACCGGCATTCTGCGGTGCGCGTTCGCCGCGCAGATACCAGATCACCACGCCGGCCAGCACCGCCAGCACCGCGATCACCAGCACGCCGCTGAGGCGACGGCCACCGCCCATGTCGGCGCCGGTGCCGAGCCGCAACTTGGCCGGCGGCACCTGCGTGCGCGGCACCACGCGCGACTCGTAGGCCTTCATCAGCTGCGCTTCGGGGATGTTGAGCACCTTGGCGCACTTGCGGTAATAGCCGCGCACGTACACCGGCTCCAGCAAGGCGGCGAAGTCGTCACGCTCCAGCGCGTCCAGGGTCTGGCGCGGCAGTTTGGTCTGGCCCGCAAGCTCGTCGAGGCTCAAGTGCAGGCGCTCGCGGGCGGCGCGGATCAGCCCGCCCGGGGTTTCCGATGGCGGCTTGCCAGGCGGCGTGGGGGCGGCCGCTTCGGCCAGCGGGAGTTCTTGGTTCATGGCGCAGTATGGGGCGACAGATTGCCGCTTTCTTCGGATTCCGGGAATTCTTTTCTGAGGCGCTGCTCGTACGCGGCCGCGGCGGGCTTGTCACCCAAAGCGCGTTCGGTGAGCGCGCCGATCAGCAAGGTCTCCGGTGTCGGCGGCCCGGCCTGCTGGTAGCGCTGCAGGAAGGCGCGTGCGCGCGGATAGTCCTTGAGCTGGTAGCTGAGCCAGGCCATCTGCGACAGCGCATCCGGGAAGCCGGGGTTGGCCTTGAGCGCCTCGCGAAAATAGCGCTGTGCCTTGGGCAGATCGGGCAGCCTGCGTGCGCAGACACCGGCATTGGTCCAGGCCGCTTCCGGTGTCTGATACTGATGGTCCTGGGCCGCTTGCAGAAAATAGCGATCGGCCTCCACCGCGCGCTTGTGCGCGCACAGGAAGACGCCGTAGTTGTTGCGCGTCGCCGGATCGGCCGGATTGAGTTCGAGCGCGCGGCGGTAGTGCGCGTCGGCCTCGCTGTCGTCGCCACGGCGCGCGTAGACAAAGGCGATCGCCGCCTGCGCCTCGGCCAGTGACGGGTCCTGCTTGACCGCGCGCCGGAGTTTTTCCAGCGCCAGGGCGTCCTGGTTCTGGCGCGCGTAGTCGATGCCGAGCTGGGTGTTGAGCTTGGCGGCCTCGGTCAGATCGGGCTTGGATGCGCTGACCTGGCCCTTGTCGTTGGTGGTGACGCACCCGCTCAGCAGCCCCGTGAACAGCAGGCCGGCGAGCGTCACAGGGCGCGGGCAAATCATTGCGACCCTGCTGCCGCGGTTGCGGCCGGCTCGACCCGCACCGCCACGTCGCGCAGACGTTGCTTCTGCTTGGAGTGCACCCGGCCGACCAGCTGGCCGCAGGCGGCGTCGATGTCGTCGCCGCGGGTTTTGCGCGTGGTGGTGCGGATGTCCTTCTGCCGCAGGATTTCCGCGAACGCAGCGATGCGTTCCGGCTTTGACCGCTGGTACCGCGTCTGCGGAAACGGGTTGAACGGAATCAGGTTGACCTTGGCCGGCATGCCGGCAAGAAGCCTGGCGAGCTGACGCGCGTGCTCGGGCGCATCGTTGACGCCGTCGAGCATCACGTACTCGTAGACGATGTGCATCTTGCGGTCCCTGCCGGCGGTGTAGCGCTGGCAGGCGGCCATCAGCTCGGCGATCGGGTACTTGCGATTGATCGGCACCAGCTGGTTGCGCAGCTCGTCGTTGGGCGCGTGCAGCGATACCGCGAGGGCGGTGTCGCAGTCTTCGCGCAGACGGTCCATGAACGGCACCAGGCCCGAGGTCGACACGGTGACGCGGCGTTTGGAAAGACCGAAGCCGAAGTCGTCCTGAAGAATGCCGATCGCCGTCAGCACCGGCGAGTAGTTGGCGAGCGGCTCGCCCATGCCCATGAACACGACGTTGGAAATGACGCGCTCATTCTGGAAATCACCGCCGAGCGTTTTCGCCGCGAACCAGACCTGCGCCACGATTTCAGCGGTGCTGAGGTTTCGGTTGAAGCCGTTCTGCCCGGTGGAGCAGAACGAGCAATCCATCGCGCAGCCCACCTGAGATGAGATGCATAGCGTGCCGCGGTTGATCTCGGGGATGAACACGGTCTCGATCGCAGAGATATCCGCAGCACTGGAAGCTTTGGCGTCATCGAGCTTGAGCACCCACTTGCGCGTGCCATCGGTGGAGACCTGCTCCGCGATCAACTCCGGATGACGGATCACAAAGCGCTGCTGCAGGCGCGTGCGCAGATCGCGCGACACGTTGCTCATCGCTTCGAAGTCGTCGACGCCGCGTCGGTAGATCCACTGCATGATCTGGTCAGCGCGATAGGCGGCTTCGCCCATCTCCGCAAAAAGAGCGCGCAACTGCGGACGATCCAGGCCAAAGAGATTGACACGGCAATCGCTCGCTGCAGCCGGACGCAAAAGCTCAGACGCCGCCGTCGCGATGTTTGCGTCCGTCTGCAGAGCCTGGGCGTCCACCGCTCGTCTTCGCGCCTTTGGGAATCAGCGCGTGCGGAACGCCACTTCGGTGGCGCGGAAGAAGTAGCAGATTTCTCCCATCGCGTTCTGTGCACTGTCGGAGCCATGCACGGCGTTCTCGTCGATGGAGTCGGCGAAATCGGCGCGGATGGTGCCGGGGGCTGCTTTCTTGGGATCAGTCGCGCCCATGATGTCGCGGTACTTGGCAATCGCATCCTCGCCTTCGAGAACCTGGATCATCACCGGACCGCTGATCATGAAAGCCACCAGGTCGTTGAAGAACGAACGCTCGGCGTGAACCGCATAGAAGCCGCTGGCTTCCATGGCCGTGAGGTGGGCCATGCGCGCGGCGACGACCTTCAGCCCCGCCTGTTCAAGACGCGCAAGGATTTGGCCGATGACGTTCTTGGCGACAGCGTCCGGCTTGATGATGGAAAGAGTGCGTTCGACAGCCATCTGAATTCCTGTTGGTGAAACCTGAGTGAAAGAAGGCATCTGACAGACCGCCAGAGCCGGCTAATGGTGCCCGATGCGGCGCAAGGCCGCGATACAGCTCTCCATTTTAGTCGGTCGGTTCCCGGACCGGCAATCGAGCGCGACGACTCTATGGCAGCTGCCGTAACCGCCGGCGATACGCCATGCCCAGCAGGACCAGGCCACCGGCGAGCATCGGCAGGCACAGCACCATGCCCATCGTCAGCCAGCCGCCGAAGAGATAGCCGATCTGCGCGTCGGGCGTGCGCACCAGCTCCACCAGCGTGCGGAAGCTGCCGTAGAGCAGCAGGAACATCCCTGACACCGCCATCTGCGGCCGCGGCTTGCGCGAGAACCACAGCAGCACGATCAGCATCACCAGGCCTTCGAGCGCGGCCTCGTAGAGCATCGACGGATGACGCGGCAAGCCTGCGGGGTCCGTCGGGAACACCATGCCCCAGGGCAGGCTGGTCGGCGCGCCCCAGAGTTCGGCATTGATGAAATTGCCGATGCGCCCGGTGAGCAGGCCCACCGGAATCACCGGCGCAATGAAATCGGCCACGAAGAAAAAAGTCAGCTTGCGCGTGCGGGCGTACCAGCCCATGGCGATGAGCACGCCGATCAAACCACCGTGGAAGGACATGCCGCCTTCCCAGATGCGCACGATCACCAGCGGATCAGCCAGGAAACCCGGCAGGTTATAGAACAGCGTGTAGCCGACACGCCCGCCCAGGATCACGCCCAGCACGATATAGAACAGCAGATCGGAGATGGCTTGCGCAGAAAACGGCGTGAACGCGCGGCGGCCGCGGCGGATCGCGAGCCACCAGCCACCCCAGAAACCCAGCAGGTACATGACGCCGTACCAGTGAATCTTCAGCGGTCCGAGCGAGATGGCGACCGGATTGAAGCCGGGATATTTGAGCATGGCTGAGCTCGCGACTACGACAGTCGGCAGTAGAACGCTTTCAGATACCGCGTCTCCGGAATCGCCGGATGCACCGGATGATCCGGCGACTGCCCGCCCTGCTCCAAAATCTGCAGACGGCGGCCGGCTGCGCGTGACTCGCGAAGCAGGATGCGCTGCAGCTCGCTGGCATCGAAGTGGAACGAGCAGGAGCAGGAAATCAGAATGCCGCCCGGCGCCAGCAGGTGCATCGCCTGGCGATTGAGCGCGGCGTAATGCTCGGTGCCGGCGTCGGTGTCGCGCTTGCGCTTGATCAGCGCCGGCGGGTCCACCACGATCACGTCGAACTGGCGCACCTCGCCGCGCAGGCGCTTGAGCACTTCGAGCGCGTCACCTTGCTGCGTCTCCAGCTCGATGCCATGCAGGCCGGCGTTGACCGCGGCCGCTTCCAGCGCCGGCTTGGAGCTGTCGACGCAGGTCACCGAGGCCGCGCCGAACTGCGCCGCCCGCACCGCCCAGGCGCCGACGTAGCTGAAAACGTCCAGCACGCGCATGCCTTTGACATAGGGCGCGAGCCGATCGCGGTTGGCGTGCTGGTCGTAATACCAGCCGGTCTTCTGGCCGCCGAGCAATGGCACGCTGAACGCCACGCCGGTCTCATTCAGATCGACCGTCTCCGGCACCTTGCCGATCACTTCCTCGTACAGCGGCAGGCCTTCGAGTTCGCGCGCGGCGGTGTCGTTGCGCAGCAGGATGCCTTTGGGTTTGAGCAGGCGGGTCAGGGCCTCGATCACCATCGGCTTCAACAGCTCCATGCCGGCAGTGGTGAGCTGGGCGACGAGCACGTCGCCGAAACGGTCGACCACCAGCCCGGGCAGGCCATCGCTGTCGCCGAAGACCAGGCGGTAATGCGGTGTCGGATACAGGCGGTCGCGCAGGGCCAGCGCCGATTGCAGACGCCGCAGCATCCAGTCGGCGTCGATGCTGGCGTCGTGCTTGCCGGTGAGCAGGCGGCCGCAGAGCAGGGCCTTGGGATTGATGTAGCCCACGCCCAGCGGCTGGCCGCGGGCATCGAGGAAGCGGCACAGCGTGCCGGCTTCCACGTCCTTCATCGGCACCGTGGCGGTGTCGATCTCGTTGGAATAGACCCAGAGATGGCCGGCGCGCAGGCGGCGGTCTTCATTCTTTTTAAGCTTGACAGTAAGCACAGACGTAGCCGCGGGAGTCGCCAGGGCGCCGGACTCTAGCATGCGTCAGCCCGATCCAGCCGCAAGCGCCTGAGCGCAAAACCTCCGTGTCAGCGGCGTGGACGCGCCGAGGCGAGCTTCTGCAACACCGCGACCATCTGGTCGATTTCCTCGAAAGTGTTGTAGAAGGCCACGCTCGGACGCACCGTGGTTTCCTGACCGAAGCGGCGCAAGATCGGCTGCGCGCAGTGGTGACCGGTGCGCACCGCGATGCCCTCTTCGCTCAGCGCCTGGCCGACTTCCTCCGTGGTGTAGCCGTCGAGGATGAAGCTCATCACGCTGGTCTTGTTGTACGCAGTGCCGATCAGGTACAGGCCGGGCACGGTGCAGAGCTGAGCTTCACCGTATTCGAGCAGCTCGTGTTCGTAGCGCGCGATGTTCTCGATGCCGATGCGGTCGACGTAATCCAGCGCCGCGCCCAGGCCCACCGCGTCGGCGATGTTGCCGGTGCCGGCTTCGAAGCGCGTCGGCGCGCCGTGGTAGGTGGTCTTGTCGAAGGTCACGTCCTTGATCATGTTGCCGCCACCCTGGTAGGGCGGCATGTGTTCGAGCAGGTCGCGCTTGCCATAGACCGCGCCTATGCCCGTCGGCCCGAAGATCTTGTGGCCGGAGAAGACGAAGAAATCGGCGTCGAGCTGCTGCACGTTGACGCGGATGTGCGACACCGACTGCGCGCCGTCGATCAGCACCTTGGCGTTATAACGATGGGCGAGGTCGATGATCTCCTTGACTGGCACGATGGTGCCGAGTGCATTCGACACCTGCGTCACCGCGACGATTTTGGTGCGATCGCTCAATAGCTTCTGATACTCGTCGAGCCGCACTTGACCCGACTCGTTGACCGGAATCACGCGCAGCTTGGCGCCCTTCTCGGAGCAGAGCATCTGCCAGGGCACGATGTTGGCGTGGTGTTCCAGGTGCGAGATCACGATCTCGTCGCCTTCATGCACGTTCTGTTTGCCGTAAGTCTGCGCGACGAGGTTGATGCCCTCGGTGGTGCCGCGCACGAAGATGATTTCTTCTGGCTCGGACGCGCCGATGAACTTGGCGATCTTCTTGCGCGCGCCCTCATAAGCGTCGGTCGCGCGCGCCGCGAGTTCATGCGCGGCGCGATGGATGTTGGAGTTCTCGTTCTCGTAGAAGTACGAGATGCGATCGATCACCGGCTGCGGCTTCTGCGTGGTGGCGGCGTTGTCGAACCAGACCAGTTGCTTGCCGTTGCGCAGGCGCGTTTGCAGGATCGGAAAATCGCGGCGCACGGCGTGCACGTCGAACAGGCTGCGGCCCTGCGGCACGGCGGGGACGTCGTTGCCGCGCGGCGCCAACAGATCGGTGAAGTAGAAATGGTTCGGCCGGCCCGGCGCTGATGGCATGGCGCCTGCGCGCGGTTTGCCGGCTTCCGGCTGGCTCGAAGCCGACTGAATGCCTGGCGCCGAAGGCAGCGCAGGTGAAGCCGGAAAACCCGGCACTGCGAACGCGGCGAAACGCGACAGGTCGGTAGCCGGCAAGCCCCCTGCCGAACCCGCGTCGCCCATGAAGTAGAACGGGCTTGTGAGGGGACTGCTTGGCGGCGTCGAGCCCGGGCCAGCGGTCTGGGCCGCAGCAGCGGGCGCTTCCGGCACGCCGGCAAAACCACCGCCGCCACGCGGCAGCATCGGCAACACCGTGCTTTGCACACCGGGCAGATCAGCCGAGATCGCTTGCGTCGGCAGAATGCGCGGTGTCAGCAACACCGGCGGTGCACCGTATTCCGCAGCCGTCTGTGGTGTCGCTTTGAACGGCGGCGTCATCGGCAGCGAAGTCGCGTAGGGAATCGGCGGCAGATGCGACAGCGGCGAGATGCCGCCGCCATTGACGCCGGGCGGAGCGAAATCGTGCGGCCGTACCGGCGCAGCCGGCGCCAAGGCCGAGCCCGGCACCGTCTGGAACAGTTCGGACGCCAACCGGCTCAGCGCGGCGTCGTCCGGGAGCCCGCCGGGCATGCCGTTGTCGATGTCCGTCATCGGAATCGTCCCGGCTTACTTATACGTGTCCGGATAGTCGTGATACTTGCCGACTTCGACGTCTTCCAGCACCGCCAGCGCATCCGGCGTGAGCACGGCCAGCGAGCAGTACAGCGACACCAGATAGGACGCAATGGCGTGATCGTCGATGCCCATAAAGCGCACGGACAGCCCCGGCGTCTGTTCGCCAGCAAGCCCGGGCTGGAACAGGCCGACGACGCCCTGACGCTTCTCGCCCACGCGCAGCAGGATGATCTTGGACTTGCCGTCGGCCACCGGCACCTTGTTCGATGGGATCAGCGGAATGCCGCGCCAGGTGATGAACTGCGAGCCGAACAGGCTCACGGTGGGCGGCGGCACGCCGCGGCGGGTGCATTCGCGGCCGAAGGCGGCGATCACCAGCGGATGCGTCAGGAAGAATGCGGGCTCTTTCCAGACCTTGGTCAGCAGTTCGTCGAGATCGTCCGGGGTCGGCGCGCCGGTGAGCGGATAGATGCGCTGCTCCTCGGTGACCTGCGACAGCAGGCCGTACTCGGGGTTATTGATCAGCTCGGACTCCTGGCGCTCCTTGATCGTCTCGATGATCAGGCGCAACTGCTCCTTGATCTGGTCGTAGGGCGAGGAAAACAGGTCGGCGACGCGGGTGTGGATGTTGAGGCGCGTGGCGACCTGCTTGAGCACGTACTCGGGCGGATTCTCGTCGTAATCGACGAAGGAATTCGGCAGCTGGCCGCCGTCGGTGACCGAGCAAGCGGTGCGGATGTCCGCCGGATTCTTGACCTGGTTGACGCGATACACACCCGCTTCCACTGGCGTCCACTGCATCAGGTGCGTCAGCCAGCGCGGCGTGATGATCGGCAGTTGCGCCGGGGTCTTGGTGGTATTGGCAAGTTTGCGCGCGCCTGCGTCGCCCAAAGTCTGCGGGACGGTGTCAGCCATGAGTGCTCCGAAAGATCAGCCGGGAATAAATAAAGAATGCGCAGCGATAAGGCCGCGGTCTACGGACGATCTCCCGCAGGTTGCTGCGCTGCGATGAAAGCCTGCTCCGCTTCGACAAAAGACTCGCAGCGGCCGAGCAGTTCCGAGGCCTGCAGCCCAAGGCCCGACGCCAGTTTTTCGAGAGTCAGCAATGTCGGGCTCACCAGGCCGCGCTCGATTTCTCCGACGTAGCTGCGATCGAGCTTCGAGGCTTCCGCCAGCCGTTCCTGTGACCAGCCGCGCTCGCGCCGGGCTTCGCGCACGATCGATCCGAGCCGATACTGCAGGCTCGTCATGTCAGGGCGCGCCGTTCTGGCCGGATTGTTCGATGCGCGCCTGCGTGATGTGGCTGCCCGGCGGCACGCTGCGCGTGAGCCAGACATTGCCGCCGATGCTGGACCCTTTGCCGATGGTGATGCGGCCCAGGATCGTCGCGCCCGCGTAGATCACCACGTCGTCCTCGACGATCGGATGACGCGGCTGGCCCTTGGCCAGAACGCCGTCTTCCCCCACCTCGAAGCGCTTGGCGCCGAGCGTGACCGCCTGGTACAGGCGCACGTGATCACCGATCTCCGCGGTCTCGCCGATCACCACGCCGGTGCCGTGATCGATGAAGCAATAACGGCCGATCCGGGCGCCGGGATGGATGTCGATGCCGGTCTCGGAATGCGCCAGCTCGGCGACGATGCGTGCCAGCAGAGGCAGGTCGAGCTCATACAGGCAATGCGAGATGCGGTGGTGGATCAGGGCGATGATACCGGGATAGCAGAGCAAGACCTCGTCGACACTGCGCGCCGCCGGATCGCCTTGGTAGGCGGCCTCAACATCGGTATCGAGCAGCGCGCGGATGCCGGGAAGAGCGGCGGCAAAAGTGGCCAGGCGCGTCTGCGCCTCGCGTCGCAGGTCATCGTAGAACTCGGCCGGCGCATCGCGATGGCGGCTGCCCAGTTCGAGGCGCGCTTCTTCCAGCAGGCCCGTCAAAGCGCGCTCCAGCGCGTGCCCCACATAAAAGTCCTCGCTCTCGCGGCGCAGGTCCGAGGGCCCCAGACGCAGTGGAAATAAGGCGCCGCGCAGCAGTTTCAGCGAGTCGCGAACCCGATCGGGCGAAGGGAATTCTCGATCGCCCGCAGCGCGGCTCCGGCTCTGGCGAAGCCGCCAGTCCTCGCGGACCTGCCTGAGCCCGCGGACCACGGCGTCCAGGTCCCAGTGCGGATCGGGGGGCGGGTTTTCGGGGAGGCTCATGGCGGGTCTTTTTCTGATCAGTCCTGAACCCAGGGCAGGCCGTGATGCCGCCAACCATTGAAATGCCCGCGCTGCCCCTGATCGTCGAGATCGCCCTCAAAGCCCTCCAGCACATTGGCGATCTGGGTGAAGCCAGCGTTGACGGCGGCCTCGACCGCCAGCGCCGAGCGCTTGCCGCTGCGGCAGAGCAACAGCACCGGCTGGTCCTTGCCGACCTTGGCCGCAAGCTCGCGCGCAAAGCGCGGATTGCGCGTCAGCGCGGTGCCGGTGGCCCAGGGCACATGCAGCGACTCCGGCACCTGGCCAACGAACTTGCGCTCCTCGGCGGTGCGCACGTCCACCAGCACGGCTTGCTTGCGCTGGATCAGGCTCCAGGCATCCACGGGACGCAGGCCACCGCCATGAGGCAGCGCCGGATTCGATGCGATGGTCACTTCATACAGCATGCAGGCACCTGTGGTCGGCGACACGCGCGCCGCAACCGGCGGCGGCACGCCGACAATCTATGCGACCGCCCCATCCAAGCAAAGAAACTCGTGGGTCTTGCCAAAGCGTTTATTGATCTAAGAGCATGGACAGCGGGCGGTCGTCTATTTTTGCTACGCCAGATCGAAGCGGAATTCCTGCTTGAAACGGGCGCGGAAACCTTCGGCAGTGAACTTGTGGTTCTGCGGGCCGAGGCGTTCGATCTTGATCGCGCCGATCAGCGAGGCGATGCGCCCGGTGACCTCCCAGTCCATGCCTTTGGACAAACCGTAGAGCAGGCCGCCGCGATAGGCATCGCCGCAACCGGTCGGGTCGGCCAGCGACTCGGCCTTGGCGCAGGGGATGTGGTGCAGCTTGTTGCTGGCGTAGATGTCCGAGCCCTTGCCGCCGCGGGTCACGATCAGCGCGTCGACGCGCTCGGCGATCTGCTTGAGCGTCAGGCCGGTGCGGTCGATCAGCATCTCGGCCTCGTAGTCGTTGACGGCGACATAGGTCGCCTGGTCGATGAAGGCTTTCAGGTCCTCGCCGTTGAACATCGGCAGACCCTGCCCCGGGTCGAAGATGAAGGGGATGCCGGCCTCGGCAAACTGCCTGGCATGCAGCAGCATGCCGTCGCGCCCGTCGGGCGAGACCGTGCCCAGGGTGATGCCCTCGGCGGGCACGTCCTGCTGATGCGAGAAGCTCATCGCACCCGGGTGGAAGGCGGTGATCTGGTTGTCGTCCAGATCGTTGGTGATGTAGGCCTGCGCGGTGTAGGCGTCGTCCAGGCGCAGGAGCTTGGTTTGGTTGACGCCGGTCGCATCCATCCACGCCGCGTAGGCATCGAAGTCCTTGCCCACCGTCCCCATCGGCAGCGCGTCGCCGCCGAGCAGATGCAGGTTGTAGGCGATGTTGCCGGCGCAGCCGCCGAACTCGCGGCGCAGCTGCGGCACCAGAAAGGACACGTTGAGGATGTGCACCTTGTCCGGAAGAATCTCGTTCTTGAAGTAGCCGGGGAACACCATGATCGTGTCGTAGGCCATTGACCCCGTAATCAGTACGCTCACAAAAAGTCTCCCATTAAGACGAAGCAAACCGCATCAGCTTTTCAGCATAGGCGGGAGCCGTCGGTTCGTGCATGAAAAATACGGAAACATCGCTCCAGCGAGCGCCTTGCAGGCGCTTGGCCCAATGCTTCAAATCCTGATCCGAATAGCTTTCGAGCCGCAGGCGCACGTAACCCCAGGCGGCGGTCTCGACCAGTGGCGGCGGCGCGTTGTCCTCGCGCTCGGACAGGCACAGCGACGCGCCGGCGCCTTCGAGCGCGGCATAGACCTCGTCGCAGAACCAGCTGTCGTGGCGGAATTCGAAGGCCGCGCGATGATCCTTCGGCAGCAGCTGCAGAAAATCGGCCAGCCGCGGCAGGTCCATTTTCATCGACGGCGGCAAGCCGAACAAAACCGGTCCGCGCTTGGCGCCCAGCGTCGTGAGCGCCGCGAACAGATGCGCGGTGGCCTCGGTGACTTTGTCCGCGTTCAGTCGCCCGTCGTGGGTGATCCGCTTGGGCGACTTGATGGCGAAGCGGAAACCGTCGGGCGTACGGGCCGCCCAGTTTTCGAGCGTCGCGGTTTTCGGCATCGCGTAGTAGCTGCTGTTGATCTCCACCGTCGGCAGCCGCGCGGAATAGAACGGCAACATCTCCTCCGGCTTGATCTTTTGCGGGTAGAACTCGCCCTTCCATTCCTTGAATGAAAACCCGCTGGCGCCGGCGAGGATCGCGGTCGTCTTCATGGCGAACCTATGCGCTCTGCCGCCAACAGGCGACAGAGATCCATCAAGGGCCAGGCCTCCACGCCCTCGGCGATGGGGAAGCGCTCGACACCGCCATAGACCACCAGTCGCCTCGAAGGCTGGACGTCGTCGCAAGCCAGGTGGAAGCCACGCTCCAGCTTGGGGGCGAGGCTGCGCTTGATCTCGATCGCCCAGGGCGCGTTATGGCCGGGCAGGGTCAACAGCAGGTCGATCTCGGCACCCGCAGCGGTCCGATAGAAACAGGCTTCGGTTCCAGCCGGCGCCGCGGCCAGCAGGGATTCGATCACCATGCCCTCCCAGCTGCCGCCCGCGACGGGATGCGCCAGCAGCGCTTCGCGATGGCCGATGCCCAGCAACGCGTGGACCAGCCCGCTGTCGCGCACATAAGTCTTGGGCGATTTCACCAGACGCTTACCGGCGTTGCGATGCCAGGGCGGCAGGCGGCGCACCAGCAGCAGGTCGACCAGCAGATCGAGGTAAGACGCCACGGTCTTCCCGTCCACGGCCAGGGATCGAGCCAGCGCCGCCAGATTGAGCATCCCGCCCTGCTGATGGGCCAGCATGGTCCACAGCCGGCGCAGAGTTTCGGTGGCGATACGCGGCCCCAGCAGCGGGATGTCGCGCTCCAGGTAGGTCCGGATGAAATCGCTGCGCCAGCGCAGGCTGGCCGCGTCATCAGCAGCCAGCAGGCTGTCGGGGAAGCCGCCGCGCAGCCACAGGGCGTCGAGCCGGTCCGCGCCGGCCTCGGCGGCGTGGATCGGCGCCAGTTCCAGATAGCGGATGCGCCCGGCCAGGGATTCGCTGGATTGCTTGAGCAGGTCCATCGACGCCGAACCCAGCAGCAGGAACCGCCCCTGCCGCTTGCCTCGGCGGCGGCCGGCGTCGATCAGGCCGCGCAGGCTCTGGAACAGCTGCGGCACGCGCTGGATTTCGTCCAGGATCACCAGCTTGTCCTCGTGCTGCGGCAGGTACAGCTCGGGCTCCGCGAGCTTGGCGCGGTCGGTGGTGGATTCCAGATCGAGGTAGATCGACGCAAGTTCTTCACCCAGGCTCAGGGCCAGCGTCGTCTTGCCGATCTGACGCGGGCCCAGCAGCACGACCGCCGGGGCTTCGGTGAGGGCGATACGGAGGTCATCGAGAGCTTGGCGGCGGATCATCCTTGCAATTATGGATTTATAGTCCTTAATTGCAAGGATGATCAGGCCGCCGGCTTCCAGCGGATGTCGAGCTGACGCGCGGCGCGCACGTCGTCCAGGCGCCTCACCGGCATCGTGTAGGGCGCGCCCTTGACGTAGGCGATGTCCTTCTTGGCCTCCTCCCAGATCGCCACGAGCGCGTCGACGAAGGCGTCCAGCGTCTGCTTGTCCTCGGTTTCGGTCGGCTCGATCAGCAGGCATTCCGGTACCAGCAGCGGGAAGTACACCGTCGGCGCGTGGAAGCCGTAGTCGAGCAGGCGCTTGGCGATGTCGGTGGCGGTGAGTTCGATCGCCTGCTTCTGGCGCTTGAGCGTGACGATGAACTCATGGCTCGCCCGCCGGCCAGGGAAGGCCAGGTCGAAACCCTTGTCCTTGAGCCGCGCCTGCAAATAGTTGGCGTTGAGCGTGGCGTATTCAGCAACACGGTGCATGCCTTCGCGGCCGAGCAGGCGCGCGTAGATGTAGGCGCGCAGCAGCACGCCAGCGTTGCCCATGAAGGTCGAGAGCCGGCCGATGGACTGCGGCAGATCCTTTTCATCGAGCCAGCGAAAGCCGTCGCCATTCTTGCCAACGAGCGGAATCGGCATGAACGGCAACAGGCGCGTTGAGACCCCCACCGCACCCGCGCCCGGACCACCACCGCCGTGCGGCGTGCTGAAGGTCTTGTGCAAATTCATGTGGATGACGTCGAAGCCCATGTCGCCCGGCCGCACCTGGCCGAGAATCGCGTTGAGATTGGCGCCGTCGTAGTACAGCAGCCCGCCCGCGTCGTGGACGATTCCGGCGATCTGCTTGATGCGGCGCTCGAACACGCCGAGTGTCGACGGATTGGTGAGCATGATGCCCGCGGTCTGCGGACCGACCGCGGCTTTGAGCGCCTCGATGTCGACGTCGCCCTCGGCGTTGGTCGGAATCTCGCGCGCGACGTAGCCCATCATCGTCGCCGTCGCCGGGTTGGTGCCATGCGCAGCATCGGGCACCAGGATCTCGGTGCGGCCGGCGTCACTGCGGGCACGGTGATAAGCACGGATCATCGCCACACCGGCGAACTCGCCCTGCGCGCCCGCCATCGGCGTCAGCGACACGCCGGCCATGCCGGTCACTTCCTTCAGGATCTCCTGCAGATCATGCATGCAGGCGAGGAAGCCCTGACTGTGCGACGCCGGCGCCAGCGGATGGCGCTGCAAAAACTCCGGCAGCATCGCCAGGGTGTTACAGGCGCGCGGGTTGTACTTCATCGTGCACGAGCCGAGCGGGTAGAAATGCGTGTCGATGGAGAAGTTCTTCTGCGACAGCCGCGTGTAGTGACGCACGGCTTGCAGCTCGGACACTTCCGGCAGCGCGGGCGGCGCGGCGCGGCGCAGGGCGGCGGGGATGCCGGCTAGATCAACCGCGGCTGCGGGTCGTTGCGCCAGCGCACCGCGGCCGGGGGAGGAGCGTTCAAAAATCAGCAGGTCAGTCATGGAGGTGGACATGGTTCGGCGTCTCAGGCGGCCAGCACGGCGACGAGCGCGTCGCGGTAGTGACGAAGGTCGGCGTGGGTCTTGGTTTCGGTGGCGCAGACCAGCAGTGCATTGCCCAGCTCGGGATAGTCGGCGCTCAGATCAAAGCCGCCGAGCAGGCCGTCGCGCGCCGCAAGCGCTCCCAGCACCGGCGCCACGGGCCTCGGCAAGCGGATCACGCACTCGTGAAAGCCTG
>CAXTSJ010000039.1:0-26522 GCA_964246995.1 uncultured Hydrocarboniphaga sp.
CATGCGCCGCATCGATCCCCTGATCCTGGCGCCGGGGCAGTTGGTGAGGCTGGCACCGGGCGGTGATCACCTGATGCTGCTCGGCGCCAAGCCGTCGCTCACAGGCAGTGGTTCGACGATCGAGTGGCGTTGCGGCGGGCACACCTCGCGCACCCTGTTCCCGATCCGCAAAACGGACTGAGCGCGCATGGACTCCGCAACCGACGCCAGACCCGGCGACCAGTTGTTCGCAGTGTTGCAACGCGTGTTGCCGACGCGCTTTCTGTCCTGGCTGATGTTCAAGCTCACGCGCATCACCGCGCCCGGTTTCAAGAACGCGTTCATCCGCGTCTTCATGCGCCAGTTCCGCATCAGCCTGGCCGAGGCCGAACGCGAAGCCGTCGAGGACTACGCCAGCTTCAATGACTTCTTCACGCGCGCGCTGAAGCCCGGCGAAAGGCTGCTCGATGCCGACCCACGCGTGCTGCTGTCGCCCGTCGACGGCGCCATCAGCCAGCTCGGGCGCATCGATGGCGAGCGCATCTTCCAGGCCAAGGGGCATCAATACACCGCGTCGGAGCTGCTCGGCGCCGAGGCGCTGGCGCGGCCGTTTCACGGCGGCAGCTTCTGCACGATTTATCTTGCGCCCAACAACTACCATCGCCTGCACATGCCGCTCACCGGCACGCTGCGCGAATGGGTGTACGTGCCTGGACGCTTGTTCAGCGTCAATCCGTCCACTGCCCGTGCGCTGCCGAAAGTGTTCGCGCGCAACGAACGCGTCGCCGCGATCTTCGACACCGAGCTGGGGCCTTTCGCGATGGTGCTGGTCGGCGCGTTCTTCGTCGGATCGATCGAGACCGTCTGGGCGGGGCGCATCTCGCCGCCGCATCGGCGATCCGGGGTTGCACGCTACCAGCCGATCCATCCGCCGAGCCTTGTGCGCGGCGCCGAGATGGGGCGCTTCAACATGGGCTCGACGGTGATCCTGCTGGCGCCGCCCGACACCGTGGTCTGGGACGCGATGCTGGGCCCGGCGACGCCGCTGCGCATGGGCCAGTCGATCGGCATCAAGACGGGACCAGTGCCGTGACGCTGCGCATCGATCCGGCGACACCGGCCGACGTGCCGCTGATTCTCGGCTTCATCCGTGAGCTGGCCGAATACGAGCGCCTGTCCGATCAGGTGAGCGCCACCGAATCCGCGCTGGACGCCACGCTGTTCGGCGCGCATCCGGCGGCCGAGGTGCTGATCGCGCGCGACGACGACGGTCCGGCGGGGTTCGCGCTGTTCTTCGCCAACTATTCGACTTTTCTGGCCCGGCCCGGCCTGTATCTGGAAGACCTCTACGTGCGACCGGACCGGCGCGGTCGCGGCATCGGCCGTTCGCTGCTGGCGCACATCGCGTCATTGGCGGTGGCGCGCGGCTGCGGTCGCTTCGAATGGTCGGTGCTGGACTGGAACGCGCCGGCGATCGGTTTCTATCGCGCTCTGGGCGCAACGCCGCTCGACGAGTGGAGCATTTTCCGCCTGACCGGCGACGCCCTGCAGGCGCTGGCGCAGAGCGCCCGCGAACTTGTCCCAAAGCCCGGCTTCTAAGCGGCATACTCTGCCCGTCCATTCTCCCCGCACGCCATGGCCAAGCTTCGATCTTCCATTTGCCGCGCCATGCCATCGGCTCTGGCGATCGTGACCGTCATCAGCGCCGCCGCAAGCGCGGTGCTGTTCGCAGGTTTGGCGAGCGCCACAGCGGACGCGCCGCAGCCAGTGCCGATCGACAGTGTCAGTACCGGCGCGCCGAGCGTGCTCAACCTGCCGCAGATGGGCGAGCCGGCGGACGCGGCCTTATCCCCAGCGCAGGAAGCCGAGCTGGGCGCAAGCGTCGTCGCCGAACTGCTGCAGTACGACTACATTCTCGAAGACGTCGAGATCACCGATTACCTGTCGCAGATCGGCTGGCGGCTGGTGGCGGCGGCGCAGCAGAAGCCGCCGCGCCTGGACGTGTTCATGGTGCGCGATCCGCGCATCAACGCTTTCGCCCTGCCCGGCGGACACATCGGCTTCAACGCCGGGCTGGTGATCGCCAGCCAGAACGAAAGCGAGCTGGCCGGCGTCATGGGCCATGAGATGACGCACGTCACCCAGCGCCATATCGCGCGCGGTGCCGACGACCAGAGCGGCATCGGCACGATCGCGACCTGGGCCGCGGTGCTTGGCGCGATCATCGCCGGCTCGGCCGATCCCAATGTGATCCTGGCGGCGTTGGCCATCGGCCAGAGCAGCCTCTATCAGAAGCAGGTCAACTTCACCCGCGCCAGCGAATTCGAGGCCGACCGCATCGGCATCCAGACGATGGCGGACGCCGGCTTCGACCCCGAGGGCATGGCCAGTTTCTTCCAGCGCCTGGAGCAGTCGTCACGCCTCTACGGCACCGGCGTACCGGAGTTCCTGCAGACCCACCCGGTCAACACCACGCGCATCGCCGAGGCACGTGCGCGCGCCGCGGCAATGAAGAAGAACGTGCACTACGTCGATTCGCTCGAATACAGCCTGATGAAGGCGCGCACTCGCGTGCTCATCGCCGGCGGCGCCGACGAGATGATCGATGCCTTTACCGCCGAAATACGCACCGGCCATGACACGCCGGCCAATCGCTACGGACTGGCGCTGGCGTATCAGCAGGGCGGCAACTATTCCAAGGCCATTGCCGCGCTCAAGCCGGCGTTCGACGCCAATAGCAACCAGATCCATCTCGCCCTGCTGATGGCCCAACTCAAGCTCAGCGCCGGGCAGACCAAGGACGCGCTCGCGCTGTTCCAGAAGACCCACGATCTCTACCCCAGCTCGACCCCGGGCATCCTGCGCTACGCCGCCGCGCTGATCGACGCCGACAAGCCCGAGCAGGCCAGACAGCTGCTGCTGTCGTCCGAGCAGGCCTTCGGCACACGCCTGGAAACCTATCGCCTGCTGTCCCAGGCGGCGCGTGACACCGGCGACAACGGTGAAGCCAGCTACGAGATGGGCAACTATCTGTACTACCGCGGCGACTTCGGTGGCGCGCTCGCGCAACTCGACGCCGGCCTGCGCATCGACAGCCTGAGCAAGGACAAGCGCGCGCGCATGGCGGCGCGGCGCGCCGAAGTACGCGAGGCCTTGCCGCGCAACTACAACCCCTATGCGCGCGAGCCGCGTCAGCGCTAGGACCTCCAGCATTTCGCTGTCGCAGCTTCGTCTAGCCTGGCTGTAAGATTCACCACGGTTGGATGGCCAGACGGGGGAGCTTCGATATGGACGCGATCATCATCAGGCTGCTGGGCGCAGCGTTGCTTTGCATGACGGCCGCGACGATGACGGCGCGCGCCGACGTGACGGTGCAAGAGTCGCTGGTGGTCAACGGCGGCGGACTGATGAGCTTCGCCAACATGAGCGGCAAGACCACCACGCAGATCGCCGGCAAACGCGCGCGCACAGACCAAGACGTGAAGATGCAATCGCGCGTGGTGCGCCTGTTCGCTGGCGGCCCCACCGCGGAAATCACCCGGCTCGACGACGACCAGGTGTTCGAGTTGAACCTGAAGAAGAAACAATACGTGGCGACGTCGCTGGCCGAGCGTCGCGCGCAGCTCGAAAAATCCACCAGGGAGATGAGCGAGTCGCAGGAGTCCAAGCAGAAGGAGGCAGCGCCGGTCGACGAGAGCGATTGCGACTGGTCGCCCGCCAAGAGCGATGTCCAGAAGAACGGCGAGAAGGCGAGCATCGCCGGCTTCGACGCTGAGCGCCTGACGATCACCGTCTCCCAGTCCTGCAAGAGCCGCAAGACCGGCGCGGTCTGCGAATACGCCCTGGCGCTCGATCAATGGCTGGCGGACAAGGTCGACGGGATGTCGGAAGTCCAGGACTTCTACAAGGCTTACGCCGACAAGATGGGCCTTGGCTCCAACGCCTCGCCGGGGTTCGCGCAGAACTCGCAAGCCCTGTTCGCCAGCTACAAGGACCTGTGGGCGGAAGTGGCGAAGAAATCCGGCAGCGTCAAAGGCCGGCCGCTGCGCTCGACGTTCGCTCTGGCGATCGGCGGCGCGCAATGCGGTGCGCAGACCGGCGGCAGCGGCAGCGCCGGCACGCCGACGGCGGAAGCGATGGCCGCGGCCTCCCAGATCGGCGACGCCATCGGCGGGCTGTTCGGCTCCAAGAAAAAAGCCGCGCCTGCGGCGACAGCGCCGTTGCTCGTCAACGGCATGACGCCGCTGATGACGGTGAGTACCGAGCTGGTGTCGATCAGCCGCGAGAACCTGGCGGCAGCGGTCTTCGAGCCGCCGGCGGATTTCAAGAAAGTCGAGCCCTGATCGTCTGAGCGGTCGTCCGTCCGACTGTTCTGCGAGCACCATCGCAGGCAATCCGGTTCATCAAATCACAACACGCGGCGCAGAACATCCGGCGACATTCCGAAGGATGTTCCGCCATGCCACCCATCGCGCGTCGCGATCTGCTCAAGGCCGCCGCAGGTCTGGTTCCTCTGATGGTGGCGCGCGGTGCCGATGCCGCTGCGATCACTTTCGATCATGGCGTCGCCAGCGGCGACCCGCAGGCCGACGCGGTGATCCTGTGGACGCGAGTGACGCCGCCCTCTCCGGATATCGGCCCGGTGCTGGTGAGCTGGAAAATTGCGCGCGATGCGCTGCTTGGCGACGTCGCCGCCAGCGGCGCGACCATCGCCAGCGCCGACACCGACTACACGGTGAAAGTCGATGCACGCGGCCTTCAGCCGGGGCGCGGCTATTGGTATCAGTTCAGCGTCGGCGACACGCGCTCCGCGATCGGCCGCACGCGCACCGCGCCGGTCGGACAGGTCACGCAGTTGCGCTTGGCTTTCGTCACTTGCAGCCACTACGGCCGCGGTTTTTACAACGTCTACAAGCGCATCGCCGCGCGCGATGACCTGCAGGCGGTGGTGCATCTGGGCGACACGATTTACGAGGACGGCGAGCAGAATGGCGTGCGCCCGCAACGTCCCGCGCGCGAGTTGCTGACACTCGCCGACTACCGTACCCGCCACGCCACCACGCGCAGCGATCCGGACCTGCAGGCGATGCACGCGCGGCATCCGATGATCTGGGTCTGGGACGATCACGAGGTCGCGAACAACGCCTGGCGCGGCGGCGCGGCGGCGCACGATCCGGCGACCGAAGGCGATTACGCGCAGCGCCGCGCCGCGGCCTTCCGCGCGGCGCACGAATGGATGCCGATCCGCACGCCCGATCCGGCGAATCTGTCGATCATCTATCGCCCGTTCGCGTTCGGCGATCTCGCCGATCTGCTGATGCTCGACACGCGCCACGTCGCGCGCGATCAGCAAGTGCCGCCCAACGGCATCTTTGGCAAAGGCAAGCTGCCGGTGTTCCGCCAGACCGGCGCTTTCACGGATGCCTCGCGGCAGATGCTGGGAGCCGAGCAGGAACGCTGGCTCGCCGAGCGTGTGTATGGCAGCACCGCGCGCTGGCGCATCCTCGGCAACCAGGTGATCCTGTCGCCGCTGAAACTGCTGGGCTTGCCGCGTGCCAGCAAGCTCAGCCTGCATATGAGCAACGACAGTTGGGACGGCTACGAGCCGGCGCGCGACCGTTTGCTGGAGGTGATCGGCAAAACGCGCAACGTGGTGGTGATGACCGGCGACGCGCACGAGGCCTACGCCTTCGATATCACGCCCGATCCGAACAATCTGCTGGCCTACAACGGCGTGAGCGGCCGCGGCTCGCTGGGGGTGGAGTTTGTCGTCACCTCGACCACCACGCGTGGCGACAAAACCATCGGCACCAGCTTGAGCGCGATCATCGACAACGCCGGCGATTCCGCGCAGACGCTGTTGCCGCTCAGCAATCCGCATCTCAAGTATTTCGAGAACCGGCGCAATGGCTATGTGCTGCTCGATGTCACGCCCGAGCGCGTGCTGGGCGAGTTCTGGTTCGTGCCGAAGGTCGGCGTGCGCAGTGACGAGGAAACGCGCGGCGCGACCTTCGTTTGCGACGACGGCAGCGCGAAGCTTCGGCGGCTTTGACGATCGGGCCTGCGGTCTTTAGCGATGGCGACGGAGCACGACGTCGAGCACCGCCCGATGCAAGTCGGAATCCGGCTCGCCGGCCTGGGCCAATACCGAGAAGTGACACTCTTCCGGTGCATCGAGCGCCTTCACCGGAACGCCCGCGGCGCTGAGTAGCGCCGCGTAGCCGCTCATCATCTCGTGGAGCAGGTCGGACTCGCGCGAACCGGTGATCAGCAAGGCCGGCGGCAGCCCGCCCCGCACCAGACGCGCGGGATTGCAGCGGCGATAGGCTTCGTCGGAGAAACCGACGGCCGATTGAAAGCCGGTCTGGGCGAAAGGCTCGATGTCGTAGAAGCCACTGATGCCGATGCAGTGCTGCAGCAAATCGGCCGGAAGCTGCGGTTCCAGCGCGGGCCAGTCGGTGGCGGCCACCACCGCGGCGAGTTGCCCGGCGGCGGAGTGGCCCAGCACCGAGAACCTTCCCGGTGTCAGGCCAAGGGTTCCAGCGTCGGTAGCGAGATGGGAAACCGCCCGACGACAGTCGGCGACGATCCCGTCGAGACCGCAACCGGGCGCCAGCCGGTAATTCGGGCAGGCCACGTGGACCCCGGCGGCGGTGAACGCCGGCACCAGGAAATGCATCATCCAGCGGTCGAACAAGAACCACAGGCCGCCGTGGATCGCGATCAGCGTCGGCGCACCGGGAGCCGCCACGGGCGACAGGAACAGATCGATCCGGTTGCGCGCGTCGGGCCCGTAGCGGAGTTCGCGGCAGGAATGCGAAGCCAGCACCGCCTGGCTGCGCTCGCGGAAGAATTGCTCCCAGTGCGCCACCACCGCCGGGGTGATGGCGTTGGCGTAGCCGGCGTCGAACTCGGCCGCGCTGCGATCCTTGGAGTAGGCCAGCATCGGCGCGGCGCCGACTACCAGTCGACGGTTTCGTCGGTGCCGCCGAAGGCCGCCGGGAACGCGCGGAAGTGCGGCAGCTGGTCCTTGACCGGCAGCACCGCGAACTGACACTGGATGTGCATGCTGGGCTTGAAGGCCTCCGCCGGCAGCAGGGTGGCGCGCACGCCGCGCAGGCCCAGGTCGGTGAGGTCGCTGAAGAGCATCGTGCCGCAGTTCGGGCAACGCAGGCGCGCGGTGGTCTTGTAGGTCCAGCTGCTCGGCTCGCCGCGGGTGATGCGCACGTTCGCCGCCGCATGGATCGATACACCCACGTAAGCCGCCGTGCACGTGGCCTGGCAGTCGTCGCAGTGGCAATACAGCTGCGCCACCGGCGCGCCGTCGATTTCCATTTCCAGGCTGTCGCACAGGCAGGCGGTCTTGATGGTGCTCATGTTGGTTTCCTCTGGTTAGAACGCAGTGTCGACGCTCGATCGCGCCAGCTCAACCGAGCAGCTGGCGAATCTTGGCCTCGTCCGGATTCTGGATCACCCCGCGCTCGCAGACGATGGCGTCGATCAGCGTCGCCGGCGTCACGTCGAACACCGGGTTCCAGGCGTCCATGCCCAGCGGCGCGATCGGCGCGCCGCGGAACTCGGTCAGCTCGCTGGGCACGCGCTCTTCGATCGGGATCTCATCGCCACTCGGGCAATCCAGATCGAACGTGCCGCTCGGCGCCACCACCATGAAGCGCACGCCGTGGCGACGCGCGGCCACCGCCAGCGAATAGGTGCCGATCTTGTTGGCGGTGTCGCCGTTGGCGGCGATGCGGTCGGCGCCGACGATCACCCAGGCGATGGTCTCGCGCGTCATCAGGTGCGCGGCGGCGCCGTCGGCGATCAGCTTGCTGGGGATACCTTCGCGCAACAGCTCCCAGGCGGTGAGCCGCGCGCCCTGCAGCCAGGGCCGGGTCTCGGTGTTGTAGACCTGCGCGATATTCCCGGCCGCATGCGCGCTGCGGATCACCCCGAGCGCCGTGCCCCAGCCGCCGGTGGCGAGCGCGCCGGTGTTGCAGTGGGTGATGACGCGCGAACCGGGCTCGATCAGCGCGGCGCCTGCGCGGCCCATGGCGAGGTTCTGCGCCAGGTCCTCGGCGTGGATCAGCTCGGCCTCCGCCACCAGGCGCGGCGCGTCGGCGCCGCCGGCCTGCACGCCGCGCATCCGCGCCAGCGCCCAGCGCAGATTGACCGCCGTGGGCCGTGACTGCGCGAGCACTTGCTCGGCAGCGTCGAACGAGCGTCCGGCTTGCGCATCCAGCGCCAGCCCGTAGGCCGCCGCGACACCGATCGCCGGTGCGCCGCGCACCGCCATGTCGTGAATCGCCGCGGCGACCTCGGCGGCGCTGCGGCAATCCAGCCAGGCCTCCTGTTGCGGCAACAGGCGCTGGTCGAGCAGGCGCAAGCGATCACCAGTCCAGAGAAGTGCCTGCACGGCGGGTTGCGGCGTTGCTTGCATAAATGGTGGTCTGCGCTTGCCGGTAAAATGGCCGCGCATTCTAACCTCGCCCCGATGACGCCCATGCAGCCCTCCCCGCTCGCTGTCGATTTGCTGGTCATCCCCGGCCACATCGTGCCGATCGAACCGGCCGGACTGGCCCTGCAGGACCATGCGCTGGTGGTCGACCACGGCCGCATCGTCGATCTGCTGCCGGCATCCGACGCGCGCAAGCGCTACCGGGCGCGGCAGACTCTGGATCTGCCGACGCACGCGCTGATGCCCGGGCTGGTCAACCTGCACACCCATTCGGCGATGAGCCTGCTGCGCGGCTTCGCCGACGATCTGTCGCTGATGGACTGGCTGCACAATCACATGTGGCCGGCCGAAGGCGCCCACGTCGGCCACGCGTTCTGCGAGGACGGGGTGAAGCTGGCGATGGCGGAGATGATCCGCGGCGGCCAGACCTGCTTCAACGACATGTACTTCTTTCCGGAAGCCACGGCCCGCGCGGCGATCGACGCGGGCATGCGCGCCGGCGTCGGCCTGATCGTGTTCGATTTCCCCACGGCCTGGGCGCAGCCGGGTGAGTACATCCACAAGGGCCTCGCGCTGCACGACCAGCTGCATGGCCAGCCGCTGATCAAGACGCTGTTCGCGCCGCACGCGCCGTACACGGTGTCGGACGGACCGATGCGCGAGATCCGCAAATTCGCCAACGAGCTGGGCATCGGCATCTGCATCCATTTGCATGAGACCGCCGACGAGGTCGAGCAGGCGATCGCGCAGAGTGGCAAGCGTCCCTGGCAGCGTCTGCGCGAACTCGATCTGCTCGGGCCCGACCTGATCGCGGTGCACATGACCCAGCTCAGCGATGAGGAGATCGCCCAGGCCGCGCATTACGGCGTGCATGTCGCGCACTGCCCGGAGTCCAACCTCAAGCTCGCCAGCGGTTTCTGCCCGGTGCACAAGCTGCAGCGGGCGGGCGTGAATGTCGGCCTGGGTACCGACGGCGCGGCCAGCAACAACGACCTGGACCTGTTCGGCGAACTGCGTACCGCCGGCCTGCTCGCCAAAGCGGTCGCCGGCGACGCCAGCGCCCTGCCCGCCGCCAGGGCACTGGAGATGGCGACGCTGGGCGGCGCGCGCGCCCTGTGCTGGGACGAGGAGATCGGCTCGCTGCGCATCGGCAAGTCGGCGGACTTCATCGCCGTGGATCTGTCGGCGTTCAACACCCAGCCGCTGTACAACGTGATCTCGCATCTGGCCTACGCGGTCAACAGCCGCCAGGTCGATTACGCCTGGGTGGCCGGTCGCGCGTTGCTGGTCCAGGGCCGGCTGCAGACGCTGGTCGAAGATGAAATCCTTGCCAATGCCACCCAGTGGCGCCGCCGGATCAAGCCATGAGCAATGTCGACGACGCCGAGATCCGCCACTTCTCCGCGCTCGCCAGCACCTGGTGGGATCCGCGCGGCGAGATGAAAGCGCTGCATCACATCAATCCGGCGCGGGTGCGCTACATCGAGCATCGTCTCGGCGGGCTCGCCGGCAAGCAGGTGCTCGACGTGGGCTGCGGCGCGGGCATTCTCACCGAGGCCCTGGCCGCGCGCGGAGCCCGCGCGACGGGGATCGACCTCGCGCAGGCCTCGCTGGAAGTCGCGCGCCTGCACGGGCTCGAGTCCGGGATCAAGGCCGAATACCGCTGCGTTTCCGCCGAGCAGCTTGGCGCCGAGTCGCCCGGTGCCTTCGACGCGGTCTGTTGTCTGGAAATGCTCGAACACGTCCCCGATCCGGCCTCGGTGATCCGCGCCTGCGCGGCGCTGGTCAAGCCCGGCGGCGACCTGGTGTTCTCCACCATCAACCGCAATCCGAAAGCCTATGCGCTGATGATCGTCGGCGCCGAGATGATCGCCGGGCTGGTCCCCAAGGGCACGCACGACTACGCCAAGTTCATCCGCCCGTCGGAGCTGGAAGCCTGGTGCCGGGAGGCGGGTCTGGATGCCATCGAAGTCAAAGGGCTGCGCTACAACCCGCTGCTGAAGTCGGCGACGGTGGGCAGCGACATCGACGTCAACTACCTGATGCATTGCCGGCGGCCACAAGCGTGACGCCCCTGGTGGACGTCGACTGCGTGCTGTTCGATCTCGACGGCACCCTGGCCGATACCGCGCCAGACCTGGGTGATGCCGCCAACGCCGTGCGCCGCGAACTCAATCTGCCGCCGCTGCCGGATGCGCGCTATCGGCCCGTCGCATCCACCGGTGCCCGCGGCCTGCTGCGCGTGGCGCTGGAAATGGACACCGATCACCCGGACTACCCGGTGCGCCGCGACGCCCTGCTCGCGTACTACCGCGCCAATCTCACGCGCCGTTCGACTCTGTTCGTCGGCATGAACCAATTGCTGCTCTCGCTGGAATTGCGCGGCCGGCGTTGGGGCGTGGTCACCAACAAGCCGGCGTTCCTCACCGATCCGCTGATGGCGCAGCTCAAGCTCGATACCCGCGCGGCCTGCATCGTCAGCGGCGACCAGGTGCCGCAGGCCAAGCCGGCGCCGGACAGCCTCCTGCTCGCTTTGCAGCAGGTCGGAGTGGCGGCGAGTCGCACGGTGTATGTCGGCGACGATCGCCGCGATATCGAGGCCGCGCGCGCCGCCGATGTGCGCAGCATCGCCGCGGGCTGGGGCTACGTCGAGAGCGACGCCCCCGCCACCTGGGGTGCGGACCATCTCGCCGCGACCCCGGCCGAACTCAGTCAACTGCTGGCCTGATCTTTTCCAATCCAAGGTGACGCCGATTTCTTCCGCCATTCCCGCCGGCTACCTGGCGCCTGCAAGCGCTTTTTCCGGCCGCGTCATCCTCGTCACCGGCGCCAGCGGCGGCCTCGGCTCCGCCGCAGCAAAAGCGCTGGCGCAACTCGGGGCGCAGGTGATCCTGCTTGGCCGTAGCGTGCCCAAGCTGGAAAAGCTCTATGACGAGATCGAAGCGGCCGGCGGCGCCCAGCCCGCCATCGTCCCGATCAACCTGATGACCGCCACCTGGGCCGCCTACGAGGAGCTGGCGCAGACCATCGAGCGCGAGTTCGGCCGTCTCGACGGCCTGGTGCACGCGGCCACGCACTTCAAGAACTTCACCCGGCTGGAAGACCAGGAGCCGCGCGACTGGATGGACAGCCTGCAGATCAACCTCACCGCGCCCTACACGCTGACGCGCGTCTGCCTGCCCCTGCTGCGCCAGTCCGGCGATGCGTCGGTGGTGTTCGTCAGCGACGACGGCGGACGCCGGCCCAAGCCCTTCCAGGCGGCTTATGGCGTCACCAAGGCGGCGGCGGAAAACCTCTGCCTGAGCTGGGCGCTGGAGCTGGAGAACGAATCGCGGGAAGCCTGCGGCCTGCGCTTCAACACCTGGAATCCGGGGCCGATGAGCACGGTGCTGCGCGGCAACGGCTATGCGAGCGAATCGCAGACCGCGGTCGACCCGCCGGAGCGCGCGGTGCCGAGCCTGCTGTGGCTGTTGGGGCCGGACAGCCGCGGAGTGACCGGCCAGGCCTTCTGAGGTCAGTGGCGCGGATCGTGCTGCGCTTTAGGCCGTTCGGTCGGCACCCAGACCATGGAGGTCCGGCGTAGCAAGACCCAGGCCCTGATCGATGCTGATGACCGCGCGTCCCCCGTTCCTGGCAGCGTTCCCGATTTCGCAGGCGCGTCCCGGCGCCGCGCCGCGCTTGAGCCGCAGGGTCGGCATCGTCGCGACCTTGCTGGCACACCTGCTGTTGCTGTTCTTCCTGTTCAAGCAGGCCGAGTCGATGCTGGACTCGCAGCCCGCACCCCCGGGCCTGAAAACGCTCAATGCCTTCTGGATCCCGGCGCCGAACATCGCACCCAAGATCACCGCCGCCGCGGCGCCGACGCCCAAGATCAGCAAGCCGCAGCCGCCCAAGCCCAAGGCGCAGCCCAGGCCGCAGCCACCCAAGCCGGTGGCCGACAACCGCATCGTCGCGGTCACGCCGACGCCCACCGTCAGCGCCGCGCCCACGCCTGCGGCGCCTGCCGCCGCGGCGCCCGCTGCACCCGCCGCGGCGGCAACGGTTGCGGCCGTCGCGACCATCGCGGCATCGCCGCCGCCGACCACGGGCGACGTCGCCAACATCGCCACGACCGCCAGCTACGTCGATCTCGAGCGGCTCGAACGGATGTACGCCAAGCTGGTGAGCCGCACCATCAGCGTCAACCAGCAGTACCCGGTTTATTCCAAGCAGTTCGGCGAACGCGGCACCGCGATGGTGCGCGTCAGCCTGGCGCGCGACGGATCGGTGCTCGACGCGGTGGTGCTGACGCCGACGGGCTACAAGTATCTGGACGACGAGGCGCGCAACGTGATGATGCGCGTCGGCCGCTTCGCCCCGGTCCCGGCGCTGCTGCGCCAGGGCAGCAAGGTGGTGGTGATCGATCAGCCAGTGAAGTTCGACTTTCGCTAGACCTGCAATCTAGGCCTCTGCTTCCACCGACCTGCGTCAGGGCTTGGGCCGGCGGCGCGATGCGCTTGGCTTGCCGGGTTTCTTGCCGTCGCCACGCGCTGGCTTTTCTGCCGCCGGCCGCTGGCGCGGCTTCTCGGCAGGCAAGGGGAAACGAGATTCGCGTGGCGTTGGTGCTGCGACCAGGCTCGCGTCGAGCTTGGGCCTCGCGAGCCGCTTGGTGGCGGGGCTTGCCGGCATGGTCTTGGGCGGCGCTGCCTGTCTTCCCGGCGCAGCCGGACGGCGGCGGCGGGATGAAGGTTCGCCTCCAGCATCGGCGGATCTCGCCGGTTTTCTTGTTTTCTTCTCGCTCTGCAACTGCACGGCTTCGAGCAGTGCCTGCAACTCTTCCGGCGTCGCTTCGCGATAGGTGCCGCCGCGAATGCCGCGGCCCAGCGCGATCGGACCGTAGCTGACCCGCATCAGCCGGCTCACCTGCAGGTTCTGCGATTCCAGCAAGCGGCGCACGACGCGGTTGCGGCCCTGTTTGACGGTGACCGTCCACCAGGTGTTGGCGGCGCCGTCCATCTCGTCGCTCATGGCCGGATTGTGGACGCCGGCTTCGATGGTCTCGAACCTGGCGAATCCGTCGTCCAGCTCCACGCCCCGACGCAAGCGCTCCAGCACGCCGGCGTCGACCGTGCCGAGCACGCGCACCGCGTATTCACGGCGCATCTCGAAGCTCGGGTGCATCAGCCGGCGCGCCAGCTCGCCGTCGTTGGTGAGCAGCAGCAGGCCCGAGGTGTTGATGTCGAGCCGGCCGACGGCGATCCAGCGGCTGCCCTCCAGCTCCGGCAATTTGCGGAACACAGTGCGCCGGCCTTCGGGGTCTTCGCGCGTGACCAGCTCGCCGACCTTCTTGCGGTAGAGCAGCACGCGCGCGGCCTCGGCCTTGCGGCTCAGCGCCACCAGCTTGCCGTCGACGCGCACGTGGTCGTTGTGATCGATCTTCTGGCCGATCTCGGCGGGGCGCCCGTTCACTGTCACCCGGCCCTCGCCGATCATGCCCTCGACGGCGCGGCGCGAAGCGATGCCGACGGTGGCGAGGAGTTTCTGGATGCGTTCGGACATGGCGGCTCAGTGCACCGTTGGCAGCGAGGCTTCGGCCGCGCCATCGTCGGCAGGCGACGCGGATTCGACGGTGCCGCTCTCATCGGCTGGTTCCTCGTCCGCGTTGGCCTCGGCTCCCGGCAGCGCGCCGGTGAGCTGGGCCAGCGCCGCGTCGAGCTGGGCCAGGTCCTTGATCTCGGGCAGAGACGGCAACTGGTCGAGCGACTTGAGGTTGAAGTCGTCAAGAAATTGCGGCGTGGTGGCGAACAGCGCCGGACGCCCCGGCACCTCCTTGTAGCCGACTTCGCGCACCCAGCCGCGTTCGAGCAGGGTGCGCAGGATGTTCGGCGATACCACTACGCCGCGCACGTCTTCGATCTCGCCGCGGGTGATCGGCTGGCGGTAGCAGATCAGGGCGAGGGTTTCGAGCGTGGCGCGGGTGAATTTCTGCGGCTTCTCCTGCCACAGCCGCGCCACCCACGAGGCATAGTCGGCGCGCACCTGGATGCGAAAGCCGCTGGCGACTTCGCGCAGTTCCGACGCGCCGGCGGCCAGGCGCTGGTCGAGCCGCGCCAGCGCGTCGCGGATCTGCGGACGGCCGACGCCGAGTTCATCGCCGAGCAGGCGCTGCAACTGGTCCACCGACAGCGGCTGGTCGGACGCCAGCAGCAGCGCTTCGACGATGCGTTCGAGCGGCGAGTCGGACTGGGCCTCGGCCGGATCCTGCGCGGTTTCCACGGCTTCAGTCATCGACGAGGCCGCCGGCCGCATCGGTGGACGTGGGCCGCCCGACGTCGAGACGGATTTCCGAGAATGGCTGCTCCTGCACCAGCCGGATCGCCGACAGGTTGACCAGCTCCAGCACGGCGAGCAGGCAGACCACCACGCCGGCACGGCCCTCGGCGAGATCGACGATCTCGAAGAACGTCGTCGCGCCGGATTGGATCAGGCCGAGAATCCGGCTCATGCGCTCGCGCACCGACAGCGGCTCGCGCGCGACCTGGTGACGTGTGAACAGCTCGGCGCGCAGCATCACTTCGCGAAACGCCAGCATGAGTTCGCGCAGGCTCGGCTGCGCCAGCACCACTGTGCTCGGAATCAGCTCCGGCTTGGCCGAGACGGCGAACAGCTCTCGGCCGATGCGCGGCAGGCGGTCGAGATTCTCGGCGGCGGTCTTGAAGCGCTCGTATTCCTGCAGCCGCCGCACCAGTTCCATGCGCGGATCACCCTGCTCTTCTTCCAGCTCGACCGGGCGCGGCAGCAGCATGCGCGACTTGATCTCGGCGAGCAGCGCGGCCATCAGCAGATATTCGGCCGCCAGTTCCAGCCGCATTGCCTGCATCAGCGCGATGTACTGCAGGTACTGCTGGGTGATTTTCAGGACCGGGATGTCGAGGATGTTGAGGTTCTGGCGGCGGATCAGGTACAGCAGCAGATCGAGCGGGCCTTCGAAAGCGTCGAGAAAAACTTCGAGCGCGTCGGGCGGGATGTACAGATCTTCCGGCAGCTTGCCGATCAACTGGCCATGGACGCGCGGCGGTTTGGGGCCGTCCACGATCAGCGGTCCGTCGATGAAAGCGGCCTCGCTCATTGAGGGATGAAGCCGATCACGTCGTGCACGCGCGACAGTGTGGCCTCGCCCTGCGCGGAGGCGCGCGCCGCGCCGTCGCGCAGCACGCGGCGCAGACCTTCTTCATCGGCGCGCAACTCGCGGTAGCGGTCCTGCACCGGCGTCAGACAGGCGACCACCGCGTCAGCCACCGCTTGCTTGAATTTGCCGTAGCCCTGGCCGTCGTAGCGTTCGGTGATCGACTCGAAGCTCTTGCCGGTGGTGGCGGAAAGAATCGACATCAGGTTGGCGACACCGGGTTTCCCGGCGATATCGAAACGGATCTCGTTGCCCAGGTCGGTGACCGCGCGCTTGATCTTGCGCACGATGACGTCGGGCGGGTCGAGCAGATACAGCGCGTTGGTTTGCGCGTCGTCGGACTTGCTCATCTTCTTGGTCGGCTCCTGCAAGCCCATGATGCGCGCGCCCACCGGCGGGATCATCGGCTCGGGGATCGTGAACACCGGACCGTACAAATTGTTGAAACGCAGCGCGATGTCGCGCGTCAGTTCCAGGTGCTGCTTCTGGTCGTCGCCGACCGGAACCGCCTTGGCCTGGTAGAGCAGGATGTCGGCGGCCATCAGCACCGGGTAGCTGTAGAGCCCGGCGTTGATGTTGTCGCTACCCTGGCCCATCAGCTTGGCGCTCTTGTCCTTGAACTGCGTCATGCGGTTGAGCTCGCCCATCTGCGTATAGCAGTTGAGGACCCAGCTCAGGCGCGCGTGCGCCGGCACATGACTCTGGACGAACAACGTATTGCGCGCCGGGTCGAGGCCGCAGGCAATGTATAACGCGAGAAATTCGAAAGCGCGCTCGCGCAACACGGCCGGGTCCTGGCGCACGGTGATCGCGTGCAGGTCGACCAGCATGTAGTAGCAGTCGTAGGACTCGGCCAATGGCACCCAATTCTTGATCGCGCCCAGATAATTGCCGAGCGTGAGACGCCCCGATGGCTGGATGCCGGAGAGAACGATAGGGCGGGTTTGCGGCATGCAGGCGGGACCGGTCAGATCAGCGACGTGGTGTCGATTTGGAACGCGGTGAACAACAGCGCCTGCCCCACCACCATCGGCCAGAACAGGATGGTCTTGAGCACCGGCGTCATGAACAGCGCGATGAGGACGAACAGGCTGTAGGGTTCGATGCGCGCCAGCATCTGCGCCTGCCGCAGCGGCAGCAGCGCGATCAGCACGCGGCCCGCGTCCAGCGGCGGGATCGGCAGCAGGTTGAGCACCAGCAGCGCCAGATTGATCGAGATGCCGGCCAGGCCCATGTAGCGCAGGCCCATCCACACACCCGGTTCACCGCCGCCGATGAAGGAAATCTTCAGCAGCGCGGCCCAGGCCACCGCCATCGCCGCATTGGCACCAAGCCCGGCCAGCGCGACGAACGCCATATCGCGCTTGGGATGATGGAGGCGGCCGAAATCGATCGGGATCGGCTTGGGCCAGCCCATCAGAAAGCCGCCGATCGCCAGCAGCAGACCGGGCACGACGATGGTGCCGATGGGGTCGACATGCCGCAGCGGGTTGGGCGACAGCCTACCGAGACGCGTCGCGGTGTCGTCGCCCAGGCGGCGCGCGGCGTAGCCATGCGCGATCTCGCGCACGGTGACGGCAAACAGCACCGGCAGCGCCCAGATCGCGAGCTTTTGCAGCAGGGTGAAATCGAGATTCATGCTCTCAGAGTGTCTTTAGTCGAACAGCCCCTGCACCGGGCCCTTGCCCTCGCGCAGGATGCGCGGCTCGCTGCCCGACAGGTCGATCACGGTGGTTGGTTCCAGGCCGCAGTTGCCGGCGTCGAGCACCACGTCGACTTCGCGCATCAGGCGCTCCTCGTGTTCCTTGGGATCGTTGACCGGCTGCGCGTCGCCGGGGAACTGCAGGGTGCAGCTGATCAGCGGCTCGCCGAGCGTGGCGAGCAGCTCCTGCACCACTGCGCTGTCGGGGATGCGGATGCCGATGGTCTTGCGCTTTTCGTGCGCGATGCGACGCGGCAATTCCTTGGTTGCGCTGAGCACGAAGGTATAAGGCCCTGGCGTGAACTTGCGCAGCAGCCGGAACTGCCAGTTGTCGACGCGCGCATAGGTGGCGATCTCGGACAGATCGCGACACACCAGGGTGAACTGATGCGCCTTGTCGAATTTGCGGATGCGGCGCAGCCGCTCGGCCGCGTCCTTGTCGTCGAGATGGCAGCCCAGCGCGTAGCAGGAGTCGGTCGGGTACGCGATCACTGCGCCCTGGCGCAGATGCACCGCGGCCTGCGCCAGCAAGCGCGGCTGCGGATTGATCGGGTGGATGTCGTACCAGTGCGCCATCGGCCATTGTACCGTGGCGACGGCAAGGGGCCGGCCGCCGCTATAATCGCTGCATGAAAGTCCTCGTCGATCTGTTGCCCGCCCTGGCGTTCTTCGGCGCCTACTTCCTAGGCGATATCTACGCCGCGACCATCGCGCTGGTGGTGTCGCTGTTCGTGGTCGTGGCCTATTACCGGATCGCGCTTGGCCAGTGGCACAAGGCGCATCTGGCGACGGCGATCATCGCCGCCCTGCTCGGCGGCCTGACGCTGTATGTGCACGATCCGGCCTTCATCAAGCTCAAGCCGACGGTGGTCTACGCGGTGTTCGCCCTCGCTCTGTTGGGTAGCCACGTGATCGGTGACAAGGTGCTGTTGTCGCGCATTCCGCAGAAGACTTTCGAGCTGCCCGATGCGGTGTGGCGCAAGGTCAACTTCGTCTGGGCGATTTTCTTCATCGGTTGCGCGGTGCTCAACTACTACATTGCCCAGCATTACGACGAAGCCACCTGGGTCAAGTTCAAGACCTTCGGTTTCACCGCGCTGATGTTCGTCTTCATGGTCGGGCACGCGCCTTTCCTGATGCGTTACCTGCAGCCCGAGGCGCCCAAGCCCTGATGCTGTACGCCATCGTCGGCATCGATGCGGCGGACAGCCTGCCGGCGCGCAAAGCCGCCCGACCGGCTCATGCCGAGCGCCTGCGATCGCTGCAGGCACAGGGCCGCCTGGTACTGGCTGGGCCGTTTCCGGCGATCGATGCGCCGGAGCTTTCCGCTGGCGTGACCGGAAGCCTGATCGTTGCCAGCTTCGATTCGCTGATGCAGGCCCGCGACTGGGCGGACGCCGATCCCTACGTGACCGCTGGCGTCTATGCCGATGTCAGCGTGCGTCCCTTCTTGCAGGTGTTCCCGGAATGATCGATCGCGTCGAAGCGATCCGTCGCCTGCTGCAAGCGCGCTTCAACGCGCAGGATTTGCAGGTGATCGACGAGGGCCATCTGCACGCCGGACACGCCGGCGCCGCGACCGGGCGCGGGCATTTCCGTGTACGCCTGGCCGCCGCCGAGTTCGCCTCGATGAGCCTGCTGCAACGTCACCGCGCGGTTTACGAGGCGCTGGGTTCGTTGATGGACACCGACATCCATGCGCTGGCGATCGAGGCGCGCATGCCGTCGTGAGCGTGTCCCGATTACTCAAGACCGGTGGGTGATCTTGCGATCGATCAAGGCACCAGCGGAGCACTCGCAGCCGGAACACTGGCCTGCGCCGCGCGCGTCAGATGCGGGGCGCCGTCGCGGGTCATGAAAGCGGCGCCCAGCGATTCGGTGGTAGAGGCGGTGGCGATGGTGTCGACGTACCACCACTCGCCCTGCACGCGCTCGTGGGTCACGTCGAGCAGCAGATAGCCGCGTTTGGCAAGCTCGATGTATTTCATATGCGGGTTGAGCAGCCGCACCACCGGTTCGATTCCCGCCAGCGCGTTGAGCCCCGGGGAGGTCACCGATGGCGCCACGAACTCCACGCCCAGCGAACCCTTGCCGGTGAGTGCGTTGTAGGCGAGCAGGTTGGAAGGGTCGCGCGTCAGGTCCATGCCCCATGAGGAATGGATGTCGCCGGTGAGGACAACCGCGTTCTGGATGTTCTTGGACTCCAGCAGATCGAACACGCGCTTGCGTTCGGCGTTGTAGCCGTCCCACTGATCGGCGTTGAACACCACGCCGCCGGTGCCGACCACGGCGACTCCATCCAGCGCCTGGCTCAGCTGCGGCAGGGCCATGCCGGTGATTCCAGACAACTGCGGCAGGCTGGGCAGCTTGAGCTGGCCGAACATCACCTGCTGGCCGAGCAGCTTCCAGCGCACGCCGGGCTGGTCGAGAGCGTCCGACAGAAAGTCGCGTTGCTCGGCGCCGAGCATGTTGCGCGCTGGGTCGTTGATGGCCGCCGCGTTGATCAGCGACACCTGCTTGTCGCGCGCCAACAACCGCGTGTCGAGCATCACCAGATCGGCGAGATCGCCGTAGCGGAAACGGCGATAGATGCGCTCGGGTCTGGATCGATCCGGCAGGCGGATCGGCAGCCATTCGGCGTAAGCCTGGATGCCCCAGGCCTTGCGCTGGCTCCACACGCCTTCGATGCCCGGCGTGTGATTCTCGGCGCCGTCCTTGTAGCTGTTGTTGGCGGTTTCGTGATCGTCCCAGACGGTGATGAAGGGGTGCTGCCGGTGCAGCTCTTTCAGATCCGGATCGAGCTTGTAATAGGCGTGGCGCGTGCGGTAGTCGTCGAGCGTCAGGCATTCGTTCGCAGGCTGATAAGGGCGCGCCGTGCCGTAGTCGCCGGTGCCGTATTCGTAGATGTAGTCGCCGAGATGGACGATGGCGTCGAGGTCAGCGCGCTGCGCCAGGCGGCGGTAGACGTTGAACACGCCGTGCGCGTAACTGGCGCAGGACACCACGCCCAGCCGCACTCGTGCCGTCGCGCCCAGCGGCGCGGTGCGCGTGCGGCCGATGGCCGATTGCGTGGCACCGGCGGTGAAGCGGTAGTAGTAAGTCGTCGCCGGAAGCAGCCCGGCCTGGTCGATCTTGACGGTGTAGTCGCTGGCCGCCTCGGCCACCGCCGGTGTGCGCTGCACGACGTCGCTCATCAATGCATCGCGCGCCACCACCAGCTCGACCGCGACCGGACTGCTCGCGTCGGCGGTCACGCGCGTCCAGAAGATCACACGGTCCGGCAGCGGATCGCCCGAGGCGATGCCGTGGCGGAACGAGACGGTCAGCGCGCGCGCCTCGACACCGCGCTCGGACGCGGGCAGCGTGCGTTCGCCGTCCTCGCTTTCGCTGCAGGCCGACAGCAGCGGCAGCGCGACAGCGGACGCGGCACCCGCAGCCGCGCCGTGCAGAAAGCGGCGGCGTGACAGCACGCCTTTGGGACCCCGACGACGACGGGCGCCCACGATCAGCGCGCCTGGCCGCAGTCGCCGCGGCCCTCGTCAAGAAGCTGAGCGTCGCGATCCGGCCAGACGGCCAGGATGAAAGGAGATGACATTTGAAAACCCCGAGATGGCAAGCCAATCGATCGGGGGACGCTACGTGGACAGCATGAAACCGCGGTGGCGTGCGGGTGACGCTCGCGTGAAGGCGATGGTTTTGCGGGGGGCCTACGAAATCTGCCGCCGCAGACTCTTCTCCTGGATGATGACCGCGGCGATCTCTTCGATCGACATGTTCGCGGAGTTGATGAAGGGGATGTTCTGGCGCCGGTACAGGCTCTCGGCTTGCCGCAGCTCGTACCCGCATTGCGGCAGCGAGGCGTACTTGGAGCCGGGCCGGCGCTCGGTGCGCACCTGGTGCAAGCGTTCCGGCTCCGAGGTCAGGCCGAAGCATTTGCCGACCATGCCGGCCAGCGAACCCGGCATCTTCTGTGCCTCCAGATCTTCTTCGGTCAAAGGAAAATTGGTGGCGAAGATGCCGTGCTGCAGGGCCAGATACAGGGTGGTCGGCGTCTTGCCGCAGCGCGACGGCGCGACCAGGATGAGATCGGCCTTGATCAGATCGCGTGTGCTCTGGCCGTCGTCGTGCTCCATGGCGTAATTCATCGCGTCGATGCGCGCGTTGTAGCGGCGCAGGTCGGACACGCCATGCGCACGGCCGGACAGGTGGACCGACTTCAGCCCCAGCTCCGCTTCGATGGTCGGCAGATAGGTGTCGAAGAAGTCCAGGAACAGGCCGCGACACTGGCGCAGGATGCTACGGATCTCGTCGTTGATGGTCGTGGAGAACACGATCGGCCGCTTGCCCTGCGCGGCGAGGTGATTGATATAGTCCACCGTATTGCGCGCCTTGTCGGGGCTGTTGATGAAGGGCAGTGTCGTCGTCTTGAAGTCAACATTGTCGAACTGGGTCATCAGGGTGGCGCCAAGGGTCTCGGCGGTGATGCCGGTACCGTCGGAAAGAAAGAACACGTAACGCGGGTCGCTCATAAGCGTCGGCTGGCCAGGGCGTGGTGCCCGTTGATGTTGCAGTGGTCGTTATAGATTACAGAATCACCTATGGCCTGACGCGACGTCGGGCCGCCGTCACCATCTCAGGGAGCATCAAGCAATGGGTAGCGATCACAGTCTCGACGCGATGAGCCGCAACGTGCTCTGGTATTCGCAGCTGGGGATGAAGGACGTCGAGATCGTCGGCGGCAAGAACGCGTCCCTGGGCGAGATGATCGGCAACCTCGCCGCCTCCGGCGTCAAGGTGCCGAACGGTTTTGCCACCACCGCCTCGGCCTACCGCGAGTTCCTTGCTTTCGAAGGTCTGGCCGATCGCATCAACGCCACGCTCGACTCGCTCAATGTCGACGACGTGCAGTCCCTGGCCCTCACCGGCAAGAGCATTCGCGAAGCGGTGATCAAGGCGCCCTTCCCCGCCAAGCTCGAAGAAGAGATCCGCGCCGCCTACGACGTACTGCTGGCCGAGAGCACCGCGGAAATTTCGGTGGCGGTGCGCTCATCGGCGACGGCTGAAGATCTGCCCGACGCCTCCTTCGCCGGCCAGCAGGAAACCTTCCTCAACGTCCAGGGCATCGACAACGTGCTCAAGGCAATCAAGGAGGTGTTCGCATCGCTGTTCAACGACCGCGCGATCTCCTATCGCGTGCATCAGAAGTTCGCGCACGCCCAAGTCGCCCTGTCCGCCGGCATCCAGCGCATGGTGCGTTCGGACCGCGGCGCTTCGGGCGTGATCTTCACCATGGACACCGAGTCCGGCTTTCGCGACGCGGTGTTCATCACCGCGAGCTATGGCCTGGGCGAGGCCGTGGTCCAGGGCGCGGTGAATCCCGACGAGTTCTATGCCTACAAGCCCGCGCTCAACGCCGGCCGGCCGTCGATTCTCAAGCGCGGCCTGGGCGAGAAAGCCAAGAAAATGGTCTACACCAAGGACCGCATGCTCGGCCGTACCGTCGAGTTCGTGCCGGTGTCCACCGAAGAGCGCCAGCGGTTCTGCATCACCGACGAGGACGTCGAGAACCTGGCCAAACAGGCGCTGATCATCGAGCGCCATTACGGCCGGCCGATGGACATCGAGTGGGGCAAGGACGGCGTCGACGACGGCCTCTACATTTTGCAAGCACGGCCCGAGACCGTGCAGTCGCGCGCCTCGGCCAACACCTTGCGCCGCTACAAGCTCAAGGGCCAGAGCAAGATTCTCGCGAGCGGCCGCGCCATCGGCCAGAAGATCGGCGCCGGCCCGGTACGCCTGCTCAAGTCACTCGACGAGATGGCGCGCGTGCAACCCGGCGACGTGCTGGTCACCGACATGACCGACCCCGACTGGGAGCCGGTGATGAAGCGCGCCAGCGCCATCGTCACCAACCGCGGTGGCCGCACCTGTCATGCCGCGATCATCGCGCGCGAGCTGGGCATCCCCGCGGTCGTCGGTTGCGGTGACGCCACGCGTATTCTGAAGGACGGACAGTTGGTCACCGTGTCGTGCGCGGAGGGTGACACCGGCCAGATCTACGAGGGCAACATCGACATCCAGGTCGACGAGATCGCGCTCGACAAGATGCCGGAGATTCCGGTGAAGATCATGATGAATGTCGGCACGCCGGAGCAGGCGTTCGACTTCGCCGCCCTGCCCCATCGCGGCGTCGGCCTGGCGCGCACCGAGTTCATCGTCAACCGCCAGATCGGCATCCATCCGCAGGCGCTGCTGGAACTCGACCGGCAGCCGCCGGACGTGCGACGCACCATCGATTCGATGATTGCCGCCTACGCGAGCCCGCGCGATTACTTCATCAAGCGACTCGCCGAAGGCATCTCCACCATCGCCGCGGCGTTCGCGCCCGAGCCGGTGATCGTGCGCATGAGCGACTTCAAGTCCAACGAGTACGCCAACCTCGTCGGCGGCAAGCGCTACGAGCCGCACGAAGAGAATCCGATGATCGGCTTCCGCGGCGCCTCGCGCTATATCTCCGAGAGCTTCCGCCCCTGCTTCGACATGGAATGCGAGGCACTGAAGTTCGTCCGCGAGACCATGGGGCTGACCAACGTCAAGATCATGATCCCGTTCGTGCGCACGGTCGGCGAGGCCAGGCGCGTGATCGAGATCCTGGGCGAGAACGGGCTCAAGCGTGGCGAGAACGGCTTGCAGGTGATCATGATGTGCGAGCTGCCAAGCAACGCGGTGCTGGCCGAACAGTTCCTGGAACACTTCGACGGCTTCTCCATCGGCTCCAACGACATGACGCAGTTGACGCTCGGCCTGGATCGCGACTCGGGCCTGATCGCGCACCTGTTCGACGAGCGCAACGATGCGGTCAAGGTCATGCTGTCGATGGCGATCAGCGCCTGCAAGAAGAACAACAAGTACATCGGCATCTGTGGCCAGGGGCCCTCGGACCATCCGGATCTGGCGCAGTGGCTCCTGGATCAGGGCATCGAGTCGATGTCGCTGAATCCGGACACGGTGGTGGAGACCTGGCTATTCCTCGCGGGGCAGAAGACCGTCTGACGAAACTGCGTGAGTATCGTCAGTTGCAGCTGCGCGTACCCAGCGGCAGTACCGCTGGTGTGCCGGACAGGCGGCTGTTGAGATACGTCACCGCAAACGGTGCGCCGACGACGGCGCCGGTGGCGTGCTCGCCGCCGAGCAGGTTACGGTTGTAGCGAACTTTCGCGCCGTCCGCGCACCAGGCTGCGACCATCGCGTCCACACCGGCGATCGGAACCAGTTCGTCTAGGACCTCGTGGTAGACGTAGACGTCGGTGATCGGTGTCTGCCCGGCCTGCGGCAGCATCAGCTGCGGTCCGACCGCCAGCGCACCGGGCGAGGTGTAGGGGTCGGGTAGATCGACATAGTCGGCAAGACGTCCATGGGGGCCGCGCGATCCGTCGGTGGTGAGCCCCAGGCAGCCGTCCCTGGTCGCGGCGATCACGCGACGCCCCTCATCAGTGAGCACAGCTTCGGGAATCAGCTCCGGATAGGCGCGCGTGGCGCCCACCACGCCGCTAAAGATGAGGCCGAAGAAAACCTTGTTCTCCGCATTGCGGACGATGCCGAGCACGTCGGCCGGAGTTCCGCCGGATGCGGCGCCGACGATGTTCAACTCGGGCGCATAGCGCGCTTGCAGCGTCGCGGCCCAGGCGGTGGCGAGCGCGCCGCCCGAGTATCCCCACATCGCGACCGGCGTCTGCGCCGACAGGCCCAGCGGCGCGAACGCCAGCGCGGCGCGAATGCCGTCCAGCGTCGCCTGGCCGGACAGCTTGCCGGCGCCGAACGCCGAAGTTGGCCCTTCGTAGTCGGGGAAGATCATGGTCCAGCCCAGAGCGGTCAGGCCCGGCAGGTAGGCTGCGGTTTCAGCCTGGCTCACCGGATTCACCAGATCACCACTGAGCACGTGCGAAGGCGAGCAGCGGCTGCCTAGGCTGTCGTAGGCGAACTGGTAGGACACCAGTGGCCGGCGGCCGCCGAGCGCCGGAACCAGCGGCTTGACGACGGTGGCCACCGCAGCCAGCGGCTGGTCGTTGACGTCGCGTGTCAGATACTGGATCTGCCAGGCCGGATTGAGCATCGGCACGCCGGCCGCCGGCGTAAAGCTTGTGGCGCGCGACTTCAGGATCGTGCCCGACGGCGCATCCGGCAGAGGGTCGGGCTGCGCGTAGAACGAATCGGAATCCGCGGTCGGAGCGAAGGGCACGGACTGAGGCGACCGGTCATCTCCATCGGGCGAGTTCGAGCCGCAGGCGTCGAGCAGCAGCAGGACAGCGCAGGTCATGACGATGCGTCTGAACATGGCTATGAACTCGCCTCTGCCGGTGGAAACAGTTCTTCGATGACGACGCCGGGATATCGGGCCAGCCGTTCGCGAAACCAGCGATACGCAGGTGCCGCATCCGTCGCGGCACCCTTGATGCCGAATTCGATATGCCGGCCACGGGTCGCATCGCCGCGCGAAGGCAGGCTCGACAGGCTCACTTTCGGATGTGCCAGCAGCAAAGCTTCCATCAGGTCCAGCAGATCGCCTTCCGCCGAGCTGCCGAGCGATCGCAGACTGAATTCCACCGCTGGCTCCGCGCGATGCAGATGGCGCAACTGGGTGTCGAGCACCCATTCGAGCATCGGCCAGGCCATTTCCGGAAAGCCGGGGACGCAATACACGCCGTGACAGTGAAAGCCGGCAACGCGGTTGACGGGATTGGGGATCAGGCCGGCGCCAGCGGGGAAGTCCGCCATCAGCACCCGGTTGGGGAACGACCGGTCGCCGTATTCGGCGACGATCAGGGCTTCGGCGTCGGCATGACGCTGGACCGGAACGCCGAATGCGCGCGCCACCGCTTGCCGCGTCCGGTCATCGGGCGTCGCGCCGATGCCGCCGCACGACAGCACGATGTCTCCGCGCTGCTGCAATTGCAGGACGCTCTCGGCGATCCGCTGCTCGTCGTCGCCGACCAGCCGCACCTCGGCCAGCTCGATGCCGCGCGCCGCAAGCAAGCCACGCACATGGCCGACATGACGATCCTCGCGTTTGCCGGAAAGAATTTCGTCACCGATCACCAGCAGCGAAATACGCATGTTTTTTTCGTCCTTGAAAGACAATGCCCGCTTGCGCGGGCATTGGTGCACTGCTACTTGAACCCCAGAATCTTCACGCGGCCTTGAGTGTCGAGGCTTCCTTGAGC
>CAXTSJ010000040.1:0-26233 GCA_964246995.1 uncultured Hydrocarboniphaga sp.
AGATTCAGACGCAAACAGTGTGCAGGCTCGATGGCTAAATCAGAGAGTCCTTAGGCGTACTTTGCCAGCAGCCTGGTTTTCTCGGCGATGCGTTCGCTCAGCGGGCGGCCGTTGGGTGCGTCGTTCACTTCCATCTCCAGGCTGCAGGCCATCATCTCGTAGAAAGCGCGGTCCAGGGCCTTGCGGGCCGCCGACAGTTGCTGCGCGATGGCGTCGCAGGGCTGGTCCTGTTCCATCATCGCCAGCACCCCGCGGATCTGGCCTTCGACGCGGCGCAGACGGTGCATGACCTCCTGCTGATGCGGCCGCTCGTTCGCAGTCGGCCTGGCGCTGCTCTTCGCCGCTGGCCCCGAGCTTTTCGGCGGGCGTGCGCGCGCTGCACTCTTCTTCGCCGCATACCCCATGGTGTACCCTGTCGATCGAGCTGATGAGCGCAGTCTAGATGATTTTTGCCAGCCTTCAGCTGCGCGCCGATACCGGGCAGGGCCCGCAAGGAGTTTCAACGTGGACATCGTAGTGGACATGAATTCCTGGGCCAGGGCGGCCATCGGCGGCGGCATGATCGGCGTCGCGGCGGCGCTGATGTTCGTCTTCAACGGCCGCATCGCCGGCGTCAGCGGCGTGCTCGGCAGTCTGGTGCTGGACAGGACCGGCGCCGAATCCTTGTGGCGTTTTCTGTTCGTCGCCGGGCTGGTGCTCGGCGCCTGGGTGATGAGTCTGGCGCGGCCGGATTTTGCGCAGGTCAACCAGCAGACCGGCTGGATCGGCATGGTCGTCGCCGGTGTGATCGTGGGATTCGGCACACGCATGGGCGGCGGCTGCACCTCGGGTCACGGCGTCTGCGGCATCGCGCGTCTGTCACAGCGCTCGATCGTCGCCACCGGCACCTTCATGGCGGCCGGCGTGGTGACGGTCTTCCTGCTGCGACACGTGCTGGGGGGTGGTTCGTGAAGGCCGCGGTCGCGCTGCTCGCCGGCTTGTTGTTCGGCGCCGGACTGTTCATCGGCGGCATGACCGATCCGGGCAAGGTCATCGGCTTTCTGGATGTCGCGGGCCGCTGGGATCCCTCGCTGGCTTTCGTGATGGGCGCGGCGCTGTGCGTGACGCTGCCGACCTTCCAGCTGATCAAGCGGCGCAACCGCCCTGTGCTGGAAAAGCGCTTCTTTCTGCCGGCCAGGACCGATCTCGATCCGCCACTGATCGGCGGTGCCGTGTTGTTCGGCGTGGGCTGGGGACTCGCCGGCCTGTGCCCCGGACCGGCGATCGCCAACCTGTCGACCGGCTCGCCGCCAGTGATCGCCTTCGTCATCGCCATGATCGCCGGCATGTGGCTGCGCGATCGCCTCCAGTCTGGGCCGACCGCGGCGACGGTTGCTGGCGCATCGGCGCGCTGACGTCGCATGATTTTTCGCCAGCTGTTCGATCCGGTGTCCAGCACCTACACCTACCTGCTCGCATCCGGGCGTGGTCGCGAGGCGCTGATCATCGATCCGGTCAAGGGCCTGCTCGAGCACTATCTGCAACTCATCGCCGATCTCGACCTCAAGCTGGTGCGCGCGATCGACACGCATACCCACGCCGACCACATCACCGCGCTCGGCGATCTGCGCGACGCGACCTCCTGCGTGACCATCATGGGCGAGTTCACCAAGGCGCAATGCGTGTCGCAGGGCATCCGCGAAGGCGAGTCGATCGATGTCGACGGCATCCGCTTGCTGGCCCTGTACACGCCCGGCCACACCGACGAATCCTTCAGCTTCGTGCTCAACTCGGGCCGGCCCGAAGCGGTGTTCACCGGCGACGTGCTGCTGATCCGCGGCAGCGGACGCACCGATTTCCAGGGTGGCGATCCGCACAAGTCCTGGGATTCGATCGTCAACAAACTGTTCAAGCTGCCGGACGAAACCACCGTGTATCCGGCGCATGACTACAAGGGCTGGACGGCCTCCAGCATCGGCGAGGAGAAGCGCGCCAATCCGCGTCTGGCGGGCAAGTCGCAGGCGGACTACGTGGCGATCATGCGCAATCTCAATCTGCCCAGCCCCTTGATGATGGACATCGCCGTGCCGGCAAACCTCGCCTGCGGCCATGTCTGAAGTCCTCGGCGGTTTAGCCGGCCGCGATCGATGATGCTGCTGGCGCTGGGCTCGGTGGTCGGCATCGTTCTGGCGCTCACCGGCGCCGGCGGCTCCATCATCGCGGTGCCACTGCTGATGTTCGGTATGGGCTGGACGCTGACCCAGGCCAGCCCGGTGGCGCTGCTGGCGGTGGCCTGCTCCGCGGCCATCGGCAGCGTGCTGGGCCTGCGTGCAAAAAAAGTGCGGTATCGCGCCGCCGCGGTGATGGCCGCGGTCGGTATCGTGATGACGCCGGTGGGCCTGTATTGCGCACACCGCGCGCCGCTGCTGCCGCTCACCCTGGCGTTTTCCGTGCTGCTGGCCGGCATCGCCTGGCGCATGTTCGCGCAGGCGCGCAGGCAGTTGCCCAGCCTGGACGCGGACGGCGCGTCTGCCGCGCCTTGCCTGGTCGATCCGCAGACCGGCCGTTTTCGCTGGACCGGCCGTTGCGGCCGGGCCCTGTCCCTGGCGGGTCTGGGCACGGGATTTCTGTCGGGCCTGTTCGGCGTGGGCGGCGGTTTCTTGATCGTGCCGACGCTGCGGCGCGTCACCGATCTGCCGATGAGCGCGATCGTCGCCACGTCGATGATGGTGATCACCCTGGTCTCCACCGCGGCGGTGATAGCCGCTGCCGCCGCAGGTCATCTGCCGGGTGTCGTCGCGCTTCCTTTCGCGGCCGGAGCGGTCATCGGCATGCTGTGCGGACGCCTGTTCGCCGCGCGTATCGCCGGGCCGGTTTTGCAGCAGGGGTTTGCGGTGCTGACGGCCGCGGTCGCGGTGACGCTGGCGATCCGTACCGTGCTCGGTTGAGCGTGGGGCGCAGTCAACGCGTCGCAGGCGAGGGCTTGTCGAGGTAGTCCAGCCATTGTTCCGCCGCCTGTGCCTGGTCGGCGTGCTGACGCGCCTGGGTGAACGCGGCACCGGCCTGATCCAGTTCGCCTTGCTGATAGCGCGCCAGCGCCAGCGTCATCCACGCCGCGCCGGAGCGGTCGCCGAGATCGATTGCCTTCTGTTGTGCCGCCGCGGCGTCGGCGTATTGCTGACGGCGCATCAGCAGTTGCGCCTTGCTGCGATACAGCTCGGCCCTGGGCGCGAGCTGGATCGCGCGATCGAGCGTGGCCAGCGCCTGCGAGGATTCGCGCGCGGCGATCCACAGCGAGGCCAGGGTTTGCAGGCTGCTGGCGTTGGCTACGATCTGCTTGCCGTCGATCCAGGCTTGCAGCGTCGACGCGGCCTGATAGGGCAGGCCCTGTTGCGCGCTGACCTGGACGAAACGCAGTCGATCGTTCTGGGTGTCGAGAACGCCGAGTTGCAGCGCCATCTGCAGCAGCGCCAGCGCGCGTGTCTTGTCGCCGTATCTCACCGACAGCGCGCATAGCCAGCCCCACAGCTCGCGATCGCCCGGGGCGGCGCGCACTAGGTGCTCCAGCACCGGCACCGCTTCGGGATAGCGCTCGGCGCCCATCAGCGCCACGGCGAGCACGCGTTCCCAGTTCGGATTGGCCGGCGCGCCTGCCGCCACCGCGCGCTGCAGCAGGGGCACCGCTTCCTTGAACCGCTTGGCCTTGACATAGGCCGCGCCGAGCGCCACCAGCGTCTCCGGTCCGGCGTTGCCGGCGCGCATCTGCGCTTCCAGCTGTGGCAGATTCCTGGCGTTGTCGCCATCGGTCGAATACAGCCGGCTGAGTGTCTGCCGCAATTGCTCGGTGGCCACCGGTGCCAGGGCTTTCTGCGCCAGCGTCTGTTCCAGATAGGCCGCCGCCGCGGGATAGTCTTTGCGATCGATGGCGCGGCCGGCGAGCTCGCGCAGCAGCAGCGCGCGCTGGTAGGGATCGGGCGTCTGCTTGAGCAGGGTCTGCGGATCGTTGCTGGCCGCCGGCGAGGGCGATTCGATGATCCGCTGCTGGCTGCGGTATTGATCGGCGGAGGCGGGGCATAGGCCTGCCAGCATCAGGCTCGGCGCCCAGAGCCAGCGCATCACTTCCAGTTGTAGTCGCATTCTTCCGGCAGCATCTCGACGCGCTGACGCAGCTCGTGCTCGGCGCCGTCGGCCTTGTAGAGCCAGTGCGACACGCTGTCGATCGCGGCGCCCTCGAACACGCCGCGCGGATCGGCGTCGACCAGCCGCACGTCGCGCACATGGCCATTGGCGGTGACGATCAGGCTCACCTCCACCCAGCCGCGCAGCTTCTGCCTGCAGGCCCATTCCGGCATCTGCGGACGCGCGGTCGACAGGGGCACCACCTCTTTTGCATCGAACGCTTTCCCGCCGCCGCCGCCGCTACCACCACCGCCACTGCCCGCGCCACCGGCGCCCTTGCCGCCGAAGCCGGCGAAGTTGCCGCCCAGGCCGAGCCCGAGATCGTCGCTGCTGAGCGTTGCGCTGATCGTCACTTTGCCCGCGGTGAGCGGCGCGGCGGGCAGCGCCGGTTCGGACGCGCTTGCGTTCAAGCTCAAGCCCGGTGACGGATTGCCCGGCGCCGCCAGCGTGGGTGCCGGCGCCAGCTGCGGCAGCACGGCGTCGACGGCGTCTTGCGGCGGCGGTGGCGCCATCTCGATTTCAGCGACGATGGTGGGCGCCGGATCGTCGACGCTTCGGGTCGTGTCGAGCACGCGGCTGATCAACAGGAACAGCGCCAGCGTCACCACCAGCGCGACCGTCGGCGGCGCGAGGCGATCGATCCATCGCAGCGCGACGCGGCTGGTGGCGAGGCTGCTCACGGCAGCGAGGCCGCGACCGCGATGTTGCTGACGCCGCCGAGCCGCACCTGGTCCATCGCCTCGACCATCAGGCCGGCGCGCGAATTCTTGTCGGCCTGCAGGACCACGGCGGCGTTCGGGTTTTCCAACTTGAGCTTCTGGATCACGCCGCGCAGCGCGCGGATGTCCACGCGCTGCCGGTCCACCCAGATTTCACCGCTGGCGGAAATGCCGACCAGGATATTGGTCTTGTCCTGGCGTACCGCGGTCTTGGCGCTGGGCCGCTCCACCTTGATGCCGGTCTCGGTGACGAAGGCGGCGGTGATGATGAAGAAGATCAGCAGGTTCATGAAGAAGTCGAGCATCGGCGCCAGGTCGATGCCGTGGCTCTCCTCTTCAGGCTCATCAACCCTTTGGAATCGCATCAGGACAAACTCAGTTCTTCGGCGAGCTGGCGGCTCTTGCGCAAGGCCAGCTCGCTGTAGTGGCGGACGAAAAACAGGCCGCTGATCGACACGCCCAGGCCGGCCAGGGTGCAGACCATGGCACGCGACACGCCGTCGGCCATCGCCCGCGCGTCGACCAGGCCGCGGATCGCCATCACGTCGAAGACGTCGAGCATGCCGCTCACGGTGCCGATTAGGCCGAGCAAGGGGCACAGCGGAATCAGCACGTGCATGAGGCCGGCGTTGGCCTGCATCGCGCCGCGCGCCTCACCGATCAGCGACCGGCGGATCTGTCGCGCGCTCCAGCCCTGGTGTCGCGGGCGCGCACGCCATTCCGCGCGGATCGCGGCGAGCTGCCGCGGCAGAATCCTGCGATGGAACCACCAGCGTTCGGCGATCAGCGTCCACAAGGTCAGCGCCGCGGCGAAGATCAGGAACAGCACCGGCCCGCCGGCGCGGAACAGCGCGTCGAGCGATGTGAACGCAGCCGCCATCGCGTCGGGCATCCGCTCGGCGATGTCATCCCACATGCGCGGTGCGTCCGGTGTTGTCGTTGCGCGCTTCCAGCGTGCGCGCCAGCAGCCCGGTGGCCTGCTCGTCGAGCACTTGCAGCAGCTCGCGCGACCGCGTGCCGAGCCAGGCGTTGACGAACAGCAGCGGGATCGCGATCCCCAGGCCCAGCAGCGTTGCGATCATCGCCTGCGAGATGCCCTGCGCCATCGCCTTGGGATCGCCGGCGCCGAGTTCGGTGATCACCTGAAACGTCACGATCATGCCGGCCACGGTACCGACCAGGCCGAGCAGCGGGCCCGCGGCCACCACCAGGCGGATGAAGGACTGGAAGCGGATCAGCCGCGGCTTTTCACGCGACACCGCCTCGAACAGACGCAGCTCCAGAATCGCGGCGTCGGCGGTCTCTTCCTCTAGCTGCGGCGCCTTGGCGGCGGCGAACGCCAGCAGCACGCGGCCCAGCGGATTGTCGCTGCGGGGTTGGGCGACGCTGCGCATCTGGCGGCGCACCGCGGCGCGCGTGCGTTGCAGGAACAGGGCCTGGAACATCGCGAGCATAAAGCCGATGACGCCGATGGCGATGATCAGATAACCCACCGCGCCACCCTGCTCGATGCGCTGTGACACGCTGGGACGCGCCGCGTCGAGCAGCAGCAGCTTGCCCTTGGACGGATCGATCATCACCGCCGCGGTCGCCTCATGGCTGTCGGCATAAGCGGAGGCGGCGCGCCGATAGCGCAGCGAGGGTTGCGACTGCGGTTCGGTGAGATGGCCGTTTTCCACGGAGAGATAACGGCCGTCGGTGAGCGCGCTGAACACGCCGACTCGCAGCACCTGTGCGTCGCGGATGCTGCCGTCGCGGAAGCGCACCGGGGCGGTGAAGCGGCCGACGCTGCCGTTGTCGCTCATGTCGCGCAGCAGTTCAAGCCACAGCGCGTCGAGCTGCTCCGCGCGCGGCACTTCCGCCTGTTGCGCCAGCACACGCAACAACTCGATGCGCTTGGGGAACTGCGCGCCGACAGTGGATTCGCCGAGCTGGCCGAGCAGAGCGCCGCTGACGTCCTTGGTGGCGGCGTAGACCTGCGCGTAATCGGCCGATCGTTCCTGCAACTGGGTGCGCAGCGCGAGGTTGGTTTTCTGCCCGGCTTCGAAGCGGCTCCTGGCGCTCGCGGCGCGCGCGCGGGCTTGTGCCAGTTCGGCCTCCGCGGTGGCCAGCAGAGCCGCCTGATCCTGGCGCGCCCGCAAAAAAGTCTGCTCGCGCTGCGCGTTGACGCGCGCCGCGTCGCGGCCACCTTGCTCGGCCTGGTGAACGAGATCTTCGAGCGAGCGGTCCGGCGCTTGCGCGAAAATGTTGAGGACAGGCGCTGCGGTAAACAGCAATGCCGCCAGCATGCGCCTCACGGCGCGCTCCGCGCCGTGAGTGCCGGCAGCAAAAGCAGGTCGGCGGCGGCGGACCCGCGGGCGATTTTCACCGCCTGTCTCAGATCGGGCAGGTAGCGGCGGGGCAGCGCCTGCCACTGGCGGGTCGGTGCGTTCCACTGTTCCGCAGACCGGCCGTCGAGCGACACCGCGTAGAGCATCGTCCGACCAACGCGCAACAGTTCGTAGACCTTGCCGCCGCGTTCGCTGCGCTCGACGCCGAGTGCGCGGCCGTATTCGTCTTCGATCTGGTAGGCCTCGAGAACACGCTGGAATTTCTCGCCGACACTGCGTCCCGGATCGGCCATCAGCGCTTTGAGCGAGGCCACACGATCGCGCCGCTCCTGCTGCAAAAAGGGCAGATCGCGCTCGACGAACTCGGCCAGCGTCGACGTCATCTTCAGCATCAGCGGCAGCAGGTCGCGCTCGATGTCGTCGATGCTGTCGAACTGGCGCTCAAGAGTTTTTTGTTCGGCTGCCTGCGCGGCCGCCAGCTGCTCGATCTGCTGCGCGTAGTCGGTGGCGCGCCGGGTTTCCAGCAGCGCCGACCGGTAGCGCTGCAGCATCGACGCGGTGTCGCTGTCGAGCGCGTCGATCTTGCGCTGCGAGGCCTTCGAATCCTCGAAGGTCTTCTGCGTCTGTTGCAGCGCCTGGTCGAACTTGCCGGGCTGCGCGGTGGCTTCACCGGCAGCCACGGCACCCGCCAGCAGAATCCAGAACGCGATGCCGACGAGCGAGCCGGTGTCGCGTTCTGGAATTCTAAAGGCCCGGCTCTTCGACATTACTTCTCCTGATCGGCATGGCGCCGCATATTTCTTCGATACCAGGACCAGCATACGATACGACCAGAATTTTCTAGAGCGACATTCAATGTCTCCACCCAGAGCGAGCGCGCGATCCGACGCGCCCTACCGGATCAAGGTGCTGTCCGAAATCAGCGGGGTCTCGCGCGAGGCGATCCGCTTCTACATCAACGAAGGGCTGCTGCCGCCGCCGAAAAAAACCTCGCACAACATGGGCTGGTACTCCGAGCGCCATGTCGAATTGCTGCGGCTTATCCAGAAGCTGCAGACCGAACGCTATCTTCCGCTCAAGGCCATCAAGCTGGTGCTCCACGGCAAGGAGGCGCTGAATTTCACCGAGCCGCAGAACCGCGCTTTCGAGGAGATGCGTCGCAAGGTGATCTCCGAACATCGGGATCTGAAAGTCTCCGACGACGCCGGCAAGCTCGCCGCGCAACTGGGCCTGTCGCGCTGGGAGCAGAAAGAGTTGCGGGACTTTGGCCTGGCGGCTTCGGGCTCGGCGACGATGAGCGACGTGGAGATCGCCAGGCAGTGGATCCTGATCCGCGATGCCGGCCTGTCGTTGGAGCGCGGTTTCAGCCCCAAGCTGCTGGAGTTCATGAACAACGTCGTCGACATCGCTTTTCGTGCGGAGCTGGAAATCTTCAACGAGCATGTGATCGAGATCGATGACAGCTCGGCGGTGAAAGTGGTCGAGGTGGTGATCCCGGCGCTGAGCCGGATTTTCTCGCTGCTGCACGAAAGGCGGGTCACCGAATTCCTCAAGGCCAGCACTGCACAGCCGCTGCCGGCGGCGCCCAAAGCCCGGTCGCGACGGCGGGCTGTCGAGGCGCCCGTCAAGGCCAGATCGAAGAAACCTTCGATTACCAATTGACACTGCGTCGAGCCCCGCCTTAAGTTAGCGAGTGCGTAGTGACACTACGTACTACAAGCGTCCGCAGCGTCCGGACTCAAGCCTCGGAGGAGATCCAATGGCAGCAGCAAGCGATTCCACAGCAGTCTGGAAGGACGGCAAACGCCACGCCTGGCTGCTCGGGCTGCTGATTCCGGTTCTGCCGCTGGCTAGCTGGGCCCTGGCCCTGAGCACCGGTCTGTCGGTGTTCTGGTGGACCGGTCCCATCCTCTACTTCCTCATCATTCCGGCCTGCGAGTACCTGTTCGGCGAGGACCTCGCCAACCCGCCCGAGTCCGCGGTGCTCGCGCTGGAAAACGATCGGTATTACCGCTGGAGCGTCTTTTTCTTCATCCCGCTGCAGTACCTCAGCCTGATCGGCGCGTGCTGGTTGGTTGCCACCCAGAACTTTGGCTGGTTCGAGTTTGTAGGCCTGGTGCTGACGGTCGGTCTGGCCAGCGGCGGCGGCATCAATGCCGCGCACGAACTCGGGCACAAGAAGCAGGAGCTGGAACGCTGGCTGGCGCGCATCGCGCTGGCGCCCTCGGCCTACGGCCATTTCTATGTCGAACACAATCGCGGCCACCATGTTCGTGTGGCGACGCCGGAAGACCCGACCAGTTCGCGCCTCGGTGAAAGCTTCTGGTCGTTTTTGCCGCGCACGGTCATCGGCAGCGCGCGCTCGGCCTGGCATCTGGAGAAGGAGCGGCTCGCGCGTCTCGGCAAAAGCCCGTGGACCTTACAGAACAACGTTCTGAATGCGTGGCTGATGACGGTGGTGCTGTTCGGCGCGATCACGATATGGCTGGGGCCGGTGGTGCTGCCGTTCCTTGTCGTCCAGGCGATCTATGGATTCGTGCTGCTGGAAGTCATCAATTACATCGAGCATTACGGACTGGTCCGGCAGAAGACCGCCGATGGCCGCTATGAGCGCTGCCAGCCCTGCCATAGTTGGAACAGCAATCACGTCGTCACCAATCTGCTGCTGTATCACCTGCAGCGGCACTCCGATCATCACGCCAACCCGACCCGGCGCTACCAGGCGCTGCGCCACTTTGAAGAGGCGCCGCAGCTGCCCTCCGGCTACTCCAGCATGATTCTTCTGGCCTACTGTCCGCCGCTGTGGCGGCGCGTGATGGACCCGCGCGTGCTGGCGCACTGTCAGGGCGATATGCGACGCGCCAATATCGATCCGCGCAGTGTTGGCAAGTATTTCAGTCGGCAGATGAGGACGGCGTGAGTCAGCGGTATGCCTGCCCGGTTTGCGGGTATGTTTATGACGAATCCAGAGGCGAGCCCAAGGAAGGTTTCAAGGCCGGCACCGGCTGGGCACTGATCCCTGACAGCTGGTGCTGCCCGGATTGCGGGGTTCGCGAAAAGCCCGACTTCGTGCTTGTCGAATCAAAAGACACGAGCTGAAGCGCCTCTGGCGCAAGATGGCGTGACCGCCGGGCGCACAGATGCAACTGCCGTCGCGAAAATGACGTAAACATTGCAGCCAACTTACAAGCGACACTAACAAACACAAGAGATGTCCAGCAGGGCATCCGCAGGAGGAGCTTCATGAGCGACAAAGCGCGCGTGCGGGGGCGGCGGAAATTCGTGGGCCACGTGCTGATCGGTGCGAGCGGGTTGATGCCGCTGGGTGCGCAAGCGCTCAGTTATCAGATCCCCACCGGTGGCGAGGCCATCAATTTCAATTCCAACACGTCGGTGATCGTCGGTGCGGCGCTGCGCGTGGAAGAGCCGTTCAAACGCACCATCGGCAAAAACAATCTCGACCCCAACGTGTGCGGGCGCACCGAGCAGGGCGAGGTGCTCTACCAGTCATGCCAGGGCCTGTTCCGCGAGCAGACCTTCATGGCCCAGCATCTGACCGACGCTCCGGGCTCGTTCAGTACCAACTTCGATCACGGCAATCTCAACTACGACCAGGGCGACATCACCCAGGCCGAACTGCGCATCAACCAGGATTTCACCTTCATCTGGAAAGGCTGGACACTGTTCGCCAAGGGCATCGGCTTCTACGACCCGGTCAACGATCACTTCACCGAGCGCCATCCCAACCAGATCACGCGTGAGAACGCGCAGCAGGTCGGCTTCCTGTCCACGCCCGGCACCGAGCTCATCCGAGCCGGCCAGAATCTCAGCGTTCTGAGCCCGCTGATCTCCCAGCTCGGTCTGCCGCAAAACGTGCTGACCCAGCTGCTCTCCAACCCGCTGGCGGTTCCGGGCCTGGGCGTGCGCACCGACTCCACGCCTTGCCCCGCCAACCGCAACCCGAGCGGTCAGCCCTGCGGCATTGTCTATGGCCCCGGTGGCAAGGTGCGCGAGCGCCGCGACGACAAGCACACGCTGCGCGAGATCGGGCTCGGCTTTCAGTTGCTCGACCTCAACGTGACCGGCGTGGTGCCGCTGCCGCTGGACCAGGATGTGCAGCTGCGCGTCGGTCGTCAGCTCGTGATCTGGGGCGAGGCGACGCTCCAGTTCTTTGACTCGCTCAACGTGCTCAACGCGCCGAACCTCAACAATTTCTTCCGCATCGGCGGCAACGGGCTCGACGACTTCTATCAGCCCGTCAACGCGGTGTCGTTCGCGATCACGCCAATCGAGAGCATCAACTTGTCCGGCTGGTATGCGCTGGAGTTCGAGCCGGTGCAGTTGCCGGCGGAAGGCGGCTTCTATTCGCCGGTCAACCTGGGCACCAACAACGAAGGCCCCGACTATCTGACCATCGGCTTCGGCACCACCGCTGAGGACCCCGACGGCGTCGGCACGGTGCTCGACAATCCGCTGTCGCTGATCACCAACACGACGTCGCGCGCGCAGCGCCTGCGCGACAACGAGCCCTCCAATGTCAACAACGATTTCGGCCTGAAGCTCACCTACACCGCGGACTGGTTGAACAACGGCACCAACTTCGGTTTCTACTTCGCCCAGTACGACTCGCGCGTGCCGATCGTCAGCTTCTTCTCCACCGACGAGAGCTGCGCCAAGAACACCACCAACACCGTCGAATTCCTCGCCGCGTGTCCCGACATTCCGCTACTACATGCGCTCCGGGAACCCAATGATCCGGAAGGCGCGACCAGCGATACGCTGGGGCTCGACGGCCTCAAGTTCCGGCTCGACTATCCGCGCGACGTCCATCTGTACGGCCTGTCGTTCAACACCAGCTTCGGCGACGTATCCGTGCAGGGTGAAATGGCGTACCGGCCGAACGATCCGCTGCAGGTGGACATCGTCGATCTGGCGTTCGCGGGCCTGGGGCCGGCGTTCAACAACTGCCATCTCGCACCCGGATGTTCGGGCACCACCGCGGGCCTGGGCACGGCGGAGAACGGCACGGTCAGGGCCTACGGCAACAGTGACTACCAGACGCAAAACGGTAACGGCGCCTATAACGACACCTACGATCTGGCGGTCGGCCAGCTGCCGGGGTCGGGGCGCTCCTTCCCCAACTTCATCATCCCGTACCGCGGCGGCACGCTCGGCACCAACCCGGCGAACTCCTATATCCGCGGCTACGAGCGTTTTCAGACCCTGTCGTTCGATTTCGGCGCGACTTACGTCGAAGGCAATACCGACTTCACGCCGCGGCTGATCGGCGCCGACCAGGTGATCTGGCTGCCGGAAGTGGGCCTGCGCGCGATCCTCGATCTGCCGGCTCAGGATCGTCTGGCCCTGGCGGTGCCCGGCACTTACACCAGCCCGACCGCGGGCGCCGACGGATCGGGCGCCGATGGATCGCGGCAGGCCTGTTCCACCAACGTCGCCTGCAACTTTGGCCCCGATGGTCTGCGCTTCAATCCGCATCAGTCGCCGCAGGGTCTGTATCCCACCAAACTGTCCGGCGGCGTGGGCGCGGTGATACTGGTGCGCTTCAGCGATGTGTTCCCCAACATCAGCATCGATCCGACGTTGATCATCAAGCACGATATCTTCGGCCACTCGCCTGGTTATCTGTCGAACTACGTCAAGGGCAGGACCCTGTGGGACACCAATGTCGAGGTGCGCTATCGCGACTCGATTTCCTTCAACTTCGGCTATCAGCTCTGGGCCGGTGGCGGCGACGCCAACCTGTTCCGCGATCGTGATACCGCGAAGTTTTTCGTGAAGTACTCGTTCTAGTTCCGCTTGATTCCGCATACGCAACAACAGTGATGAGGTGACGAAGATGAAAAGCAAAACAGACTCCGTGTTCAGGCAGATCGCCCTGGTGGCGGTGGCCGCAGGCATCAGCCTGGGTGCGCAAACCGCCCTCGCCAAGGTTCCCGCCGCCGAGGCCGCCAAGCTCGGCACGACGCTGACGCCGGTCGGCGCGGAAAAAGGCGCCAATGCCAGCGGCACCATCCCGGCGTGGACGCCGGCGCCGCAGAAAGGCAAGTTGGCCGGCGAATACGCCTCCGATCCGGTCATCGAAGCGGAGAAGCCGATCTACACCATCACCGGTGCCGAATCGGCCAAGTACGCGGCGCAGCTCAGCGAAGGCCACAAGTACCTGCTCAAGACGTTCAAGGATTACAAGATGATCGTCTACCCGAGCCATCGCACCGTGGCCTGGCCGGACTTTATCTACAAGTCCACCGCCGCCAATGCCGCGACCTGCGAGCTGGCCGGCACCGACGACCCGGACAACTGCAAGCAGGGCTTCCCGTTCCCGATCCCGACCTCGGGTGCCGAGGTGATCTGGAACCATCGCCTGAAGTGGCGCGGCAACACCGTGCAGCGCAACAACGACCAGATGAATGTCGACGCCGGCGGCCACGCGCAGTTGGCGCAGCTGGTCGAGGACGTCAACTTTCTCTACGCCGATGAAAACACGCCGGTGCCGTTGACCAAGGGCAAGGGCCTGTTCCTGTATTACCTGTCGCGCATCGTCGCGCCGGCGCGCACCGCGGGCACCATGATCCTCGTCAACGAAAGCGCGGGCACCGGCGCGACCGGCCGCGCCGCCTGGCTGTATGCGCCGGCGCTCAAGCGCATCCGCCGCGCGCCGGCGGTCTGCTGCGACAATCCCTACGAGGGCACCGACGGCCAGCAGTTCTACGACCAGGTCGACATGTTCAATGGCGTGCTGGAGCGCTACACCTGGAAGCTCATCGGCAAGCGCGAGATGATCATCCCGTACAACAACTTCAAGACCTCGCGCGCCAAGTACGACACCCTGGTGCACGCCAACTTCGTCAACCCGGAAATGCCGCGCTATGAGAACCATCGCGTGTGGGTGGTGGAAGCGACGCTGCGCCCCGGCGAGCGCCACACCTACGCCAAGCGCGTGTTCTATGTGGACGAGGATTCCTGGGACATCGTGATGATCGACTGCTATGACGCCAAGGGCGGCCTGTTCAATTTCCAGGAAGGCATGCTGACGCCGCAGACCAACGTGCAGACCGTGTTCACCGTGCCCGAGGTGATCTACCACTTCGATTCCGGCCGCTACTTCATGACCGCGCTGCAGGCCCAAGGCAAGCCCAACGACTACAGCGTGAGCTATCCGGAAGGCTACTTCACCGACAGCGCGGTGCAGCAGCGGGCGAGCAAATAGTCTGATAGATCCCCTCTGCCGCTTGCGGGAGAGGGCGTTGTCCCAACTCGCCAAACGCGGGGTGAGGGGCTGTATTGGGTGGCTGACAGCTACTCCGACAGCTCCTCATCCGCCTCGGTCGGGGCACCTTCTCCCGGATGGAGGAGGGACGGCAAGCTTGAGTGCTTTATTCGGAGTATGAGATGCACGGTGATCCCCGCGGTTGGTTCTCCCAGTTCTTCGTCAAGATCACCGAGCCCCTGATTTTTTCCAAGCGGCCGCTGACGCTGACGGTGATCACGCTGCTCACTGTTTTCCTGGGCTACCAGGCGTCGCAGTTGCGGCTCGATTCGGGCTTCGACAAGCAGCTGCCCAAGAACCATCCCTACATCCAGATTCTCAAGCAGTACCAGGCGCAGTTCGGTGGCGGCAATACCGTTCTGCTGGCGGTGACGCAGAAGCCCGGCAAGGGCGACATCTACAACGGCCGCTTCCTGGACTCGCTGAAGATCGCCACCGACGCGGTTTTCTTTCTGCCCGGCGTCGATCGCACGCGCATCAGCTCGATGTTCACGCCCAACGTGCGCTACATCGAGGCGGTCGAAGGCGGCTTCCAGGGCGGCAACGTCATCCCCTCGGGCTTTTCGGCGACGCCGGAAGAGCTGGCCAACGTGCGCGAGAACGCGGCCAAGGCGAGCATCGTCGGGCGCCTGATCGCCAACGACCAGCGCTCGGCGATGGTGGTCTCCGAACTCGTCGACCAGAACCCGCGCACGCACGAGAAACTGGACTACATCCAGGCCGCGCATCGCTTCGAAAACATCCGCGGCCGCCTGACCCACCCGCGGCTGTACGAGATGAAGCTCAAGGCCGACGACGCCACGCTTAAAGCCGGCACGGTCGTGTCCGCTGTCTATGAAGATCCGCGCGGTCTGCTGTTGCCGTTCAAGTCGATTGGCGGCAGTGCGATCGACCCCAGCGGCGACACCATCGAGCGCAGTTTCAGCGGCCGTCAGCTCGATGTCGTCGAAAGCGCCAATCCCGACTTCAATCCCGACATCGACGTCGAGATCATCGGCTTTGCCAAGGTCATCGGCGATGTGGCCGACGCCTCGTTCCAGGTCATCAGCTTCTTCGGCCTGACCGTGCTGCTGGTGTGGCTGGTGCTGTCGTACTACATGGGCTCCTTCGTCGTCGCCCTGTATCCGCTGAGCTGCGGCCTGCTGGCGGTGATCTGGGAGCTGGGCGTGCTGCATCTGGCTGGTTACGGGCTGGACCCGTTCGCGATCCTGGTGCCTTTCCTGGTGCTGGCGATCAGCGTGTCGCATGGCATCCAGATCACCAGTTTCTGGCTGCTGGAAGTGTCCGACCGTGGCCTCAACAGCTTCGACGCCTCGCGCGCAACGTATCGGCGCCTGGTGATCCCCGGCATCACCGCGCTGGTCACCAACATCATCGGCTTCGGCACCATCCTGCTGATCCCCATCGGCATCGTCCGCGAGATGGCGATCAACGCCATGTTCGGCCTGGGCGCGGTGATCGTCTGCAAGAAAATTCTGCTGCCCTGCCTGCTGTCCTATGTGAAGCTGTCGAATCCGCAGCGCTTCCGCGACTACCAGCATCGGCGCGACGCCAAGCTCAAGCCCTTCTGGCACAAGCTCGCGGTGCTCACCGACAAGCGTTACGCGGCGGTGGTGCTGGTTCTGTCCTTCATCGCCTGGGGTGGGGCGGAATGGGTGGCGCAAGACCTGCAGGTCGGCGAGCTGCACGCCGGCGTGCCGGCGCTGCGCCCGGACGCGCGCTACAACCTCGACTCTGATTTCATTTCCAAGAATTATTCGATCGGCGTCGACATCCTCCAGGTGTATGCGTCCACCAAGAGCAACGGCTGCATCGACTACGACGTGATGAACCGCATCAACCGCTTCGGCTGGTTCATGCAGAACAGTCCGGGCGTGGTGTCGACCGCGTCGCTGCCGGCGCTGGAGCGCATCGTCTGGGCCAAGTACAACGAGGACAACCCGCGCTGGCTGCAGCTGCCGCGCTCGCAGGACGGCCTGATCCTGGCGGGCCAGCAGTTCACCACCTCCACCGGCCTGCTCAACGACGACTGCAGCGTGATGCCGACGTACATCTTCATGCAGGACCATCGCGCCACCACCATCGATCAGGTCATCGCCTCGATCAACCAATTCAACGCCGACGCCAAGGGCGACGATGCGGTGCAGTTTCAGCTGGCAGGCGGCAATGTCGGCGTGATGGCGGCGACCAACGAGGTGATCAAGAAGACCGAGTTCAGCGTGCTGTTCTGGCTTTACGCGGCGATCACGCTGTGCGTGCTGGCGTCGTTCAGAAGCATTGCGGGGATCGTCTGCGTGGTGGTGCCGCTGGCCGCGGTGTCGGTGTTCACCTACGCGATCATGGTATTTCTCGGCATTGGCGAAACCGTGGCGACGCTTCCGGTCGCGGCCTTCGCCGCCGGCATCGGCGTCGACTACGGCATCTACATCTTCAGCGTGCTGGAGGAGAACGTGATGGCCAAGGGCATGACCCTTCGACAGGCCTACGCCGATACCCTGCACCAGACCGGCAAGGCGGTGGTGGTGACTGCGCTGGCGCTGTCGGCGAGCGTCGCCACGTGGATGCTCTCCGGCCTGCAATTCCAGATCGACATGGGCATTCTGTTGACGATCATGTTCCTGGCCAACGCGGTAGCCGCACTGGTGATGCTGCCGGCATTCGCCGCGTTCCTGATGAAGCGGCCAGGCGGAAAAATCATCGCAGACTCCGGAATCAACGCCTACGAGGTTCAGCCGTGATCGCCTTTCGCTCCCTGCTGATTGCGCCGGCCATCGCGCTGGCCGGCGCCGCGCTGGCGGACCCGGCGCCGGCACCGGCGCCGTCGCCGTCGCCGGCGCTGTCGATCCCCGCGCTGGCCATCGCCCACGCCGAAAGCGGCCTGCTGCTGAGCATCGCCACCGCCGGCAAGCGGCTGGTGGCGGTGGGCGGCAACGGCGCGATCGTGGTGTCGGAAGACGGCGCGCACTGGACGCAGGTGCCGAGCCCGGTCGACGTCACGCTCACCGGCGTCGCGTTCGCCGACGCGCTGCATGGCTGGGCCGTCGGACACGACGCGCTGATCCTGCACACCGACGACGGCGGCCTGCACTGGACGATCCAGAACCTGCAGGCCGACCTCAATTCGCCGATGTTCGCGGTGCTGGCGATCAGCGACCAGCAGGCACTCGCGGTCGGCGGCTTCGGCATGCTCAAGTCCACCCGGGACGGCGGCAAGACCTGGACTGATCTGGCGCCGCCCGCGGTGGTCGAAGACAAGCTGCATCTCAACGCGGTGACGCGGCTGGCGAGCGGCGAGCTGATGGTCGCGGGCGAACGCGGTCTGGTCGCCCTGTCCGCCGACGGTGACGACTGGCAGCGCCTGAAGGCGCCCTATGAAGGCTCCTTTTTTGGCGTGCTGCCCTGGGGCGACAAGGGCGCCATCGCTTTCGGCATGCGCGGCAACGTCTACGCCATCGAGGATGTGCACGCCGCCGACTGGCACAAGATCGAAACCCGCACTACCGGCAGTTTCTTCGGCGGCCAAGCCCTGGCCGACCGCTCGGTCGTGCTGAGCGGCACCGACGGCCAGATCGTGGCGATCAGTCCGCAGGGAGAAGTGCGTTCGCTGGTCAAAAATACGGTGTCCACCGGACGCCCGAGCAATCTGGCCGGCAGCGCGCGCTTCGGCGAGTCGCTGGTCGTGGTAGGCGAGCCCGGTGTTTTTTCCGTGCCGATGAAATGATCGACGCGCGATGCCGACGTTCTCGCTGATTGCGGCACTCGACGAAAACGGCGTCATCGGTTATCGGGGCGCACTGCCCTGGCGGTTGCCGGAAGACCTGAAGCGCTTCAAGCGCCTGACGCTCGACAAGACCGTGCTGATGGGCCGCAAGACCTGGGAGTCGCTCGGCCGTCCGCTGCCGCAACGGGACAACTGGGTAATCACGCGCAACGCCGGCTTCATCGCGCCGGGTGCCCGCGTGTTCGCGGGTCTGGACGTCGCCCTGGCAGCGGCCGAGCCGGGGCAGGAGCTGATGGTGATCGGCGGCGCCGAGATCTACCGGCAGACGCTGGACGTGGCCGCGCGCCTGGTTCTGACGCGTGTGCATGCGCAGGTCGAGGGCGACACCTGGTTCCCGGAATTTGACGCGGCCGAGTTCCGCCAGATCGAGCGCAGCGACCATCCGGCCGACGAGCGCCACGCCCATGCCTACAGTTTCATGGTGTTGGAACGGGCCGGTTGATACGGCGTGGTCGACGCGGCCATTGTTCGCCGGCGGGGCCGCTGCTATAAAAACTCCATCGAGAACGACAGCGGTTGATTGGAGTGTTTGCGATGCCCGACCTCAAAACGCAGTTCGAACAAGCCCAGAAGGACGTCCGCCGTCTCACCAAGAAGCCGAGCAACGACGATCTGCTCGATCTGTATTCGCTGTTCAAGCAGGGCACCGAAGGCGATGTGACGGGCGCACGCCCCGGCATGATGAAGCTGGTCGACCGCGCCAAGTTCGACGCCTGGGCCAAGCTCAAGGGCACCAAGAAGGACGCGGCAATGAAGGGCTACATCGCCAAGGTCGAGGAACTGGTCAGAACCTTGGGCTAGCCGCGCTGCTGTAGTCGCCGCGACGGACCTTGCTCAGATCTTCCCCAAGCCAATCTGCCCGGCCCAGTCGCGTGCGAACTGCCGCGCCACGCGGCCGGAGCGCGAAGCCCGCGCCAGGGCCCAGCGCAGCGCCGCTTTCTCGCCGGCCTCATCGAACGCATCCACGCCGACGTTCGACAAATGCCGACGCACCAGTTGCAGATACTGCGCCTGGTTGAACGGCGGAAACGACAGCCACAGGCCGAAGCGTTCGGACAGCGAAATCTTTTCCTCGGAAGTTTCGCCCGGATGCAATTCGTCGCCTTCCCAGCGGTACTCGTCGTTTTCGCGCGCGAACTCCGGCATCAGGTGACGGCGGTTGGAGGTGGCGTAAATCAGCACGTTGTCGGGCGCCTCTTCGATATCGCCGTCGAGCGCGGTCTTGAGCGCCGTCAGCGAGCGGTCGCCCGAGCCCACCGAAAAGTCATCGACATAGAGCAGATAGCGCTCGGGCCGGCCGCGCAGCGGCGCGACGATCTCGGGCATCTCCACCAGATCCTGCGGCGGCACTTCCACCAGGCGCAGCCCGCGCGATGAAAACTCGTTGAGCAGCGCTTTCACCAGCGAGGATTTGCCGGTGCCGCGCGAGCCGCTGAGCAGCGCGTGGTTGGCCGGCAGGCCGGCGACGAATTGCCGTGTATTGCGCACCAGCACCTCTTTCTGCCGATCGATGCCGAGCAGATCGGCGAGCGGCAGATTCTGCGGATGCGCGATGGCTTGCAGCGCGCGCGAGCGCCAGCGGTAGGCGAGAGCATCGATCATGCGGCGGAGCGATCCGGGTGAGCCAGGTCGCGCAGTTTACGCGTGCGGCGACGTATGCTTCACGCCCGTTTCCAGCCCGTCTTGCATTCGAACTTTGTCGCACTCACCGACCACCGCCGAGCTTGACGCCGCCCTGCGCACGCTCGGCCACGCCGCGTTCCGTCCGGGCCAGCGCGAATCGATCGACACGCTGTTCGATCTCGGCCGCGCGCTGCTGGTGGCGCCCACCGGCGGCGGCAAGAGCCTGTGCTACCAGCTGCCGGCGCTGCTGCTGCCGGGCACCACGCTGGTGATCTCGCCGCTGATCGCGCTGATGCAGGACCAGGTGAGCGCGCTGCAGGCGCGCGGAATCGCCGCGACTTTCCTCGCCTCCACGCTCGACGCCGCCGAATCGCGCGCTCGCCTGGACGGTGTTGCGCGCGGTGACTACAAGCTTGCCTACATCGCGCCCGAACGTCTCGCGCTGCCGGGGTTTCGCGATGTCCTGCTCAAGCTCGGCTGTCCGCTGGTGGCGGTGGACGAGGCGCATTGCATCAGCGAATGGGGCCACGACTTTCGTCCGGAATACGGGCAGATCGGCGAGTTGCTGCGCGCGCTCAAGCCCCCGCGCGTGCTCGCCTGCACCGCCACCGCGACGCCGATCGTGCGCGACGAGATCATCGCGCGCCTCGGCCTGCCTGCGGACACGCCGCAACTGGTGCGCGGCTTCGCGCGGCCCAATCTGGCCTTGCGCGCGGCCGAGCTGGGCGGCGTGCGCGAGCGTGCCGCGCGCGTCGACGCGGTGCTCGCCGAAACCCTGTTCGCACCCGGTGGCGGCCGCGGTTCGGCGATCGTCTACGCGCCGACGCGGCGGCTCGCCGACGAGGAAGGCGTGCGCCTGATCGCCGCGGGATGGCGCGCCGCGGTCTACCACGCGGGCCTGCCGGCCAGCGAACGCACCGCCACGCAAACCGCCTTCACCCGCGGCCAGGTCGAAGTGGTCTGCGCCACCAATGCCTTCGGCATGGGCATCGACCGCAGCGACGTGCGCTGCGTGGTGCACCTCGGGCCGCCCGGTTCGATCGAGGCCTATTACCAGGAAGTCGGACGCGCCGGCCGCGACGGCAGCGACGCGGTGGGCCTGATGTGCTGGCAGCAGTCCGATCTGCCGCTGCGCCGGCGCTTGCTCGAATCACCGTCAAGCGACAGCGCCACCGATCCCGACGTGCTCGAACACAAGTGGAATCTTTTTCTGGAACTGATCCGCTGGGCCGACGGCGCCGCTTGCCGCCACGACGCGATCCTGCGCTACTTCGGAGACGAGGCCGAGACGCTGCACGGCTGCGGCCGCTGCGACGTGTGCCTGGCGCTGGGCAGCGTCGACGACGTGTCGAGCGAGGAAGCCTCAACCCTCGCGCGCAAGCTGCTGTCGGGCGTCGCGCGCGTGCAGAACCGCTACGGACTCAAGCAGGCAGTGCGCCTGCTGCGCGGAGAAAGCGAGGATCGTCTGGCGCGCGACGGTCTCACCCAGGTCGCCACCTTCGGCCTGCTACGCGACCGCAGCGAACCTTGGGTCCAGCGTGCGCTGTCGCGATGCGTCACCGCCGGCTGGGTTGCATTCTCCGGCGATCAGCATCCAGTGGTGCGACTCACCGACGACGGCGTCGCGGTGATGCGTGGACAGCGCGTGGCGCGCTGGCTGCCGCCCGCCGATGCCGCGCTGCCTGGCAGCACGAAGTCCCGCGGTGCCCGCGCCGCGCGCATCGCGCCCGACGAGGAACCGCTGGACGCCATCGAACAGCTGCTGTTCGAATCCTTGCGCGAAGTGCGCCTGGACCTGGCCAAGACCGAAGGCGTGCCGGCCTACGTGATCGCCCACGATCGCACCCTGCGCGAGCTTGCCCGTCTGCAGCCGCGCAGCCGCACGGAAATTGGCGCCGTACCCGGCTTCGGACCCAGCAAGATCGAACGCTACGCCGACGCCTTTCTCAGAGTGATCGGAAGCCGCCATGCCGTCTGAGAAATCCGACGCGGGCACCGGTCTGGTCACCGCACGCCTCCAGTTGCGGCGTTTCGAACCCGCCGACCTGGGCTGGCTCGACCGGCTCAACAGCGACGCCGAGGTGATGAAATTCCTCGGCGGCCCCAGCAGCCTGGCGGACACGCAGGCGATGCTCGACGAACGCATCCTGGCCTACTACGAGCAGCATCCCGGTCTCGGCGTCTGGGTCACGCTTGGGCGCGCCAGCGGCGAGCCGATCGGCTTCCATCTGCTCAACCACATCCGCGGCGAGACTCACGTCCAGGTCGGTTACCGCCTGTTGAAGCCGTACTGGGGGCAGGGCTATGCCACCGAGATGTCGATCGCCCTGCTGCGCTACGGCTTCCGCGATCTGGTGCTGCCGCAGATCGTCGCCATCACCGAACTCGGCAACGCCGCATCGCAACGTGTGCTGCTGAAATGCGGGTTGATGCGCGGATCGGACCGCGTGCTCGCGCATCCGTCCTACGCGAGTTGGGGACTGCTCGCGTGGTTCGAACGCGATGCGGCGGACTGGCTGGCGGAGCATCGTCGGTCTGAATCCCGAGGCCTTGGATTTTCGTAGCAGTTTGTCAGGCAACATTTGTCAGCGGCGTTCTGACGCGGCATCGTAGGTCATCGTCTTCGGGAGAGGCGATAAAGGAATCGGGGTGGGGGAAGCACTCGCAACTGCAATCGTCAGCCGACGCTGGTTTTTCGCTGCCGCCGTTTTCGACGAGGCGCAGCGATCCCTGACCGTGGGCGGCGAGCCGGTCAGACTCGAACCCAAGCCGCTCGAATTGCTCCAGCACCTGCTGCTGCACGCCGGCAAGGTGCAGACCAAGGACGAGCTGTTCGACGCGGTGTGGCCGGGGCGCGTGCTCACCGAGAACGTGCTGACCAAGGCCGTCGCGCGTCTGCGCCAGGTGTTGAACGACGACGATCAGACGATCATCGCCACGTCCTACAAGTACGGCTATCGCTTCGCCGCCGAAGTCAGGGTCGAATCGATCCCGGTCGACACGGCCATCGACGCGCGGTCCGCTCTGTCGGCGGGCGACAGGCCGCCGCTGCGCCCGCTATGGAAGTTGGAGCGCCGGCTCGGCGGAGGCGGGCAGGGCGATGTGTGGCTGGGCGTGCACGAGAAAATCGGCGAGCGGCGCGTCTTCAAGTTCGCCGTCGACGCCGAATCCCTTAATGGCCTCAAACGCGAAATCACCTTGTACCGTCTGCTGCGGCAGACGCTGGGCGATCGCGCGCCGGTGGTGCGGCTGATCGACTGGAATCTGGAGCAGGCGCCGTACTTCCTAGAATCCGAATGGCTGATGGCCGGGAGTCTCGCCGACTGGCTCACGACCGACGACGGCGCGGCGGCTGCACCCCTGGCGGAGCGTCTGGAACTGATGGCGCGCATCGCCGATGCGCTCGCCTGCATCCACCAGGTCGGCGTGCTCCATAAGGACTTGAAGCCCGCCAACGTATTGCTGCGGCCGAACGAAGGCGGTGTGCCGCAGGTGCTGCTGTGCGACCTGGGCAGCGGCGGTGTACTCGATGCGCAGGTTCTGCAACGCCTCAAGATCACGCAGATGGCGACCATCGCCGCCGGTCTCTACACCGGCCCCTCGTCCGCCACGCCGCTATATCTCGCGCCCGAGGTGCTCGCCGGCCAGCCATCGACGATCAAGTCCGACATCTACGCGCTCGGCGTGATGCTCTACCAGGTCGCAGCCGGTGATCTCTGCAAACCCTGGATGCCCGGCTGGGAACGCGACATCGCCGACGACTTGCTGCGCGAGGACATCGCCTGCGCCGCCGACGGCGATCCAGCGCGCCGCTGCAGCGACGCCGGCGTCTTCGCAGAATCGCTGCGCACACTCGACCAGCGCCGCGCACGGCGCCAGGCCGAGGTTGAAGCCCAACAGAAAGCCGCCCTCGCCGAACGCGCCTTGGACCGCATGCGCGCGCGGCGCAACGCGCTCGGGTTGGCGCTGGGGATTTTCGTGCTGGGCAGCATGGTCAGTTCCTGGCTGTATTTCAGGGCCGATGAAGCGCGGGTGCGGGCCGACGCATCCGCGGCGCGGGCGCGCGCGGTCAGTGACTACCTGAGCAAGGACCTGTTCGCGCCGATCAATGATCGCAACGAGCCGGTGGTCTCGATGACCGTCGAGCAGTTTCTACAGAAAGCGGCCGACAACGTCGACAAGCGGCTGGCGGATGATCCGGCAACGGCTGCCGAGGTGCACGCTGCGTTGGGTAATTCGTTCTTGGAACTGCAGCAGGCCGAAGAATCGGAAGTCCACCTGCGCCGGGCTTTGGAGCTGGCAGAAAAAACCGAAGGCTCAGGCGCCTCAACAGTGTTGATCATCAGAAACCGGCTGATTTTGGTTGAGTGGGTTACAGGCAAGTTGCGGAATCATCTGGCCGGCCATGAAACCTCTTTTCGGGCGGGCATTGAGCGCCTGGGCGAAAACGCCCCAGAGGTTCGCGCTTTGCAATTTTCGCTCGCCAGTGCGCGTTACTGGATGGGAAACTTGCCGCGATGCGAAACAGAGTTGGAAGTGGTTCACGATGCCGAGTTGACGCGTCCCGATCCAAGCGCGAACAAACTCGGCACCATCGAACTTGAGCTGGGACGTTGCCAGCACGACCTGGACAGGAACAACCCAGCTGCCGAGACGCTTCGGTCCGCGATTAGGAATTTTACGGTCGCCCATGGTGATCGCCATATCGACACCGCAAGGGCGCGCTTAAGCCTCGGGCTGACGTTGATCGACCTGGGCAGGCTCGGCGAGGCCCAGTCGATAGTAGACCGCGCGACAAAAGACGTGCCGCTATGGAGCGGCGCGGGCACCTGGCATATCGACAACTCCCGCTATGCGCTGGCGCATCTCAACAACGAGCGCGGACATCCTGAACTCGCCGAAGCCCCGCTTGCAGAGATCATCGACCGCAACGATAGCGATCCTGCGGTAATCGATCAGAGCGGCCCTCTCAAACAGCTGCTGGCGGATGTGCAAATCCGTCTTGGCAGATTCGCCGACGCCGAGGCGATGCTGCGTCGCGGCCTCGCCAACGCCGAGCGCGACTTTGGAGCGGATTCTCTGCCAGCAGCGCTACTTGCAATCCAGCTGGCCGAAATTCTGGTTTTGGAAAATAGAGCCCGCGATGCAAGGCAAGTATTGGCGGCGCTGCCGCTGAAGCGACTCGAAGAATTGGGGTCGACTCATCCAAGCAATCTGCGTCTTGAGTGGGTCCGCGCGTTGGTGAAGCAAGCAGAGGGCGACAAGAACGCCTCGCGGGCCGCCCTGCAGGCATCGCTTGTGGCCTATGGGGCGCGTTATGGCGCAGGTCATTGGCGCACCCGGCGAGTCGAAGCCGCGCTCTCGCAAATCGACAGCCGACACTGAGGCCAGAAACCCATGGAGCTTACTTTCGTCGTGACCTCCCGCTGCAATGCCAGTTGCGCGCATTGCGCTACCAGCTGTGGTCCCACTCGCAGTGACGCTCTGCCCTCACCAGAAATCAAACGCATGATCGATGAGGCCGCCCTCGTCAAGGATGGCAGGCCTCTGCGCGTCGACTTTACCGGCGGCGAACTGTTCCTGGATTTTGATTTGTTGCTCGATCTCGTCAGCCACGCTGCTGCGCTCGGCGCCGAGGTCGGCTGCGTCAGCAATGGCTACTGGGCAACGTCCGAAGACGCTGCAATGGATCGGGTGAACCGACTCAAGGCCGCGGGCCTCCACACGATCGCCATCAGTACCAGCCGTTTTCATCAAGCCTTCGTATCCTTGAGGCGGGTCAAGCGAGCGATCAGTGCCGCGCGTGCAGTGGGGCTCTGGACCGAACTTAAAGTGGTCGTGACAGCCGACGAGGATGGCGATCAGGGTGCGGCGATGGAGTGGATCAATCAGATCGACTCGCACCTGGCCCACTACGCACCGCTGCTCCCCTACCTGCGCGAAGGAGAGCAACTGTGTGAGCAGGACTATCTCGGCGATGAAGGATTGCCGGCGTGCGCTTGTCCCGGCCACAGCCTGTGCATCGCCGAGGACGGCGTCGCCTATACCTGCGGCATCGCCGGCAGCGGCACCCCTTTTCTCGCGCTGGGCGACACAAAAATGCTACCGATCGCGAGCCTGGATCGGCTGATGCGCCGTGCCGGAAAGCAGCACCTACTGCTGACCCAAGGGCCAATTCACTTCGCGCGGGCCGTCATAGCTGCGGGTCAGGGAGACCGCTTGCGCAAGCGCTATTCCAGCGTCTGTGATTTGTGCCTACACATCGCGCACGACCCTGAGATGTGAACCGCCCCGGAAATCTCGGAGGCTCCATTACTTGAGAGAATGGAGCCAT
>CAXTSJ010000041.1:0-16963 GCA_964246995.1 uncultured Hydrocarboniphaga sp.
TAGCTTACCGATCGCTTTGGCCGCCGTGGCAGGGGCTAAATCAGAGAATCCCTAACAGAGCACGCGGTTCAAAATGCGTTATCAAAGATTAAACCGCATTCCAACGCACCGCTGGTAATTGGTCAGGCCGGTACGTCTGCTGATTGGTTTCAGTTCTTTGAGTATCACCATAATCGAACGACAGTCGCCATTCGCAGACTGCTGGATCATCTGATCTATGTTCCGGCCGAGATTACAAATCTAGTTGCCAGCATTGAGGACAGCAAACACTTCGATATTTTGAGGGGTATTCGCGGATATAAGATCGTTGACTCAAGTCTAAGTTTCTGGGCAAGGCCATTCTTTGAGTATTGCGTGCTGTGCAGGCGCCTTGAAGAAGAAGTAGCTCGTTATGAATCCCGGTTTGCACTCTAGTAATCACAAGCGGACTAACTTCCTGGGTCGGCATGAGTAGGAGTTATGTCTTTATTTGCTGCATGTGCTGGATACGCAGATCGATAGTCTCACGATCGCGGAATCGGTTGACGCCGAGCGCGTAGACTGCGTGCATCAATCCACTGCGACATAGCCGCAAAGCGCCGCCGAAGTCGATCGCCTGCAGCTCGCCGCTGGTCTCGCCTTGCAGACGCAGCCGGTATTTCGCGTGCGTACCATCGCTACCGACGATGCGCGCTTCCAACACCTGGAAGACGTTATCGAAGCGCGGCTCCTCGAAGCCTGCGCCCCAGGGGCCGCCCGATTCCACGCCGAGCGCGGTTCGCACCTGTAATTCTTCAGGCGCAAGCGAACCGTCGCTGTCGATCGATTGATCCTGCCAGGGCCGATCGATCACGGCTGCGCAGGCGCGGTCGAAGGCCTGGCGGAAGTTGGCGTATTGAATTTTGTGCAGGGTCAGGCCGGCCGCCATCGCGTGGCCGCCGAAGCGTTGGATCATGCCGGGATGTTGCGTATCGACCGCGGCGATCAGATCGCGGACGTTGAGACCGGTTACCGACCGCGCCGATCCCTTGAGCAGTCCTGGCTCCTGGGCTGGGGCAAAGGCGATCACCGGGCGATGCAGGCGCTCCTTGAGCTTCGATGCGACCGGGCCGACCACGCCCTCGTGCCAATCCTCGGCGAATACGCAGATGCCGTTGTTCAGGCCCGATCCGTCGTCGCCCTGCGTGGCGGCGATCTCATTGGCGGCGTCGGTCATCCCCTGCTGGATGGTGCGGCGTTCGCGGTTGATAACTTCCAGCGCCTGAGCGAGCGGGCGCGCCTGGTCGATGGTCTCGGCCAGCAGGCATTCGATGCCGATGCGGATGTCCGCCAGCCGGCCGGCAGCGTTGATGCGCGGGCCGAGGACAAAACCGAGGTCGGAGGCGTTGACAGCGGCGGGATCTCGGCCGGCGGCTTCCAGCAAAGCCAGCAGTCCGGGACGCCCCCTGCCCTGGCGCAGTCTGGCAACGCCCTGCGCCACCAGGATGCGGTTGTTGCCATCGAGCCTGGCGACGTCGGCGACCGTGCCCAGCGCCACCAGGTCGAGCCAGTCCGCCAGGCGTGGCAGGCCCGCGGCGGGTACGGGGCCAGCCACGCGCAGATGCGCGCGCAGCGCTGCCAGCACATAGAACATGACGCCAACGCCGGCGACGCACTTGCTGGCGAACTCGCAGCCGGGCTGATTGGGGTTGACGATCGCGTCCGCCGCCGGCAACTCGGTGCCGGCCAGATGATGGTCGGTGACGATGACGCGCATGCCGAGCGCGCGAGCGGTGGCGACGCCGGCGTGGCTGGCGATGCCGTTGTCCACCGTGACCAGCACCGCCGCGCCCATCGCGTGTGCGGTCTCGGCCAGCGGCGGCGAAAGGCCATAGCCCATGGTCACGCGGTGCGGCACGGCGTAGTCCACCGCCGCGGCGCCGAGCGCGCGCAGGCCGAGCACGGCGAGTGCGACGCCGGTGGCGCCGTCGGCGTCGTAGTCGCCGACGATGATGATCTTGTCGCCTGACGCGATCGCCTGCGCGAGGATCGCCACCGCCGCCCCGATGCCGCGCAAACCGCTCGGCACCAGCAGACGCGACAGATCAAGGGAGAGATCCGCCGGTTCGATCAGACCGCGGGCGGCATAGACGCGGCACAGCACCGGGTCGAGCGTAGCGGGCAGGCGGTGGGCGGGGACGCTCCGGCGGCGAATCCTCAGCGCTTCAACCACCCGCGGCGACCAGGCTGGCCGGGATGTGGTTTTGCTCCAGCCGCTTGCGCGCTGCCTCCGCCTGCTCGCGCGTCGCAAAAGGCCCGCAACGAATGCGATAGCGGGCGCTTCCCGCCGTTTCGGTGACGGAAAGCGTCGCGGCGTATCCCAAAGCCTTCAACTGCGTTTCCACCTGGCGCGCGTTGCCGATGTCGGCATAGCTGCCGGCCTGGATCTGCCAGGTTTTGGTCGTCGGCTTGGGATTGGCTGTTGCTGCAGACGGCGCCGACGGGCTGGGCTGCACCGCCGGTTTCGGCGTGGGCGGCGGAGGCTTGGTGGGCGTCTTGTCGACGTTCGAAACTACCGCCGCCGATTTGACCAGCGGCGCCGGAGCGGCTGCCGGCGCTTTGGGCGGAACCGCGGAAGCGACGGGCGCCGGGGATTGGACGGGTTTGGTTTCAGCAGGCGGCGCGGCGGGCGGATCCTCTGGAATCGGCGCGGAATCGTCGTCCACGGTCGGCGCCGGATTGCCTTCCGAGCTGACCGCCAAATCCAGGGACTGCGGCGCCGGCTCCCGGTCCGGAGGTGATACGGCCTGTGTGTCCGCCGGCGGCGCGCCATTGCCCCTTGGTGGCGGATCGATGACCCGGCCATCGTCGATACGCACTTCGACGCGTTGCAGCCCCGGCTCGGTCAACTGCGGCTGCGACGGGTCCGGCAATAGCAGGCTGACGCCGAACGCCACGCCGATCAGGACCGCGGCGCCGGCCAGTCGCTGCGCCAGGACCGCGTTGCCGGGCCTCATTGGACAGCCTCCAGGTGCAGGGCGTGGAGCGCGGCGGACACCGTCAGGAACGATCCGCAAACCAGGATCGGTCGCTCGGAATCGCCGTCCTTCAATGCTGCTTGCTCCGCGGCTTGCAGCGCGGCTGTCATGTCATCAACCGCGTCTCCCGCCAGGCCGGCATTGGCCGCGCGCGCGCGCAATGCTTGGGCGCTCAAGCCTCGAGGTCCCGGCAGGCTCACGAACACGGCACCCGCGACCCGCGACGCGAAGGCGGCAGCCACCGCCTCCACCGGCTTGTCGGACAGCATCCCCAGCACCAGCCAGGGACGACGGTTACCGAAGCTTTGAATCAGCTGGTCGGCCAGTTCCTGTGCCGCTTCGCCGTTGTGGGCGACGTCGAAGCACCAGCGCCCGTGTCGCTCGAATCGTCCGCGCAGGCGCAGCTGTGGCAATGCGCTGCGGATCGCGTGCTCGGGCACCGGCAGTCGCGCCTGCAGACTGGCGATCGCCGCCAACACCCCGGCGGCATTGCGCAACTGGGCCTTTCCAGCGAGCCCGGGTAGCGGCAGATCGGCGAGCACCGTATCCCGTTGTCTCCATGTCCAGCCAGATGCGCCGACATCGAAACTGAAATCCGACCCCAGGCTCCGCCAATCGGCCTGAAGGCTCTGCGCATACCGCCACAGGCTGGCGGGTGGACTCGGGTCTGAGCAGATCGCGGGTCGCCTGGCGCGGTAGATGCCTGCCTTCTCGCGGCCGATCGACTCCCGGTCGGCGCCCAGCCAGTCCTGGTGATCCAGGCCGATCTGCGTAACCAGGGCGCAGTCAGCGTCGACCAGGTTGACCGCGTCGAGGCGGCCGCCGAGGCCGACTTCCAGCACTTGCACCTGCACGCCGGCCGCGCGGAACAGCCAGAGCGCGGCCAGGGTGCCGAATTCGAAATAGGTCAGCAAAACGTCGCCGCGCGCGGCCTCGACGCTGGCGAAAGCGCGGCACAGATCGGCGTCGCTCACGGCGCGTCCGTCAATCACCACGCGCTCGTTGTACCGAAGCAGATGGGGCGAGGTGTAGAGCCCGGTTCGATAACCGGCCTGCCGGTAGATCAGGGCAGCGAGCGTCGCGCTCGACCCCTTTCCATTGGTGCCCGCGACGGTCAGCGTGACGATGCCCTGGTCCGGCAAGCCCAGACGGCCAGCGACTGCTGCAACCCGGGCGAGCCCGAGCTCGATCGCCTGCGGATGGAGTGTTTCCTGATAGGCCAGCCAGTCTTGCAAGCTGGAATGCGCCGCGGGTGCGGCGACTTTTGCGATGACCAGTGGGCGCGGCGCCTGGGTCAAGCCCTTGATCAAGCCTTGGGCGACGGCGCCCAGTGGGTCATCATCGCCAGCAGGCGATGGATCTTTTCGCGCAGCTCGCGGCGGTCGACGATCATGTCGATGGCGCCGTGCTCCAGCAGGAATTCGGATCGCTGGAAGCCTTCCGGCAGCTTCTGGCGCACGGTCTGCTCGATCACCCGAGGGCCGGCGAAACCCACCAGCGCGCGCGGTTCGGCAATGATCACGTCACCCAGCATGGCCAGGCTCGCGGAGACACCGCCCATGGTCGGATGCGTCAGCACCGAGATGAAGGGCAGCCCGCGGTCGGACAAACGCGCCAGCACTGCCGAGGTCTTGGCCATCTGCATCAGCGAGAACAGTGACTCCTGCATGCGCGCGCCGCCGGACGACGAAAAACACACATACGGAACGCCGGCTTCCAATGCGGCATTGGCGCCGTGCACGAACTTCTGGCCGACCACGCTGCCCATCGATCCGCCCATGAAGCCGAACTCGAAGGCCGAAACCACCAGCGGCAGGCCCAGCACCTGGCCGCGCATGACGATCAGGGCGTCCTTCTCGTCGGTATCGTTCTGCGCTTCCTTGATGCGGTCGGTGTATTTGCGCGAGTCCTTGAACTTGAGCGGGTCGGCGGGCGCCAGTTCGCGGGCGATTTCCACGCGCGGCTCGGCGTCGAGCAGATGATTGAGCCGCGAACGCGCCGTGATCGGCCGGTGCGCGGAGCATTTGGGACAGACCTCCAGGGTGCGCTCCAGCTCCGCGCGGTACAGCACGGAGCCGCAGCCGTCACACTTGGTCCAAAGCCCTTCCGGGACGTTGCGCTTGCGCACGCCCTGCGTGAGCAACTGCGAGCCTGCGATTTTGTCGAGCCAACTCATGCCTGCGTGACCTCGTCCATGGCCCGGCGCATCGCGCCGAGTTTGCCTCTGAGCAGGCCGGGAAGCCTGTGCGGCTCGGCCTGATGCTGCGCAATCTCTGACACCAAAGCGCTGCCAACGATCACGCCGTCGGCGATGCGGCTGACCTGGGCCGCAGTGGCGGCGTCCCGAATGCCGAAACCGACGGCGAGCGGCAGGCCGGTGCAACTGCGGATCTCGTCCAGCTTGGCCGCCACGCTGGCGACATTCAACTGACTCGACCCGGTCACACCCTTGACCGAAACATAATACAGATACCCCCCGGCCTGCGAGGCCACAGCCTTGATCCGCTCCGCCGGGCTGGTGGGCGCGAGCAGAAAAATCAGGTCGACACCCGCGGTCTTCAAAGGCGCCGAAAAGGTCGACGCCTCTTCCACCGCCAGGTCGACGATCAGCACACCATCGACGCCGCCGGCCGCGGCCTCGATTGCGAAGGCCTCGATGCCGATGTTCTCGATCGGGTTGAGATAACCCATCAGAACCACCGGCGTCTGCGTGTCGCGGGTGCGGAATTCGGCAACCAGATCGATGATCTGGCGCAGGTTCGTGCGATGCACCAGCGCTCTCTCGCAAGCAAGCTGGATGATCGGCCCGTCGGCCATCGGATCGGAAAACGGCACGCCCAGTTCGACGATGTCGGCGCCGCCCTCTACCAGCGCATGCATCAGCCCGACGGTCTGATCCGGGTGCGGATCGCCAGCGGTGATGTAGGGGATCAGGGCTTTGCGCCCTTGCGCCTTCAGCCGATCGAAGCAGCTTGAAATTCGACTCATTGAAGGACGTGCGGTTCGAGCGGTCTGCCGGACACTCCGGCGGCGCTTAGTGTAGTCAATTCCGCAACCGTGTTTCGCACCAGGATCAAGCTGTGCAATTTTTCAAAATCGGCAAGCCGCGCTAGAACCGCCGCCCCAGCGACAGCCCGATGCCGAAAGTCTCATCGGTGACGTTCGCCTCGCCACCGCCGAACGCCGCGGGAATGGAGTTCTCGCCGTTCTGTTTCTTCTTCGGATCGTTGTAGGCGTAACCGGAAACTTCCCAGGCCTTCAACAATATCGTCGCGCCGGCGCCGTATTGCGTCGTCGTCGGCAGGCACCCGAGCAGGCCGAACAGGGTTTCGGATGCGTTGGTCAGCTTGGTGGCGTGGACGTAGCCGGCGCGCACTGCGAGCTTGGGCGTGGCCTGCCAGGAGACGCCGAGCTTGTAGGCGTTCTGATCGTCGAACCCGAAGCCGGGGCCATCGTCCGAACCCAGCAGATGGCCTTGTTCAAGCTTGGCCAAGCCGTTGCGGAACGCGCGCTGCTTGCGATAGGTATAGCGCTGCGCCTCGAGCGCCACTGTCCAGTTCTGCACCGGCGTGATGGCGAAGCCGCCGCCGTAGATCGACGGCAGTTCCAGCTTGCCGCCTTCGGCGACCAGGCCGGCGTAGTCCTTGTGCCGCTGTGTCCAGTTCTTGCTGCGGTAGGCCGCGCCCGCTTTTAGCCAGGGAGTGAGCTGGCCGGTCCAGCCGACCGTGAGGCCGAGCGTGAAGGCGCCGTCCTTGCCCTGGTTGGTCACCTTGTCCGGCGCCTCCGAGACCGTCGGCGAGGCGATGAACTGCGCGCCTTCGAGCGACAGCACCTGGTAGCCGGTATTCACACTCAGCCCCACCGCCTGCCCAGGCGCGATCTGGTACGCGAGTGCGCTGATCACGCCCGATGAAGCCAAGCCCAGGCTGACACGGCGCGCCCCGCCGAAACGCTGATAAGGGCTGCCGTCGTAATCCGGCCCCAGACCCGCGCTCAGGATCGTCACGCCCAGCGCCCAGCGGTCCGACAGACTGTAGGAGACACCGCCCTGCGGGATGTAGTACCAGGACTTGCCGTCGGAGTTGAAGCTCTCGTCCGGCCCGGCGGCGTTACCTTCAAAAGTCGCCACCGCCTTGGCATAGAACACGTCGACGCCGACGTCATAGCGATTGCCCAGGCTTAGCGCGTGCGCCGGGTTAGCGGCGAGCGCCGTGGTTTCCTGCGCAAAGCTATAGCCCACGCCGCCCATGCCGAGCGACTTGATGCCGTTGCCATGCTCGAAAACACCTAGCGTGGCATGCGCCGGGAGACTCAAGCCAAGAACCGCGGGCAAGACCAGCATCGGCAGCAATCGGGAAGTTTTCATCGAAAGGCCAGAGGTGGTGACTGGACGATGCCAATGGTGGGTCGTGATGGATTCGAACCATCGACCAATTGATTAAAAGTCAACTGCTCTACCGACTGAGCTAACGACCCATTGCAAGCTGCTGAAAACAAGGCACCCGCGGGGGCCGCGCATGATACTGGAAGCGGCACCGCGGTTGAAGCCGAGCGTGATCACCGATAACGGGTCGGATCGGCGAATCCAGCTGCGATGAACCCGGCACTGCGCAGGCGGCAGGAGTCGCAGCGACCGCAGGCGCGGCCCTGCTCATCGGCCTGGTAGCAGGAAACGGTTTCGGCGTAATCCACGCCCAGCTCGACGCCGCGGATCACGATCTGCGCCTTGCTCATCGCGATCAGGGGCGTGTGAACGCGGAAGCATCCCCCTTCGACGCCGGCCTTGGTCGCCAGCTGCGCAAGCTGTTCGAATGCACGGATGAATTCCGGCCGGCAGTCCGGATAGCCCGAGTAGTCCACCGCGTTGACGCCGATGAAGAGATCGCGCGCGCCCAGCACCTCCGCCCAGCCCAAAGCCAGCGATAGAAACAAGGTGTTGCGAGCCGGCACGTAAGTGACGGGAATGCCGCTGCTGGCCGATTCGGGTACCGCGATGGCGTCGTCCGTCAACGCCGAGCCGCCGACGTCCCCGTAGTTGATGTTCATCACCTGATGACGAGCCGAGCCCAGACGCTGCGCCACCCTGGCGGAGGCCTGTATTTCAGATTGATGTTTCTGGCCGTAGGCAACGGCCAGGGTATAGACCTCGAAGCCGCGTTCGAGGGCGATGGCCATCACCGTCGCCGAATCGAGGCCGCCGGACAGCAAGACCACGGCGCGCGGCTTGCTCATCGGCCCGGCGCCTCGCCCCACAGCTGCTTGTGCAGCTGCGTCTGGAAACGCACCGGCAGGCGATCGGCGATGATCCAGTCCGCCAGATCACGGGCAGGCAACTGCTTGTGACTGGGAGAAAACAGCACCGTGCAACGGGCCGTCAGTTGTCGCTCGATCACGCGTTGTCTGGCCCACTCGTAGTCATCGCGGCTGCACACCACGAACTTGATCTCGTCATGCGCGCGCAGGGCGTCGAGATTCGACCAAAGATTGCGCTCGGCCTCGCCGGAGTCCGGCGTCTTGATGTCGATCACCCGCATGACGCGCGCATCGACCGCCGTAACGTCCAAGGCTCCGCTGGTTTCGAGCGACACCACGTAACCGGCGTCGCAGAGTCGCCCCAAGAGGCCCGGGCAAGCTTTCTGCGCGAGCGGTTCGCCACCGGTGACGCAGACATGCCTTGCGCCCAGTTCGCGGACTTGCTCCAGAATCCGATCCGCGCTTTGCCAAGCGCCGCCGTGGAACGCGTATTCGGTATCGCAATAGACACAACGCAACGGGCAGCCAGTCAGGCGAACGAACACCGTGGGCCATCCCACGTAAGACGATTCGCCCTGCAGCGAAAGAAAAATTTCGGTGATCTTCAGCCGCTCGCTGCGCACCGGCGCTGCAACCGCCAGGTTCATCCGCTCAACCGCCGATCTGTTCCAGTTTCTGGCGCGACAGATTGGCTGCGTTGGTCGCGGGGAATTCGCGCGTCACGCGTTGCAGCGTGGCTCTGGCCTCGCTGGTACGCTTTAGCTCGATCTGGGTCAGGCCGACCTTGTACAGACCGTCCGACAGCTTGGGGCTGGTGGGGAAGCGATCGACTAAAGACTGGAAGCTGGTCAGAGCTGCGGGATAATCGCGCTTGACGTAATTGGCCTCGCCCATCCAGTACCAGGCGTTGTCCGCATATCGACCCTGCGGCCAGCGGTCGAGCATGCTGCGGAAACCGCGCACGGCATCGTCGTACTTGCCGTTCTTGAGCAGATCGAAGGTCGCGAGATAAGCCGTTTCTTCTTCGGGCGACGCCACTGCCGGTCGCGGTGCGATCGGGGCCGAGGAGATGGTTCCTGGCGCCGTACCCGGGACCGAGCTGGTGGTGTTGCCCGGCACGGCAGGGGGAACCACGCCTTCGAGACGCTGCAGGCGCTGGCTCAAATCTGCATACAGATCCTTGTTGGCACGCTCGCGCTGGTCGCTGTCGTATTTCACTTTTTCGACCAGCCCGCGGAGATCACGCAACTCGTCTCGCAACTTGTTGAAATCCTGATCGGCGGCACTGGAGTTGAGCGTATCGAGACGACGCGACATCAGCGCCGTCTTGTTCTCCAACTCCTGCAGGCGCCGCTCCTCGGGAGACAGCACCGGCTGATTTGCGCCATTGATCGGGCCGCCGAAATCGGCGCAGCCGCTCAGCGCGGTCAGGGACATGCCTAGCAGGATGACGACGCGATGACCCAACATAAAACGCTACTCCAATACAGTGCCTGTGCCGCGACAGCCTCAGTCGAGGCGGCGACCTTACTGCTGCACGATCTCGACGCGACGATTCTGCGAATACGCGGACTCGTCATGGCCCGGGGCGGCCGGCCGCTCCTCGCCATAGCTGACCACGCTGATCTGACCGGCGGAAGCGCCGGCTGCCGTCATCGCCGACTGCACCGCGTTGCCGCGGTTCTCGCCGAGGCCAACGTTGTATTCACGAGTGCCGCGTTCGTCTGCATTGCCCTCGAGCCTGACCCGGGCACTGGGATTGGCGGCGAGATACTTGGCCCAGGCCGCGGCGACGCCCTGCCCGTCGGACGTCAGGTTCGCGCTGTCGTATTCGAAGTAGACGATGTGCTTGGACGCCAGATCGGCACCGGCCGCGCCACCGCCTGCCGCCGCGTTGGGGTCGACACCAGTGCCATTGAGGCTGCTGTCGCCCGCCCCGTAACCAGCCAGGCCGCTGTTGGCGCTACCGGACGCGGCACCCGGATTGGGCGCGCCTTTCTTGCCTTTGCTCGCGCACCCACTCACCACGAGACCTGCCGCCACGATGGACGTCACTAGAATCTTTTTGAACATGCCGAAAACTCCTGAATAAAAAGCCAAACTATTATGGAAATTATGCAATCTAACGACGTCAGCTTACTTCTGGACGAATGGGGACCAACTGGGCTCGCGCACTTCGCCCGACTGGCGAATTTTCTGGCGGACCTTGCCATCGGTGGTGACCGTCGCCAACTCGGCGCCACCGCGAGCCTGAGTTGCGTAGATGATCACGGCACCGTTGGGGGCGAAGCTTGGACTCTCATCCAGAGATCCGTCGCTGACGATGCGGAAGTTGTTGTTGCTCAGATCTAGCAGCGCGATACGATAGCGAGATTCATCCAGGTTCACCAGCGTCAGGAACTTGCCGTCCGGCGAGTAGCTGGCATCGAGATTTTGGCGCCCCTGGAAGGTGAGCCGCTGCGGCTCGCCGCCGTTGGCCGACATCCGGTAGATCTGCGGCTGGCCGCCGCGATCGGACGTGAACACGATCGACTGTCCGTCCGGCGAGAACGACGCTTCGGTGTCGATACCGTAGTGATCGGTCAACCGCTTCTTCTGCCCGGTCTGCATGTCGAACAGATAGATGTCGGGGTTGGTCTCGTAGGAAAGAGTCAGCACCAGCTTGGTGCCATCCGGCGACCATGCCGGCGATCCGTTGATGCCTTTCTCGGAGAGAATCTTGCGGACCTGCCCGGTCGCCAGCTCGTGCACATAGATACCCGAACGCCCGCGCTCGTAACCGACATAAGCCAGTTTTTTGCGGTCAGGCGACCAGGACGGCGACATCAAGGTTTCCTTGGACGAGGCAATGGTCCGCGGATTGAATCCATCGGCGTCGGACACCACCAGCTGATAGTTGCGCGAAGGGCCGATTCCGCTGGAGGTCACGTAGGCGATCTTGGTGTTGAAGACGCCGCGTATACCGGTGAGTCGCTCGAACACGATGTCGGCAATCTGGTGTGCGACATAGCGCAACTGATCGGGCGCGACGGCCGGCATGTCGTAAGCCAGCAGTTGCTCGCCGCGGATCACGTCCAGAAGATAAAAACGCGACGATACCCGGTCGCTGCCGGCTTCTCTATTGAGACGGCCGATGACTAGATTCTCCATGTTCACCGCACGCCAGTTGCGGAAGTCCACTTTCGACGGATCGTCGGGACGCTCCAGCATGTCGCCGCGCGGCAGCGTGTTGAACAGGCCACTGCGATTGAGATCGGCTTCGATCACGCTGGCGACGTCGGTCTGCAGACCGTCGTTGGAGGAGAACGGCGCGATGGCGATGGGCTGCGCACCGGTCTTGTTGCTCGACACGGTGAATTCCAGATCGGCTCGCGCAAGCCCGGGTATCAGCAGAAGAGCGGTCAGCAACAAGGGTTTGAGCATCGTCATCAGCGTTCTCATCAATGGTCTATTCAAGATCGGCCGGGGTGTAGGTCGGCCTCAGTACCCGGTCAAAAGCCTTCGGATCGCTCGGCAATGGTAACGGGCTGGCCTTTTGGACCGCGCGCAATACCGAATCGTCGAATGCGGGAACGCCGGACCCTTTGATCACCTTTACGTCGGCGACGGTTCCGGTCGGCAGCAGCGTGATCTCGACCTGGCAACGTAGCGTCTGAGCCAGACCTGGGGGACGCGTCCAATAGGGCTTCAAATAGGCGGACAGCTGTTGAATCCAGCTAGCCTGCACGCCCTTGATGTACTCACCCTGAGCACGCGCCGCCTCGTCCGCCATCGCGCGGCGCGCAGCGTCTTCGGCCTGCCGACGTGCGTTTTCTTCCTGGCGGCGACGATCTTCAGCGGCCTTGCGTGCATCGTCCTCGGCTTTTTTCCGTTCCGCATCCGCTTTGGCCTTGGCATCGGCTTCCGCCTTCGCGCGGGCATCGGCCTCGGCTTTGGCTTTGGCTTCCGCGGCGGCTTTGGCGTCGGCCTCTGCCTTGGCCTTGGCGTCCGCTGCAGCTTTCGCCGCGGCCTTGGCATCGGCTTCGGCTTTGGCCTTGGCATCCGCCTCGGCTTTGGCTTTGGTCTTGGCTTCTTCTTCCGCGGCTTTCTTCAAAGCCAGCTCGGCCTGCTTCTTCTGCTCGGCCTCGGCCTTCTTCTGCGTTTCGGCCGCCTTGCGCGCCTGTTCCTCGGCTTGCTTCTGCTTCTGTTCGGCCTGCTTTTTTTCTTCAGCGACTTTTTGTTCGGCCGCTTTCTGCTCGGCCTTCTTCTGGTCTTCTACTTTCTGCTCTTCGGTCTTCTTCGCCTGCTCTGCCTTTTTGGCATCGTCCTGACGCTTCTGCTCTTCGCGCCTGGTGGCTTCCTGGCGCTTGCCTTCCTCGATCTTCTGCAGATCGGCCTCGTCATTCTTTTTCTGTTCTTCGACGACTCGGGGCGTGTCGGTCTTGCTGTCGGTTTTGGCCGAGGGAGCGGGCACGACCACAGCCAGGATCGGCGGCGGCGGCACCAGCTTGGGCGAACAGCTCACGCCGACCAGCAACAACAGCAAGAGGGCGACGTGAGCTGCCGCCGCAAGCAAGAAGTGGCGGGATTGGGCGGGCATGCTTGTTTTTAGCGTTTCGGCGGAGTCTGCGGTCCGACCGGCGTGGTGACGAAACCGATCTTCTGCACCCCCGCCGACTGCAGCAGCGCCATGCCGCGAGCGACGGCCTCGTAGGGCACCTTGGCGTCGCCCTCGACCAAAAACATTTCCTGAGGCTTGTTGCGGGTGATCGCACCGGAGCGCTGCACCACCTCGTCGTCGGACAGGGGCTCGCTGCGTTTGTCGCCGATGTTGAGGAACAACTCGCCGTCGCGATTCACCGACAGGGTGACGGGCTCTTCGCCCTGGGTCATGTTCTCGCCGAGCGTTTCCGGCAGTTCCACTTCGATACCCTGGGTCAGCAGCGGCGCGGTGACCATGAAGATGATCAGCAGCACCAGCATCACATCGATGTACGGCACCACATTCATCTCGGCATTGAGTCGCCGCTTGCCCCGCCTGGCCGGGCTGACCGAAGCGCCCATGTCAGGACTTGTTCCCGCGCAGCGAGCGCTCGATGATGCCGATCATCTCGTCCGAGAACGTCAGATAGCGCGTCTCCAGGCTCTCCACCGAGCGGGTGAAAAAGTTGTACGCCACCACCGCCGGAATCGCCGCGAACAGGCCGATGGCCGTGGCGATCAGCGCCTCCGCGATACCCGGCGCCACCATCGCCAGCGACGCCTGCTTGACGTTACCGATGGCGATGAAGGCGCTCATGATGCCCCACACCGTTCCGAGCAGGCCCACGTAGGGGCTCACCGAACCGATGGTGGCGAGCAGCGACAGACCGCCTTCGAGGCGTTCGATCTCGCGGATCTGCGCGACACGCATCTGACGCTGCACCGATGCGATGACGTCTTCGGGATCGGTGCGACCGCCCTGTTGCTGCTGACGGGTGTATTCCTCGAAGCCGGCGCTGAAGATCGGCGCCAGGCCCTCGTCTTCCTTGTCGCGGCGGCTGTTCTCGTAGAGATCGACCAGGGTGCCGCCCGACCAGAAGCGGTTCTCGAAGCTCTCGGACGCCTTGCCGGTACGCGACAGCAGGCTGCGCTTGGCGAAAATCACTGCCCAGGAACTCACCGAAGCAAGCACCAGAATCGCCATGATGAACTGGACCGGAATACTCGCCTGGGCAATCAGATGACCCAGCGACAGATTGGCATTCATTCCCTGGAGAACCTCTTGTTGATGATCGTTTTAAATGCAAGGCCGGGAGGACTGACGACCCCTGTGGCGGGGACTTCGTTCAACGGCCACCCCGGTTGGGCGGAACCGAGCGAATTATAGGCGCAACACCACGACGCGGGCGCATCAATCGTTGGCCGAGCGCGTTTGGCCGCCCGGCGGCTGTGGCCGACCGAAATCCGGTAGCCGCCGCGGCGTGAAGCGCGCCGCGTCGATGCACGCGACCCGGATCTGCGCCTCGGCCAGCACCGGCGCCTCGGTGCCCGCCGTCAGCAGGATCTGCCGGAACTCCAGGCTGGCATGACCGCGCTTGTCGATTCCGGTCAGCACCTCCAGCTCATCGTCCAGGCGTGCCGGACGTCGGTAGTCGACGCTGATACGGGCGACTGTGAAGCCGATGTTGTGATCGCGGATCAGCGTGGTCTGGTCCTGTCCCTGCTCGCGCAGCCACTCGCTGCGGCCGCGCTCGAACCAGCGCAGATAATTGGCGTGATACACCACGCCCGAAGCGTCGGTGTCTTCCCAGTAGACCCGCAGGCGAAGCCGGTGCGGCGCCTGCGTCATGGGCTCTCGAACAGGTCCTGATCGACGCGCGCCTCGAGTCCGCGCGGCACCTTGAGCCCGTAGTGCTGGTAAGCCAGCCGGCTGGCGACGCGGCCGCGTGGCGTGCGCATCAGATAGCCCTGCTGGATCAGGTAGGGCTCGATGACATCTTCGATGGTGTCGCGCGCCTCGCCGATGGCGGCGGCCAGATTGTCGATGCCGGCCGGGCCGCCATCGAAACGGTCGATCAGCGCCATCAGCAGCTTGCGGTCCATCAGATCGAAGCCCAGCGAATCGACGTCGAGCATCTTCATCGCCTCACCGGCGATGATCTGCGTGATCAAACCCTGCGCGCGCACCTCGGCGTAGTCGCGCACGCGACGCAGCAAGCGGTTGGCGATGCGAGGCGTGCCACGCGAACGACGTGCGATCTCGTACGCGCCATCGGGTTCGATCGGCGCGTGCAGGATGCTTGCCGAGCGCAGCACGATGCGGCTCAGATCCTCCACCGAATAAAACTCCAGGCGCTGGACGATGCCGAAGCGATCGCGCAGCGGGCTGGTCAGCGCACCCGCCCGCGTGGTCGCGCCCACCAGGGTGAAGGGCGGCAGATCCAGGCGGATCGATCGCGCCGCGGGCCCCTCGCCGATCATGATGTCGAGCTGGTAGTCCTCCATCGCCGGATACAGCACCTCCTCGACCACTGGCGACAGGCGATGGATCTCGTCGACGAACAACAGATCGCGCGGCTCCAGATTGGTGAGCAGCGCGGCCAGATCGCCGGCGCGCTCCAGTACCGGCCCGGAAGTCTGGCGCAGGTTGACGCCCATCTCCTCGGCCAGGATGTGCGCCAGCGTGGTCTTGCCCAGACCCGGTGGCCCGAAGATCAGCACATGGTCGAGCGCCTCGCCGCGACGCCGCGCAGCCTCGATGGAAATGCTCATCTGCTCGCGCACCGCCGGCTGGCCGACGTAGTCCGCCAGGCAGCGCGGACGGATCGCGCGCTCGATGCGCTCGTCGTCGCCACCGGCGCTCGCCGAAACCGTGCGCGGCTCAGCGGACGGCACGGCGCAGCGCTTCCTGGATGATCTGTTCGATGCTCATGCCATCCTTGTAAACCAGTTCGGTGAAGCGCTGGATCTCGATCGGCTTATAGCCCAGCGTCGCCAGCGCGGTGCGCGCTTCCTGCAACGGTGAACTCGCCGGTGCCGGCACCGCGCCGACCACGCTCACGGTCGATCCGCCCGTGCTGGCCTTGTCGCGCATTTCCACGATCAGGCGCTCCGCGGTTTTCTTGCCGACGCCCGGGATCTTGGTGAGCCGCAGCACATCGCCAGCGGTGACGGTGCTCCAGAAATCGTCGACGCTAATGCCGGAGAGCAAGGCCAATGCCAGCTTGGGGCCGACGCCCGAGACTTTCACCAGCTCGCGAAACAAGGCTTTCTCGACGGTCGAAGCGAAGCCGTACAGCAGATGCGCGTCTTCGCGGACGGTGAGATGGGTGTGCAGCACCAGGCTCTCGCCGACCGCCGGCAGCTTGTAGAACGTCGACATCGGCGCCTCGATCTCGTAGCCGACGCCGCCGACATCCAGCAGCAGCAGAGGCGGTTGCTTGGCGATGAGTTTGCCGCTGAGTCTTCCGATCATGACGGGCAGTATTCGGTGTTGAGCGCGGCCTCACAAGCCGGCGCTCAACCCCAGGCGCGCTTGAGATCGATGCCGGCGCGCACGCGCGTACCGCGCACATGCGCATGGGTCAGCGCCACCGCCAGCGCATCGGAGGCATCCGCCGGCAGCTTGTCCTGAAGACACAGCAGAATTTTCACCATGTGCTGCACCTGCTGCTTTTCGGCGCGGCCGTTGCCGGCGATGGCGACTTTCACTTGCGCTGCCGCGTATTCCGCGACCGGCAGCGCGGCGGCCGCCACCGCGCAGATCGCGGCGCCGCGCGCCTGCCCGAGAATCAGCGCGCTACCCGGGTTGGCGCGGTTGACGAAAGTCTCTTCCACCGCCGCTTCCTGCGGCTGGTATTGCGCGACGATCCCAGTGAGCCCCTGCAGAATCTTCAGCAGTCGCCCCGGCAAATCGCCGTCGCCCACGTCCAGGCAACCGTGGGCGATGTGCAGACTCTTGTGGCCGCTGGAATCGATCACGCCCCAGCCGGTCTTCCGCGATCCGGGATCGATGCCGATGATGCGGACGATGCTGGCCAAGCCGCGCCGTCAGTCCGGCAGATCGGCGTTGTGATGGACCTCTTGCACATCGTCCAGCTCTTCGATGCGATCCAGCAATTTCTGCAGCGCCTCAGCGATCTCGCCTTCCACCGCGACGCGCGTGGCCGGACGTTGCGTGACCGACGCCTGCGCCGGCGCGATACCGGCCGCGGTCAGGGCTTTCTTCACCGCTTCCAGCGAAGCCGGGGCGG
>CAXTSJ010000041.1:16973-22316 GCA_964246995.1 uncultured Hydrocarboniphaga sp.
CTTCGCACCAGGCGCCATCGGCCTGCACGTCGTCGGCGCCGGCATCCAGCGCCAGTTCCAGCACCTGGTCTTCGAGCGTCGCGTCGGCACTCAAATCGACCCAGATCTGCCCGACCTCGCTGAACTGGAACGCCACCGAACCGCTGGTGCCCATGTGCCCGCCATACTTGGAAAACGCGTGGCGCACATCGGCAACGGTGCGCGTCGGGTTGTCGGTGACGCAGTCCACCAGCAGTGCGATGCCGCCGGGGCCATAGCCCTCATAACGCACTTCGTGAGCGGCCTCGGCGCCTTCGCCGCTGGCGCGTTTGATCGCGGCCTCGATGCGGTCCTTGGTCATGTTCGCCGACAGCGCGTGCTCCACCGCCAGCCGCAGCCGCGCGTTGCCCGCCGGGTCGGCGCCGCTGGCGCGCACCGCCAGGCCGATCTCGCGGATCAGCTTGGTGAAGACCTTGGCCTTCTGCGCGTCGGCGGCGTTCTTGCGGCCTTCGATACTCGGACCACGACCCATCTTCGATTCCCCCGAATCTATTTTCTTAGAACGTCAGCCGCAGGCCGAAATGCGCGCCGTCGTCGGCGGTGAACGAGCCGCCGCTGTCCGGGTGCAGGGTAATCTTGCGATAGCCGACATAGATCGAGGCGTTGCGCAGGATTTGGTAGTCCGCGTCCAGCGACCAGTCGAACTGATCGTCGAAGTCGCCGATGCCCAGAATCTTCGGCTGATACCAGGCGTTGCCGGTCAGCCCCAGGCGATCGAAGCCGGCGAAGCGCAGATCGAACTGCCCGCCGACGGCGGCGCCGCCGCCGGCGTCGTGCGCGGTGTCGGTGTACTGCCCGCGCACGCCGATGCCGGCGGTGAGCTTGGCCTCCTGCGCGCCGGCATCGCCGGTGAGCAAGGCTCCGGCGTGGATGATGGTCAGCTCGTCATTGCGATCGTCGCTGTAAAGCGCGCCGACCTGGTATTCGCCGTCCGCCTCGCTGAAGAGATTCGCCAGCGGGCCGCTGAGCTGCGCGCGCACCGCATCGTCATTGAGATTGAGATCGAAAGTCGCGGCCCGGGCAGGCAAAGATGCGACGGTGAAAAGCACAGCGGTGGCGACGAGCGTTGACAGCTTGATCATTCGATTTCCTTGTTCCTTGGAAGATGCGGTGGCGTGTTTTTATTTGCGCGGCTTGTTGACCGCATGAATCGCGCGGCCATCCACCGACAGTATGGCGTCGTGGAAGGTTTCGCTGAGCGTCGGGTGGCCGTGCATGGTGAGGGCGATGTCTTCCACTGTCGCCGAATATTCCAGCGCCAGCACCGACTCGGCGATCATTTCGGACGCGTAAGGCCCGACCATGTGCACGCCGAGGATCCGGTCGGTCTTCACGTCCGCGATCACCTTGACGATGCCGCTGGCCTGCTCCATCGCCTTGGCGCGGCCTGACGACACGAACGAGCCGCTGCCCAGCTTGACCTCGAAGCCCGCGGCGCGCGCCTGCTCCTCCGACAGCCCGACCCAGGCGACTTCGGGCGCGGTGTAGATCACCGACGGAATGGCGTTGTAGTTGACCTGGGTGTGATGGCCCATCAGCTGCTCGGCCAGTGCCACGCCCTCTTCGATCGCCTTGTGCGCCAGCATGGCGCCGCCGATGACATCGCCCACCGCGTAGACGCCGTCGATGTTGGTCTTGTAACGCGCATCCACCTTGACGAAGCCGCGCTCGTCGAACTGCACGCCGAGTTCTTTGGCGTTCAAGCCTTCGGTGTACGGACGGCGGCCGACCGCCACCACGAGCTTGTCGAACTCTTCGGTTTTTTTCTCGCCGTTCTGTTCGTAGTCGACGCTGACGCCGCCCTCGCCGGCCCGGGCGCCGCTGACCTTGGCACCGAGGCGGATATCCAGCCCCTGCTTGGTGAGCTGCTTGAGCGCCTCCTTGGAAATCGCGGCGTCGACCATCGGCAAGAAGCCCGGCAGCGCCTCGATGATCACGGTCTTGGCGCCGAGCCGGCTCCAGACGCTGCCGAGTTCGGTGCCGATGACGCCGGCGCCGATGATGCCAAGGCGCTTGGGCACCTCCTTGAAATCCAGCGCCCCCCAGCTATCGACGATCTGTTGGCCATCAAAGGGCGCGATCTTGAGATTGACCGGCGACGAGCCGGTGGCGATGACGATGTACTTGCCCACCAGCTCCTGCGTTTTGCCGTCGTGCCCCTTGAACTCGACTCTGCCATCGCCGAGCAGCTTGCCGAAACCAAACAGTCCGGTGACCTTGTTGGCGCCGAACAGCGCCTTGATGCCGCCGGTGAGATCGCGCGACACCTTGGTCTTGCGCGCCTGCATCTTGGCCAGATCGAAGGAGACTTCGCCGGTGGTGATGCCGTGCTTGTCGAACTCGTGCCGGGCGCGGTGCACCAGCTCGGAGGATTCGAGCAGGGCCTTGGACGGAATGCAGCCGGCGTTGAGGCAGGTGCCGCCAAAAGCCGGCGTCTGATCGGTGTTGAGCCAGGCATCGATGCATACCGTCTTCAACCCCAGCTGAGCGCCGCGGATGGCGCAGGGATAGCCGCCAGGCCCGCCGCCGATCACGATAAGGTCGTAGTTTTCGCTCATATTTTCCTCGAGTTGATGGGCGGCATTGTAACCGCGCTGCCCTCACGGCGTCGGCTTCATCAGCACGAAACTTGCTGCCGCTCGTACTAAGCTTGGCGCATACCACCCGCATAGAGACACCAACAATGGGCGACATCGGCAACCCTGGCGAAGAAGAGCGCCGCACGCACAGCGAACGCGCGTCACTGGAGAAGCGCGCGCTGCGCCGCTGCTTTCTCGACAACCTGCTCTATGTACAGGGCAAGTTCCCGCGCCTGGCGACGCGCACCGATCATTATCTGGCGCTCGCCTACACCGTCCGCGACCGCCTGATGCAGCGCTGGATCAGCACGGCGGCCGCGTACACCACGCAGGCGTCGCGCACGGTCTGCTATCTGTCGGCGGAATTCCTGATGGGCCCGCACATGGGCAACAACCTGATCAATCTCGGCATCGTCGACGCCACGCGCGAGATGGTTGCCGAGCTGGGCCTGGATCTGGACGAGCTGCTCTACCAGGAGGAGGAGCCCGGCCTGGGCAACGGCGGCCTGGGCCGACTGGCCGCCTGCTTCATCGATTCGCTGGCGACGCTGGAAGTGCCCGCGCTGGGCTACGGCATCCGCTACGAATACGGCATCTTCCACCAGGGCCTGGTCGACGGCTGGCAGGTGGAGAAGACCGACAAGTGGCTGCGCAACGGCAACCCCTGGGAGCTGCATCGCCCGGAGTGGGTGGTCGAGGTCAAGCTGGGCGGCCGTACCGAGCAATACACCGACGAGCACGGCCGTCTGCGCGTGCGCTGGTTGCAGGATCGCATCGTCAATGGCGTGCCTTACGACACGCCGATTCTCGGCTATCGCGTCAACACCGCCAACACGCTGCGACTGTGGCGCGCCGAGGCGCCGGAATCCTTCGACTTCGGCCAGTTCAACCGCGGCGATTACGCCGGCGCGGTAACGCAGAAGATCGTGTCGGAGAATCTGTCGAAGGTGCTGTATCCCAACGACGAACAGGAGCAGGGCAAGGAGCTGCGCCTGCAGCAGCAATACTTCTTCGTCTCCTGCTCGCTGCAGGACATGTTGCGCATCCTGCGCGTGCAGAAAGTGCCGGTCGAACGCTTCCACGAAAAATTCGCGGTGCAGCTCAACGACACGCATCCCTCGATCGGCGTCGCCGAACTGATGCGCCTGCTCATCGACGATCATCTGCTCGTGTGGGACACGGCCTGGGACATCACCTGCAAGAGCTTCGGCTACACCAACCACACGCTGATGCCCGAGGCGCTGGAGCGCTGGTCGCTGCCGCTGTTCGCGCGCGTGTTGCCGCGGCATCTGGAGATCATCTACGAGATCAACGCGCGCTTTCTCGACCTGGTGCGTCTGCGCTTCTTCGGCGATGAGGCGCGGCTGGCGCGGCTGTCGCTGATCGAAGAGCACGGCCCGCGCTATGTGCGCATGGCCAATCTCGCCTGTGTCGGCAGTCACGCCATCAACGGCGTCGCCGCCCTGCACACCGAGCTGCTCAAGCAAGACGTGCTCAAGGACTTCTACGAACTCTGGCCGGACAAGTTCAGCAACAAGACCAATGGCGTCACGCCGCGCCGCTGGATCGTGCTCGCCAATCAGCGGCTCACCCGGCTGATCAGCGAATCACTGGGCGAAGGCTGGATCCGCGATCTGGACCAGCTGCGCGGCCTGGAAGCGCATGTCGAAGACGCGGCTTTCGTCGAGCGCTGGCAGGCGGTCAAGCGCGCCAATAAAGTCGAGCTGGCCGCGCACATCCAGCGCCGCCTGCACCTCGACATCGACCCCGACTCGATGTTCGACGTGCAGGTCAAGCGCATCCACGAATACAAGCGCCAGCATCTGGCGGCGCTGCACATCATCGCGCTGTATCGCCGCATCAAGGCCGATCCGAACATCGAGATGGTGCCGCGTACTTTCATCTTCGGCGGCAAGGCCGCGCCGGGTTATCACATGGCCAAGCTGATGATCAAACTGATCACCGCCATCGGCGACGTGGTCAACGCCGACCCGGAGGTGCGTGACCGCCTCAAAGTCGTGTTCCTGCCCAACTTCAGCGTCACCAATGGCCAGCGCATCTATCCAGCAGCCGATCTGTCCGAGCAGATTTCCACCGCCGGCAAGGAAGCCTCCGGCACAGGCAACATGAAGTTCCAGATGAATGGCGCACTCACCATCGGCACCATGGACGGCGCCAACATCGAGATCATGGAGGCGGTGGGACGCGAGAATTTCTTCCCGTTCGGCCTGTCGACGCAGGAGGTCGCCGACTGGAGCGCGCGCGGCTACCGTCCGATGGAATGCGTCGAACGCAGCGAGCCCCTGCGCGGCGTGCTTGACCTCATCGCCAGCGGCTATTTCTCGCGCGGCGACGCCGCGATGTTCCGGCCACTGGTCGATGTGCTGCTGCACTACGATCCTTATTTTCTGCTGGCGGATTTCGATGCCTACGTGGCGTGTCAGGACCAGGTCAGCCAGGTGTATCGAGATCCGCAGCGCTGGGCGCGGATGTCGATCCTCAACAGTGCGCGCTCGGGGCAGTTCTCATCGGATCGCAGCATTCGCGATTATTGCGGGGAGATCTGGCACGCCGGCAAGGTGCCGGTGCGCTTGCTGACGCAGAGTGATGTTGAGGCGGACTTCATGCAGTGAGCGGTAGGTTGTGGCTGTCGCTCTGGGGCTCTTCGTTCTGATGGTTTGCACGCCTTCGGCGGGAGTTACTTCTCTTTGCTTGTGCAAAGAGA
>CAXTSJ010000042.1:0-20755 GCA_964246995.1 uncultured Hydrocarboniphaga sp.
CGCATGCGCATCTGTCCATCGACCGTGCGGCTGCTGTGGATCTCGGCGCTGTCGAAGTCGCTGCTGGAAACACCATCCAGACGCAGCGGCGTGTTGCCGTCATTGCGCAGGCTCGCGTAGCCGGCCCGGGTCGGGGCGCCCGGCGGCGCTTCGCGAATCCACGCGTCTTCCACCACCAGATGATCGCAGGCGATCACCGGCGCGCACAGCAGGGCGGCCAGCATGGCGATGACGAGCTTCATGGCCGGCGCTCGCGCAGTACGCGCGCCAGATCGTCCGCGAGCGCCTCGATGCGCAGCGGCGGCAGGAAATAGCCCGCGACTCTGGCCTGCGGGTCGATCAGCACCAGCGCCGCGGAATGATCGATGGTGTAGTCGCCGGCGTTGCTGCCCGGCACCTTGGCATAGACCAGGCTCAGGGTCTGCGTCAGGGCATCAAGTTGTTCGGTGGGCCCGGTGGCCGCGATGAAATCAGGGCTGAAATAATGCACGTAGCGCTCGAGCTTCTCTGGCGTGTCGCGCTCCGGGTCCACCGACACGAACACCATCTGCAGCGGCAACTTTTCGGCATCGAGCCGCGTATGCAGAACCTTGAGCACGCCCAGGGTGCTGGGGCAGACATCGGGGCAATAGGTGAAGCCGGTGAACACCAGGCTCCAGTGATTCTGGAAACGGCTGCGATCGAACACCGCGCCGCTCGTGTCGGTCAGCTTGAAGTCGCCCAGCGCGCGCGGCTGCTGCAACAAGGTGCCTGAGTCGATCGATTGCGTCTTGGGCGACAGCCATTGCGCCGCGCCCAGGCCGGCGATGGCCGCGACCGTGGCGACGGCGACGAGCGTCATGGATTTTGTGGAGGGCATCAAGCGTGGACCGGAGGAGAGCTGGGTTGCTGCTAAGCTGTTGCGCACCGCAACAGGCTGCGGCGCGACTTTCTCTATTATTTCACAGCGACCCGCATATGACGGCAGCACATGATTGACGAGGGCGAGACCCAGGTGTTGGCAACCATCCGCGACCTGGTGCGCTGGGGCGCCAGCGAGTTCGTGCGGCGTTCGCTGGTGTTCGGGCACGGCACTGACAATGCGCTCGACGAGTCGTTCCATCTGGTGCTGCACGCGCTGCGTCTGCCGGCGGATCTGGCGACGGTGTATCTGGAATCCGCGGTCACCGATTCTGAGCGCGCAACGGTGCTTGCTCTGCTGCGCGAGCGCGTGGCCTCGCGCATGCCGGCGGCCTATCTGATTGGCGAAATCCAGTTCTGCGGCCTGCCGTTCTATGTCGACGAGCGCGTGCTGATCCCGCGTTCGCCGATCGCCGAGTTGATCGAGGCGCGTTTTGCGCCGTGGATCGTCGCCGAGCCGCAGCGCATTCTCGATCTGTGCACCGGCAGCGGCTGCATCGGCATCGCCTGCGCCGACATGTTCGAGGATGCCGACGTCGATCTGGTCGACATCGACGCCGGAGCGCTGGAGGTGTGCCAGCGCAACATCGATCGTCACGATCTCGACGATCGCGTCGAGGCCATCGCCGGCGATTTGTTCGCGGCTGTTGAAGGGCGTGTCTACGACCTGATCGTCAGCAATCCGCCCTATGTCCCCACCGCGCAGTGGAGCGCGCTGGCGCCGGAATACCGGCGCGAACCCAAGCTCGCGCTCGAAGCCGGGGAGGACGGCATGGACCTGGTCGAGCGCATTCTCCAGCAGGCGCCCGATTACCTGAGCGAGAACGGCCTGCTGGTCTGCGAGGTCGGCGGCTCGGTGGAAGAGTTCGAAGCGCGCTATCCCGACATCCCCGTGAGCTGGCCGGAATTTGCGCGCGGTGGCGACGGCGTGTTCGTCATTTCGCGGGACGCGCTGCTGAGCTGGCAAGAGGGGCGCTGATGGCAAGCCGGGGCTGTCAGCGAATGCCGTGAATGGCATTCGCTGCAGGCGAGCGCCCAGCATGGATGGCTGGGCAGGAAGCACCAGGGATGGCTTCTAGGAACCGAGCACAATGTCGGGCAATAGCTTCGGAAAGCTTTTCTGCGTCACCAGCTTCGGCGAAAGCCATGGCCCGTCCATCGGATGCGTGATCGACGGCTGCCCGCCCGGAATGGCACTGAGCGAGGCCGACATCCAGCCCGATTTGGACCGGCGCAAACCGGGCACTTCCAGGTACGTCACCCAGCGCAAGGAAGAGGACCAGGTCCGCATTCTTTCCGGCGTGTTCGAAGGCCAGACCACCGGCACGCCGATCGCGCTGCTGATCGACAACACCGATCAGCGCTCCTACGACTACGCCAAGATCGCGCAGGTGTTCCGCCCCAATCACGCGGACTACGCGTACATCCAGAAATACGGCATCCGCGATCATCGCGGCGGTGGCCGATCGTCGGCGCGCGAGACCGCGGTGCGCGTCGCCGCCGGTGCCGTCGCCAAGAAATTTCTTCGGGAAAAACTCGGCGTGCAAGTGCGCGGCTATCTGGCGCAGATGGGGCCCATCCAGATCGGCTTCCGCTCATGGGATGCGGTCGAAGGCAATCCTTTCTTCGCCGCCGATCCGGACCGCGTGCCGGAACTCGAAGCGCTGATCGACGCGCTGCGCAGCGAAGGTGATTCGGTCGGCGCGCTGATCCGCGTGGTCGCCAGCGGCGTACCGCCGGGGCTGGGAGAACCGGTGTTCGACCGGCTCGATGCCGATCTGGCGCACGCGCTGATGGGCATCAACGCGGTCAAGGGCGTGGAGATCGGCGACGGCATGCGTGTCGCCGCCATGCGCGGCACCGAGCATCGCGACGAGATGACGCCGCAGAGTTTCCTCGGCAACCATTCCGGCGGCGTCGCCGGCGGCATCAGCACCGGGCAGGACATCGTCTGCGCACTGGCGATCAAGCCGACGTCGAGCATCACCACGCCGGGCCGCTCGATCGACAGTGACGGCGCCGCCGTCGAGATGCGCACCACCGGGCGTCACGATCCCTGCGTGGGCGTGCGCGCGACGCCGATCGCCGAGGCGATGGTGGCGCTGGTGCTGGTCGATCATCTGCTGCGGCATCGAGGCCAGTGCGCCGACGTGCGGCCGCCGACACCGCGCATCGCCTGAGAGGCCTCAAGTTTCACTCGCGTGTTTCTGAATTTCTTTTCATCTTCTCGCCACCGCGTTGACAGTTGGGCTTACGCAAGCTGCGCGCTCGTGATCGAGCGGCCCGCACCGGGCATCGGATCGCGGCCGATGCGGAGCGTGGATGAAGTTCTGGTGGTGTGTTTTTCTGCTGCTCGCCTGCGGCCTTTCCCAGGCCTCCGCGCCTGATGCGAGTTACCACTCCGTCAATACCCGCATCGGTAGCGATCTGCAGATCGCGCTGCCGCTGACCGGCCTTGCGCTGACCTGGTTTCTCAAGCCCGTCGTCAAGGATCTGCCGCCCGCCGCGGGGATCGCGCAAGGCGACGGTGGCCTGCTGGACTGGAACCATCTGTCAGGGTCTCCCCGGCATGACTTGTTTCTGGCGCTGGGCCGTACCGAAGCCGTCACCTACGGCCTCAAATACAGTGTCGACGCGCGGCGTCCGAATGGCGGCACGCACTCGTTCCCGTCGGGCCACACCTCGGCCTCGTTCCTGGGCGCGGAATTCCTGCGCAAGGAATACGGCCCCTGGTACGGCGCGCCCGCCTACCTGGCCGCGTCCTATGTCGGCTGGACGCGCCAGCAGAGCCGCAATCACTACACCCGCGACGTCTTCGCCGGCGCGGCGGTCGGCATACTCAGCAACCACGATCTGTCGGAGCTGCGCATGCCCTACGGGGATTTGAGTCTGGGCGTGTCGCTGCTGGCGGTCGATGGCGCGGAGCCGCTGCCGGCCGCCTCGTCGGTCCGCGCCGGCGGCATCGCATCGCTCGGCCTGGTGCCGGGCCTGGGCGTGCAGTGGCGCTTCTAGCCAATGGCACGGCACCGGTGACGCGCGCCCGCGGATGGCGCGACGTCGCCGGCCTGCTGCGGCCTTTGTTCGCGGCGATCGCGCTCTATCTGCTGCTGTCGGCCGCGTTGCGGCTGCTGCTCTGGGGACACTTCGGCGTCGAGGCGCATGTCGGCGCCTGGCGCCTGCCCAAGATCATCGCGCTGGGCGCGATCAACGATCTGATCGAATCCCTGTACCTGTTCGTACCGCTGATGCTGTTTCTGGCGCTGGCACCGCTGCGCTGGCATCGGCAGCGATTCGGTCGCGGCGTGTTCGCCACCGGTTTGTGGCTGATGCTGTTCGGCCTGCTGTTCGTCGGCGCCATGGAGTATTTCTTCTTCGAAGAATTCGATGCGCGCTTCAACCTCGTGGCGGTCGACTATCTGATCTATCCCACCGAGGTCATCGGCGATATCCGCAGCGAATACCCAGTGACGTCACTGAGCCTGGTGCTGGGGCTCGTCGCCGCGATCCTGACCTGGGGGCTAATGCGCCGGCTGGCCGCCTGGCCTGCGCTGGAGGCGCTGCCGGCCCGCTCGCGGCTCGTCATCGTCGGCGGCTGGAGTCTGCTGATCGCGCTGGCCGTCGTTCTGTGGACCGCCGACCGCCTGAGCCTTTCGCGCAACCGCGTCGCCAACGAACTCATCGCCAACGGGCCGGCGAATTTCTTTGCCGCCTTCCGCACCAACCATATCGACTACACCGCCTTCTACCGCACCGGCGATCCGGCGCGGATGCGCGCGCTGCTGGCGAAAGATCTGGCGCCGGGCGGCGGCGAATTCGTGGACTTGCCATCCGGGGATCTCAACCGCCGCTTTGCCGCGCGCGCCGACGGCCTGGGCAAGCTCAATGTGGTGCTGCTGTCGGAAGAATCCCTGGGCGCGGAGTTCGTCGGTGCCTATGGCGATGTGCGCGGGCTCACGCCGGAGTTCGACGCGCTCGCCAGGCAGGGCCTGCTATTCACGCGCGCCTACGCCACCGGCACGCGCACCGTGCGCGGCCTGGAGGCTTTCAGCGCCTCGCTGCCGCCGATCCCCAGCGAGTCGGTGATCAAGCGTCAGGGCAACGAGAACATCGCCACCTGGGGACGGGTGATGCGCGGCTTCGGCTACCACACCAGCTTCCTGTACGGAGGCTACGGCGCCTTCGACGACATGAACGCGTACTTCAGCCACAACGGTTTCGCGCTGTCGGATCGTTCGGACATCCAGCGGCCGCGCTTCGCCAACATCTGGGGCGTGTCGGACGAGGATCTGTTTCGCCACGCCATCGACTATTTCGACGCGCGCAGCGCCGAGCACAAGCCGTTCTTCTCCATCGTCATGTCGACGTCCAATCACAAGCCCTTCACGTTTCCCGAAGGGATCGACGGCGTCAAACCCAAGGGCGGCGGACGCCGCTCGGGCACGCGCTACGCCGATCACGCCATCGGCGAGTTTTTTCGCGATGCGCGCAGGCATGCCTGGTTCGATAACACCATCTTCATCATCGCCGCGGATCACGGCGCGCGCGCCTATGGCCGCGCCGACATCCCGCTCAACACCTACGAGATTCCGCTGCTGATCCTCGCGCCCGCGCACATCCGGCCGGCGCGCATCGATACGCTGGCGAGCCAGATCGATGTCGCGCCCACGGTGCTGGGGCTGATCGGGCAGGCGTACCAGGCGCCGTTCTTCGGCCAGGACGTGCTGCACTGGCCGCAGGGCGTGCCGCGCACTTTGCTGTTCAATCACAACCATGACGTCGCGGCCTTGCGCGACGGACAGCTATGCATCCTCGGGCTGCGCCGAAGCGCGCGCTGCCAGACCTACGAGCGCAGCCCCGGCCCCGCCGGGCCGGATACCACGCGCTTCACCGCCGTGCCCGACGATGCGGCGCTGATCGATCTGGCAACGGCCTACTACCAGAGTGCCTATGACGCTTTCGTCTCGCACCGCTATCGCTGAGCGCGTCCGTAGAGCCCAGACTTGATGTCTCTTATCAACCGAATCACCCGTCCGCGGCTGTCGATGCCGTCGCTACTGCTGCTGGTCGCGGTGTACCTCGCCAGCACGCAGAATTTTTCCTTCTGGCGCGAGGTGCTGGCGTCGCTGCCGGCGACGCGATCGCTGCACGAATGGGTGTTTGTGGCGACGCTGTATCTGGTGCTGGTCTGTGCGCTGCTCGCCTGCCTGGTGATCCTCACGCCCTGGCGGCTGATCAAGCCGATGTTGATGCTGTTCGTGCTGATCGCGGCGGTGTGTTCGCATTTCATGGACAGCTTCCGCACCGTGATCGACGAGGCGATGGTGATCAACACCCTGCAGACCGACGCGCGCGAAGCGTCCGAGCTGCTGGTGCCCGCGTTCTGGTGGCATGTGCTGCTGCAGGGCCTGCTGCCCGCGCTGCTGATCGCGCGCGTCCGTCTGGCGCCCCTGACGATCCGCCGCGAGTTGCTGCAGCGCTTGGCAGTGCTGGCCTTGAGCCTGGCGACGCTCGCCGGCTGTCTCGGTGCGCGCTACAAGGACTTCTCGCTGTGGGCGCGGGAGAATCGTCCGCTGCGCACCTACCTCAATCCTTCGTATCCGATCAATTCGGCCTACCGCGTCGCCAGCCAAGGCTTGCGGCCGCGGGAACGCGTCGCGATCTCGGTTATCGGTGGCGATGCGACGCGGCCGGCCCAGCCATCGGCGCATCCGCTGCTGGTGATCCTGGTGGTCGGAGAAACCGCGCGTGCCGCCAACTTCCAGCTCGAAGGCTACGAGCGCCCGACCAATCCGGAACTGGCGGCGGTGCCCGGCCTGATGCGGTTCTCGCCGGCCAGCTCCTGCGGAACCTCCACCGCCATCTCGGTGCCCTGCCTGTTCTCCGACCTGGGCCGGCACGGCTTCGACAAGTACCGCGCGCGCGGCGAGGAGAATCTGCTGGATGTGCTCAAGCGCGTCGGCGTCGGCACCTTGTGGCTGGACAACAATTCCGGCTGCAAAGGGGTGTGCGCAAGGACCGGCTTCACCGACCTGTCGGCGTCGGACGATCCGGTGCTGTGCAGACCCGACGGCTGCTACGACGAAATCCTTCTGCAGAATCTGGAGCAGCAGCTCAAGACTCTGCATGAGGACCATCTGGTGGTGCTCCACCAGAAGGGCAGCCACGGCCCGTCCTATTACCGGCGCTATCCGCCAGCCTTCCGCAGGTTCGTGCCGGATTGCGCGCAGGACGCGGTGCAGACCTGCAGCCGCGACCAGATCGTCAACGCCTACGACAACACCATCCTCTACACCGACCATGTGCTCGCCAGTCTCATCGCTCGCATGCAGGGCCGCGCGGCGTCATTCGACTCGGTGGTGCTGTACGTGTCCGACCACGGCGAAAGCCTGGGCGAGGACGGCATCTATCTGCATGGCCTGCCGTATGCGCTGGCACCCGATTTCCAGAAGCGCGTGCCTTTCCTCGCCTGGTTCTCGCCGGCGGCGGCGGCGCGGCGCGGGATCGACCCGGCCTGCGTCGACGTGCATCGAGAGCCGCCGGTGTCGCACGACAACGTCTTCGACACCGTGCTCGGGCTGTTCCAGGTCCACACGGCGATCTATGAGCCGGAGCTGGACTTGTTCGGTACCTGCACCGCGCCGTCGTCCTAGTTTCGTCAGCGGTCTATCACCGGGCTGCGACCATCGTCTAGACTGCCGGCCGCATGAACGACCGTATCGACGACGACGACAGTCATTGGGGCTTCGCGACGCTGGGCGTCCGCTACGGCGAATCGCCCACCGAAGCACGCGAGCATTCGCCCGCGATCTATCCGACGTCGAGTTTCACTTTCCGCAACGCCGCCGAAGCCGCCGCGATTTTCAAGGGCGATCAGCCCGGCAACATCTACGCGCGCTTCACCAATCCCACCGTGCAGGCGTTCGAGAAACGCCTGGCGCGGCTCGAAGGCGGCGAGAGCTGCGTCGCCACCGCCAGCGGCATGGCGGCGATTCTCACGCTGATCCTCACCGCGCTGAAGAGTGGCGATCACCTGCTGGCTTCGCGCAGCCTGTTCGGGTCGACCATCAGCCTGCTCAACAATGTCATCGTCAAGCTCGGCATCGAAGTGGGCTACGCCGACCAGTCCGACCTCGGCTCCTGGCGCGCGGGAATGCGTTCGAACACGCGCCTGCTGTTTCTGGAAACGCCATCGAATCCGCTGACCGAAATCGCCGACATCGCGGCGCTGGCGCAACTGGCGCACGCCGGCGGCGCGGCTCTCGCTGTCGACAATTGCTTTCTGACGCCGGTGTTCCAGCAGCCGCTCAAGCTCGGTGCGGATTACATCATCCATTCCGCCACCAAGTTCATCGACGGCCAGGGACGTTGCCTGGGCGGCGCCATCGTCGGCGACGCCGAGCGGGTGGGGAAGGACGTGTTCGGTTTCATGCGCACCGCCGGGCCCTGCCTGTCGCCGTTCAATGCCTGGGTCTTTCTCAAAGGCCTGGAGACGCTCGCGGTGCGCATGCGCGCGCACGAGGTCAACGCACGCACGGTCGCGCAGTTTCTAGATACCAGACCGGAGGTCGCGCGCGTCTACTATCCGGGGCTCAGCTCGCATCCACAGCATGCGCTCGCGCGCGAGCAGCAGAGCGGTTACGGCGCGATTGTGTCCTTCGAGTTGCGTGGTGGACAGCAGGCGGCGTGGCGGCTGATCGATGCGACGCGGCTGTGTTCGATCACCGCCAACCTGGGCGACACGCGCACCACTATCACGCATCCCGCGACCACCACACACGCGCGCATCAGCGCTGAGGCGCGCGCGCAGGCCGGCGTCGGCGACGGTCTGGTGCGGCTGTCGATTGGCCTGGAAGATGCGGACGATCTCGTCGGCGACCTGCGTCGCGCGCTCGAGGCCTGATTCGATGACCGGAAAAATCTGCATTGGATTCGTGTTCGTGTGGTTCGCGTTTGGCGGTGTCGGCCACTTCGTGTCGACGGATGTGTTCCTGCGCATCGTGCCGGAGTGGGTGCCATGGCCGCGCGCGACGGTGCTGATCAGCGGTGTATGCGAACTGCTCGGCGCCGCGGGGCTGTTGTATCCACCGATGCGACACCTCGCGGCCTGGGGCTTGTTCGTGCTGACCATCTGTGTCACGCCGGCCAATGTCTACATGTGGCAGCACGCCTCGCTGTTTCCGAATGTGCCGCCGCTGGCGCTGCTGCTGCGTCTGCCCTTGCAGCTGGTGTTGCTGGTGGTGATCTACTACTGCACGCGCCTGGATTCCGATCGAACCAACCGCGGTGTGCGGAGTCCGAGCTAGCGTTCAATCATGGCCTCAAGCGGGCTCTCGGCAAGCGCCGTCATGCCCGTGTAAGCTTGCGCACCGCCACACGGCGGTAACGAATTCTTCACAACGACACGCTCAACAAGGAGATCAGTATGGCCACCACCAAGGCAGGCGACGGCAAGGCAAAACCGGCGGCTGCAGCACCCGCAAAGGCCGCTCCGCGCGGCGGTATTTCGCAGATGGTGACTCCCAGCGCGCAGCTCGCTGAAGTCGTCGGCGCCGCACCGGTAACCCGTGCGGACCTGACCAAGAAAGTCTGGGACTACATCAAGAAGCACAACCTGCAGGACGCCACCAACCGTCGCGCCATCAACGCCGACGCCAAGCTCAAGCCAATCTTCGGCGGCAAGGCGCAGGTGACAATGTTCGAGATGACCAAGCTGGTGAATCAGCACGTCACCAAGTAAGGATCAATGGCTGCGGCCGATGCCGGACGGGCTTCCGCGTTCGCTCGGCTGCAGCTTGCATTGGCGATTCGCGATCCGGCCGCCAAATGCGCGGCCGTCATTGCCATCGGGCCGCCGGACGATTCGCTCATCGCTTCGGCCCGCTCCTTTTTTATTGAGGTCGGACGGCCGCAACGGCCGCCGCTGATTTCACCGCGCGACGTACCAGTCCGCGGGCTTGGCACGCTAGCCGGGCGCGCTGCCCTGATCCACGCGATTGCGCACATCGAATTCAACGCGATCAATCTGGCGGTCGACGCCTGTCTGCGCTTCGCCGGCCTGCCCGCGGCGTACTACGATGACTGGCTAAGCGTGGCGCGAGACGAGGCGCGACATTTCGGCTTGCTGCGCGAACGGCTGATCGCGCTGGGCCATGACTACGGCGATTTTCCCGCGCACAACGGTCTGTGGGAGGCCGCGGAAAAGACCGCTCATGACGTGCTCGCGCGCATGGCGCTGGTGCCGCGCGTGCTTGAGGCGCGCGGGCTCGATGTCACGCCGGGCATGATTCGCCGGCTCACCGAGGTGGGCGATGCCGACACCGCCGCGATCCTGCGCATCATCCTCGCCGAGGAGGTCCGCCACGTCGCCATCGGCACGCACTGGTTTCGCTGGCTATGCGAGGCGCGCGGCCTGGATGCGGATTCAACGTTCGTTGGCCTGCTGCAGGCCCACGACATGCAGATCCGCGCGCCGATCAACTGGCCGGCGCGCGAGGCCGCGGGATTTCGCGCGGAGGAATTGCCGGCGGCGCTGCGCCAGAGCTGATCGGCTAGTCGATGCGCACGCGGCGCCAGCCGTCGTCGCGCATCTCCAGGTACTCGCAGCGATCGTCGCGCCAGTCGGCCAGCACCAGACGCTGGACTCGCAAGCCGTCGATCAGGTGTTCGTGCTCGGCGGGACGATGGGTGTGGCCATGGATCACGCCGCGCAAGCCGAGGCCTTGCAGCGCGCGTTCCACCGTCGCGGGATTGGCATCCATGATGGCGAGCGGCTTGGCGGACTTTGCATGCTGGCTGCCGCTGCGCAAACCGTCGGCGATCAGGGTTCGCAACCCCCGCGACAAGCGCAAAAACCCGCGCTGGACGCGAGGATTGCGCGACAGCCGCCGCCAGCGCTGATAGCTGCGGTCGTCCGAACAGAACAGGTCGCCATGCGAAAGCAGCCAGCGCGCGCCCTCGATTTGAACGACGACCGGATCGGCCAGTAGCGTCGCGCCGCTGGCGACCGCAAAGCGCTCGCCCAGCAGAAAATCGCGGTTGCCGTGCTGCACGCAGACCGGGACGCCATGCGCGGCGAGCGCAGACAGCGCCGCGATCTCCTCGCGGTAAATCAACAATCCCCGGTCGTCGCCGATCCAGGTTTCGAAGATATCGCCCAGCAGATAGACCACGCTGGCTTCACGCGCGGGCCCGCGGAGAAAGCCGATGAAACGCTCGCGGAAGTTCGAAGGCGCCGCCGGCAGATGCAGGTCCGACAGCAGCAGCGTCGCCACGTTGCAGCGACGGCAGACGCGCTACAGCAGCGTCGCGGATTCGATCACCAGCTGCGTCACCGGCACGTCGCGACCGAAAGGCCGCGCCGAGCCGGTCGGCGCGCCCGCCATCTGGTCGACCACGTCCATGCCTTCGATCACCTCGCCGAACACCGCGTAGCCCCAGCCGTCCTGGCCCGGCGCGTCGAGAAACGCATTGTCGGCGTGGTTGATGAAGAACTGGCTGGTCGCCGAATGCGGATCGCTGGTGCGCGCCATGGCGACGGTGCCGCGACGATTCTTCAACCCGTTCTTGGCCTCGTTCTCGATCGGCGGCTGGTTGCGCTTCTGGTTGTAGTCTTTGTCGTAGCCACCGCCCTGGACCATGAAATTCTTGATAACGCGATGGAACACCAGTCCGTCGTAATGGCCGCTCTTCACGTAGTCGACGAAGTTGGCAACGCTCTTGGGCGCCTTGTCGGCGTCGAGCTGCAGGGTGATGTCGCCTAGCGTGGTGGCGAGGCGCACGCGGACAGCTTTGGGTTCGGACATATCGATCTCTGCTCTTTAGGGATTCGGAAGGGTGGGCGCGGCGGGAACCACGGCGCCGGACAGCGCGGGCACGGGTGTCTCCTGCAGCTTCATGCTCTTGATGATCACCGCGATCTGCGGCACGTCGCTTTCGAACTCGCCGCCGGCGCCGGTGGGGATGGCGGCCATGCGATCGACCGCGTCCATGCCGGATTCCACCTGGCCGAACACGGTGTAGCCCCAGCCATCGGGGTTGGGATAGTCCAGCTTGGGGTTGTCGACCAGGTTGATGAAGAACTCGCTGGTGGCGGAATGCGGGCGGCCGTCACGCGCCATCGCGATGCTGCCGCGGACGTTGCGCAGGCCATTGTCGGCCTCGTTGACCACCGGCTCGCGCATGGTCCTGCGCTTGAAGCGCTCGTCGAAGCCGCCGCCCTGCGCCATGAAGCCGGCGATCACGCGGTGAAAGATCATGCCGTCGTAATAGCCGCTGCGGACATAGCCGAGAAAATTGGCGACGGTCTGCGGCGCGCGCTGCGGGTTGAGCCGCAGCACGACCGCCCCCAGGCTGGTGTCCATCAGCACCATCACCGGCGGCGGTGGCGGCGGAATGGCCGGCGGCGTGCCCCAGTCGGCGGCCTGCGACGTGAACAGACCCGACAACGCGAGCACGACGAAAGCGATCAGGCGATAGGGCATGAAGGTCGGTGCGCGACTGAAAGGGACGCGCATTATGCCGCGACCCGCGCCGCTGCTGCGAATGAGGGCCGGGCGGCGATCAACAGGTCCAACCCCGCGCCCGCGCGATGCGCCTGCTCGGACAACAGACGCCGGAACGCACGGCCCCCGGGCTGACCGCGATAAAGGCCCAGGAGATGTCGTGTGATGCGCGCGAGCGGCGTGCCGGCAGCCAGCTCGCGTTCCACGTAAGGGAGATAGCGCAGCAAGATTTCATCGCGGCCTGGAGCCGGCGTGCGGTTGTCGAATAGCGCGCATTCGATCGCCACCAGGGCGTAAGGATTTTCGTAGGCCTCGCGACCGAGCATCACGCCGTCGACCTGTTGCAGTTGCGCTTCGCAATCCTCCGCGCTGCGCAGGCCGCCGTTGATGACGATGGTGAGTTGCGGCATGTCCTGTTTGAGGCGATAGACATGCTCGTAGGTCAGTGGTGGCAGCTCGCGGTTTTCGCGCGGCGACAAACCCTGCAGCCAGGCCTTGCGCGCGTGGACGATGAACACCGCGCAGCCCGCCGCGGCGACGGTGGACACGAAATGACGCATGAAGGCATAGCCGTCGCTGTTGTCGACGCCGATACGATGCTTCACCGTCACCGGCAGGCGGGTGGCGCCACGCATCGCCGCGACACAGGCGGCGACGCGATCCGGATCCAGCATCAGGCAGGCACCGAATTGCCCTTCTCTGACACGGTCCGACGGGCAGCCGCAGTTGAGATTGATCTCGTCATAACCCCAGCGCTCCGCCAGCTCCGCGCAGCGCGCCAGGGCATCGGGATCGGACCCGCCCAGCTGCAGGGCAAGAGGATGTTCGCCGGCATCGAAACGCAGATGACGCTCGACATCGCCGTGCAGCAAGGCGCCGGTGGTGACCATCTCGGTGTACAGCCGCGCGCGCGGAGCCAGCAGCCGATGGAAGCTGCGGCAGTGGCGGTCGGTCCAATCCATCATCGGCGCGATTGACAGGCGATAGGGACTCGAGACGCTTTCCTCTGCGCTGGGAATGGCTTGATGCGTGTCTTCGTTCACAACCCTGTCGCTGAGTTTGTCGGGCTTCCGGCGAAGCGGGCCGCGGGCATTATCCATCACGAGACGAAAACCTTCCGCCATGCGAAGTCCCTGCAAACCTACGGCTGATGGTTCGACGAAAAGCTGGAACTGCACCGACCTCAACATCTGGCCAGGAGCGTTTGTGAAGCCGAAAGAGTTTTGTCAGCTCGTGGCCAAGACCTCGCTCATTTGGGTCACAGTCAGGTCCGCAAGGGCGATCCCATTTTAGGCGGCGAGGCCCGTCATTCGGCAGTCACGCGGGGCGTGATCGGAACGCAGAGGCTGCCGGTGACACTGACGAAATCGAGTGTCGGGCTGATGTCCACTGCACCCGTATCGATGGCCTTGCGCAGGGCCGCCGCAAAGGTTTCGAGTTCTTCCGTGGTGTTGGCCTCCAGCTCATAGATCGCGACGAAGCCGTGGCCGTCCGCATTGACGCCCGGGAGCACCGTAACGCCCTTCTCGATGCGATAGCGCGTGGCGGAAACCACACCCGGAACCTTCGATACATCCTGGATGTGCTTCTCTGAGTACCAGCGATTGAATTCGGCATCCGTCTGCGGACTCGTGGCATCCGACAGCACCAGAAATATTGATCGCACCATGTCTGTTTCTCCTTCAGTGGTTGTGGTTGCAGCGTGCTCAGTGAAGCTGGATGACCTGACCGCCATCGACGCTCAGGATCATGCCGTTGATGTAGGACGATGCGTCGCTGGTGAGCAGCAGCAGCGCGCCGTCGAGTTCTTCGACCCTACCCAGGCGCTGCATGGGATGCCGTTCGATATCCGCTCTGCCCATGTCGGTCTCGAAGTAGCCGGACACCATCTCGGTGTTGAAGTAGCCCGGCGCGATGGCGTTGCAGCGGATGCCACGCTGGAACATGTCGCGGGCCATCGAGCGGGTGAGCTGATTGGTCGCCGCTTTCAAGGTGCCGTAGGTGGGAACGCCGAGCATGACCTGCGTGCCGATGATGGAGGTGATGTTGACGATGGCGCCCTGCTCACCGGCCTTGATCAGGCGCTCGGAGAAAGTGCGGCAGGTGCGCATCACGCCCGAGAGGTTGACGTTGATCAGGTTGTCCCAGTTCTCGTCCTTCACATCCGGGAACAGGCCGAAGTCGAGCTGCGCCGCGCTGTTCACCAGAATATTCACGCGCTCGCCGAAGGCTTTCTCGGCGCGGTCAAACAGTTGCACGACATTGGCCGTGCTGCCGACATCCGCGTTGATGGCTACCGCTTCACCGCCGGCCTTGCGAATCTCGGCGACAACCTGCTCCAGACGGTCGAGCTGGCGTGCGACGCAGATAACTTTGGCGCCCGCATCGGCGAGCGTGTTGGCGAAGCGGCGGCCCATGCCGGAACCGGCGCCGGTGACCAGTGCGATCTTGCCTTTCAGCGAGAACAGCTTTTCGATGTTCGACATTTGTAGTTTCTCTTCCTGGTGATTTATTCGCGACGAAGGCGGGCGGTGGACCAGGCCCGGTCACGTAGCGTCGTCTGTCGCGCCTCGGCCGAGACAGCGGGTGTCGATGCTGGCAGCGCGGCGCGCAGCTCAGCGAGTTTGACCCGGCGCATGCTCGGGATCGGCGTGGAATCGGGCTCGTAGTAGCGGATCGCCAGCAGACCCTGTTCGTGGCCGCCGGCATCGAGCCAGTTGGCGATGCCAGGATCGCCATGCGAGATCACCGCGCGGAACAGTCCGTCTTCGTCGATCTGCGCCTGAAAACCGTTCAACGAGGTCTGCCGCAAGTGATAGTCGCGCGCCTCCCAGAAGTGGCTGCACAGCTGGATGCTCCAGTAGTGCGACCTCGGCAGCTTCACTTCGAGAATCAGCGCCTCGTCCGCCGCGCATTGATAGATGCCCTTGCCGTACTTCAGCGACTTCCAGCCGAAGTCGATGGTGTCGAACACCATCGAATTTGTCGGCGCGGCGTAGTAGGTGTTGACGACCTGCGCGAAGCGCTTGGGCACGTCACGAATCCAGTCGCAGAACAGTTCCAGACCGTTGCCGATCGCGGCGGTGCTCAGCGGGGGCGGCGGATATTTCGCGTTCTCGTTGACGATGGTCAGGCGCGCCGGCTGCTCGGTGTTCCAGTCGTAGTAGTACTGGCGGAAGATGATGTTGCCCGGGCCCTCTGCCAACTCGACCCAGTTGCGCACGCCCTCTGGCCTTACGCGGCTGAGGATGATCTCGACGTGGTTGTTGGGGCCGACTTCGCATTGCGGCAGACGGTCGTGCAAGGTCCATTCGGCGATATGCGCGAAGTGGTCCTTGCGGGTCTCGATGTCGAAGACGCGCGCGGTGCCGCGATCGCCGCTGATGCGGTAGACGTTGTCGCCATGCACCGGCGCCCACTGGTAGTGGCAGTCGGTCGCCGGCAGGCCCCAGTGAATGCGCGTGCTCAGCAAATGAAAGAACTGCGGATAGTCGGCGTCCGTCAGTTCCATGGTCATCGGCAGCGCACCGGCGATCACGCGGGTGAGATAGCGCACGCCTTCGGCGCGGGTCAGGTCGTCGGTGACCAGCGGATCGTTCCAGACCAGCTGTTCGAGCTCGCCCATCGCCTGGGTGACTTCACGCCAGATGGATGGCTCGGTGAATCCGAGGTGCTGCAACTGGGTCGTGTTAGCCATGGACGGCTTCCTGCTGTTCTGAGGCGATGAAGCGCTCGCGATAATTGGCAAAACGCCGGTTGATGATTTCCGGCGTGTAGCCATAGTCATCCGCGGAATAGCTGTACTTGCCCCAGTGGTGCTCGGGCTGGCTCGCTTCTTTCGCCTTGAAGGCCGCAATGGCCTCCGGGGTGAGCTTGCGGCCCGCGCGATCGTAGATACGGTGGATGACCGCTACGACATCGCCAACCACCTCCTCGAACTGCACGTCCATGATGCGATCCGCCGGCAGGGTGTCGCGAATCACCAGATAGCGGTCCAAAGATTCGCCCCAGTAGTCGAGCATCTCGTCGCCCAGAATCTTCTGGTCGACATGATCGCTGCCGATCCTGCGCGCCTGTTCGATCAGCGAGGCGATCGACGGGAGGATCTTCTGCACGTCGCGATGACAATGCACCAGCACCGCGTCGGGGAAGGTTTCGAGCAGCACGTCGAGAGCACCGGTATGCACGGGCGACTTCATGATCCAGGGCCGCCCACGGGCACCGCCGTCCTGCCACTGCAGATACTGCATCTGCGCGTGCAGATGGCGGTACATCGGGCGCTGATCGCAGTGACTGATGTACTCGTAATACGAGGGCACCCGCGCGAACAGCCAGGCGATCATGCATTCGAAGGAGCCGTGCATCAGGTGCAGTTCCTCATCCGGCTCCAGGGCTTCAGTCGGGTGCCGCGCCATCCAGCCGGGGAACTGCGTGGTGAGCAAAGCTTCCACGGCCAGCGCCTCCTCGATGCGGCCCTTGGGACTGCCGGGTTCCTCGAACGGGAACGGCGCCGGGTTGGTGATGCGCCAGTAGTCCATGCGCTGGGCCTGCGGATCGGCCGACAAGATCCGCTGGAGCTTGGTGGTCCCGGTGCGCGGCAGGCCGAGGACGATGATCGGCTTGACGATCTTCTCCTGGAGAATCTCGGGATGAAGTTTGATGTCCTGGACGTATCTCAGCCGGTTGACCAGGAGCTTGATGATGCCGCCGTAGACCATCTGCTCGCCCATGGCGCTGAGCTGCGCCTCGCCCGGCAGAGCTTCGACCAGCGTGGTCAGACCGGTCATGAAATGCGGGTCGCCGAAATCCTCAAGGCCCGTCGCCGCGGACGCCGCTGCCAGCAGACCCGCCACCGTTTTCGGGGGTGTCGCCATCGCGCTTGACTCGGTCATAGATTCCTCCATTTTCGATCCCGATTCTTCGATCGGCCTGACCCTGATCTTGGCCAACCGCGAGCGCATGGGCTATCGAATTCGTCCATGGGTACGTTCGGAATCGTCCGCCACCCGCGTCTGGCGGGGTCGGCCTGTGTCAAGATCGGGCATGAGCGCGCCGGCCAACGGCGCCAGGACGAGGAGGAAATACTCGTGACCGAAATCGCCATGCCGGCAGTCGATGCCTACAGCGAAGCTTGTCGCAGAAAACCGTCCCTGGCGCGGGACAGTCACTCACGCCGGAGCGTCGAACTCTACGGCTGGAGAACCGGGCCGACGAAAGAAGTCCACATCGCCCAGACCCGCGAATTGATCCTGTCAGTGCATCTGGGCGGTGCGCGCCGCGTGCGCGTCTTTACCGAGCAGGGCTTGAGCCGCTCTTTTTCCAAGCCCGGCGACATCACCCTGATCCCCCGTGGCCAGGCGGTGAGTTATCGAACCGAGGGCGAGGTCGAGTTCGCCACGGTTCATTTCCCCATCGACGCCTTGATGCGATGCGATGGCGGCATGGAAGAGATGTCGAATCTCCAGGTTTGCCTGTTCGCTTTGCATGACGACTATGTGTTGTCGAGCGTCAAGACGCTGATGCATGCCCCGAACTCACCGTCGCGGGACAGCGCGCGCTACTTCGCCACGCTGTTCGACGCGCTGACCTGTCACATCGCCCGCATCGTGGAGCAGAGCGATGCCGAGCAGATACGGCTCACGGGGATGGCGCAGCCCGCGATCACCGGCCCCAATTTCGACGAGGTCCTCAAGCAGATCGAGACCCGGCTCGCGGAGAAGCTCAGCCTGCAGGAACTGGCCGAACATGCCGGCGTCTGCCGCTCGATCTTCGCGCAGCAATTCGCCGAGCGCTTCGGCTGCTCTGCGCATCGCTTCATTACCCAGCGTCGTATCGAAAAAGCCAAGAGCCTGCTGGTGCAAGGCAAGCTCAGCGTCACCGACATCGCTTTCGAGGTCGGCTTCAGCGGTCAGTCGCATTTTTCCACCACATTCAAGACGATCACGGGAAGTGCGCCGACCGCTTATGCCGGATCGGCGCAATGACGGCGCAAGGTGCTCGATAATCGCGATCGGTCTCCGGACACACCCATGACATCTTTCGACCCCGTCGTGCCCGTCGAGGACATCACCGCCGAGTGGTTGACCCAGGTGCTGCTCGAAACCGGCCGGCTGCGTTCGGCGAAAGTCGTCGGCGTCGCGCATGAGACCTGCGGCACCGGGCAGCTCGGCGACAGTTACCGGTTCACGCTCACCTACGACCCAGCCTGTGCCGGGCCGGCCACGCTCGTCGGCAAGTTCGCGTCAAAGGACCCGACCAGCCGCGAGTTCGGCAGAAGCTCCGGCTATTACCGCAACGAGATCGGCTTCTACACCCAGCTCGCGCCGCGCCTGTCGATGTCCATCCCCACGGCGATACATGCCGCGCTCGCGGGCAACGCCACGGATTTCGTGCTGCTGATGGAGGACCTGGCGCCGGCGCGGCAGGTCGATCAGTTGATCGGCTGCACGGCGGACGAGTCGGCGCGGGTGCTGGAACAGGCGGCCGCGCTGCACGCCGCGAGCTGGCACGATCGCGGTCTGGCCGCGCAGGACTGGTTGAAGGGCACCGTCGGCAGCTTCACCCAGGTGACGGACAACTTCGCCAGCGTGGTGAACACGTTCCCGCAACTGTGTGGCGACCTGGTGCCGGAGGCCGACCTTGCCGAGGCCGCCAAGCTGATCGACCACGCCGACGCCTGGAAGCGGATCTTCAGTGATCCGCAATGCCTGTGGCATAGCGATCTGCGCGCCGACAACGTGCTGTTCGACGCGCGCGGTGGCAGCCAGAGCGTTGTCGTTCTCGACTGGCAGGGCCTTGGCTTCGGCCGCGGCACCATCGATGTCGCGTACTGGATGGGGACCAGCATGACGGTCGATCAACGCCGCGCCCACGAGCGCGATCTGGTGGCGCACTACCATCGGGCGCTGGTCTCGCATGGCGTCGAGCACTACAGCGGCGCGCGTTGCTGGGACGACTACCGGGTGCAGGCCATCCACGGCCTGCAGGTCGGCGTGTTCGGGCTCGGCGCGGTCAAGCGCACGCCGCGCGGCGACCGGATGTGGAAGCTGTGGATCGAGCGCACCGCCGCGCAGGTCCGCGACCTTGACAGCTTCAGCGCGCTCGCCCGTCTCTGACCACCGCATCCAGCCAAGCCAATGACCGAATACCCGAGTAGCGCTCTGCACACCCTGATCGAGGTCGCGCGCGACCCGGATCGGTACATCGAGCGCTGGAAGCAGGAGAACGGCCGCAAGGTCATCGGCCTGTTCCCGATGAACTTTCCGGCGGAACTGGTCGCGGCCTCGGGCGCCTTGCCGGTCATCGTGCAGGACAAGCAGGAGCCGATCACCGTCGGCAACAATCTGCTCACCGAGTTCTACTGCGGCTACACGCGCAGCGTTGCGGACCAGGCCGGCAAGGGCGAGCTGCACTTGTACGATGGCTTCATGAACGCCGATCACTGCATCCAGTTGCTGGGCGCCATGGACATCGTCCGCGAGGAGAATCCCGAGAAGCCGGTGTTCTTCGAGCACCTGATCGCGGCGATGGACGACGAAGGGACGCAAGGCCAGGTGCACGGAAAGATCGCGTCCTTCGTGCGCGAGGTCGAGCGCTTTACCGGCAGCACGATCACCGACGCTGACCTGCTTCGTAGCTTCGAATCCTTCAATGCCAACCGTCAACTGCTGCGCCAGATCTTCGACGCGCGCCGCGCCGGCGATGCCCGTTTCACGCCGCGCCAGCTGCAGGCCTTCATCAAGTCCAGCATGGTGATGGACAAGGACGAGCACTCCGCATTGCTGAGTGAGGTGATGGCGCAGAGCGCTGCGATGCCTCGCGACATTGAGCGCATCAAGCTGCATCTGTCCGGCCATTTCTGCCATGCGCCGCGGGCCGAGTTTTTCGAGCTGTTCGAAGAGTGCGGCGCGATGGTCGTCGACGACGACCTCTACCACGGGGTTCGCTACATCTCGACCGACATGGACCCGAGCAAGCCGCCGATGCAGGCGCTCGCCGACTGGTACTTCGATCGCAACAGGAACATTCCGTGTCCGACGCGCGTGCAGAAGTCCGTGGACTGGGACCGTTATCTGCTCGACACCATCAGCGCCAGCGGCGCCGAGGGTGTGATCGTGCTGATGGCGCGGTTCTGCGAGCCGCACATGTTCCATTACCCGGAGCTGCGCAAGGCGCTGGACGCCCGCGGCATCCCGCATCTGCTGATCGAGACCGAGCATGAGGGTCTGCCGGTCGAAACCATCCGCACGCGTGTCGAGGCGATGATCGAACGCATCCGCCGCAAACAGGCTGTCACCGCTTAGGGACTCTCTGATTTAGCCATCGAGCCTGCACACTGTTTGCGTCTGAATCTG
>CAXTSJ010000043.1:0-19321 GCA_964246995.1 uncultured Hydrocarboniphaga sp.
ATGGCTCCATTCTCTCAAGTAATGGAGCCTCCGAGATTTCCGGGGCGGTTCACATTTGATTGGCCACCAAGTCTCTACCGCTTATGAATTGGGTTGGGGCACCCTCACAAACGGTGAGCTGTTGCAACAAGCTGAAAGCCAGGGCTACGAGGTTTTGATCACCACCGATCAGAACCTGAAGTATCAGCAAAATCTCGCCGTCCGAAAGATCGCCATCGTTGTTCTCAGTGCCGCCAGTTGGCCGCGCATTCAAAAGGTGTTGCCGGCGATCGCAGCAGCAATCGAACGCTGCGGTGCAAATAGCTACGTTGAACTGGCCGTGCCCTATGCCTGCTAGTCAGTCCTTTCGGTCTGAAGTAGGCAACGCCGAATCCTCTTAGTCGCTACGGCTTCTTGGCCGCCTCAGCTTTCGGCTTGACGAACTTCAACGTCATGCGATCGCTCTCGCCGATGGCGACGTATTTGTCCCGGTCCTTGTCGCCCAGCCGCAAGGTCGGCGGCAGGGTCCAGACGCCTTCGGGGTGGTCGGCCGTGTCCTTGGGGTTGGCGTTGATCTCCGACTTGGCGACCAGTTTGAAACCCGCGCGCTGCGCCATGTCGATCACATAATCCTCGCGCATGTAGCCACTGGCTTCCTGGTCGGACAAGGGTCGGCCGGCGGGCAGGCGATGATCTTCCACACCGAGCAGGCCGCCCGGTTTCAGCGCCCGGTACATCGCCGAGAAAGCCTTCTCGACGCCGTCGTCGCGGTCCGCGATATACCAGTTGTGGACGTTGCGGAAGGTCAGCACCCGATCCGCGCTTCCCGCGGGGGCAATGTCGAGCTGATCCGGCGGAGAAAAGCTGGTGACCACCACTCGGTCGTACAAAGCGGGTGCTGCGGCAAGCTTGCTTTCGAACTTCGCCCGGCTTTCTTGCGCAAATTTGGATGGAGAATCGGCACTGAACTGGGCCGCGTAGAGCTTGCCATTGGCGCGCAGATACGGCGCGAGGATTTCGGTGTACCAGCCGCCGGCACCGGGCCAGATTTCCACCACGGTCATATTCGGCTTCAGCTCGAAGAACGCGAGTGTTTCCAGCGGATGCCGCTGCGTATCGCGCTGCGCGAATTCGGGCGTGCGCTGGGAGCTGGAGACGGCGCTGGCCAAGGTCATCGGCGCATTCGCCGCGGCCTTGCGTGTTGCCGCCGACACGTCTTGCGTAAGGGCGGCAAGACTGATCGCGAACATGAGGAACGCGGCGCTACGGACCGGTGTGCGATGGTTCGGCTGGATCATGCGAGACGCTCTACAGGTGGTGGCGCGACAGTGACGCCGTCCGGACCTTACACCAGACCCGAACGAGCGATCTTCACTGCTTCGTCACGCTCGCCATCATCCGCAGCGAGCCCTTTCTCTTGATCGTCTCGGCAGAAGGGGCTCGCCGCGAGGTTTGCGTCAGAACCCGCGTGCCGACAGCCACGCGTGCATCACCTGCCGGAACGCCGGGGCGGTTCTCTCCAGCGGCAGCGCGTGGCCACCGCCGGCGATGAATTCGGCGCTCACGTCGTTGCTGCCCTTGAACAAGGTCTTTTCCAGATTGCCGCCCAGCGGCTGGATGAAGAATTTGTCCTGCAGTCCGTTGACCAGCAACACCGGCACCTTGACGCCGCGCAGCGCCAGTTGCAAAGCATCCAGCGTCAGGCTTTGCGGGAACGAGGCCGCTTCGCCGCAGGGCGAGCGCCCGCGCAGCGCTGCGGCAGCATCGACGACGCCGGGCTCGGCGTCGGTGAAGCTGTAGTCGCGGAACGCGCGGTCAGCGACCGGGAAGAACTGGTAGAAGAACGGCCCGGACGTGCCGTCGGAGCGCTGGCCGCCAGTCAGGCAGGACGCGAAGAACGGCGCCGCCTGCAAGGTGAACACCGGCCGGAACGCGAGTGGCACGTCGGTGAAACCGGTGACGATCAATGCGTCGATGTCGAAGCCCGGGAACGAGTAGCCGACCGGTTCGGCGATGAGCGCGGCAGCCTGGTGCGAGGCCAGCGCCACACGGGTGAACTTCGGCGGCGGCGAGGTTCGGCCGGGCACGGTGTATTGCCCGCTGCGAAGCTGCGTCACGATCTGGCGGACGATGGTCGCCTCGCTGCCGTAGCAGCTGAGCAGTCCCGGCGGACGGCCGCTGGCGCCGTAGCCGAGCTGGTCGTACACCAGCGAAACGTGGCCGAGTTCGGCCATGCGGCTGGCGTAGTCGACCTGCGGGTTGGCGGTGAAGTGCCAAAAGAATTCGCCCCAGCCGATGCCGTGCAGATACGTGGTGATCGCCGGAGCGCTGCTGCCGTTGAGCACCGCGGCGGGGCCGACCAGATGGCCGCGGATCGAGTAGGGCTTGCCGTCGGACGGGCAGGCGACCAGCGTGCGGTTCTGATTTTCGATCTGGAAGGCCACCGGCAGCGACGCGATTGGTGGCGCGGCGTAGGCGCTGCCGCCAACAGCCAACAGTGCCAGCGGCAGCCAACGACCAAGGCGTCGCGACAAGCCGACGCGGCGCCGCGTCGGCGGCTTCTGGGCGGCGGATGCAAGATGGATGGTGGCGAAGCTCGTCATGGTCGATCTCTCCTCGGGTTATCGGTTTATGCCAGCGCTGCCTACAGTACGTTGCGGATATGGCAACTGGACGCCGGTCTCGCAACAGCAGACGAGCCGACGGGGGTCCGGGCGGCGCTTGGCTATACTGCGCGTCATTCTTGTCCCGCGAGCCTCAAGCGCTACTGGCCAAGCCTTCCCGATTGACCCAGACCCTGACAGGTCCAAGCGCCGAGTCCGTGAGCAAAAGCAATATTTTTCTGGTGGGACCGATGGGAGCCGGCAAGACCACCGTCGGCAAGCGCCTGGCCGAGTTGCGCGGCCTGGAATTCGTCGACAGCGACAACGAGATCGAGGAACGCACCGGCGTCGACATCGCGTTGATCTTCGAGAAAGAGGGCGAGGAAGGTTTCCGCCGTCGCGAGAAGCTGGTGATTTCGGAGCTGGCGCAGCGCGCGCAGATCGTGCTCGCCACCGGCGGCGGCGCGGTGCTGGAGCCGGAGAACCGGCAATGGCTGTCGGCGCGCGGATTGGTGGTGTACCTGCACGCCAGCGTCGACCAGCAGATGCACCGCACCTCGCGCACCGACAACCGGCCGCTGCTGCGCGGCGTCGAAGACCGGCGCGAGGTGCTGCAACGCCTGTTCAACGAGCGCGACCCGCTGTATCGCGAGATCGCTGACATGATCGTGCACACCGACGGCCGCAACGCGCGGCTGCTGGCGCGCGAGATCGAAGACCACATCGACCGCCCCGCCACCGCGCTCTGACCGGCAGACCCCTTCCTCCCTTCGTTCCGATCCGCGCTTGAACACCACCCGCGTTCTCAAAGTCGAGCTTGGCGCTCGCAGCTACCCGATCCGCATTGGCACTGGCATCGCCGCAAGTGACGCTGCATTCCCCGAAGCCAGCGGCCGGCCACTGCGTGTCGTCTCCGACAGCAATGTCGCTCAGATCTATCTGGACCCGCTGCTCGCGGCGCTGGAAATCAGCCGCGATCAAGCCTTCGTGCTGCCCGCGGGCGAAACGCAGAAGACCTGGGACAGCGCCGGCCAGGTGCTCGACTGGCTGCTGTCGACGCGGCTGCCCCGCGACGGTCTGATCGTCGCGCTCGGTGGTGGCGTGGTCGGCGATCTCGCGGGCTTCGTCGCCGCGATCTATCAGCGCGGCATCGATTTCATCCAGGTGCCGACGACACTGCTCGCCCAGGTCGATTCGTCGGTCGGCGGCAAGACCGGCGTCAACCATGCGCGCGGCAAGAACCTGATCGGCGCGTTTCATCAGCCGCTGGCAGTGATCGCCGACACGCGCACGCTCGCGACGCTACTGCAGCGCGAACTGCTCGCGGGCCTCGCCGAAGTCATCAAGTACGGCATGCTCGCCGATCCGATGCTGTTCGAGTGGCTGGAGAACAACCTCGACCGCATTCTCACCCAGGAGCAGAACGCGCTCGCGGAGATCGTCGAGCGCTGCTGCGCGATCAAGGCGCGCATCGTGCGCCTCGACGAGCGCGAGACCGGCAACGGTCCGCGCGCCCTGCTCAATCTCGGCCACACCTTCGGCCACGCCATCGAAACCCACACCGGCTACACCGAGTGGCTGCACGGCGAGGCGGTGGCGACGGGTCTGTGCCTGGCGGCGGAACTGTCGGCGCGTCACGGCTGGATCACTGAGGCGATCGTCGCGCGCTGCGTCGACCTGATCGCCCGCGCCGGCCTGCCGACGCAGCCGCCGCGTGGCATGACCGCGACTGATTTCCGCGAGCTGATGGGCCTGGACAAGAAAGTGCAGAACGGCCGCATGCGCCTGGTGCTGCTGCGCGGCCTGGGCGATGCGATCCTGTCGTCCGACTTCGATCCGGCCTTGCTCGACGAGACGCTGGCGCAGGCCTGCGCGTAAGCGGCGTTGTTACCGAGCCGGGCGAGTGGCCTCGGCAGAACACAAACGGGCGACGTCACGGCGGCTTTCGGCGCGCAAGCCGCGCGACTGCGTCGCCGTCAGCGCTCGCGACCGGCCGGAGCGGTCGCGCACGTACAGCGTTCGCGCGGCACTGACGCTTGCGTCACGATCCTGCGCCGATTGGCAACGCACCTGCATTTCGCGCCCGGACTCGGTCGGCTGCCCTGCCCACCTGGGCGCCGGACCGATCTTGCGGCTGTCGATGCTTTCTCGCGTCAGTCGCCGCCCTCTCGCCGCGTTCTGATCGTCGTAGTGCACGCCTCCTTTAGCATCGCGCCACTGATACACGGCGGCGCCCGCCGCCGCCGCATCGGCCACGAAAAACAAGGCCGTCGCCGCGAGGCCAGCGCTCAGAAACAGAACCGTCGGATGCCTGTGTTTCATACCGTGGACCACGCGTCCTGATGCCGGAGGTTTTCAGTTTATGGGGTTTTCCGGCGCTCCTGAGCGCCTAGAATCCGGCGATCGCTACCGCCCGGCCGTCGTCCTTCGAGCACCTGTTTTGATCCGTCGATTGCTAACCGTCGTGACGCTGGCCTTGGTGCTGATCGTGGGCTCGGCGCAGTGGTGGGCCTTGCGCGAGGCCAACCGCGCGGTGTCGCGCCTGGCCTCGCAATGGCAGGCCTACGGCATGCTGCGCTACGACTGGCTATGGGTGAACCTGTGGGGCACGGCCTGGCTGGGCGGCGTGTCGTTCGAGCCCGCGGGCCTGACACAGGCGATGCTCGGCACGCCGCTGGATTACCGCATCAGTGCGCGCCGCCTGCACTTGCATGGCCTGGGTTTCACGCCGGATCGTCGGCTGCGGCGTCTTCGGCTTCACATCACCGACCTGACGCTGCCCATGACCGACGGCTACCGTCTGCGCGCCCGCGACGCCCCGCCGTCGCTGGCGGCGATGGGCTACGCGAGCCTGCGGCTGCAAACCGATCTGGACGTGCGCCTGCTGGACGACCCGTCGACGATCCGCATCCTCGGCAGCGCCGATGGCCGCGACAGCGGGCGCGCGAATTTTGAGCTTGCCTTGCAGACCCGCGCTGAGGCGCTGCGCCTGGCGCCAGACCAGGTTGTTCTGCGCCACCTGCGACTGGACTTTCGCGACCAGGGCCTGATGACGCGTTATCGGGATCGGCGCGCGGTGGAGCTGGGCTTGCGCCGGGATGCCGCGCCACAGGCCTTGTCGCTTCTGCTGACGCGGCGGGTCGCGATGGAAAAGTGGCAGTGGGACGCGGCCAGCGTCTCGGCACTGCAGGGATTCCTGGCAGACCCCCACCAGGGCCTGCGCGCGGTCTTCGACCCGCCAGGGCGGGTACTGCTGAGAGACTTCAACCGCTACGCGGTCGGCGAGTGGCCAGCGCGCCTCGGCTTTGCGCTGCAGCTGGCGCCTGCCGGCGACTAAGGATCAGACCGCCTGCACGCCCGCTTCGCCGGTACGGATGCGCACGGTCTGGTTGAGATCGTAGACGAAGATCTTGCCATCGCCGATCTGGCCGGTCTTGGCGGCTTTGGCGATGGCTTCGATGGCTTTGTCGACGTTCTCCGGCACCAGTGCCACTTCGAGCTTGATCTTGGGCAGCAGGTCGACGGTGTATTCGGCGCCGCGATACAGCTCGGTATGGCCCTTCTGGCGGCCGAAGCCGCGCACTTCGGTGACGGTCATGCCCTGCACGCCGATGTCTGACAGCGCCTCGCGCACCGCGTCGAGCTTGAATGGCTTGATGATGGCGATGAGCATTTTCATGGCGTGTCTCCCTTTGTGGTTGTCACACCAGTCTAGCCAAAGCGCCGCGGCTTTGGGGAGAGACGCGGCGCGCCGCCGACGCTAACCGCGGTGCGGCACCTGCGTCGACACCTGCGCGCCTTCGTCGGTCAGGCTTTTGAGCCGCTCCAGCCGGGCGTCCTTCTGCGCCCAGAGCACATTGACCCAGTCCTGGAAGCGCTGGCGCGGCGCGCCGTCTGCGGCAGCGGACAGCACCGGCACCGGCTGCACCTGCGCATGGACGATCAGCGTCGGCTGGCGCCCGCACAGCCAGCTCCAGAGCAGGCCGTCCTCCGAGACCGTGGAGCGGTAGGCGATGGTGACGTCGATCAGCCCGGCGAACTGGTCGCCCATTGCGTCGATCATGAAGGCCAGGCCACCGGCCTTGGGCCGCATCAGATGGCGAAAGGGCGACTGCTTCTGGTCGCGCTTGCTGGCGGTGAAACGCGTGCCCTCGGGGAACATCACCGCGCTGATCGGCTGCCAGCGGTATTTCTGGCAGAAAGCGCGGGTGGCGCGCAGGTCGTCGTCGCGCAGGCGCGGATTGCGCGCGACCGCCTGCGGGCTGTGGCGTCTCATGAAAGGCATGTCCAGCGCCCAGCAGACGATGCCGACGATCGGCACCCAGATCAGCGCCTGCTTGAGAAAGAACCGCGGGAAGAACGTGCGCCCGCGAAAGGCGTCGCAGAGCACCAGGATATCGGCCCACGACTGGTGGTTGCAGACCAGCAGATAACCGCGCCGCGGATCGATCTCACCTTCCACGATCACCTGCCAGCGCACGTCCTGCAGCAGGCGGTAGATCAGTGCGTCAACCTGCACCCAAAAATCGGCGATCGCCACCAGCGCCGCGGTTGCGCCGCGACGCACGGCCGATGCCGGCACCAGCGCCTTGATCGCCACGCCCAGCATCAGCGCCGGCGTGAGCATCAGCAATAGCGCCAACATGGTGACGAACGTGAGCACGCCAATCACCGGCGCCGGCAACAGCCTCGACAACATGCAGCTCTCCCTGCGACAACCGCCGGCCGTTACGACACCGGTCTATGGGCCGGCCTTGTGATAAGCCGGGCTCAGCTCGTGCACTGCCTCGATCATCGCCGCGGCGTGTTCGGGCGGCGTCTGTTGCAGGATGCCGTGTCCCAGATTGAACACCAGCCCCGGCCCCGAGCCATAGCTTTCCAATACCCGCGCGACTTCATTTCGGATGCGCTCGGGCCGCGCGAACAGAGTGGTCGGGTCGAGATTGCCCTGCAGCGCGACGCGGCCGCCGACGGCTCGCCGCGCGTCGGCCAGGTCGGTGGTCCAGTCCACGCCCAGGGCGTCGCAGCCGGTGTCGGCCATCGCCGGCAGATGGGCGCCGCCGTTCTTGGTGAACAGGATGATCGGCGTGTTTGGGGCACCCGCGCGCAGGCCGTCGACGATCAGCTGCATCGGCGCGAGCGAGTGGCGCCGGTAGGCACCCGGCGCGAGCACCCCGCCCCAGGTGTCGAACACCATCAGCGCATCGGCGCCGGCCGCGACCTGGGCCAGCAGATAGCTGGTCACCGAGGCGGCGAGCTTGGCGGTGAGCCGGTCCAGCACCTCGGGCTGGTCGCAGGCCAGGGCCTTGATTTTGGCGAAGTCGTGTCCGCCACGGCCCTCCACCATGTAAGTCGCCAGCGTCCAGGGGCTGCCGGCGAAGCCGATCAGCGGCAGGCGGTCACCCAGCGCGCCGCGGATGGTGCGCACCGCGTTCATCACGTAGCGCAGCTCGGTCTCGGGATCGGGGATCGGGAGCTGATCGATGTCGGCCGCGTTGCTCAGCGGGCGGGAGAAGCGCGGGCCTTCGCCTTCGGCGAAGGTGAGCCCCAGGCCCATCGCGTCGGGGATGGTGAGGATGTCGGAGAACAGGATTGCCGCATCCAGGCGAAAGCGTTCGAGCGGCTGCAGCGTCACCTCGCAGCACAGCTCGGCATTGCGGCACAGATCCATGAAGCTGCCGGCACGGGCGCGGGTAGCGCGGTACTCCGGCAGGTAGCGGCCGGCCTGCCGCATCATCCAGACCGGCGTGCGATCCACGCTCTGGCGGCGCAGGGCACGGAGGAACCGGTCGTTGGCGATCGGGCGAGGAGCGACGTCGGAGGCGTTGGTCATGGTCTTATTGTGGCAAAGCAATCGAGGGGGCGCCGCCGCGATCACAAAAACATCGGCAGGATCGGGCCGTCAAGCAAGACCCCGGCCATGAGCGCAGGCAAACGATTGCAGAGGGTCTGTCGATTTTGCCTTCGCCGGTTCGTCGTAGAGAGCAGATCACTGATCGCAAGGAGAGTGTCATGAACTATGTGGACGGATTCGTGGTGCCCGTACCCGCCGACAAGCTCGCGGCATATCGCCGTCTGGCGAAGCGCGCTGGCGCCATCTGGCGCGAGCACGGCGCGCTGGAATACCGCGAATGCGTGGCCGACGACGTCAAGCCCGGCAAGCTCACCTCGTTCCCGCAGAGCGTCAAGCTCAAGGCTGGTGAAACCGTGGTGTTTTCGTGGATCGTCTTCAAGTCGCGGGCGCAGCGTGACCGCGTCAACGCCAGGGTGATGAAGGATCCGCGCCTGGCGGACATGATGGACCCGGCGTCGCTGCCCTTCGACGGCAAGCGCATGTTCTTCGGCGGCTTCAAGGTTCTGGTCGAAGCCTGAGCCGCATCGGCGCCCGGTTCTTCGGGCGCCGATGCGTTGTCGTCAGGTTCCGAAACTGACCTCGAATCCCGCCACCACGCTGGCGCCTGGCAGTGGCGCCGCGTCCTTGATGAAGGACGTGTGCCGGCGCTCCTCCTCGTTGAGCAGGTTGCGGCCACGCAGGTACACCGCGGCCTGGCTGCTCACCGGCAGGCTGTAACGCAGGTCGGCGTTGAGCTGGGTGTAGCCGTCGGTTTCGGTTTCCAGCGACGCGATGCGGTCCTGCTTGAAGATCCGCACCAGGTCGATGCCGCCGCTGAGCGCGCCGGCATCCGCCTGAAGACCCAGGCCGACGCGGGCCGGCGTGATCCGCGGCAGATCATCGCCGCCGCTCAGCTCGCCGCGCGCCAGGTCGCCGAACAGGCGGCTGCTGAGGGTGACCGGGCCTTGCAGCCACTGATAAGTCGCCTCGCCTTCGACGCCGTAGAAGCGCGCGTTGGCCTGACGGTATTGCACCAGCAGCAGTTCACCTTCCGGGTCGAACAGCCCGTCTCCATCGACCCGGTCGGCCTGACTGTCGCTGGACGGGGTGCCGCTGCCGTCGGCGTTCAAGCCGGTGTCGGTCTCCTGTTCGAAAATGTAGTGGTTGATGCGCTCGTAGTAGACGTTGCCGCGCCACTGGAAGCGGCCGTTGTGGCGGTCGAGACCGATCTCGAAATTGTTCGCCGTCTCCTTGCGCAGGTCGGCATCGCCGCGCTCGAAAGTCTCGGTCGCGCCATGCGGGCCGAACGAATACAGCTCTTCGGTCACCGGCGCGCGTTGCGAATGGGTGGCGTAGAGCTTGAGGTGGTAGTCCTCGCCGAGGTTGACGGTAGTACCCAGCGAGCCCGCCAGCGGTGTGAAGTTGCGTGAGGCGATGGCGTCGGGCTCGCTGCGCGTGCGGTCGACGCGCACGCCCAGCTCCAGATCGCCCCAGTCCACCGGCCGGTTTTCGACCAGGAAGGCGCCGATGTTGGTGCTGATCGTCGGCGGCACGAAAGCCTCTTCGCCAATCGCGGAAAAGTCGCGGTGGCCATACTGCAAACCGAAGACGCCGCGCCAGCCGGCGATCGGGCTGTGGACGGCTTCAAGGCGCCCTTCGCCCTGCTTGTTCTTGAAACGCGTGCCGGGCACGCCGGGCGCTTCGAACTCGACGTGACCGTAGTCGTTGTAACCACCGCGCAGTCGCAGCGATTCCAGGCCGTCCACCGGCGCATCGAGCTTCAGCTCCAGGTCTTCGCGGCTCTGGCTCATGTCGATGAACGCTTCTTCCTCCACCGGCAGGCCGTACTGGGCGACGATGCGGCTGAAGCTGCCCGCCAGCGATCCGCCGTCCCAGACCTGGGCCGCGGATAGCGATCCGGAATCCTTGCGCGTGGCACTGTTGGCCAGCGTGCCGTGGCTGCCGCTGCCGTCGAGCCCCGCGCTGCCCTTGATGTCGTAGTCACCCGCCTTGCGGCCGGCGAGATCGGCATGCAGCTGGGTGCCACCGAAACCGAAGCCGGCCTCGAGGTTGCCGAAGCGCTCGTCGCCATTGCTGCCGTAGCCACCACCGGCCGAACCCGTCAGGCCAGGCGTCACGGTGTCCGGCAACCGGCCATCGACCACGTTGACCACGCCCGCCGAAGCCGCGCTGCCATAGAGCAGCGTCGCCGGACCTTTGAGGATTTCGATTTGCCTGGCGTGCGCCGGGTCGATGGTCACATCGTGATCGGTGGAAACGTCGGAAGCGTCCATCGAGCCGATGCCGTTCTCCAGCACCTGCACGCGCGGACCGCCCTGGCCGCGGATGATCGGGCGCCCGGCGCCGCGGCCGAAGTCGGTGGTGGACACGCCGAGCTGGCGTTCCAGGGTTTCGCCGATCGATGGGCTGCGATCGCGCGCCAAGGCCTCGCCGCTGAGCACCTCGACCGGCTGGGTGAACTGGTCCGCCTTGCGCGACAGCGGATCGGCGGTGATGACGATTTCGGGGATATCAACGGGCGCGTCGTCGGCAGCGGGAGCCGGCGCCTCGTCGGCGTTGGCGGAAGGGGACAGCATCAGGTACAGCGCGCTCGCGATGGCGGAGCGACGGAACGGAAAGGACATGGGAACCTCGCAAACAGGCGTGTCAGCCGCAAAGCGGCGACGAAAGCGCGCAACCGCCATCAGGCGGATGCGGCAACGGGGGCTGTCAGACGAGGTGCAGGGGCGGCGCGCGGGCGCGCGCGGTGGTGGGTCGGCAGCCTGCGGTAACCGGCGCCGGGGTTAAAGCAAAAGTCTGCAGCTGCGGCGCCAGCGCCAGCGACGGCATCTGCGGCAACGGCGCGCCGGAATCCAGGTGGATGCCGACGATGCAGACCGCGCAGGCCTTGTCGGTACGCAACGCCGGATGTTCCAGCGCATGCGCAAACGTCAGCCACTGCGTCAGCAGCAGCGCGAGGCCCAGAGCCAGAGACGGCAGACGGTGACGGATCCGCATGGGCTTTAGTGTAGGGGAACGCTCGCGAGTTGCGGCGACGATCGCCGAATCGCAGCTTCAGACCGGCAGTCGGGCGCCGGGTTCGGTCAGCGGCTCAATGACCGTTCCGCCAGCTCAAGGCGAGGTGAAAACTGAAGTCCGGCGACGCGGCGACAACCGGGTCCTCCTGAAACCCGACATCGATATCGAGCTGCGGCGCGGCGCGATAGCGCAGGCCCAGTGCCAGCTGCAGAGCCGCGCGAAAAGGGTTCAGCGCAGAGTCGCCGTAGAGCGGGCCGTGCCCGTAGAGCTGGCCGAGCAGAATCAGGCGCTCGGTGATGCGCGCCGTCAGGCCGCCTGCGACGAAGGGCACGAAGCGCTTCTGCTGGTCGGTCAGCACGTCCGATCGCCCGTTGGTGGACGCGCCGGCCGAAGCGAAGCCGCTGATCCGCGAGTCCGTGGGCAGGGGCAATGCCCAGTCCAGCCACAGCGCGCCGCCGTTGTTGCCACCGGCCAGGTGATCGTCGTCGCCGGTGGCGAACTTCGATTCGGCGCGCAAGGCCAGGCCGTCGAGCACGCGCCAGCCCAGGCCGGCGCGCAGATCACCGAGCCCCCAGCCGGTGTGCTGCGCGTCGAGCAAGGTCTGGCCGTCGCGAACATAGGTGTAGCGGTAGCGATTGCGCGCCACCGCCTTGCGGCCTCCGTCGGGCAGGCTGAAAAAGCGATGCCAGTTCTCGATCGGCCGGTCAAGAAATCCGCCGCCCTGATGCAGCACCGGGATTTCGGCAGTCCACTCCAGGCCGCGAGCAAAACCGCGGCGCAGGGCGAGGGTCAGCAGATCGGTCTCGCCGTCAAGGCTGACCGATTCGCCGATCGCGGCGCTGGCGTGGTACTCGGTGCTGAGGTCGAAGCGCAGCCCGGTGATCGCCCCGCTCTCGTCCAGCACCGTGGTTTCACCCAGGACCGGCAACTCGGTGGACCGCGCCAACGCGCTCTGGTTATAGACCGCGAGAGGGCGCTCGGCCGCGACGACGATGGTGCTCGCGATCGACAGACAGAGCGCAGCCAAGGCGTGTGATAAAAAATTATTCAAGAAACTCTCTGGGGTCTTTTTGGCACAGCTCGGCAGCGCGCCCAGCTTAGCGCAGCACTAGGGCGCAAAGCGCGGCTCTGCTAGCATCCCCGCCCTTTCCGGTTCAGGCCCACCAGGCAAAGCCTTGTAATGAAGTTCGTCACCGAAAACACCCGCATCCGCTCGATCCGCGCGGTGTCGACGCCGGCCCAGGTCCAGGCCGAACTGCCGCTGTCCGAACGCGCGGCGCAGACCACGTTCGATACCCGTCGCCAGATCCAGGACATCCTCGCCGGCCGCGACGATCGCCTGCTGGTGGTGATCGGCCCCTGCTCGATCCATGACACCGCAGCCGCCATCGACTACGCCCAGCGTCTGGCCGGTGTCCGCGAATCGCTGAGCCGGCAGTTGCTGATCGTGATGCGCGTGTATTTCGAAAAGCCGCGCACGACGGTGGGCTGGAAAGGGCTCATCAACGACCCCGATCTCAACGACAGCTACGACATCGACCGCGGCCTGCGCATCGCGCGTCAGTTGCTGCTCGACCTCAACGGCCAGGGCATGCCGGCCGGCGTGGAGTATCTCGATCTGCTGACGCCGCAGTACCTGTCGGACCTGGTGTCCTGGGGCGCCATCGGCGCGCGCACGACCGAATCGCAATTGCACCGCGAGATGGCCAGCGGTCTGTCCTGCCCGGTCGGCTTCAAGAACGGCACTGACGGCAGCGTCAAAGTCGCGGTCGACGCCTGTCAGTCGACGCGCGCGCCGCACCGTTTTCTATCGCTCACCCAGCAGGGCCAGATTTCGATTTTCGAGACCACCGGCAATCAGGACTGCCACGTGATCCTGCGTGGCGGCAGTTCCGGTACCAACTACGACGCACTGTCGGTGGAGGCCGCCAGCACCGCGATGGTCAAGGCCGGCCTCAAGCCGCAGATCATGATCGACTTCAGCCACGCCAACAGTTCCAAGCAGCACAGGCGTCAGAGCGTGGTCGCAACGGACGTGGGCAACCAGCTCGCGGCAGGCGACCAGCGCATCATCGGCGTGATGGTGGAGTCGCATCTAGTTGAAGGCCGGCAGGAGATCGCCGCGCGCGAGCAGATGACCTATGGCCAGAGCGTTACCGACGCTTGCATCGGCTGGGACGACAGCGTGGAAGTCCTGCGCGTGCTCGCCGCCGGCGTGTCGCAGCGCCGCGAGCGCCTGGCGAAGACGGCGTAGTCAACGATCACGTTCGCGATGTTGGGGTTCGCTAGGCTCACCTCAACCTTACATTTCCGGTCAGATCACGTCGAACATCAGCCGCTCGATCAGCTGTCCGTCCGGCGTCACCAGATCGACACGCCAGTGCCCGCGCGGGTCCTCCGGAAATTTGCGCTTGCGGCTGTAGGTGCGCCAGCCGGCCTTGCCGCCACCGTGGATCTCCGCGGCGATGCGATCCAGCGGCGCGCCATCCTTGGACCATTCGAACATCACGCTCTGCTCCAGGCCCATCGGCGCACGGATGGCGACGAAGGCGATCGCGCCGCCGCTGAGTAATGCGCCGGCGGCGAGGCGCTCGACTTTTGGGCCCGGCTGCAAGTCTTCGATGCTTTGCGACACCCGCGCGTCGGTCACCGACAGGCCCGCCGGCGGCACATGCGCCCGCAACAGCCAGAGCATGAAAGGCGCGAATACCAGTCCGGTGACCCCCAGCCAGCGCGCACGCGGCGTCGCCAGATCGGCCCAGACCTTGGGCAGCCCCAGCACCAGCCAGAGCCCGGTGATCGCCAGCGCCAGTGGTAGCGCGTTTTCGAGTTGTACTTTCAGCGCCATCGGCAGCACCACGAGTGCGCAGACGAAACTGCAATAGGCATGGAACAGCAGCCCCATCGCCGGCCGATGGGCGACGCGCTTTTCGTAGACCGGATCGATCGCGCTGACCAGGGCGGCGAAGGCAGCCAGGGCGGTGAAGGCCCATTGTCCCCAGTCTGGTTGCATCGCGCCGATGAAAAACGGCAGGCTGAAAAACAGAATCTCCTGCTGCAGCGACTGGGTGATCATCTGCAGGGCATACGGTGTCCAGCGCGACGGAAACCGCCGCACCAGCCAGTCGTGTATCCAGCTTTGCACCAGCAGCCAGGGCCAGCCGAGCAAGGCCAGTGCGGCGATGGAGCGAGCGAGTACTTCGCCGCGCCGGACCATGAAGTAGCTGGCGGCGCCGGCCACGAAGCTCGCCAGCGGCAGCACCCAGGGATATCGGTCCAGCAAGCCCAATCCATGCATCAGGCCGGCCCGCAAGGCGGGCGGCAGCGTCGGGCGCTTCATTGAACGCGGATAGGGAGCATGGCGCAGCTTAGGCGGGTCGGCTGAACGCAACGGGCATCAAAAATACCGCGGCCCGCCAGGCAAGCCGGGCGGGCCGCGGATACCACAGTTTTCTACTTGGCGAAAAGCTTGTCGAAGCGCGCCTGCAGCTCTTTGAGATCGCCCTTGGCGACATAGGTCACCGGCTTGCCGTCGGGCGCCTTGCCGGTCTGTGCGCTGCTCGGGGCGGAGCCGGATTTGAACTGCTGCGCCACCGACCAGTCGTCCGTGGCGACATAGCTGCCGTCCTTGCCGAGCACGCCGAAGAAACCTTTGGCCAGACCGGGACGGTTGCCCTCGTACATTTCCTGCGCGCCGCCCTTGAAACCGACCTTGCTCTCCATGGTCTTGGCCTCGTTGCTGGTGAGGCCGTAGACCAGGCGCTCGCCATTGGGGCCGCCGCCGATCTTGGTCACGGTCTTGGGCACTTCGCCGACCTTGATCAGGCTGCGGAAGTCCTTGGGATCGGACAGCACGTAAATGCGGTTTTCGACATAGATCTGATAGTAGTCATCGTTGTTGATGACTTCGGCCAGACGCCGGACTTCCAGGTCCTTGTCGTAGGCTTTCTCGGCAACCGCACCCTGCCAAGAGGTTTTGCTGGCGCAGCCGGCGGCTGCAAGTAAAACAGCGGCCACCGCAGCCGTGCGCGCGTTGAGCTGCATTCGATTTTCTCCCGTGATTGAAGCCGGGGGAGAGTGCCAAGCCCGTGTTACGGTTCCGTGACGCTCACCGCCCGGCGTCAGGCTGCTTAAAGCGGGTGGTGAGCGCGGTGTAACATCCTTGCAATCCCGTTCGCCTTAACGTGCCGGGCGAACCACAACACAAGACCGCCATGGACGCTCCCACCAAGTCCGACGCCAGACCGGACTATCCCGCCGCCGAGTTGTTCATCAATCGCGAACTGTCCCTGCTGGAGTTCAATCAGCGGGTACTGGAGCAGGCCAAGGACGCCAGCCTGCCGCTGTTGGAGCGGCTCAAGTTCCTGTGTATCTCCAGCGCCAACCTCGATGAATTTTTCGAGATCCGCGTTGCCGGCCTGATGCAGATGGCGGAGGCTGGAACCTCGCAGCGCGGACCCGACGGCATTTCGCCGCAGGAGTCGCTGACCGCGATCAGCACGCGTGCGCATGCGCTGGTGGACGAGCAGTACCAGGTATTCAACGACGTGCTGGTGCCAGCGCTGGAGGCCGAGCGCATCCGTTTTCTGCGGCGGTCCGCTTGGACTTCGGAGCAGGAAGCCTGGCTGCGCAACTACTACACCACCGAGCTGTTGCCGGTGCTGTCGCCGATCGGTCTGGACCCGGCGCATCCCTTCCCGCGGATTCTCAACAAGTCGCTCAACTTCATTGTGTCCTTGTCGGGCAAGGATGCTTTCGGGCGCAACATCGGCTTTGCGGTTGTGCAGGCGCCGCGGGTATTGCCGCGCCTGATCCAGCTGCCGCGCGATTTGAAAGGCGGCGGTCCTTGCGACTTCGTGTTCCTGTCCTCGGTGATTCACGCCTATGTCGACGACGCGTTTCCGGGCATGGAAGCCACCGGTTGCTACCAGTTCCGCGTGACCCGCAACTCCGATCTCTTCGTCGACGAGGAAGAGGCCAAGGACCTGGCCGAAGCGCTTGAAGACGAATTGAGCCAACGGCAATGGGGCGACACGGTGCGCCTGGAAGTGGCGGACAACTGCCCCGAGTCGCTGTGGAATTATTTGATGCAGGAGATGCAACTCACGACCGCCGACGTTTATCAGGTCAATGGCCCGGTGAACCTGATGCGGTTGATGGCGATCCCCGATCTGGTGGATCGCGCCGATCTCAAGTACGCACCGTTCACGCCGCGTTTGCCCAAGGCGCTCACCGGCGACATCTTCGCCGCGGTGCGCGAGCGCGACGTGCTGTTGCACCACCCCTACGATTCGTTCACGCCGGTGCTGGAGTTTTTGCGCCAGGCGTCGAAAGACCCGAAAGTGCTGGCGATCAAGCAGACGCTGTATCGCACCGGCGCCAAGTCGCCGGTGGTCGAGGCGCTGATGGAAGCGGCGCGCGGCGGCAAGGAAGTGACGGTGGTGGTCGAGCTACGTGCGCGCTTCGACGAGGCCGACAACATCGATCTGGCGGAAAAACTGGAGAACGTCGGCGCGCACATCGTCTACGGCGTGGTCGGCTACAAGACTCACGCCAAGATGTGCCTGGTGGTGCGTCGCGAAGAGTTGAGCCTGACCCCGGCGTCGCCCTCAGCGGCCCTGCCCGGCGGCAACAGCAGCGGCTTGCGTTACTACGCGCACCTGGGCACCGGCAACTATCACCCGCGGACCGCGCGCCAGTACACCGATTACGGCCTGTTCACCGCCGACCAGGAAATCTGTCGTGACGTGCATGCGGTGTTCCTGCAGCTCACCAGCCTGGGCCGTGTCAACAAGCTGCACAGCCTCCTGCAATCGCCTTTCACCATGTTCCAGGAGATGCAGGAACGCATCGATCGCGAGATCGCACACGCGCGTGCCGGCAAGCCCGCGCGACTCATCGCCAAGATGAATTCGCTGGTCGAGTCGGAGATGATCAAGAAGCTTTACGAAGCTTCGCAGGCCGGCGTGAAGATCGATCTGATCGTGCGCGCGATGTGCTCGGTGCGCCCCGGTGTTCCGGGGCTGTCGGACAACATCAGCGTGCATTCGGTGGTCGGGCGTTTTCTCGAACATCACCGCGTGTTCTATTTTCTCAATGCCGGAAAGCCCGAAGTGTTCCTGTCCAGCGCCGACTGGATGGAGCGCAACCTGTATCGGCGCGTCGAGATTGCGTTTCCGGTCAAGGACAAGAAGCTGCGCGCGCGCATCGTCGACCACCTTGAAGCCTATCTGGCCGATACCGTGCAGAGCTGGACCTTGCAGCCGGACGGCCGCTACGTCCGCACCCTGCCGGTGGGCGACGAAGCGCCGCGTAAAGCGGTGCAGCTGCAGTTTCTGGAAGACAGCTGATCGGCTGCGTCGCGGTGCCCATCGGACGCCGGGGTAACCGTTGGTTAAGGCTTGGCTCAGTAGGGTCGACCCAAGACCTGCAAAATCGGCAGTGTCACTCCTCTGACTTGAGCGGCTTTGTACGCTGCCACCTGAGAGTCGGATGAAAGCGTAACCGCGACAGGCAGCTGCTTATGATGTTCTATCGACCTTTTCTTGTTTTCGTTTTCTTGATCGCAGGCCCGCTGGTATGGATGGCGCGCAGTTTCGCCCAGGAATCCGCGGAGCCTTCGCCCTTGTGTCTGTCGCCGGATTTTTACGGCAGCCTGCTTCAGAACGTCGGCACGCCGACTCTGGTGGCAGCGCAGAGAAGCGTGCTCGGAAACGCCGGCCCATCACCGGTGCCCAGGATGCGGCGCGACGGCGTCACCGAAACCCTGGTGGCAAACCTCGACTATCGTCCGTCGGCCGGCATCAGTCGCACCTTGCGGCAACAGATCGCGGTCAATGTCGAAGCCTCCGATCCGGAGCCGTCGTCCGAAATCAGAAACGTGCTGTCGAACGATGCGATGTGGCAACGCTTCGATCACCTGCTGCGGCAATCGGGCTACAACGCTCGCAATCTCGCCGACGTGATGGCGGCCTACTACGTCAGCGCCTGGGAGATTGTCCATCGCGCAAGCGCCGCGCCCTCCGACTCCCGCGCAGCGCGCGACCGGATCGCGGGCTCGCTCCAGCGTAGTCCGGAAATCATGTTCATGAGTGACGCGGAAAAACAGCGCTCCGCGGAGACCTTCGGCATCCTGACCACCGTCTCCACGGCCGGCAGCGAGTCGCTTCTCCAACACAACGACTGGATCGGCTACGCCACCCTGCAGGACCGCGTCCACGAGGTGTTTCTGCAACAGGGCGTCGATCTCAAGCGGCTCACGCTGGACAGCTACGGCTTCGCATCACACTGAGTCTTCAAGCGCATAAGACAAAAGCCCCGCAAGCGGGGCTTTTGTTTAGCAAGCTTGATCTGGTAACCCTTCGCATCGCTTGCGATACGAAGGCCAAACCATGCCTTCGTATTATTTTTTGTGATCTTCGATCACAGCGAATAATACATTTCGAACTCGATCGGATGCGTGGTCATGCGGAAGCGCGTGACCTCCTGCATCTTGAGTTCGATGTAGGCGTCGATCACGTCGTCGGTGAACACACCGCCGGCAGTGAGGAAGCCGCGGTTCTTGTCGAGCGATTCCAGCGCCATGTCCAGCGAGTGGCAGACGCGCGGGATCAGCGCGTCTTCTTCCGGCGGCAGATGGTAGAGATCCTTGTCCGACGGATCGCCGGGGTGGATCTTGTTCTGGATGCCGTCGATGCCGGCCATCATCATCGCGGTGAAGGCGAGATAGGGGTTGGCAGTGGAGTCGGGGAAGCGTACCTCGATGCGGCGGCCCTTGGGGTTCGGCACGTAGGGAATGCGGATCGACGCGGAGCGGTTGCGCGCCGAGTAGGCCAGCATCACCGGCGCTTCGAAGCCCGGCACCAGG
>CAXTSJ010000044.1:0-18935 GCA_964246995.1 uncultured Hydrocarboniphaga sp.
ACATCAACATGACGCCGCTGATCGACGTGATGCTGGTGCTGCTGGTGATCTTCATCATCACCGCGCCGCTGCTCACCAACTCGGTGAAGATCAATCTGCCGCAGGCCACGTCCGAGCCGATGAAGGCCGAGCCCGACAAGGTGGACTTCGCCATCGATCAGGACGGCAAGCTGTTCTGGGACGGCCAGGTGGTGACGATGGCCGAGGCCATCACGCGCCTGCAAGCCGCCGGCCAGAAAGATCCGACTCCGGAGCTGCACGTGCGTGCCGACCGCGACACCCGTTATCAGGTGATCGCCGAAGTGATGGCAGAGGCTGCCAAGGCCGGTGTCACCAAGCTCGGCTTCGTCTCCGAACCGGGCAGCGGCACACCCGCCTCGGTGCCGAACTAGCTTCCTGCCCGCCGCGACATCAGGGCGACAACACCTCAAAGGTGGCGACATAGCTGCTGCGCCGATCCCTGGCCGGTTTTTCCGCCTTCTTGTCCTCAACGGTTGCCGAAAACCAGTACAGACCCGGACCGGGCCATTCGATCTTGAGCTTGCCCTGCTTGTCTGAGACGAGTTCAACCTCCCCGGGTGCATCGCGATAGCGGACGCCGTCGGCGATCAGCTCGGCCTTTACGTCCGCCGCCGGTTTGCCATCGAGCAGCAACTGGAACGTCGCCGGCTCGCCGACATACAGATCGTTGAACGCGGTCACCGGCACCAGCTCGAGCCCGCGTCCGCTCGGCTTGAGCGCAGCGTCGTTAGGCGCGCCCGCGGTGACGAAGGTTTCCAGTCGCCCGATTGACTGGGTGACCTTGAGGTTCTTGGCTTTGGCGGGCACCTCGCTGGCGAAGCCTTCCTGGGTGAACGCCGTGCCGCGCGGCGGCCAGCGCTGGGTCTTGCCGTCGGCGTCGTCCCAGCTTGCGTTGATACCAGTGTTGAGCACCGCGATCTTATAGGTGCCGGGCTGGCTGAGCTGCAGGTCAAAGGTGCTGCGCAGCTTGCCGGTGCTGGCGTTCTGCGGCTCGATCGCGCTGCCGTCGGGCGCGGTGACGACGAGGTTGTCGAGCTTCATCGCGTTGTGATCCTTGACGAAAGGATCGCTCGCGGTGCCCGCGTCGAAGGTCACCCACTGGCCGACGTTGAGGACCGTCTTGGATGGCAGCAGCCAGCCCTTGTGCGCAGTCGCACTCAGCGGAGCGAGCAGCGCGATCGTCAGCGCGGTGTAGCGGAAGTACGGCGGGAACGGCTTGTTCATAGCGGCTTTCCTGAAAGAAAAAAATCAAGGCTTGAGCGCGAGCGTGAGAGCGCCGAGCTCCGATTTGCCCTGCGCCTTGATCTCCTGCGCGGCGGCGACGGGCCATTGGAAGGGAATGTTGAGCAGCTCGCGGCCGCCGTCCTCGCGCGCGGATTCCACCATCAGCCGATATTCCCCCGGCGGCAGCTTGTTCAAGGGCATCTCGCCCTCGCGGAAGCTCAGATGATGCTCGCCGGCGTTGCGCGTGGCGCCACTGACGCCGTCCACGGGCAGCTTCATATCGCGGCCGGCGCGGCGCCACCATTGGCGCAGGTCCGGCAGGTATTTGGTGCCGCCTTCCGGCTGCGGCCCGGCTACGGCCGATGGCGGCGCGCGTTTCTGCTGATACCACAGCGCCAGCGTCGCTGGCACCGAGTGGTCCTGTCTCTCCAGCCAGACCGCGACGTAGGGGCGATGAACTTCGGCGGTGTCGAGTTGCGGGATCTGCAGGCTCAGCTCCAGATCGGCGGCGAACGCCGGCGCTCCGAACAGGCCGCAGAGCGCCAGCGAAAAGGAGGTCCGGGTGAATCGGGATCGCAGCAGGGCGCTTCTCATGAGGGTCTCGGCAGTCAGTGAACGAAGAACAGCGCCAGCAGCAGCGGCAGCAGCAGGCCCAGGCCGACCGTCGGCCAGGTCATGCGCCGGCGCGTGGAATGCATCTTGAGCAACAGCAGGCCGGTGCTGGCGAAGACCAGGCAGGCCGCGGCGAACGCGTCGATGAACCAGGGCCACACCACGCCGGCATTGCGGCCCTTGTGCAGATCGTCGAGGTAGGCGATCCAGCCGCGATCGGTGCGCTCGTAGCGGATCAGGCCGGTGTCCAGTTCCACGCTCAACCAGGCGTCGCCGCCCGGCCGCGGCAGGGGCAGATAGACCTCATCTTCGGACCACTCCGGATCGCCGCCGACATCGCGCAGCGACCACCGCGAGGCCAGCCAGGCGCGCAGCGCGGGCGGCAGGCTGCCACCCGCGGAATGCTGCCGCGCGAGCGTCTCGCGCAAGTCGCCCGGCAGTGTGGCTTCGAGCCGGACGACCACCGGCCGGGACTTGATCTGCGCCGAATGATTCAGGGTGATGCCGGTGAGGGTGAACAGCATCAGGCTGGTCAGGCACAGGGCCGAGCTGATCCAGTGCCAGGCATAGAGTTGGCGAAGCCACCAGGCCCGCCGCGCCTGCGCCCGCAGGCCTTGTCTCGAGGCGGCGACAGGTTCCGGAGCCTTCATCACAGCTCGGCCCAGCGACGGAGCAAGTTGTGGTACACGCCGGTGAGCTGCGTCGCCGAGGGATGCCCGGCGTGGCTGGCGTTGAGCGCCTGGATCGCCTGGTCCATGTCGAACAGCAGACGCCGTTTGCCGTCGTCGCGGACCATGCTCTGCACCCAGAAGAACGCCGCCAGTCGCGCGCCGCGCGTCACCGGCCGCACCTCGTGAAGACTGCTCGCCGGATACAACAGCAGATGCCCGGCCGGCAGCTTGGCCGCGTGCTGGCCGTAGGTGTCATCCACAACCAGCTCGCCGCCGTCGTAGCTTTCCGGCGGCGCCAGAAACAAGGTGGCGGAAAGATCGGTGCGCACGCGGAAAGGCGCCTCGCGCGTGAGCCGCACGGCGGTATCGACGTGCATGCCGAAATGTTCGCCACCGGTGTAGCGATTGAACAGCGGCGGAAACACTTTCAGCGGCAAGGCGGCCGAAGTGAACAGGGAACTCTGCGCAAGCTGCCTGAGGACAATCTCGCTCAGTTCCCTGGCCAGAGGATGCGATTCGCCGATCTGCTGGTTGTGCTTGACCCGCGCCGCCTGCGCACCGGCGGTGACGCGGCCATCGCTCCAGTCCACGCGCTCGAGCGCATCGCGCATCTTTGCGGTCTGCTCGGCGGTGAGGACATCGGGAATGTGCACCAGCATGGGTAGTCCTTTCGTCGCTTTCCAAAAAACCACAGGAATCTAAAAACGCAGATTGACCGTCACCAGGTACGAGCGCGGCGTGCCGGGGAAGTAGCGCTGCCCCGAGTTGTTGACGCTGGCGACGTAATCCTTGTCGGCGATGTTGTAGACGTTGAGCTGGGCGCCGAGATTGGGCGTGATGTCGTAAGTCGCCACGGCGTCGAACACCGTGTAGTCCTTGACCTGCAGGATGCCGGTCGTCACCGGCGTGATCGCACCCGTCGTGGTATCGACGCTGCGCGTGGAAACCGTCCGCGCCTGGGTGTCGACATAACGTGCGCCGCCGCCAATGGTGAGCGGGATCGGCAGCTTGTAAGTCGTCCACAAGGTGGCGCTGTTTTTCGGCGAAAACTGGATCGCGTTGCCGTCCTGCGCACGCAGCACCGTGCCGTCAGCCAGCACCGTCTCCGCGCCCTTGGAGACTTCGGTGTCCTGGAAGGTGTAGCCGAACGTGAGATTCCAGTTGGGCAGCAGCTGGCCGACCGCGCCCAGCTCCACGCCCTCGACCTTGCGCTCGCCGTACTGGCGGACGCTGCCGTCGTCGTCTGCGCGCGCCAGATCGTTCTTGTTCTTGCTCTGGAACAGCGCGGCGGTCAGGCCGAGACGGCCGCCCATGAAATCCCACTTGGTGCCGACTTCGGTGTTGATCGCCTTCTGCGGATCGAGCGCCGGGCTGTTGATGTTGGCGTTCGCGGTGCCGGCCGCGCCCGAGGTCGCAGCGGCGAGCGTGAAGTTGTCGCCACCCGGCGGGCGCAGCGAGTTGGCGTAGGCCACATAGATGCTGCCGTTGGGCAGGGGCTTGAATAGCACGCCGGCCTTCCAGCTCAGCAGATTGTCCGAGTCCGCGATGTGCGCGGGCACCAGCGTGCCCACTGGTAAGGCAGGGAACAGCGCGGCGGTGGACAGGCTGGTGCTGTCGGTGGCCGAGTCGTAACGCTCCCAGCGCACGCCGCCGTTCACCTGCCACTGAGAATCGAGTTTGATCGTGTCGAAAACGTAGACCGCCGCAGTGGTGGTGTCGCCGTCGGCGAAGACGCCGTTGCGCGACAGCGACACCGCGGGATCGTCGCGGCTGGGATGGTAGAGATTCGCCGGCGTCTGCACCTGCGCCGGCGTCGTCGCGGTCACCGCGTAGGTGGGCGTGAACTGCGACTCGTAGATGAACTCGACGCCGCTGGTGAGGTTGTGCTCGATCGCGCCGGTATGGAAGTCGGCGCGCAGGCTGGTCTGGTTGGTGAGGATTTGATTCTCGCGATAACTCGCCTGGCGATTGCGGCCCTGGGTCCAGGTGTCCGGATCGGCGCGAATCACGAGCGCGGCGCCGGTGCCGTCGGACACCGTCGGCGCCTGCAGCGGCGCAGACAGGATGCGTTTCTGGTCGCTCTTGCCGTAGCGCGACAGGTTGCGGAGGGTGATGCCCGGCAACAGATCGTGCTCGATGCGCGCGGTGAACAGGTTGGCGCTGAGATCTTCGAAGTCGGAATTCAGGCCGTAATAATTTCCCCGATCGACCGGTTTGGGATCGACGCCCACCTGTTCCAGCGTCGTGAAGCGATAGCCCGAGATGCCGATCGCCGACACGCCGCCGTCGGGCGTGTTGTCCTGGCGGATGTGCTGCGAGAACAGGGTGACGCGGGTCGGCGTGCCCAGACCGAAGGCGACCGAGGGCGCGATGCCCCACTGCCGGCGCTCCACCACGTCGCGGCCGGCGACGCCGCCATCCTGGCCCAGCAGGTTGATACGCACGGCGGTGTGCTCGCCCACCACCTGGTTGAGATCGGCGGTGATGCGGCGACGCTCTTCGGTGCCGTAGCTCAGCGAGCCGCTGCGCGCGTCGTCGGCGAACGGCGTCTTGCTCACCAGGTTGATGTAACCCGAGGCGATGCCGCGGCCGTTGTCGGCGCCGGCGGGGCCTTTGACGATTTCGATCTGCTCGACATTGAACACGTCGCGCACCGATGCGCCGATGTCGCGGATGTTGTCGAGGAAGATGCTGCCCTGCGTATCGAAGCCGCGCAGGAAGATGGTGTCGCCGCTGGCGGTGTTGCCGTTTTCACCGAGCTGGAAGGTGATGCCCGGCGTGTTGCGCAACGCGTCGGTGAGGCTCAGCGCGCCCTGCTCGGCGATCACTTCCTTCTTGATCACGGTGATGGTCTGCGGCGTGTCGATCAGCGGCTGGGTGAACTTGGGCGAGGACACCGTGTTGGCCTTGTAGGGCGACTCGACCGTGTCTTCGACGCGGACCTGCGGCAGCGCGACGGCGCGTTCGCCTCCCGGCGCGGGGTCAGTCCGAGTTGTGGATTCCGGCGGGGCATCCTGGGCGAATGCGGGACCGGCGTAGATCGCGACGGCAGCGGCCGTCAATGCCTTGAGGCGAAACCTGGACATCGAAAATCCCCAGAAGTGAAAGGTCCGGCGATGCCGGATGGCTGACACGTCTGCTTGGGCAGCGTCTGTCCTGGTTTTAGTCTACATGAGAATCATTCTTGAAAACAAATGGCTTCGAGCTCAGCCGGTCGCCAGCTCCCAGACCTCCCGCACCACCCCGACCAGGGCGCGGACCAGCGGATCGTCCGCGCGCTGCGTGGCGTGGATGAACTGCAGGCGCGTCGTCAGGCGGACTTCGCCCCAGATCGTCAGCTCGCCGAGGCGCTCACGCTCCAGGGCTTTCTCCTCGCGCATCAGGGCGATGCCCAGCCCCGCCATGGCCAGCGAGCTGATCACCGCCTCGTGATCGGCCTCGACCACGCGCGTCGGCTTGAGGCCATGCTGTTTGAACAGGGCCGCGATCAATGTGTGATGCGTGCTGATCGGCGGCGGCACCACCCAGGGCTGACGCGCGATCTCGGCGAAGTCGTTCTGATCGAACCGATCCTTCCACGACGGCGCCATCACCACGCGGAAGTCGACGTCACGCAGGCTCACCGAGCCGACGTCGGAATGGCTCAGCTCGCCGTAGTAGAAACTCGCGTCCAGCTCGCCGTCACGCACTCGCTGGAACGCCTCGCCCGTGACCACGTGGAGAAACTCCAGCTCCATCAGCGGATAGCGGCTCATCGCCGCCCGCATGAACGGCGCCACGCGGATGAAGTCCGGATCCGACACCGTGCCGACGCGAACCACGCCGCCGATCTCGTCCTTGATCGCCTTGGCCTCGTTGCGCATGGCCTGCGCGGCGCTCAGCACTTTTTCGGCCATTGGCAACAAGCGGCGCCCGGCGGCGGTGAGCGTCATCCCCGCAGACGTGCGTTCAAACAGAGCGACGGAAAAATTTTCTTCCAGCGCGCGAATCTGCGCCGACAGCGCCGGCTGGCTGATGTGCAGTTTCTCCGCGGCGCGTGTCAGATGGCGAGCCTCGCTGACCGCGACGAAGCTCCTGAGCTGATACAACTCCATGATGACGAGGCAGCCTGTCGAACGAACGAGCGCGATTATATCGACAGCCTTGCGCAAGTCTTTCGAAGGCAGGATCGGTGCTTCACAATAGGGTCATCCACGCAGCGACTCTCATGACCCGATCCTTCATCGCCCGACGCTCCCCCATCCACGGCACCGGCATCTTCGCCACGCGAAAAATCGCCGCGGGTTCCGAACTCATCGAATACAAGGGCCGCGTCATCACCCACGGCCGCGCCGACAAGCTCTACGCGGACGGTGGCGAGACCGGGCACACTTTTTTGTTCACGCTCAACAGCCGCTACATCATCGACGCCAACGTCGACGGCAACGACGCGCGCTGGCTCAACCATTCCTGCAATCCCAATTGCCAGGCGGTCCTGCACGGTGACGACGGCAACTCGCGCAGCGATCGCGTGATGATCGAAACCCTGCGCGACATCCGGCGCGGCGAAGAGCTGACCTACGACTACGGCATCACGCTGGAAGTACGCCAGACCGCCCGGCTGAAAAAAATCTGGGCCTGCCGCTGCGGCAGCGACCCGTGCACCGGCACGATGCTCAAGCCGAAACATAAAAAGTAGGTTGGGGTGAGCTGAAGGCGAACCCCAACATCGAGGCTCCAACGTTGGGGTTCGCGGTGCTCACCCCAACCTACAACGCCCGACGACCCAAGCGCCTTCGCTTCAGATCAACTCGATCGCCGTCGCTACGCCTTCGCCGCCGCCGATACACAGCGAGGCGACGCCGCGCTTGCCGCCGTTGCGCTTCAAGGCATGCAGCAGGGTCACCAGGATGCGCGCGCCGCTGGCGCCGATCGGATGGCCCAGCGCGCAGGCGCCGCCATGCACGTTGACCTTGTCGTGGGCAATGCCCAGCTCCTGCATCGCCGCCATCGGCACCACGGCAAAAGCTTCGTTGATCTCGAACAGATCCACATCGCCGGCTTTCCATCCGAGCTTGTCGAACAGCTTCTGCATCGCCCCAACCGGCGCGGTGGTGAACCAGTTCGGCGCCTGCGCGTGCGAGGCGTGGCCGAGAATCTTCGCCAGCGGCTTGAGGCCCAGCGCCTGCGCCTTGCTCGCACGCATCAGCACCAGCGCGGCAGCGCCGTCGTTGATCGAGGAGCTGGACGCGGCGGTGATGGTGCCGTCCTTCCTGAAGGCCGGTTTCAAGGTCGGCAGCTTGTCGAGCTTGATCTTGCCGGGGCCTTCGTCGATCGATACAAGCGTCTCGCCAGTGCGATCACGCACCGTCACCGGCACGATCTCGTCGACGAACGCGCCATCCTTGATCGCCGCCTGAGCGCGCTGCACCGAAGCCGTCGCGAAAGCATCCTGCGCTTCACGCGTGAACTGATACTTCGCCGCGCATTCCTCGCCGAAAGTGCCCATCGAACGGCCGGCTTCGTAAGCGTCTTCGAGACCGTCGAGCATCATGCTGTCGAAGATCTGCGAATGGCCCATGCGATAACCCGCACGGCCTTTGCTCATGAGATACGGCGCGCCGGTCATGCTCTCCATGCCGCCGGCGACGACGATCTCCGCGCTGCCCGCGAGCAGCGCATCAAAGCCCAGCATCACCGACTTCATGCCCGATCCGCAGACCTTGCCGACGGTGGTCGACGGCGTGCTGTCGGGAAGGCCCGCCTTGAGCGCAGCCTGGCGTGCAGGCGCCTGGCCGACACCGGCGGTGAGCACGCAGCCCATCAGCACTTCGGACACGGACTCGGGCGCGATGCCGGCGCGCGTCACGGCGGCGCGGATGGCGTTGGCGCCGAGTTCGGTGACGGACACATCCTTGAACGCACCCTGGAAGGCGCCCATCGGCGTGCGGGCGGCGGCGACGATGACGATCGGATCGGACGACATGTTGTTCTCCTACGGAACGGGAAGATGCAGCACCAGACCATCCAGGTCGGGGCCGACGTTGAACTGGCAGGTCAGGCGGCTGTTGGGCTTCAGGTCGAGCACGCCCTCCAGCATCATCTCCTCGTCTTCCTGCTTGGGCGGCAGCTTGCCGATCCAGGCTTCATCGACGTAGGCGTGGCAGGTGGCGCAGCTGCAACAGCCGCCGCAGTCGCCGGCGATGCCGGGCAGCAGGTTATCGACGGCCACCTGCATCAGCGGCTTGCCAATCGCGGCCTCGACGACATGCTGGCGGCCATTGGGTTCGATGAAAATAATCTTGGGCATGATGGGCAAAGGGACGAGGAGAAAGAGATCGGCCATGGTGCCGGCGTGCTGGCGCGCACCAGAGCAGGCTCGGGGCCACGCATTGTAGCGGCTCAAACCGCGTCAGGCTCCGCCGGTGGAAGGGCCCACACTCAAGCCGCCGCCAATAGCGCGCCCACCAGCGCCTGATAACGGCCGGCGATTTCCGTCAGCACCGCCGGATCGTTCTGCCCCTGGCGCACCGCGCGCTCGGCGTTCTCGCAAAGCTTGCCGAGCTCCGCCGCACCGAGCAGCAGGCAGGTCGACTTGAGCGTATGCGCCGCCCGCGCCACGCGTTCGACGTCGCTGCTGAGCAATTCCGCGCCCTGGCCGGGCGCGTCCTTGGCCACCGCCTCGATCACCTCGCGCGCACCGTCCGCATCGAAGCTCTGGTGCAAGCGCGCGAGCATCTCCGGACGATAATCGGCAAACGCAGCGGCGCCCGGTGCGCGCGCCAGCGCCGCCGCCAGATCACGCAGATCGATCGGCTTGCTGATGTAGTCGTCCATGCCGGCCTCGCGGCAGCGCTGCTGATCCACGGCGAGCGCGTTGGCGGTGAGCGCGACGATGTGGGGGCCGGGTTTGAGGCGGCTGCGGATCTGCCGCGTCGCCTCCAGGCCATCCATCTCCGGCATCTGCACGTCCATCAGCACCACGTCGTAGGTCTGGCGCTCGACCGCCTGCACCGCTTCCAGCCCATTGCCCACCAGGTCGGCGGTATAGCCGAGCTTTTCAAGAAACCGCAGCGCGACTTTCTGGTTCACGCTGTTGTCTTCGGCGACCAGGATCCGCAGTGGGCGCGTCGCTCCGGGCTTGGCGCCGGCGGCGGTGGTGGTGGCTTTTTGCGTGGGCGTGGGCGCCGGCGCCGCGCGGCCGAACAGGACCGCGAGCTGATCGAACAGCGTCGACTGGCGCACCGGCTTGAGCATGCGCGCCGCGAACAGGCGCGGGTGCTCGTCGCCATCGCTGACCGAGCCGAGCAGCATCAGCGGCAGATCGGCGACCTTTTTGCGCAGGACGTGCGCCAGCTCCACGCCGCTCATCCGCGGCATCTGGAAATCGAGCAGCGCGACGTCGAAACGATCCGCCGCGACCAGGCGCAAGGCCGTCTCCGGATCGGGCGCATCGGTCACCGCCAGGCCCCAGGATTCGAGCATCAGGCGCAGCACACGGCGATTGGTGGCGTTGTCGTCGACCACGAGCACGCGCCGCCCTCCGAAGTCCACGGTATCGGGCGACGCCTCGATGTCCGCCATGCCGGCCTCGATCTCGAACCGGAACGTGGAGCCGACACCGGGCTGGCTCTCCGCCCAGATGCGGCCGCCCATCAGCTCGACCAGGCGCTTGCAGATCGCCAGCCCCAGCCCGCTGCCGCCATGGGTGCGCGCATGCGAGGCGTCGAGCTGGCTGAAGACACCGAACAGCCGATCCATGCGTTCGGGCGCGATGCCGATGCCGCTGTCCTGCACCGCAAAGCGCAGACGCCATTGCCCGTCGGCCTGCGCCTGCACGCTGACCCGCACGCGCACCAGCACCTCGCCGGCGTTGGTGAACTTGATGGCGTTGGACAGCAGGTTGACCAGCACCTGGCGCAAGCGCCCGGCGTCGCCGGTGATGCGGCGCGGCAGGTCCGGCGGCGCGTCCAGGATCAGCTCGACGCCCTTGCGGTCGGCGCCGCCGGCGACCAGTTCCATCGCCTCCTCGACACAGCCGCGCAGGCTGAAGACGTAGCGTTCCAGATCGAGCTTGCCGGCCTCGGTCTTGGAGAAATCGAGGATGTCGTTGATCACCGCCAGCAGGTGCTCGCCACTGGCGCGGATGGTACCCACATACTCGCGCTGCGCCGCGTCCAGCGCGGTGTCCTGCAGCAGCGAGGTCATGCCGATCACGCCGTTCATGGGCGTGCGGATCTCGTGGCTCATGTTGGCCAGGAACTGGCTCTTGGCCTGGGTCGCGGATTCCGCCACCTCCTGCGCGCGGCGCAGGTCCTCGATGTCGGTGCTCACGCCGTACCAGCGCAGCGGGCGACCGTCGTCGCCCAGCTGGGCGACGCCGCGGGTGATCTGCCAGCGATACTCGCCGTCGTGCCGGCGGAAGCGGTATTGCAGTTCGACCGGTTTGCCGGTGTCGAGCGATACCGCCCAGGTCCGCCGCGCCAGCGCCAGGTCATCGGGATGCACCGACGACAGCCAGCCGTCGCCGGCCACGTCCTCGAACGAGCGTCCGAAATACGCCAGGCCCGAGCTGTTGACGAAGTCGATCGCACCATCGCTGCGCGCCGTCCACAGGATCTGCGGCGTGACGTCGGTGATCAGGCGGAAGCTGGCCTCGCTATCACGCAGCAAGCCTTGCTCATGCTCACGCTGGGCCTCCAATCGGCGGCGCTCGGCGAGCAGCGGGCCGAAAGCCGCCACCGCGTAAGGCGCGCCGGTGCTCGGGTCGCACAGGACGAAGGCGCGCCACAGGATCGGCACCGGTTCGCCGGTGCTGAAATTGCGCATCTCCAGCTCGACGCTGAAGTGTCCATCGCGGTACAGGGCCGGCAGCCACTCACTGGTCGCGCGCGCAAGATCGTGCGGAAAGAGGTAGTCCAGCAGCTCGGTAGCGCGCACGTCGTCCAATGTCGACAGGCCGACGGCCGCGCGCCCCGCCGGATTGATGTAGGTGACGCGGCGATCGAGGTTGCACAGGGCGATGAAATCTTCCGCGCCTTCGGCGATCAGCCGGAAGTATTCAAGCTCGCGCGCGCTGTCGCGCAGGCGCAGCTCGGCGCGGCGGCGCTCGCTGATGTCGGTGAACAGCACCAGCGCGCCGGTCTGCACGCCGTCGGCATTGCGGATCGGCCGCGCGCTGGCTTCGGTGATCAGATCCTGCGGCAAGTGCGGGCCGCTGAAACGCACCTCGACATTGCTGAGCACCTCGCCGCGCAGCGCGCGCACCAGCGGCAGCTCGTCCGCGGTGAGCAGCGGGCCGTCCGGATGGTAGGCGCCGTAGGCGGCCGCCCATTTTTCATGGTCGGTGGTGAAGTCGCTGTCGTAGACACCGGTGATGGCCGACGCCGCCGGATTGTTGACCAGCAGCTTGCCCTCCATGTCGGTGGCGACCACGCCGCTGGGCATGCAGTCGATGAGGCCATCGAGCAGGGCGCCGCGCTCGGCGGCCAGGCGCTCCAGCGCCGCGCGGCCGGCGCGTTCTTCGTGGATGTCGATGACGCTGCCGACATGGCCGCGAAAGCGGCCGTCGTCAGAAAAATGCGGCGTGGCGACGTCAAGCTGCCAGCGGTACGCGCCGTCGTGCCGGCGCAGCCGATAACGCTGGTGGAACGGCGCGCGCAGCTGGCTGGCTTGCGCCAGCGCGGACTCCACGCCGGCACTGTCGTCGGGGTGGATCGACGTGGTCCAGCCGCGCCCGAGCTCGCTTTCAACGCTCTGGCCGACGAACTCGCACCAGCGTGCATTGGCCCAGTGACAGTGGCCGTCGGCGCCGGTGATGCGCATCTTCACCGAAGCGTGCTGGGCGGCGCGGACCAGCCAGCGATCGGCCGTGTCCATGCGCGCTGCGTCGGTGTCTGGTGTTCGCTTCATGAGCCGTCAATTCCCGAATGCCGCGAATTTGCGCAAATAGGATACCGACGAAGCCCGTCGCCGGCCCGCGACGCAGCTTGTGCACAGCCGGCCTCGTCCGTCACCCTAGCGACGCATCTGGCCTGAGGAAAAGGGATGGAATCCAGCAGTCCGTCATCGGCAGACCCGTCGCCAGCGGCGACGCGGCGATCGGCCGAGCTGCTGGACGCCGTCGCCCGCGCACGCTCGGCCGGCTGGTCGGCAGACTCCCGCGAGCCCGTGCGCCGCCTGGCACAGCGCATTGCCGGGTCGGCGCTGATGGACGGCTCGCATGAGCTGGGCAAGGCCATTCGCCAGATCGGCAAGCTGGCGGGCGTGGATGCGGCCGCCGAGCCCGATTTCGAGGCGCACCTGATCGCGGCAATCGACCGCCTGCGCCAGGCCGACGATTCGCAGATCGCGCGCAAGCCTGCGCCGGCGGACCGGCCAAAAAGCACCGAACGCATCGCCGGCGATCGCCAGGGCGTGGTGATGATGGTCGACGACGACGCCGAGCTGACCGCCTTCATCGTCCGCCACCTGCGGGCGCTCGGTTTCGCCGCGCACGGCTTCAGCGACTGGGCGCAGGCCTACGCCGCAGCGCCGGCGCTGCAGCCGCAGTGTCTGCTGCTCGACCTGATGTTTTCCGGCAACAGCGATGCCGGCTTCGAGCTGAGCCGGCAACTGAGCGCGCAGCTGGAACAGCCGCCGACGGTGATCTTCCTCGCCAGCCGCGACGACCTCGACGCGCGCCGGCGCGCGGCCGCGGCGGGCGCGCATTCCTACCTGTTCAAGCCGGTCAACCTGACCACGCTGTCGACCATCCTGGAGCACCAGTTCTCGGCGCATCGCCTGGGCCGTCCGCGAGTGCTGCTGGTGGACGATTCCGAGCCGGTCGCGCGCTTCTACACCCTGCTGTTGAGCCGCGCCGGAATGGAGGCGATCGCGGTGCAGGACCCGTTTCATCTGCTCGACACCATCTACCAGTTCCAGCCCGACCTGATCCTGATGGACCTGAACCTGCCGGGCATCGGCGGCGCCGAACTGTGCGCGCTGCTGCGCCAGCACGAAACCCTGTTTGATCTGCCGGTGATTGGCCTCACCGGCGAGACCGACGCGGCGGTGCTCAAGCGTGCGCTGCAGTCGGGCATGGACGGCATCCTGCAGAAGGACGACGACCACGCCTCGCTGATCCCGCTGCTGCGCAGCCGCGTGGCGCGCTATCGCCGCGTGCGTCACGTGATGATGCGCGACATGCTCACCGGGCTGATGAACCGGACCGCGCTGCTGGAGCGCCTCGACCTGGAGCTGCGCCGCGCCCGCCGTACGCAGCTGCCACTGAGCCTGGCGATCGTCGACATCGATCATTTCAAGCAGGTCAACGATCGTCACGGCCACCTGGCCGGAGACAGCGCGCTCAAGCAGGTCGCGCGCCATCTGGAGACACGGCTGCGCAGCGTGGATTTCGCCGGGCGTCTCGGCGGCGACGAATTCCTGGTGGTGCTGCCCGGAACCGGCGTGGCCGACGCCGCGCGGGTGATCGGCGAGATCGTCGAGCAGACCGCGCAGACGCCGCTGGACCACGCCGGCCGGCACATCAGCGTGACGCTGAGCGTGGGGCTGGCCGAGAGCAGCCCGGACCAGGTCACCGCCGAGCGCGACGCGATCCTGCAGCTGATGGGCAGCGCGGACGAACTGCTGTACGAGGCCAAGCGCCTGGGCCGCAATCGGGTGGTGTTCAAGTAGCCGACGTAGGCCGCATTGATGCGGCGGGCGACCGGGTAACGCCGCATCAACGCGGCCTACGCTTCCTGACGAGCGCCGGCCCCGTTCAGCAATTCGTCGAACGGCCGCCCCGCGGCGACGGCGTGGCCCTGCACCCAGTCCACGCCAATCTCCGCCAGCATCTGCAAGGCGCGCGTGTCTTCGACGTGTTCGGCGATGGTGCACAGGCTCAGCTCGTGGCCGATGCGGTTGATCGCCTCGACCAGTCCGCGATCCACCGCGCTGTCCTGCATGCTGCGCACGAAGCTGCCGTCGATCTTGACGAACTGCACCGGCAGGTTTTTCAGATAAGCGAACGAGGCCATGCCGGCGCCGAAATCGTCGACCGCGAAATGACAGCCGCGATCCGCCAACTGGTTGATGAAGCGCACCGCCTGCGACAGATGGGTGATCGCGGAGGTCTCGGTGATCTCGAAGCAGATGCGCGCCGGCGCCACGCCCGAACGCTCGAGGCTGGCGATGACATGGGTCAGGAACTGATCGTCGGAGAGCGACATGCCGGAGACGTTCACCGCGTAGATCACGCCATCGTCGGCGAGCCGGGCGACGCCGTCGAAAGCGGTGTCCATCACCCAGCGATCCAGCGCCGCCATCAGGTAGAAGCGTTCCGCCGCGGCGATGAAGCTCGACGGCTGCACCAGCTTCCCGTCGTCGCCGCGCATGCGCACCAGCAGCTCGCGGTAGCGCACCCGCCCCGGCTCGGCCACCGCCACCACGTCCTCGAAGAACAGCAGGAACTGATTGTTGTCGATCGCCTGGCTGATGCGCCCGACCATGGCCATCTCGCCATGGCGGCGGCGGATGTTGGCGTCGCCGGCGACGAACCAGCGCGCGCGGTCACGACCCGCGTCCTTGGCCTCGTAGCAGGCGGCATCGGCATCGGCGAACGCCTGCGCCACGCTCGCCGTGCCCAAGCCGATCTCGGCCACGCCGATGCTCACCGTGGTCGCGTGCTTCTGCGACTCCCAGTCGAAGCGGAAGCCGCGCGTGCTTTCCATCAGGCCGTCGACGATGCCCTGCCCGATCGCCGCGCTGGTATCGCGGATCAGGATTCCAAACTCGTCGCCGCCGACCCGGGCGAGCACGTCGTCGGTCTTGAGATGCGATCGGAACAGCGTCGCCAGCCGGCGCAGCAACTCGTCGCCGGCGTGATAGCCGAGCGTGTCGTTGATCAGCTTGAACTGGTCGACGTCGACGTGACACAGAACATGGCCGATACCGCGCTCGCGCGCGTCGCCGAGCGCCGCGGCCAGCCGATGCTCGAACTCTCCGCGATTGAGCAGGCCGGTGACCGGATCGTGCTGGCGGTGGTAGACCAGCTCCTGGGCGATCAGGGTCTGCTCGGTGATGTCTTCGAGCATCAGCATCGCGCCGATCACGCGCTCCTGCTCCAGCAGGGCGCGGCAGCTCAGGCGCACGCGCAGACGCCGCCCGTCGCGGCTGAGCAACTGGCAGGCCTGGACGCCACCGGACGCCGCGATCCCGCCCAGGCAGCGCGCGATCGGGCCGGGATCCGTGACATCGCCCAGTCCGCTCAATTGCAAGACGCGCTCGTACTGCAGGCCGCTCGCCAGCTGCCGGCTGAGGCCGATCAGAAGCTCGGCGCTGTCGCTCAGATCGGTGACGCAGCCCGCGGCGTCGAGGATGACGATGCTGTCGTGGATCAGCGCCAGGCCGGTGCGCAACAGCAGTTGTGCGCGACTCGCCTCGACCGGGCGGGCCGACTCGTCCCCGGGGGCTTCTGACGGATCATCGTGCTTCAAGCTTGGTCTGCCGCCGTCTGGGTTTTTGAGGTGACGATGGTAACAAGCTGAACGCGTCGTGAGTGCCAGGCGCAGCGCGGACTCGCGCGGTCAGAGCGACCGGTACGGCTCGATCACTGCGCGGTTGCGGCCTTGCGTCTTGGCGCAATACAGAAGCGCATCGGCTTTGCGCAGCAGGTCCAGCGGCCGCGTGGTTTCGTCGGGCACCAGCGACGTCACACCTATGCTCGCGGTGATCGCCACGCGCTGTCCGCCGACCGGTTCGGCCAGTTCGATGGCGCGGATCGCCGTCAGCAATTTCTCGGCGAGCGCGGCGAGCTGCGCCTCGGCGATGTCGTACCAGAGAATCACCATCTCCTCGCCGCCGAAGCGCACGCGCATGTCCAGCGGCCGCCGCGCGAAGCCATCGACGATCACCCCGCCGATCGCGCGCAACACCTCGTCGCCGAACAGGTGGCCGTAGGTGTCGTTGACCTGCTTGAAGTGATCGACGTCGAGAATCAGCACGGCGATACCGCGCTTCTCGCGCCGGGCCTGGGCCAGGCGGCTTTCGAAGTCGAGGTTGAACGCGTTGCGCGTCGACAGGCCGGTCAGCGCGTCGGTGCGCGCCAGGGCGTTGGCGTAGCGCCGGTCGATCCAGGCGCTGCGGGCGATCTGCTCCTGGATGTAGACGTGGGTGATGGTGGCCAGGCCCATCAGGCCCAGGCACAGCGACTGGACTCCGGCCAACGGCAGATCGGGGTTGAGGCGCAGCTCGATCAGCGCGGAGAGCAAGAAACAGCAGGCGGCTCCGATCGCCATGCGCCGCCACGCGTAGCCACCGAAAATCATCAGCGACACCACGACCACGCTGACCATATGCGAAGGAAAATTGAGCGATCCGCGCAAGGCCAGATCCCGCAGTAGCACCGCGCCCAGGCCGGACAGGATCACGCAGACCACTTGCAAGATCTTGGTCGCCCGGTGATCCGCCGAGCGCCAGGTGAACAAAGCCGTCGCCAGCAGCGCCATGCCAGCGACGATCAGCGTCAGCGACAGCCAGGGCTCGAGCGGATCGGCCGGCCGATACAGATGGCGTCCGTAGAGCGGCGCGCCGCCGATGAAGAGCGCGTGCGCGGTGAACAACAGCGTGCGCGGTCCGCGGTGGCTCATGCGCTGGGCACTGCGGAAATCGGCCTCGAGATCCAGCGGCCAGCGGGGATGCGGCCGCGGCGAATCGCGCAAGCTTTGCAGTCGGGCCAGTTGCTGCACCAAGTCGTCGGGCCGTTCGCGGAGAGGCCGCCAGTATGGGCAGCGCCAGTTAACAGCGCGAGTCGCGGCGCTGCGGAAACCTTGCCTGGTAAGAGGCGGCATTGCGGATGAAGCCGCTCCTACGGCGTGATGCCTTGTAGGAACGGCTCCAGAGCGCGATGGCCCAAGCAGAAACGTCTAGGGAACTATTACTGAATAATCCGCGGCGGCCGTCTTCGCTGCCTGTGCGCTGACGCGCCAGACCGTGTTGCCGACGTCATCGGCCACCAGCAGCGCACCGCGCTTGTCCAGGGTCACGCCGACCGGGCGACCATAGGCGTCGCCCTTGTTGCTGACGAAACCAGTCAGCACGTCAACCGGTTTTCCGGTGGGCTGGCCGGCATTGAAAGGCACGAAGATCACCTTGTAGCCGCTCAGCGGCTCGCGATTCCAGGAGCCGTGCTGGCCGATGAACATGCCCTTGTTGAACGGCGCCGGCAGGCTGCTGCCCATGGCCGAGGCCAGGCCCAGAGACGCGGTATGCGCGCCCAGGGCGTAATCCGGCACCAGGGCCTTGGCGACCAGATCGGGGTTCTGCGGCTTGACGCGATCGTCCACATGCTGGCCGTAGTAGCTGTAGGGCCAGCCGTAGAAGCCACCGTCGCGGACCGAGGTCATGTAGTCCGGTACCAGGTCGTTGCCGAGTTCGTCGCGCTCGTTGACCGCGGTCCACAGCGCGCCGCTGTCCGGCTCCCAGGCGAGGCCGTTGGGATTGCGCAGGCCAGTGGCGAACAGCCGGTGCTGGCCGCTGGCAACGTCGACCTCCCAGATGGCGGCGCGTCCGGCCTCGGCTTCGATGCCGTTCTCGGCGACGTTGCTGTTGGAACCGACGGTGACATAGAGCTTGGAGCCGTCGGCGCTGGCGATCAGGTTCTTGGTCCAGTGATGGTTGCGCGGCCCGGCCGGCAGATCGACGAGCTTGGTGCCCGCGGCGCTGATCTTCGACTGCCCCGGCACGTAGGGGAAGCTCATCACCGCGTCGCTGTCGGCGACGTACAGCGTGTTGCCGACCAGGGTCATGCCGAAAGGCGAGTTGAGATTTTCGACATAGACCGAGCGCTGATCGGCGATACCGTCGTCATTGGTGTCGCGCAGCAGGGTGATGCGGTTGGCGCTCTCGACACCGGCGCCGGCGCGCTTCATCACCAGTTTTTGCGCCTTGGCTTTGATGCCCTTGCCGTCTTCGGGTTTGGGCGGCGCGTTGGTTTCGGCCACCAGCACACCCCCATCGGGCAGAACGTAGAGCCAGCGCGGATGATCCAGCTTGTCGGCGAACGCGGCGACTTTCATGCCGGCTGCCGCGGTGGGTTTGGCGCCTTCCTGCCAGCCTTTCGCCGGCGCGATGTTGATCGTCGGCACCAGCGATTTCTGTGGCGCGGGCAGCGTTGGGCTGGGACCCGTGTCGGCACCCTCCGGCAACTTGGCTTCGGCGCCGCAGCCGACAAGCACGGTCGCAACGATGAACAGCGGGGCGGTGGATCGGATCTGCATGGTCTGACTCTTGGCTTAAAGAACCCTTCGATTAGGGGCTCGGACCACTGAGTGTCAGATGAAGAGACTAGAACCCATCTCAAAATCGTAGCGAGCGAAGCGGGCCGCCGGAGCGCAGGAAGCGGAGTGTGCTTACAGCACATGAGCATTCCGAGCACCGCCGGCATTT
>CAXTSJ010000045.1:0-11536 GCA_964246995.1 uncultured Hydrocarboniphaga sp.
CAGATTCAGACGCAAACAGTGTGCAGGCTCGATGGCTAAATCAGAGAGTCCCTAGGTGAGGACCGAACAAGTCCAATCGCGGCTGAAGCCGCTCCTACGGAATCAATCGTGCAGCAGCGGCTTCAGCCGCGATCGGCTCCAGCAACTCGCCCGCCTGCCAGCCGCCGCCAAGCGCCTTGTAGACGCGGATCAGTTGCTGGATCTGGGTCTGGTCGGCGAGGGCGAGCTGGTCCTCGGCGGCGGCGAGGCTGCGGTCGGCGTCGAGTACCGCCAGATAGCTCGCCAGCCCGGCCTTGAACTGCTCGGTCGAGCGTTGCAGGGCGAGCCGTCCGGCGTCGTTGGCGGCGCTCAGCGACTGCTGGCGCAGGCGCGCCGCGGTGTGTGCCTGCAGTCCGTCCTCGACATCCTGAAACGCGCGCAACACGGTCTGGCGGTATTGCAGCGACGCTTCGACCATCGCCGCGCGGGCCTCGTCCTGGTTGGCGGCGAGCCGGCCGAAATCCAGCAGCGGCGCGGTCAGCGAGACGCTTTCGTTCCAGCTTCTGGAATCGGCCTTCAGCAGATCTTTGAGCGCACCACTGGCATAACCGGCGCCGGCGGTGAGGCTTAGCGAGGGCAGGCGCCGCGCGGTGGCGACGCCGACTTGCGCGGTCGCGGCGGCGAGCTGGCGATCGGCCTGGCGGATGTCGGGGCGGTTGGCGAGCAGGGTGGAGGGCAGGCCCACCGGCACCTCGGGCGGCGCCACCAGCGTTGATGACGACGCGCCCAGTTCCTGTTCCATCGACTCGGGCAGGCGGCCGAGCAATATCGCCAGCGCATGGATGTGCTGCATCGACTGCGCCTGCAGCGGCGGCAGTTGCGCGCGCGTGGTTTCGAGTTGCGCGCGCGCCTGCGCGGACTCCAGATCGCTGGCGAAACCGTGTTGCTGCCGGTCCCTCGTGAGTGCGAGCAACTGCTCCTCGCTCGCCTGCCGGCGCTGCGCGATCGCCACGCGCGCCTGCGTCGCACGCAGCGATGCGTATTCATTGCCGACCTCCGCCAGCGTCGACACCACCGCGCCGCGGCGTGCGAACCAGGCGGCCTCGGCTGCGGCCTGCGCAGCCTGGATCGCGCGCCGTGTGCCGCCCCACCAATCGAGTTCCCAACTGGCGTCGAAGCCGGCGCGATAGGCCTTCAAGGTCTTGGGCACTTGAAAACCTTCGGTGACCGGCGCCTGCTGCTGCGAGGCCAGATCGCGCAGCGCGTCGGGGATGCGATAGCGCTGGTAGGACCCTGTCGCGCTGACCGATGGAAACAGCTCGGCGTCGGCGCCCTCGAGCTGTGCCCGCGCGCGCTGGATGCGAACGCCCGCGCTGCGGATGTCGAGGTTGTCGGCCAGCGCGCTGGCGATCAGGCCGTCGAGCAGCGGATCCTTGAAGGCGCGCCACCACTGCGCGAGCGCCGGTGCCGGGTCGGCCGCGCCAGCATCGGTGGCCTCGCTGGCGACGGCCGAATAGCGCGGTGGAACGGGCGTTGTCGGCACCACGTAATCCGGCCCCACCAGGCAGCCGGCCAGCATCAGCGAAGCCACCGATGCAACGACACGGAGGCGCGTCATCAGTGGCCGCCGCCGGTTTTCCTGGCGCGCTCGGGTTTCATCAACAGGCTCAGCAGCGTGGCCACCGCCGCGCCGATCGCGAAGATCTGGAAGACGTCGGCGTAGGCCAGCGTCGCCGCCTGCAACTGCAATTCTTGGTAGATCCGGCCCGCCGCCTGAGACTGCGCGTCGGCCAGGCTACGGCCGAGCCCTTGCAGCGTGTGCACGCTGCGCGCGAGCAGATCGTTGTAGGCCATGCTCAGCGGCGTGAGCGGCTCGGACAGGTAGGCCATGTTGACCTGCGAGCGCGAGGTCACCAGCGAGGTGGCGATCGAGATGCCGATGCTGCCGCCCAGATTGCGCGACATCGACAGCAGCGCCGCGCCCGAATTGGTGTCTTGCGGCCGCAGGCTGGCGGTCGCCGCGGCGCTGATCGGCGCGAACAGGAACGACAGGCCCACGGTCTGCGCGGTGCGGATCAGCACGAGGGTGTGAAAGTCGATCTGCGGCGTCAGCACCGAGCTGTAGAGCAGTGACGCGGTCATGATGGCGAAGCCGATCGCCACCAGCGTGCGGCCCGAGACCCGCGTCATCGACGCCGCCACGAAAGGCGACAGCAGGATCACGCTCAGCGCACCCGGCGACAGCACGTAGCCGGCCCAGGTCGCGGTGTAGTCGAGCTGGGTCTGCGCGAACTGCGGGATCAGCACCGCGCAGCCGTAGAGCACCATGCCGACCAGAAAGATCAGCAGATTGCCGAGGCCGAAATTGCGTCGCGCGAGCAGCCGCAGATCCACCAGCGGCTTGTCGTGGGTGAGCAGCCAGGTCACCGCGCCGACCAGCCCGATCACCGACAGCAGCGCGAAGACCAGGATGAAGGAGCTGTCGAACCAGTCGTATTGCTCGCCCTTGTCCAGCCACACCTGCAGGCAGCCGAAGCCGAGCGCGATCAGGCCCAGGCCGATGAAGTCCACATGCGGCCACTTCTGGCCGCGCTTGAACTGCGGGCGCGACAGCGGCGAGTCCTCGACCACGCGCATCGCGAACAGCCAGGCCGCCATGCCGATCGGTACGTTGACCAGAAAGATCCAGCGCCACGAGAAGTGGTCGGTGAGCAGGCCGCCGAGCGCGGGCCCGATCGCCGGCGCGGCGACGGTGGCGATGGTGGTGACGGCGAACGCGCGGCCGCGCTGCGCGGGCGGAAAGGTGTCGATCAGGATCGCCTGCTGCACCGGCTGCAGACCGCCGCCGAAGAATCCCTGCAACACGCGAAAGATGATGAGCTGGCCGAGCGAGGTCGACAGCCCGCACAGCAGCGAGCAGACGGTGAAGCCGATGATGCAGGTGAGGAAGAAGCGCTTGCGGCCGAAAGTGGTCGACAGCCAGCCGCTGATCGGTAGCACGATGCTGTTGGCCACCAGGTAACTGGTCAGCACCCAGGTGCTTTCGTTGAGCCCCGCCGACAGCGTGCCGGCGATGTGCGGCAGCGCGACATTGACGATGGTGGTGTCGAGCACCTCCATGAACGCGGCGGCGGTGACCACGATTGCCACCACCCAGGGATTGTGGCTGGGTTTCCAGTCGCCACCCTGGCTCATCGCACGTCAACGACCGGCACCACCGACGCGCCCAGCGGCATCGGCAGGGCCGGGTCGAGGCCCGAGTCGATGACGATCTTCACCGGCATCCGCTGCACGATCTTGACGAAGTTGCCGGTGGCGTTCTCGGCCGGAAACGCCGAGAACCGCGAGCCCGAGCCCATCTGCATGGAATCGACGTGCCCTTGCAGCACCAGCGCTGGATAGGCGTCGATGCTCAAGGCCACCGGCTGTCCGGGGCGCATCTTTTCGAGCTGGTTTTCCTTGTAGTTGGCGGTCACCCAGACCTGCGGCGACACCAGCGCCATCAGGCTCTGACCGGGTTGCAGATAGCTGCCGACCTCGACCGCGCGCCGCGCCACGCGGCCGTCCTGCGGCGCGCGCACCTGGGTGTAGGACAGGTTCAGTTGCGCCTGCGTGAGCTGTGCCCGGGCGCTCTCGACCTGGGCGTCGAGCTGGCGCACGCGCGCCTCGGCCATCGCCACGTTGGCGGGCGCCAGCGCCGCGGTCTTGAGCTGCGCCTCGGCCTGCCGCAGTTGCGCGATCTGCGTCGCGGCCTGGGTCGAGGCGGCGTCGGTCTGCGACGCGGTGGTGGCCAGCGGATTCACCGCGAGCTGGCGCTCGAGATCGGCGCGCGCTTTTTGCAGCGACGCGCGCGCCTGTTCGCGCACCGCTCGCGCCGATTCCAGTTCCGAGCCGGAAGACGTGTTGCGCACCAGCCGTTCCAGCCGCGCCGCGTCGGCCTGCGCCTGCATGGCGTCGAGCGTGGCCTGGGCGTTGACGACCGCGATGCCGTAGTCGCGCGGGTCGATCTCGACGATCAGATCGCCGGCCTTCAGCAACTGGTTGTCCTGCACCGCGAGCACGGTGACGTAGCCGCCGACTTTGGCCGCGAGCATCACCACGCGGCCGTCGGTGTAGGCGTCGTCGGTTGCGATGCGGCCGTGCTTGTAGACGATCCACCAGATCACCAGTAGCACGACGATCACCAGCAGCGCGATGGCGCCGACGATCAGCCAGAGTTTCTTCTTGCGCTTCTGCTCGGGGGTCGGCTCCGGCGCCTTGTCAGGCGGGTCCGGCTGATCGGGCGCATCGTCCTGCCGATCTTCTTGATCGGGACTGCGGTCTGGCATCGCGGTTTCTCACGCGCCTAACTGGCGGCCATCCTGTCCAGCACGATCTTGCCGGCGACCGCGGCGATGGCGCTGACCACGGTGCCCCAGGCCATGTCGAGGATCGACAGCGGCAGCGGCCAGTCGCGCAAGGTCGTCAGATTGGTCAGATCGTAGGTGGCGTAAGCCAGAAAGCCGAACAGGGCGGCAGCGCCGGCGGTCTTCTTCCATCCCGGCGTCGCCGCGTGCGGCAGCACCGCGAACACCAGAAGCCCGACGGCGAACAGCAGGTAGAACACCACCGCCGCTCCCATCCGCGGCTTGTCGGCCATCAGATGGCCGATGCCCTGCTGATACAGCTTCTTGGTGATGACGCCGAGCCACAGGGCGTCGATCGCCACCAGTGCGATCAGGGTCGCCGCGTAGGCGAGGGAATACTGGAGCATGCGGACCGCCGTTTTCGCCAGGATGGAAACCGCCGGATCAGACCAGCGGCGTGTGCGCCAGATGTTCGCTCAAAAACCAGACCTGCAGCTCGTTGGTGCGCAGCACGTTGCTCACCAGCACGTCGTTGCTGCCAGGGTCGCCCAGGTCGTTGGCTTTCTCCGCCATGCTGCGGACTTCCAGGATGGTCGACTGGTGTGCTTCCAGGAGCCGCGCGAGCTGCGCCGGCACTTCTTCGCGTCCGCGGGGCGGACGTGCGATCGAAGTGACCTCGGCGATGTCGGCCGCCATCGCCAGGCTGACGCCGCCCAGCAACTGGATGCGCTCGGCGAGGATGTCCACCAGCGCCGCCTGTTCCGAATAGTGCTTGTCGTAGAGCAGGTGCAGGGCGTAGAAGGTCGGCCCGGAAACCTGCCAGTGATGCTTCTTGTACAGATCCCGCAACGTCATGGTGTCGGCGAGGACCTGGTTGAGCAGGCCGACGACGGTGGCGCAGGTGTCCTGCGGCAGCGCGATCGGCAGCTTCACGATCTGTCCGTAAGCCTGAATCTCGTGGCCCTGCTGATGCTTCATCGGGGCCTGCGTGCCGGGTTCGTCCTTGGATGCCATCGTGTCGCTCCTTTGCTGTTGAGATGCTGGGTGTTCGATGCGCTCAACTCGCGTCGGCGGCGCGCAGCTGACGGCCCAGTTGATGGGTGTCGTAGTAGCCGCGAAACGATTTGATCTTTCCCGCGCCGTCGAACACCAGCAGGCTGACGCCGTCGTAGGCCATCGTCTGGTGATCGTGGCCGGCGGCGCGCGTGGTCCAGAACAAACCGGCGGCATCGCCATCGACGGTGACGCGATGAAAATCGGAATGCGCTTCCGAAAACGTGTTGCCGTATTCGGTCCAGAAAGCCTGTGCGCCGCCGCGACCTTCGCGCGCGGCGCCGGCCAGCATCAGGGCCGGATTGGTCAGGCTGGCGTCGTCGGCGAACAGCGAGACGATCCGGTCCACGCCGCCGCCGTCTTCGAGCGTGCGCAGGGCATCGATGAATGTCTGGGCGAGTTCGCCGATGTTGCGGGTCGGGGCGGATGTTTCCATATGAGCAAGCGCCTTGAGCGGCATTTCGAGCGGGATCCAGCACCCGACCTTGCGGTCCGCGGACGCCAACGTCCGTGCGGTACCGAACTTTGCGATCGGTGACGATCGAAAACTACGGGGCGTCGGCAGCCGGGCCTGCCGCGCGCTGCGGATGCTTGTAATCTGCCGGCGGCGGGCGCGTCGACGAATGCTCGATGCAAGCCCGCCGCTCCCGACCAAGCGAGGCGGAATCTTGACCCAGCGCATGCGCGAAATTTATGTCAGCACCGACGTCGAGACCGACGGCCCGATCCCCGGCCCGCATTCGATGCTCAGCTTCGCGTCCGCGGCCTACCTTGCGGACAAATCTTTGCTCACCACGTTCTCGGTGAATCTCGAAACCCTGCCTGGCGCCAGCATGCATCCGGACCAGGCCGCGTTCTGGGCCAGCGAGCCGGAGGCCTGGGACGCCTGCCGGCGCGATCTGCAGACGCCCGAGACCGCGTTGCCGGCTTACGTGCGCTGGCTGCGGTCGCTGCCGGGCCGGCCGGTATTCGTCGCCATGCCGGTGGGCTTCGACTTCATGTGGATCTGCTGGTACCTGTACCGCTTCGCGGCCCAGAGTCCGTTCCGTCATTCGGCGCTCGACGTGCAGAGCTATGTGATGGGCGCGCGCGGTCGCGACTATTTCATGAGCGGCAAGTCGTACATGCCGCGGCGCTGGTTCGACGATCTGCCGCATACCCACGTCGCGCTGGACGACGCCATCGAACAGGGCTCGCTGTTCTGCAACATGCTCGCCGAGCATCGCCGGGCGGATGACTGATGGGTGCTTCCGCGGCGTTCTGGATCGATCACCCGAGTTGCCGCCTGCACGAGATGGGCGCCGGTCATCCGGAGCGGCCCGAGCGGCTCGATGCGCTGGAGCACCGCTTGACGGCCTGCGGCCTGGACCAGCGTCTGCAGCGGAGGCCCGCGCCGCCGGCCAGCCGTGATGCCCTGTTGCGAGTCCACACCGCCCGCCATGTCGACGCGCTGATGGCCGTGCGCGTACCGCCGGGCACGCTGGTGCAGATCGACCCGGACACGGCGATGAATCCCCACAGTCTCGACGCCGCCCTGCATGCGGCGGGCGCGGGCATCGCGGGTGTCGACCTGCTGCTCGAGAACCAGGCCGGTTTCGTGTTCTGCGCGGTGCGTCCGCCCGGGCACCACGCGGAGCGGGCGCGGTCGATGGGCTTCTGCCTGTTCAACAACATCGCGGTGGCCGCGGCCGAGGCGCTGGCGCGCGGCGTCGCGCGTGTCGCGATCCTCGACTTCGACGTGCACTACGGCAACGGCACCGCCGACATTTTCGCCGGCGAGCCGCGGGTGCGGGTCTGCAATACCTATCAGGACCCGCTCTATCCGTACTGGGAAGGCCGCGCCGGTGCGACGTCGCTGATCGACGTGCCGCTGCCCGCGGGCTGTCACGGCGCGCGCTACCGCGAAGCCATCCTCCAGGCCTGGCAGCCGGCAATCGACGCATTCGCGCCGCAGCTGCTGCTGATTTCCGCCGGCTTCGACGCGCACGTTCGCGATCCTCTGGCCGGCCTGTGTCTGACCGACGCCGACTACGCCTGGACCGGACGCTGGGTGCGCGACCTGGCGCAGCGACATTGCCAGGGCCGGGTCCTGGCGATGCTGGAAGGCGGGTACGACCTGGAAGCGCTCGCGGGCGGCGCGCAGGCTTTTGTCGAGGCCTGCATTGACTGAATCCAGACGCGGCGGCAATCCGACGCCAGGCACTGCAAGCGGCGACGAGCGCGATATACTCTCGCCGATCCAACATGGGCCCCGCACCCCGACCGCAGGCAAGTCGGGCCGGGCGTTCCTGCGGCTTTCCGGCCGCATCCGTGAAGACGCTCGACAGGCTCTGCAGGCCTTCGACCAGCTGGAGATGGGTACTCGATGACAATGTCGCCGGCTTTCTGGTCGACCGTGGTGTATGTCGTGGCCGTGTTCGTGCTCTGCGCACTGATGCTCGGGCTCTCGTCCCTGCTCGGTGGCAAGGCTGCGGCGCGAGCCAAGAACGACGCTTTCGAATCCGGCGTGGTCTCGTCCTCGCCCGAGCGCTTGCGCTTGTCCGCCAAGTTCTATCTGGTGGCGGTGTTCTTCGTGATTTTCGACGTCGAGGCCCTGTTCCTCTACGCCTGGGCGGTGTCGGTGAAAGAGGCGGGCTGGACCGGCTTCGTCGAGGCCGCGATCTTCATCTTCATCCTGCTGGCGAGCCTGGTGTACCTGGCTCGCATCGGCGCGCTGGATTGGGCGCCGGCGTCGCGCAAGCGCCGGCAGGCGTCCCATCCGAGCATGCCGTCCGGCCCCACAAGGCTTTAATCCGCCGATCGCCAGCCCAAGGCCAGCACATGGAATACACCCTCACCCGCCTCGACCCCAGTCGCCCGACCGGCTTCTCGCCACTCAACCGCGACATGAGCAAGGAAGCCAAGCCACAGCTCGGCGATGTCTTCACCGAAGAGCAGGTGCGCCGCAACGTGCTCACCGCCAAGCTTTCGGACCTGGTCAACTGGGGCCGCAAGAATTCGGTCTGGCCGTACAACTTCGGCCTGTCCTGCTGCTATGTGGAGATGGCCACTGCCTTCACGCCGACGCACGACATGGCGCGCTTCGGCTCCGAAGTCATTCGCGCGTCGCCGCGTCAGGCCGATCTGATGGTCATCGCCGGCACCTGCTTCATCAAGATGGCGCCGGTGGTGCAGCGCCTGTACGAGCAGTTGCTGGAACCGCGCTGGGTGATCTCGATGGGCGCCTGCGCCAATTCCGGCGGCATGTACGACATCTATTCGGTGGTGCAGGGCGTAGATAAGTTCTTGCCGGTCGATCTCTACGTGCCGGGCTGTCCGCCGCGTCCCGAGGCTTTCCTGCAAGGGCTGATGCTGTTGCAGGATTCCATCGGCAAGGAGCAGCGGCCGCTGTCTTGGGTCGTGGGCGATCAGGGCATCTATAAGGCCAACATGCCGGCCGAGCGTGATCGCAAACAGGCCGAGCGTAATGCGCAGACCGTGCTGCGGTCACCGGACTCGCTCTGATGGCTGACGGTACGCCGCTGGTGCTGCCGGACATTGTGCGTGATCTGATCACGCGCTTCGGCGAGAACGTCTTCATCGTTCAGGCCACGGCCGATGGCATGCCGACGGTCTGGGTGCCGGCCGACCGCGTGCACGAAGTGCTGTGCTATCTCAAGAATGAGATCGCCAGGCCCTACAAGATGCTTTATGACGTCACCGCAATCGACGAGCGCCTTCGCAAGCATCGCGAAGGCCAGCCGAAAGCGGACTTCACCGTCGTCTACCAATTGCTTTCGATCGACCGCAACGCGGACCTGCGTTTGAAGGTCGCGCTCACCGGCGAGTATCCGTCGCTCAAGACCATCGTTCCGATCTACGCCAACGCCAACTGGTACGAGCGCGAAGTCTGGGACATGTTTGGCATCGTCTTCGACGGCCATCCGAACCTGCGGCGGATTCTGCTGCCGCCGAGCTGGACCGGACATCCGCTGCGCAAGGAATATAGCGCGCGCGCCACCGAGTTCGATCCCTACCAGCTCGATGCGCTGCGCCAGGATCAGGAGCAGGAGGCGCTGCGCTTCGTGCCCGAGGAATGGGGCATGAGCCGCGGCACTGCGGATCACGACTTCATGTTCCTGAATCTCGGCCCCAACCATCCCTCCGCCCACGGTGCCTTCCGCATCATCCTGCAACTCGATGGCGAGGAAGTGGTGGATTGCGTGCCGGAGATCGGCTACCACCATCGCGGCGCCGAGAAGATGGGCGAGCGCCAGAGCTGGCACACCTATATCCCCTACACCGATCGCATCGACTATCTCGGCGGGGTGATGAACAACCTGCCGTACGTGATGGCGCTGGAGAAACTCGCCGGCATCAAGGTGCCGCCGCGTGTAGAGACCATCCGCGTGATGATGTGCGAGTTCTTCCGCATTACCTCGCACCTGCTGTTCTACGGCACCTACTGCCAGGACGTCGGCGCGATGAGCCCGGTGTTCTTCATGTTCGTCGACCGGCAGAAAGCCTACGACGTGATCGAGGCGATCACCGGTTTCCGCATGCACCCCGCTTGGTTCCGCATCGGCGGCGTCGCTCACGATCTGCCGATCGGCTGGGAGAAGAAGGTCAAGGATTTTCTCGACTGGATGCCCAAGCGTCTCGACGACTACCGCAAGGCCGCGCTGTACAACGGCATCCTGATTTCGCGTTCGCGCGATGTCGCCGCTTACGACACCGCCGCAGCGCTGGAGTGGGGCGTCACGGGTCCGGGTCTGCGTGCCACGGGTTGCAACTACGATCTGCGCAAGGCGCGGCCGTATTCGGGCTACGAGAATTTCGACTTTGAAGTGCCCGTCGGCAACCAGAGCGATGTCTACCAGCGCGCGCTGATGCGCGAGGAAGAAATCCGCCAGTCGCTGCGCATCATCGAGCAGTGCATGAAGAACATGCCGGCCGGCCCCTACAAGGCCGACCATCCGCTGACGACGCCGCCCAACAAGCAGCGCACCCTGCACGACATCGAAACCCTGATCACGCACTTTTTGAGCGTGTCCTGGGGGCCGGTGATGCCGGCCGGCGAAACCTCCGCGATGATCGAGGCCACCAAGGGCTTGAACAGCTACTACCTCACCAGCGATGCCAACACCATGAGCTATCGCACGCGCATTCGCACACCCAGCTTCCCGCATTTGCAACAGATTCCGAGCGCGATTCGCGGCCAGATGGTGCCCGACCTGATCGCCTATATCGCCTCCATTGACTTCGTCATGGCCGACGTGGATCGCTAGATATGTCCCAGACAAACAGTGGCACGATCATCAAGCTGGAAGAGTTGCTGAAGAAGTCCGCGCCGTCTGCGCCGTTTGTTCTGTCCGACGAAGAACGCCACGAGATCGAGCACGAGATGGAGCACTATCCCGACTCGCGCGCTGCGAGCATCGAGGCGCTGAAGATCGTGCAGAAGCATCGCGGCTGGGTCTGCGACGACGCGATCCCGGCGATCGCCGAAGTCATCGACATCTCGGCCGCCGATCTCGAAGGCGTCGCCACGTTCTACAACCTGATTTTCCGCCAGCCGGTCGGCCGCCACGTCATCAAGGTCTGCGACAGCATCTCCTGCCACCTCACCGGCTACGACGAGCTGCGCGACGCGCTGATCCAGCACCTCGGCGTGCGCTTGGGCCAGACCACGAAGGACGATCGCTTTACCCTGCTGCCGATCTGCTGCCTCGGCGCCTGCGATCGTGGTGCCTGTTTGATGATTGATGATGATTTGCATGGGCCGGTGGAGCCGGAGCAGGTCGCGGCACTGCTGGGAGCTTACGTATGAACCAGCGCAGTGCTAGCGATCCGCAATATCTGAAGCCTCTAACCCGTCTGGTCGATTTCGAAGCAGGCCCGCTCGATATGACGGGCTACGAAGCGCACGACGGCTACACGGCGCTGCGCACGGTCATCAAGGATTTCACGCCACAGAAACTGCAGGGCCTGGTCAAGGAAGCCAGTCTTCGTGGCCGCGGCGGCGCCGGTTTTCCGGCCGGTGTGAAGTGGTCTCTGGTGCCGATGGGTCCGGATGCGGGCGAGAAATATCTGGTCTGCAATGCCGACGAGATGGAGCCGGGTACGTTCAAGGATCGTTTGCTGATGGAGCAGACGCCGCATCAGATGATCGAATCGAT
>CAXTSJ010000045.1:11546-16661 GCA_964246995.1 uncultured Hydrocarboniphaga sp.
TGGCGGTCGCCGGTTACGCGATCCAGGCCACGCGTGGCTATATCTTTTTGCGCGGCGAATACGTGGTCGCGGCGAAGCGTCTCAACGATGCGCTGGCCGAAGCACGCGCCGCCAACCTCATCGGCAAGAACATTCTCGGCGGGCCCTGGAGCTTCGAGCTGTTCGTGCACACCGGCGCCGGCCGTTACATCTGCGGTGAAGAAACCGCGCTGATCAATTCGTTGGAAGGCCGCCGCGCCAATCCGCGCGCCAAGCCGCCGTTCCCGCAGATCGCGGGGCTTTGGGGCCGGCCGACGGTGGTCAACAATGTCGAGACGCTCTGCTGCGTGCCGCACATCGTCTTGAACGGCGCCGAGTGGTTCAAGGGCTTGAGCCAGGGCAAGAGCAAGGACGCGGGCACCAAGCTCTACGGCTGCTCCGGTCGCGCCAACAAGCCGGGCACCTGGGAACTGCCGATCGGCACCACGGCGCGCGAGCTGCTGGAAGTGCACGCCGGCGGCATGAGCGGCGGCAAAAAGCTCAAAGCCTGGTTGCCCGGCGGTGCGTCCACCGATTTTCTGACGCCGGATCATCTCGATCTGGCGATGGATTTCGACACCATCGCCAAGGCTGGCTCGCGCATGGGCACCGGCCTGATCACGGTGGTTGCCGAAGACCAGAGCATGATCTCGGCGGTGCGCAATCTCGAAGAATTCTTCGCCCGCGAATCCTGTGGCTGGTGCACGCCCTGTCGCGACGGTCTGCCATGGAGCGTGAAGATTCTGCGTGCTTTCGAAGCCAGGCAGGGCAAGGCCGAGGACATCGAGGTGCTGTCGAAACTCACCAAGTGGCTCGGGCCTGGCAAAACCTTCTGCGCGCATGCGCCCGGCGCGATGGAGCCGCTGCAATCGGCGCTCAAATATTTTCGTCACGAATTTGAGGCTGGGCTGGCAAAGATGCCAGCAGAAGCTGGGCCAGCACGGTCCGCAGAGGCTGCATAAAGAAATCTATGGCAACGATCCACGTAGACGGCAAGCAATACGATGTCGACGGCTCGGACAATCTGCTCCAGGCCTGTCTCTCGCTCGGGCTCGATATCCCTTATTTCTGCTGGCATCCGGCGCTGGGCAGCGTCGGCGCCTGTCGCCAGTGCGCGGTCAAGCAGTATGCGGACGAGAACGACAAGCGCGGCCGCATCGTCATGTCGTGCATGACGCCGGCGGCGAACAACTCCTACATCGCCATCGACGACACCGAGGCCAAGGAATTCCGCGCGGCGATCGTCAGCTTCTTGATGACCAATCATCCGCACGACTGCCCGGTGTGCGAGGAAGGCGGGCACTGCCATCTGCAGGACATGACGGTGATGACCGGCCATCACAACCGTCAGTATCACTTCACCAAGCGCACCCATCTCAACCAGGATCTCGGGCCGTTCATCGCGCACGAGATGAACCGCTGCATCGCCTGCTATCGCTGCGTGCGCTATTACGGCGACTACGCCGGCGGCAAGGATCTGGGCGTGTTCGGCATCGCCAGCAATATCTATTTCGGCCGCGAGCGGCCGGGCGTGCTGGACAGCGAATTCTCCGGCAATCTCTCCGAGGTCTGCCCCACCGGCGTGTTCACCGACAAGACCCATGGCGAGCGCTACGTGCGCAAATGGGACATGCAGTTTTCGCCGAGCATCTGCACCGGTTGCGCGGTGGGCTGCAATATCTCGCCGGGCGAACGCTACGGCGAAGTGCGGCGCATCGAGAACCGCTACAACGGTGAAATCAACGGCTACTTCCTCTGCGACCGCGGCCGTTTCGGCTACGGCCACGCCAACGCCCGCGACCGTCCGCGCAAGGCGCAGATCAAGCGCGCCGGTGCCTGGGTCACGGTCGAGCCGATTGAGGCGCTGACGCAGATTCGCTCGCTGCTCGCATCCGGCAAGCCGGTGCTCGGCATCGGCTCGCCGCGCGCCAGCATCGAGGCCAATGTCGCGCTGCGCGCGCTGGTCGGCGCATCGAACTTCAGCAGCGGCATGAGCGCGCTCGACGCGCAGCTCACCGGACAAGTGCTGAGTGTGTTGCGTGAAGGCGCAGTGCCGGTCGCCACCATCCGCGCCATCGAAGACGCCGACGCGGTTCTGGTGTTGGGCGAAGACGTGTTGGCGACCGCGCCGCGAGTCGCACTGGCTTTGCGCCAGGCCGCGCGCGGCCGTGCGGCGGAGATGACGCGCGACAAGCGCGTGCCCGACTGGCAGGCGGCGTCGTCCGCTGATATCGGCCAGCGTGCGCTGTATCCGGTATTCGTCGCGACGCCGGCTGCTACCAAACTTGATGAGATCGCGCGTCGCAGTCTGCGGCTCTCGCCTGAGGCGACGGCGACACTGGGTTTTGCGATTGCGTATGCGCTCGATGCTTCTGCGCCGGCTGTCGCCAACATTGCTCAAGACGTAAGCCTGCTGGCGAACGAGATTGCCGATGTGCTGCGCGCCGCGAAAAAACCGCTGATCGTCAGCGGCACCGGCGCAGCTTCCGTCGCCGTGATCCAGGCCGCCGCCAACATCGCCCACGCCCTGCATCGCGCCAACCCGGCGACGTTGATCAGCCTCGCCGTGCCGGAAGCCAACAGCATCGGCGTCGCGATGATCGGTGCACCGGATGTCGAGACCGCGCTCGACGGCATCGCCGGTCAGGAGGCGGTCGTGGTCGTCGTCGAGAACGATCTGCACTGGCGGCTGCCGGCCTCCAAGCTCAAGGCGCTGGCGAACGCCAAGCTCGTGGTCATCGACCATCAGCTCACCGCCACCAGCGAGCAGGCCGAAGTGCTGCTGCCGACCGCGAGCTTCGCGGAAAGCGACGGCACCTTGATCAACATGGAAGGCCGCGCGCAGCGTTATTTCCAGACCTTCGATCCGGCTTATTACAACCGCGACGTCGATACAGCGGAATCCTGGCGCTGGCTGGCGATTCTGCGCGGCGCGGAGTCGGCCGACGACAACCTTGACGCGATTCTGGCCGACTGCGAAGCGCAGCTGCCGCAGTTCAAGGGCGTGATCAGCGCGGCGCCGGGCGCGAGCTTCCGCATGCAGGGCGGCATGCGCATCAACCGCGCGCCGACGCGGCAGTCCGGCCGCACCGCGGCGCGCGCCAAGGTGTTCGTGCACGAGCCGCGCTCGACGCAGGACGTCGACACCGCGCTGAATTTTTCGATGGAAGGCTACAACGGCATCGGCAGCCAGGATCGTCCGTCCGAACTGCTGCCTTACGCCTGGGCGCCGGGCTGGAATTCGCCGTCGGCCTGGAACAAGTTTCAAGCAGAAATCGGCGGCGCCCTCAAGGGCGGCGATCCGGGCGTGCATCTGTTCAGGCCTGCGGGCGCGGCGTCGGCTTACTTCATGCCGCCCGTGAGTCATCAGGCCGAAGGTCTGCGCGTGCAGCCGCTGTATGAGCACTTCGGTTCGAGCGAGCTGTCGGCGCGGTCCGCGCCGATCCGCGAGCGGATGGCGCCGAGCTATGTCGAGCTTTCGATCGCCGATGCGCAGCGGCTGGGCATCGACCATCAATCGATCGCCAGCATCAGCGTCGACGGCGCGGTCTTCTCGTTGCCCGCCAAGGTGCGTCTCGATTTTCCGCCGGGCCTGGTGGGTCTGCCGGTGGGTCTGGATGGCGTGCCGGTCGTGGCGGCCGGCAGCGCCGCCATCGTGGCGAAGGAGGCCTGATGCTCGGCAGCATCCAAGAATTCCTGGGGCCGTCGCTGGTCGCCATCGCCTGGGCGGTGATCAAGGCGCTCATCATCCTGGTCAGCCTGGTCATCACCATGGCGGTGTCGACCTGGCTGGAGCGTCGTCTGCTGGGCCTGTGGCAGGACCGTTATGGCCCCAACCGCGTTGGCCCCTTCGGCCTCGGACAGGTGGTCGCGGACATGATCAAGATCCTGTTCAAGGAAGACTGGATGCCGCCGTTCGCGGATCGCTTCACCTTCCTGCTGGCACCTTTCCTGTCGCTGGCGCTGATGCTGCTGGCCTTCGTCTTTATTCCGATCACGCCCAACTGGGGCGTGGCGAATCCTAGCGTCGCGGTGCTGCTGTTTCTGGCGATCGCCGGGCTGGCGGTATACGCGGTGATGCTTGGCGGATGGTCGTCCAACAGCAAATATGCCCTGCTGGGCGGCGTGCGTTCGACCGCGCAGACCATCAGCTACGAAGTCTTCATGGGCCTGTCGCTGATGGGGGTGGTGATGCAGGCGGGCAGCTTCGATCTGCGCGTGATCGTGCAGTACCAGATGGACCATCACTATCTTTTGTTTCCGCAGATCGTCGGCTTCTGCGTGTGGGTCCTGTCGGCGCTGGCAGTGGTGCATCGCGCGCCTTTCGATCTTCCCGAAGCCGAGTCCGAGCTGGTGCAGGGTTATCACACCGAGTATTCGGGCATGAAGTTCGGCATGTTCATGCTCAGCGAGTACGTCGGCATCGTGCTGGTGTCGGCGCTGACCACGACGATGTTCTTCGGCGGCTGGCATGGCCCTTTCTGGATGGAGCAGATTCCGTTCTTCTGGTTCGCACTCAAATGCTTTGCCTTCATGTGCGCCTACATCCTGGTGCGCGCCTCGCTGCCGCGTCCGCGCTACGACCAGATGATGTCCGTCGCCTGGAAAGTAATCCTGCCCATCTCCCTGCTCAACCTGCTCGCCACCGCCGCCTTCGTGCTGTGGCAGGCCGGAGCCTGATTCCATGACGCCATCAACCGTTGTCGCCAGCATCAACGGCATCGCCGAAGGCATCTGGAGCCAGTTCCGCTCCATCGGCGTGATCTTCATGCACGCCTTCGCCAAGCGCGACACCATCTGCTACCCCGAAGTGATGCCGCCAGTGCCGCCGCGCTATCGCGGACGCATCGTGCTCACGCGTGACCCGGATGGCGATGAGCGTTGCGTCGCCTGCAACCTGTGCGCGGTGGCCTGCCCGGTGGGTTGCATCTCGCTGCAAAAAGCCGAGCGCCCGGAAGACGGCCGCTGGTACCCGGAGTTCTTCCGCATCAATTTCTCGCGCTGCATTTTCTGCGGCCTGTGCGAAGAAGCCTGCCCGACCAACGCGATCCAGCTGACGCCGGATTTCGAGATGGCCGAGTACAACCGCCAGAACCT
>CAXTSJ010000046.1:0-15469 GCA_964246995.1 uncultured Hydrocarboniphaga sp.
CATGGCTCCATTCTCTCAAGTAATGGAGCCTCCGAGATTTCCGGGGCGGTTCAGTAGCCAGCGTAATTTGTCCGATAGAACAATTTTTAAGAGGTAACCACCCTGGATCGCACAAAGACGAATGCTTCGCGCCAGCCCGTCAGGTGAGTGCAACAACAGCTGAGCCACTAACTGTTTTAAGTACTTTTTCCGTTCTCGATTCAATTCTGACTCACGGCATTACGCTTCAGGAGGCGCTGCTCAGGCTAACCGCGATACGCACTCGTCTTGGAGAACGGGAACCAGCAACAGATCGCATTATTGCAACCACCATACAGTCTCGACCCAAGTGACTGAAGGATGCAGATACGTGTCCGCGAAACCGGCCTATCCTAATCTAGCTACCACCCGACGCCACCAGCCACTCCCCGAACACCCGATACACCGTCTGCAGCGCCTCGACGGCGCCCACCCGATCGCCCTGTCGCAGGCACTCCACCACGCGCTCGTGATACGGCATCAGCACCGCGTTGCCGGGGTCGACGCTTTCGATCTGGCGCAGCGCGATGCGGGCGCGGACGTCCCAGTGCAGGCTGTCCCAGGTAGCGAGGAAGGTGCGGTTGCCGCCGTATTCGACCAGTTGCCGGTTGAGGCGCAACACGGCGGCGACATAGCTCTGGCGGTCCTTTTGTTCGGTCGCCGCGCGCATCACGGCGAGGTGCGTGTCGAGGCTGGCGAGCTGTTGCGGCGATAGCGGCGGCGCGCGTTCCAACGATCGCTGTTCGATCAGCGAGCGCAGCTCGTAGGCCTCGCGAAGCTCCTGCACGTCGACGGCGCGCACGCGCGTGCCGCGATACGGCTCCGACACCACCAGATGCAGCGCTTCGAGTTCGCGCAGGGCTTCGCGCACCGGCGCCTGGCTCACGTTGAATTCGCGCGCCAGGCTCAGTTCCTTCAAATGAAATTCCGGCGGATAGCGGCCGTCGAGAATGCGCGCGACCAGCACGTCGCGGATGCGGTTGCGCATGCAGGCGCGCGGCAGCGCGACATCGTCGATGGCCTGATGATCGTGCCCGGCGTTCATTGCGCGGCTTCTGCCGGCGCGTCGAGGTCGCGGGCATCCCAGCCGCCGCCGAGCGCGCGCACCAGGTTGACGCCGGCGACCAGGCGACGCACGCGCGCGTCCACCGCGGCGCGGCGCGCGTCGAGCGCGGCGGTTTGCGCGGTGGTGACTTCCAGGTAGTTGGCAACGCCGGCGGTGTAGCGCTTGTCGGCGTGGAACAGGCTGCGCTCGGCGGCCGCGGCCGCGGCTTCGTCGCCCTGCGCTTCATCGGCGAGGTGGCGCAGCGCGGCGATCTGGTCTTCGACCTCGCGGTACGCGGTGAGCACGCTGCCGCGATACACCGCGACGGTCTCGTCGTAGGCGGCGCGCGCCTGGCGGTTGAGGGCGACGATGGCGCCGCTCTCGAAGATCGGCACGCTCAGGCCCGGGCCCACCGACCAGTAGCGGCTCGGCGCCTGAAACAGCTTGCTTGCCGTGGTGGATTCGAAACCGCCGGTGGCGCCCAGGCTCAACACCGGGAACCAGGCGGCCCGGGCAACGCCGATCTGCGCGTTGGCGGCGGCGACGCGACGCTCCGCCGCGGCGATGTCGGGCCGGCGTTCGAGCAGGCGCGACGGCAGATCGGGCGCGATCGCCGGCGGGTCGGCGATGCCTGGCGCGGCGGCCAGGGTCAACTCCGACGGCGGCCGGCCGATGAGCACCGCCACCGCATGTTCCAGCTGCGCGCGTTGCAGGCGCACCGCGGCGCGTTGCGCGCGGGCGTCGTTGAGCAGGGTCTCGGCGCGGTTGACGTCGGACTCCGGCGCGATGCCGCCCTCGTAGCGGCGCCGCGTCAGGTCCAGCGCGCGCTCGTAGGCGGCGAGGCCGTCGTCGAGCAGCAGCAGCATCGCGTCGGCGCCATGCAGCTGGAAATACTGCGTCGCCAGCTCGGCCTGCAGGCTCAGGTCGAGCGCGGCCAGGTCGCCGGCGCTGGCCTGCACTTGCCGATCGGCCGCCGCGTGCGCATTGTGTAGGCGGCCGAACAGATCGATCTCCCACGACAGGTTGAGCCCGGCGATGAAGTCGTTGCCGGTGACGCGCGGGTTGCGCGACGCGCTGCCGGTGGTCCCGCTGCCGTCGGTATCGCTGCCACCGTCGGTGGCGCCGGTGCTGGCGCCGCTGCGCCCGCTGCCGCTGAAGGCGCGCGTCGACGGGCTGGCGCGCGTGGCCGAAGCTTCGCCGGTGACGGTCGGCCCCAGATCGGCGAGCGCCCGCCCGGCGATCGCGCGCGCCTGCTGGTAGCGCGCGACGCCGGCGGCGAGGTCTGGATTGGCATCGGCGAGCTGCACCTGCAGTGCGTCGAGCTGCGGATCGCCGAACACGCGCCACCAGGCGCCGCGCGGCGCCGCGTCGGCCGGCTGCGCGGGCTGCCAGCGGTCGGCCTGCTCGTCGGCGCCGGTGCTGGTCGCATCACCCAGTTCCTTGAACGCGGCGTTGGGCGGCGTCTTCGGCGGCGCGTAGCCAGGCGCGAGCGAGCACGCCGCGAGCACGCTCGACGCGACGCACAGCCATACGGTTGCGCAATCGCGGCTGAAGCCGCTGCTACGAAAACGGGCGAGTGTAGGAGCGGCTTCGGCCGCGATGCCGGCGCCGCGTCTCACTGCGCGTGTCCGGGCGGCTGATGTTCGGCGGAGGTGCCGCCGCTGGTGGCCGGCTGTTCCGCGGGCGCCGGCTGGATGCGCACGGCGGTGCCTTCCTGGATCGAATCGGGCGGCGCGACGATGACGCGATCACCCAAGGCCAGGCCGTTGACGATCTCCACGCGCGTGCCGAGATCGCGCCCCAGCACGACCGACTTCATCGCCACTTTCTGCTCGCTGCTGACGGTGGCCACGCGCGGCCCTTCGGCGCGGAACAGCAGGGTGTTGGCGGGCAGCACCAGGGCTTGCGCGCCGACGTCCGCGGGCAGCTTGAAGCGCACCTCGGCATACGCGCCGGGCAGCAGCAGGCCCTGCGCGTTGTCGACGATGAGCTGCGCCTGCATCGTGCGCGACGCGGCGTCGAGCGCGCCCGCGGTGCGTTCGACGCGCGCCTGCACCTTGAGGCCGGGTCGGTCGGGGAAGCGCACGTCGGCGACCACGCCAGGCACCATGCCCGCGGCCTGCGCCTGCGGCACGCTCACGTACAGCCGCAGCGAACGCATGTCGGCGATGCGGAACAGCTCGCCCGCGGTGCCGTTGCTGTTGCCGGCGGTGATGAGCTGGCCCAGATCGGTGCTGCGCGCGGTGATCACGCCGTCGAACGGCGCGACGATGTTCTTGAACGCCGACAGCTCGCGCAACCTTTGCAGATCGGCGCGCGAACTCTGCAGCGCGGCGTCGCTGCCGGTGGCGCTGGCGATCTTCTCGTCGGCCTCCTGCTGCGACACCGAATCGCTCTCGCGCAGATCGCGCCAGCGGTTGGCGGTGACCTTGGCGATGTCGCTGTTGGCCTTGGCGTTGGCCAGGCCGGCCTCGGCGGCGCGCAGCTGCTGATCGACTTCCGGCGCGTCGATTTCCGCCAGCAGCTGCCCCGCCTTCACCGGCGTACCGATGTCCACCAGCCAGCGCCGCAGGTAACCGCTGGTGCGCGCATAGATCGGCGCCTCCGACTGCGCCTGCACATTGCCGGGCAGCAGCAGGTCGATGGCGCCGCTGGACGCTTCGGGCTGCACGATCTGCACCGGCAGCGCGATGTTGGCCTCGGTGTCGGTCTGCAGCGAGGCTTCGGCGCGATGGCGCGAGTACACGCCCCAGCCGATCAGTGCGAGCGCGATGACCAGCACCAGCAGGCTGATGCGAGTGATGCCGCGTTGCGCGTGCGCCGGTTGGGGCGAGGGGTCGAGAGGGTGTTGAGTCATGGCAGTTGTGCGATTGACGCTTTAGTGAGCCGCCGTCGCACGCGCCTGTCGGCGGCCGTGCAGCAGGCTGAAAACGGTGGGGACGAAGAACAGGGTGGCGACGGTGGCGAACAGCAGGCCGCCGATGACGGCGCGGCCCAGCGGCGCGTTCTGTTCGCCGCCTTCGCCCAGGCCCAGGGCCATCGGCACCATGCCGATGATCATCGCCAGCGCGGTCATCAGCACGGGGCGGAAGCGCGTCTGGCCGGCGTCAAGCGCGGCCTGCAATGCGCTGGCGCCGGCGTTGAGGCGCTCGCGCGCGAAGCTCACCATGAGGATGCTGTTGGCGGTGGCCACGCCCATGCACATGATCGCGCCGGTGAGTGCCGGCACCGACAAGGTGGTGCCGGTGACGAACAGCATCCAGGCGATGCCGGCGAGCGCCGCGGGCAGCGCGGTGATGATGATGAAAGGGTCGAGCCAGGACTGAAAGTTCACCACGATCAGCAGGTACACCAGCACGATCGCGCCGGCGAGGCCGATCAGCAGGCCGGTGTACGACGCCTGCATGGTCTGGAGCTGGCCGCGCGAGGTGATCTTGGTGCCCTTGGGCAGCTGCTGGCTGGCGTCGGCGACGATGCGGCCGATCTCGCGGCCGACGCTGCCCAGATCGCGGTCCTGTACCGCGCCGTAGATTTCGATCACCGGCTGCGCGTCGTACTTGCTCACCACGGTCGGGCCAAAGCCGCGGCTGATGGTGGCGAGCCCGCCGAGAATCTGCGGCTCGCCGGCGGCGGTTCCGCTCATCGGCAAATTCAGCAGGTCCTGAAGGCTCGACAGCGTGTACTGCGGCGCCTGCGTGACGATCGGGTACTGCACGCCGGTCTTGGGGTTGAGCCAGAACGTCGGCGAGGTCTGCAGGCTGCCCGACAACGCGATCAGCAGGTTGCTGGCGATATCGCGCTGTGACAGGCCGAGTTGCTCGGAGCGCGCGCGGTCGGTGGTCACGCGCAGCTCCGGCTGGTTGATCGTCTGCTGGATGCGCAGATCGACCAGCCCCGGCACGTGGCGCAGGCGGTCGAGCAGACCGTTGGCGAGCGCGCGGTTGTCCGGGCTGCTGCCGCTGATCTGCACGTTGATCGGCGCCGGCAGGCCGAAGTTGAGGATCTGGCTGACGATGTCCGCCGGCAGAAACGCAAAGCTCACCGGCGGAAAGCGCTCGGGCAGGACATGCCGCAGGGTGCGCACGTAGTCCGCGGTGGCGCCGTGGCCGGGCTTGAGCGCGACCAGGATGTCGGCATCCCCGGAGCCGATGGTGCCGGAGTTGCCGTAGGTGAGATTGATGCCCGAACTGGGCAGGCCGATGTTGTCGACGATGCTGGCGATCTCGGCCGGCGGAATCACCTTGCGCATCTCGGCTTCGATGTGGTCCACCAGCACCGCGGCTTCTTCCACGCGCGTGCCCGAAGGTGCTCGAATGTGCAGCTTGATCTGGCCGGCGTCGATGCTCGGGAAGAAGTTCTGGCCCAGCGTCGGGATCAGCAGCAGCGACAGCAGCACCGCCGCCATGAACAGCGACACGAACAGATTGCGCCGCGACTGCGTATGGCTTAGCACGCCGTGATAGCGGTCGCGCACCCGCTCGAAGCCGTGTTCGAAACGCGACTGGAAGCGCTGCCAGGCATTGGGTCGGCGCTTGGCCTCAAGCTCGGTGGCGTGATCGCGCAGCCAGTATTTGCTCAGCGTCGGCACCAGGGTGCGCGACAGCGCGAACGAGGCGAGCATGGCGAAGACCACCGCCTCGGCCAGCGGCACGAACAGGTAACGCGCCACGCCCGAAAGCAGGAACATCGGCACGAACACGATGCAGATCGACAAGGTCGACACCAGCGCCGGCACGAAGATCTGTTGCGAGCCTTCGACGATCGCGTCCTCGACGCTGCGGCCTTCTTCCAGATAGCGGTTGATGTTCTCGATGGTCACGGTGGCGTCGTCGACGAGGATGCCGACCGCCAGCGCCAGGCCGCCGAGGGTCATGATGTTGATGGTCTCGCCCAGCGCGTTGAGCGCCAGGATCGAGGCGATGATCGACAGCGGGATCGAGATGGTGATGATCAGCGTGCTGCGCCAGCTGCCGAGGAACAGCAGGATCATCAGCGCGGTGAGCGCGGCGGCGATCAGCGCCTCGGTGGCCACGCCCTTGATCGCGGCCTTGACGAACACCGACTGGTCGCCGGTGGCCTCGATGCTCGCGCCCGGCGGCAGCTGCTCGCGCAAGAACGGCAACCGGCCCTTGATGGTGTCGACGATGTTGAGCGTGGACGCCGAGCCGGTTTTCTGGATCGTCATCAGCACCGCGCGCTGGTTGTTGACGCGCACGATGTTGGTCTGCGGCGGATGGCCGTCGTGGACGTAGGCGACGTCGCGCACCGTGGTCACGGTGCGGTTGCCGGCCTCGTCACGCACGCGTACCGGCAGATCGTTGAGCGCCTCGATGTCGAGCGGGCTGGCGTTGAGCTTGACGCTGTATTCGATGCCGCCGATTTTCTGTGTGCCCGAAGGGATGATCAGATTCTGGTTGCCGATGGCGGCGTTGACGTCGGCCGCGGTGAGCCCCAGCGCACGCAGCTTGGCGGGGTTCAAGTCGGCCATCACCTGGCGCTGCGAACCGCCGTAGGGGAACGGCACCGAGGCGCCGGCGACGGTGGCGATCTGCGCACGGATGAATTGGTTGGCGAAGTCGAACAGCTCGGACTCGCTGAGCTTGAGGCTCGACAGCGCCAGCTGCAGGATCGGCACGGTCGACGCGTTGTACTTGAGCACCAGCGGCGGCGTGATGCCCGGCGGCATGAAGCGCAAGGTGGTCTGCGCAAACGCCGTGACCTGGGCCATCGCCAGATTGATGTCGACGCCGGGCTGGAAGAACACCTTGACCACGGTGATGCCCGGATAGGCCGTCGACTCCACATGCTCGACGTCGTTGACGATGGTGGTCACCGCGCGCTCGAAGTTGGAGGTGACGCGTCCGGACACTTCGTCCGGCGGCAGGCCGCCGTAGCTGTAGACCACCGCGATCACCGGAATGCGGATGTCCGGGAAGATGTCCGTCGCCATGCCCGGCTTGCCCGGCATCCCCACCAGCACCAGCGCGCCGAGCAACGGCAACAGCAGCGCCAGCACGATGAAGGTGTACGGCCGGGACAGCGCGATTTTGATGATCCACATGCGGCGGTATTCCTGAGGCGGTCACGGCTCCCGGGCGCAACGACAGCGCGGCAGGCGCTGGATAATGATCGATTATCGATAATATTGAAAGACGCGTGGGCACGAGGATGATGCCGACCAATTTCCTACTGCCGACTGACGCGAGCTTTTTTGCGCGGCATGCCGCAGTCGTAGGTTGGGGTGAGCCAACGGCGAACCCCAACGATTCCTTCGCGATGTTGGGGTTCGCCACGCTCACCCCAACCCACCCCCAGCAGCACTAGCCTCGCGGCTTGCGCTTGCCGCCTTGCGCGGCGCCTTCGGTGACGCGGCTGATCTGCAGCTGGCGGCCGCAGACCCAGGTCTTCTGCAGATCGCGGAACACCGAGCGCGGCATGCCGCTGGGCAGCTCGATGAGGCTGTGGTCGTCGAGGATTTCGACGCGGCCGATGTACTGGCTGTCGAGGCCGGCCTCGTTGGCGATGGCGCCGACGATGTTCGCCGGCTTGACGCCGTGCTGGTTGCCGACCTCGATGCGATAAGTCTCCACCTCGTCCTCGCCGGCCTTGCGCGGCTTGGCGCGGTCGGCGGCGACCGGTGCCGGGCGCTCGGCGCGGTGATCGCCGCGGTCCGTGCGCTCAGGACGCTCGGGCTTGTCGCGCAGCCTGGCCGGCATCGGGAACGACGACGGCACCGGTGTCGCCACCGGCAGCGGCTCGGCCGGCGCGGCCAGCGGCGCGGGGGCCGGCGGACGCGGCGTCACGCGGATTTCGGAGCGCGGGCGATCCGGCACCTGCGGCTCGTCGGTCGCCATCAGCAAGGGACGATCGCCCTGCGCTATCGAGGCAAGCGCCGCGGCGATGTCGAGCAGGCTGGCGCCGGATTCGTTCTCGATCTCGGCGATCACACTGCGGAAGCCATCGAACTGGCTCGCCGCGGCACGCTCGTTTTGCGCCTTGGTCATGGCCTCGGTCACGGTCTGCTTGAAACGCTGTACGCGGACGCGGTTGATGACTTCGCTGCTGGGCGCGGCGATGGCCTCGATCGGCTGACGCGTGGCGCGCTCGATGGCCTTGAGCAGATGGCGCTCGCGCGGTGACACGAACAGGATCGCGTCGCCGCTGCGCCCCGCGCGGCCGGTGCGGCCGATGCGATGGACGTAGCTCTCGGTGTCGGTGGGGATGTCGTAGTTGACGACGTGGCTGACGCGCTCCACATCGAGCCCGCGCGCCGCGACATCCGTGGCGACCACGATATCGAGCAGCCCGTCCTTGAGCTTGTTGACGGTGCGTTCGCGATCGTTCTGCTGCATGTCGCCGTTGAGCGCGGCGGCGTTGAAGCCGCGCGCGGCAAGCTTGTCGGCCAGCTCGGTGGTTGCGGCCTTGGTGCGCGCGAACACCAGCATCGCGTCGAAGGTTTCAGCTTCGAGGAAGCGCGTCAGCGCGTCGAGCTTGTTCATGCCCGTCACCAGCCAGTAGCGCTGGCGGATGTTGGTGGCGGTGGTGGTTTTCGACTTGATCGAGATTTCCACCGGATCGCGCAGATAGGTCTGCGCGACACGGCGGATCTGCGTCGGCATGGTCGCGGAAAACAGCGCGATCTGGCGCGTCGCAGGCATCTGCTGCAAGACCCATTCGACTTCTTCGATGAAGCCCATGCGCAGCATCTCGTCGGCCTCATCCAGCACCAGCTGGGTGATGGCATCGAGCTTGAACGACCCGCGCTTGATGTGATCGACCACCCGCCCCGGAGTGCCGACGACGACGTGCGCGCCGCGCTTGAGACCGCGCAACTGCGGCTCGTAGCTCTGACCGCCGTAGATCGGCAGCACATGGAAGCCGGGCATGAACGCCGCGTATTTCTGCATGGCCTCGGCGACCTGGATCGCGAGTTCACGTGTCGGCGCCAGCACCAAGACCTGCGGCGCATTGATCGCAAGATTCAGCCGCGTCAGCAGCGGCAGTGCGAACGCGGCAGTCTTGCCGGTGCCGGTCTGCGCCTGGCCGAGCACGTCGCGGCCGAGCAGCAGGGGCGGAATGGTCTTGGCCTGGATCGGGCTCGGGGTTTCGTAGCCCACGGCAGTCAAGGCCCGCATCACCGGATCGGACAACTCCAGATCGCTGAAGCGAATGTCCTTGGTCTCGTCGAAAGAGGCGGAAGGCGGAATCGTGGCCATGGGAATCAAGCATCAAGGCGGCGGCGCATTGTACGCGAGGCGGCCGGCGAAGCACGGTGAACGTGCGCCAGCGAACATAGCGCGCCGAAGCCGCAAGCGGACGCGGCAGACTGAACCCTTTTGATCCCGCCGCCGGCCTACGGTCTTGCGATGGCGCGCCAGAGCATGTCGAACAAGGGACCGGCCTGCGGGGCCAGCGACTCCTGCATGTTGCGCGAGATGTAGCCCTGCACCACGCGCAACACCACGCCGACATAGAAGTCCACCAGCGCCGTCTCACTGACCTCGGTGGTCAGCAGCCCCTGCCCGCGCCCCTGGGCGATGAGCCGTGCCAGCGCCGACAGCAGTTCGCGATTGTGATCGCCGGCGGTGCGACGCCAGGTGTTGAAATACACCGAGCTCATCACGATCTGCATGATCTTGGGGTTGTGCTCGAAGAAGGCGAGCGTGAGCACGAAGGTTTCGCGCAGCCGCGTCTGCAGATCACCCTCGCCCTGCAGATGCGGCATCAGCTGGTCAGTGAGTTGCGCCAGCCAGGAGTCAAGCCCGGAAAACAGCAGCTTCTCCTTGCTGCCGTAGTACTTGTAGATCGTCTGCAGGCTGACATTGGCGCCGCGTGCGATTTCGATGAGCCCGATGCGATGGAACTCCCGCGTCGAGAAGATTTCGAGTACCGCCTGCTCGATCCGCGCGCGGGTATCGGGATCAAGCCGGCTCAGGTCCGTCAAAGCGATCGCGGTATGCATGGATTGTTCTTAATAGTAGTTGTCGTCATCACAGCCCTCGCTTTGCACTATAGGCAGCGGGGCCGGTAAACGCCATGCCAGCCGCGGAGCGGCCGCGATTCAGGTCGGATCCCTAGGCTTTGCAGGCGGCCGGGCACCCAGGCACCAGGAGGCGGACATGTTTGGTTTGTTGATGCGCTGGATGAAATCGCGGCGCATGCTGCCTTCAATCTCCGACACCGAGCGCGAGGCGCTCGAAGCCGGCACGGTGTGGATCGACGGCGATTTCTTTCGCGGCGATCCGGACTTCAAGAAAATTCTCGCGGAGCCTTATTCGCTGCTGCCAGCCGACGAACAGGCGTTTCTCGACGGGCCGGTCGAAGAACTGCTGCGAATGGTCGATCGCTACGAGGTCTCGCGTACCAAGCGCATCCCCGACGCGGTGATCGCTTTCATCAAGAACCAAGGCTTCATGGGGTTGTTGATTCCGCGCGAATACGGCGGCCGGCAGATGTCCACGCTCGGCGTCTCCACGGTGCTGTGCAAGCTCAACACCTGGAATGCCGCCGTCGCCACGTTCGTGACGATCCCCAATTCACTGGGCGCGGCGGAACTGATCATCCACTACGGCACGCAGGCGCAGAAAACGCACTATCTGCCGAAACTCGCAAGCGGCGAATACGTGCCCTGCTTCGGCCTCACCGAACCCACCGCCGGATCGGACGCGGCGAGCATCAAGGCCGAGGGCCTGGTGTTCCGCGATGGCGACGGCGCGCTCAAGCTCAGGCTCAATTTCCGCAAGCGCTACATCACCCTGGCGCCGGTGGCGACGCTCGCGACCATCGCCTGCAAACTCAGCGACCCGGATAACCTGCTCGGCAAAGGTGAGGAACTGGGCATCACCTGCGTGATGGTCCATCACGGCACGCCGGGCTTCACCCACGGCGATCATCACGACCCGATCGGCGATCCGTTCTACAACGGCCCCTTGTATGGGCGCGACGTGATCGTGCCGGTCGACAACATCATCGGCGGCGCGGAACAGGCCAGCAAAGGTTGGCGGATGCTGATGCAGCAACTGGCCGGCGGACGCGCGGTGTCGCTGCCGGCGGGCGCGGTGGGCGCGGCGAAAGCGGCGGCCGTGGCCACCGGCGCCTACTCGATGGTGCGCGAGCAGTTCGGCATTCCGATCGGTCGCATGGAAGGCGTGGAGGAACGCATCGGCCGCATGGCGGGGCTCGCCTATCTGATCGAAGCCGCGCGCGTGTTCGGCTGTTCGGCGATCGACAACGGCCAGAGTCCGCCGGTGACCTCCGGCGTGCTCAAGGCGTACACGACGCGCATCAGCCAGGAGGTCATCATCGATGGCATGGACGTGTTCTCCGGCGCCGGCGTGATGCAGGGGCCGAACAACATTCTCGGCGTGCCCTACAAGGCGGCGCCGGTGAGCATCACCGTCGAAGGCGCGAACATTCTCACGCGCACCCTGATGATTTTCGGCCAGGGCGCGACGCGTTGCCATCCCTATGCGCTCAACGTGGTCAACGCGGTGCAAAACGACGATGTGCCCGCGTTCCGCAAGAATCTGCTGGGCTGGATCGGGCACTTCATCTTGGGAATCCTGCGCAGTAGCGTTCGTGGATTGACGCGCGGCTGGACGGTCGCGATGCCGGACGTCGAGGCCTCGATGCGCGTCTACTATCGTCGTCTCGGCTGGGCCGCGAGCCGCTTCGGCCTGATGACCGACCTGGCGATGTTCGCCATCGGCGGCAAACTCAAGGTGCGCGGCAAGCTCACCGGCCGCTACAGCGACGCGCTGGCCTGGATGATTCTCGGCGTGTCCGCGCTGCGTCGCTTCGAGGCCGAAGGCCGACGCGCAGAAGACTTGCCGATGCTGCATTACGCGCTGCGCCACGCACTGCATCAGGTACAGGAAGCCTATCTCGGCATCTACCAGAATTTCGGCGGCGTGATCGGCGCGCTGCTGCGGATTTTTGGCGGATTCTGGCTGCGTCTGAATCCGCTGACGCAGGCTCCGAGCGACGAAGACAGCCGTCGCGCGGCGCTGTGCGTGCAAGCCTACAACGAGCAGTATCGTCGCCTGTCCTACGCGGTGTTCCGCCCGGCCGACGACCAGCGCGCGCTGGGGCGATTGCTCAAGGCTTTCGAACTGGTGACGAAGGCGCAGCCGGCGATGGATCGCATCGTGCAGGCCCAGAAAACACACAAGCTGCAGCGCCATCTTGCGGGCGAAGCACTCGTCGATGAAGCCGAACGCGCGAGCGTCGTCAACGCAACGGAAGCCGAGATACTGAAAAACGCAGCGATAGCCCAGACGGCTGCGATTCAAGTCGACGAATTCACGCCGGAGCAGTATTTCCTCGACAGCAGCGCGAGTCGCGAACTGCGACGAAGCGATGCCGATCGCAGGGCAGCGTGACCGATACGCGCGTGCCTTGAAATCTAGCGACTACGCGGGGCTTTCTTCGGCGACTTCGACTTCTTGTATTTCTCCAGCAGACGCGTGCCCTTGGCGGCAAGCTTCGCAGCCGCCACCTCGGTTTTGGGCACCGGCTCACCCCAGGCATGCGCTGACAAGGCCAGCCGGGTCGGCCGGCCGTCTTCGTCCTTGAGCGGCCCTCGCAGATTCGCGAAATGGCGCCGCAGAAACGAGCCTTTGCGCTTCATATCCTCCGGCGTCATCTCGGCCTGGGATTTGCGGACGCCAGGGCGCAGGTGCGAACCCTCGCGTTCGGCGAATTCCTGGCGTCCGGCGGCGGTCAGGCCACCTTGCGGGTCCTTCAAAGGTTTCTTGCTCGAATTCGATATTGGCTTGGTCATACGACGCTCGTGATGGTGACTGCACCCCCAAGCTGCGCGCCGCTTCATCGCCCGCGGCTGAACGTCTGAACGCTGTCCAGCGCTGGACGCCGAGCATCGCTTAGCACAGCAATGGGGTGACGCGGTCAGGTCTCGGCTTTATCGCCCTCGCGCTCCAGCCAATCCTTGCGATCGCCGGCACGCTTCTTCATCAGCATCATGTTGAGCACTTCTTCCGCGGGCGTGTCATCGAGCGACAGTTGCACCAGGCGCCGCGTGTCGCGCGCCATGGTGGTTTCACGCAATTGCAAAGGATTCATTTCACCCAGGCCCTTGAAACGCGTCACCGAAATCTTGGCGCGGTTGCCTTCGGCCTTGAGGCGGTCGAGCACGCCGTTGCGCTCGGGTTCGTCGAGCGCATAGAACACCTGCTTGCCGGCGTCGATGCGGAACAGCGGCGGCATGGCGATGTAGATATGCCCCGACTCGACCAGCGGACGGTAGTGCTTGAGGAACAGCGCGCACAGCAAGGTGGCGATGTGCAGGCCGTCGGAGTCGGCGTCGGCGAGTACGCAGATTTTTCCGTAGCGCAATCCGCTGATGTCGGAGGAGCCCGGATCGACGCCGATGGCGATGGTGATGTTGTTGATCTCTTCCGAGGCCAGGGCTTCGGAGTGATCGACTTCCCAGGTGTTCAGGATCTTGCCGCGCAGCGGCATGATCGCCTGCGTGTCGCGGTCGCGCGCCTGCTTGGCGGAGCCGCCGGCAGAGTCGCCTTCGACTAAAAATAATTCCGTCTGTTTGAGATCGGTCGACACGCAGTCGGCGAGTTTCCCCGGCAGCGCCGGGCCGCTGGTGATGCGTTTGCGCACGACCTGCTTGGACAGCTTGAGCCGCGCCTGCGCATTGCTAATGACCAGCTGCACCACCTGCTCGCCCTGATCGGGATGCTGGTTGAGCCAGAGGCTGAAGCTGTCGTGGACCACGCCGCTGACGAAAGCCGCGGTCTCGCGTGACGACAAGCGCTCCTTGGTCTGGCCGGCGAACTGCGGGTCCTGCATTTTCACGCTGAGCACGTAGGCGCAACCCTGCCAGACGTCTTCGGGCGTCAGCTTCAAGCCACGCGGGAGCAGGTTGCGGAACTCGCAGAATTCGCGGATCGCCTCGGTCAAACCGGTGCGCAAGCCGTTGACGTGCGTGCCGCCCTGCGACGTCGGAATCAGATTGACATAGGCTTCGGCCACCGGCTCGCCGCCGCCGTTGAGCCAGAGCAGCGCCCAGTCCGCTTCTTCGCGCTCGCCTTTGAAATGGCCGACAAAAGGCTCGGCCGGCAGCGTCTCCGCGTTCTCCAGCGAGTCCTTCAAATAATCGACCAGTCCGTTCTCGTACTGCCAGAGCGTCTGTTCTTGGTTGATCTGGTCGTCCAGCGACACGCGCAGGTTCGGGCACAGCACCGCCTTGGCACGCAGGATCTGCTTGAGGCGCGGGATGGCGAACTTGTTGAGGTCGAAATACTTGCCATCCGGCCAGAAACGCAGGCTGGTGCCGCTGCGATTCTTCGGCACGCTGCCGATGGCTTTTAGCTCGCTGGCCTTGTTGCCGTCGGCGAAGCCCATGGCGTACTCGCTGCCGCCGCGCTGCACGCGCACTTCCAGCCGGGTTGACAGCGCATTGACCACGCTCACTCCGACGCCGTGCAAACCGCCCGAGAACTGATACATCTTGTTGGAAAACTTCGCGCCGGAATGCAGCTTGGTGAGAATCAGCTCGACGCCGCTGACGCCGTGCTCGGGGTGAATATCCACCGGCATGCCGCGGCCGTCGTCGGAGACTTGCAGCGAGCCGTCCTCGAACACGACGACGTCGATGCGGCTGGCGTGGCCGGCGAGCGCCTCGTCGACCGAGTTGTCGATGACTTCCTGCGCCAGGTGATTCGGGCGCGTGGTGTCGGTGTACATGCCGGGGCGCTTGCGCACCGGGTCGAGGCCGGACAGGACCTCGATCTGCGCGGCGCTATAGCTGGAGGAGTGGCTCGAGGGGTTCGGGGGAGAGGCCATTCGGGTCAGGTGAGTCGAAGACCGGCGTGCGCCGGTGACAGGCGGCGCGACGGTAGCCGATGAGCCCAGGCCCTGCAAGCAGGCTAGACTGAAGTCCCGCGACGCGCCGCCATACCTTTAAGCGATGCCGAAATCCTCATCCAAAACAAGCTTGTTTGCCGAGCCTCCAGGCGATGCCGCAACGACGCCCATGGCGGCCGACGACGACGTGTCGCGCTTCGAGGATGCCCTCAACGAATTGCAGGCGATCGTCGAGCGCATGGAGCAGGGTGAGCTGAAGCTGGAAGAATCGCTGAGCTTGTTCGAGCGCGGTATCGGCCTCACCCGCAGCTGCCGCCAGTCCCTGGATGCCGCCGAACTCAAGGTGCGCAACCTGCTCGCCGCCGATGAGCGCGGCGAAGACTAGAAGCCACCGCGCCGTGACGACCGATTTTTCCCATCGTGTCGCCGGCTATCGCCAGCGGCTCGACGACACGCTCGACCGCGCGTTGCCGCCGCCCGCGGCCTACCCCGCCCGCCTGCACGAGGCGATGCGCTACGCCTGCGAAGGTGGCAAGCGCCTGCGTGCGCTGCTGGTCTACGCCACCG
>CAXTSJ010000047.1:0-13247 GCA_964246995.1 uncultured Hydrocarboniphaga sp.
TGAGCGCCGACATAGGCGCCGCCGATGTCCTCGCCCGCAAGCGTGATCTCGCCCGCGGACGGCGTCTCGAGATGGTTGAGGCAGCGCAAGACGGTCGTCTTGCCCGACCCGGACGGGCCGATCAGCACGATGGTCTCGCCCGCGGCGAGTTCGAACGACACGCCCTTGAGGATATCCCGGTCGCCATAGCTCTTGCGCAAGTTGCGGACGACGAGCAGCGGCCGCTTGGCCGCGGCGGAAACGTCGGCCACGGCGGCGGGGCTCACCATGCCGGCAGCCGGCGCTCGAGCAGCCGGGAGAGGTAGGACAGCGCCGAGATCATCACGTAGTAGTAGATCGCGAGCAGCGCGAAGACCTCGAGCGGCGCGAAGTGCGAGGCGATGATGGCCTGGCCGGACCGGGTGAGCTCGTAGACCGAGATCACGGACAGCAACGAGGTGTTCTTGAACAGCGTGATGAGGTCGTTGGTCAGCGCCGGCGTCATCGGCCGGATCGACTGCGGCAGCAGCACATAGAGCAGGATCTTGCCGCGCGTCAGCCCGATCGAGCGTGCGGCCTCCGTCTGTCCGGCCTCCACCGAGCCGACCGCGCCGCGCAAGGCGCCGGCCAGCGCTCTGCGCAGCCTGCTGCCCTTCCTGCGTCCTTATCGAGGCCGCATCCTGCTGGCGCTGGTGATGTTGGTCGCTGGTGCCGTCACCATGCTGGCCGTGCCGCTGGCGTTCCGTGATCTGATCGACCGCGGCTTCGTCGCCGGCGGCGCGGTGCACTGGCACTTCATTGCGCTCTTCGGCATCGCCCTGTTCTGGGCGGTCACCGTCGGTACGCGCTACTACTTCGTCACCTGGCTCGGCGAGCGGGTGACGGCGGACCTGCGCAGCGCGGTGTATGGCCGCATTCTCGACCAGTCGCCGCAGTATTTCGAAACCACGCGCACCGGCGAGGTGCTGTCGCGCTTGTCGGGCGACGCCACGCTGGTGCAGACCGTCGTCGGCTCGTCGATCTCGATGGGCCTGCGCAGCTTCCTGCAGTTCATCGGCGGGCTAATCATGCTCGCCGTCACCAGCTTCAAACTCTTCGCGATCACCGTGGTGCTGCTGCTGGTGGTGGTGGCGCCGCTGGTGCTGGTCGGGCGCTGGCTGCGCCGGCTGTCGCGAGAGACCCAGGACCGGGTCGCCGACGCCAGCGCGGTGGCGGGAGAAATCCTCAACGCCGTGCCGACGGTGCAGGCCTTCACCCAGGAGCGCGCCGAGTCGCGGCGCTTCGACGCATCGGTGGAGGCCGGGTTCCAGTCCGCCGTGCGCCGCACCCGCGTGCGCTCGGCGATGACCGCCGGCATCATCAGCGGCGTGTTCGGCGCCATCGTCTTCGTGCTGTGGCTGGGCGCGCAGGCGGTCACGGCAGGGCAGATGACCGCCGGTGATCTGGCGTCCTTCATCCTCTACGCGATCTTCACCGCCGGCGGCATCGGCGTGCTCGCCGAAGTCTGGGGCGACATCATGCGCGCCGCCGGCGCCACCGAACGGTTGATGGAACTGCTCGCGGCCGAGCCGAGCATCGCCGCACCGGCGCAGCCGTCCGCGCTGCCCGCACAACGCCAGGCGCGGCTGGCTTTTGAGGCGGTGTCGTTCCGTTATCCGTCGCGTCCGCTGCAGGCCGCGCTCGACGGTGTGACGCTCGACGTCAAGGAAGGCGAGACCGTTGCGCTGGTCGGGCCCAGCGGCGCGGGCAAGACCACACTGTTCCAGCTGCTGCTGCGGTTCTACGACGTGAGCGCCGGCAGCCTGCATTTCGACGGCGTCGACGTGCGCGATCTCGACCCGCGCGAACTGCGCGCGCAGATCGGCCTGGTGTCTCAGGAGCCGGTGATTTTCTCGGCGGACACGCTGGAGAACATTCGCTACGGCCGTGCCGACGCCAGCGACGAAGAGGTCATGCAGGCCGCGCGCGCCGCGCATGCGGACGAATTCATCCGCCGCCTGCCGCAGGGCTATCACACCTTTCTGGGCGAGCGCGGACTGCGCCTGTCGGGCGGCCAGCGCCAGCGCATCGCCATCGCGCGAGCGATTCTCAGAAATCCGCCGCTGCTGCTGCTCGACGAGGCCACCAGCGCGCTCGATGCCGAGAGCGAAGTGCTGGTGGGTCGTGGCCTGGAGGCGGCGATGCAAGGCCGCACGACGCTGATCATCGCCCACCGGCTGTCGACGGTGCAGCGCGCCGATCGCATCGTCGTGCTCGAACAGGGACGCATCGTTGAAATCGGGACACCGGGAGAGCTGCTGCGCAGCGGCGGCCTGTATTCGCGTCTCGCCAATCTGCAGCTCGTCGCCTGATCGCTACAGGTGCAGCCCGCACTCGGTCTTGGGCTTGCCGATCCAGCGGCCGCTGCGGCCTTCTCCGGGCACCGTGCAATGCGAGCAGCCGATCGATGAATAGCCTTGCTCCACCAGCGGATGGAACGGCAGATCGTGTTCGCGGATGTAGGCGTCGCGCTGCTCGCGCGTGACGTCGATCATCGGATTGAACTTGATGATCCCGCGGCGCACTTCGAAGATGTCCAGATCGGCGCGGTGCTCGGTCTGCCAGCGCATCAGGCTCGACACCCAGACCTGATAACGGGTCTTGACCGCTTCGAGCGGCTCGACCTTGTTGACCGAGCAGCAGAAGTCCGGATCCTTGCGCCAGGTCTGTTCGTCGCTGGTGAAGCGGTGCTTCCAGTCTTCGGCGTGAATGTCTTCGACTTTGAGCCCGAAGCGCTCGATCAAATAGTCGCGATACTGACGGGTTTCCGGAAAGTGATAACCGGTGTCGATGAAGTGAATCACCTGCGAAGCGCGGATGCGCGAGACGATGTGCAGAAAATAGGCCGATGTCGCCGCGAACGATGAAGTCACCAGCACTTGCGCCGGCGCGAAGTCACGATACAGGCGATGCAGGCGGGCTTCGAAATCGAGCCCTCGATAATCCTCGTTCAAAGCCTGGATGGCGGCTGGCGCGTCGACTTCGGATGCAGCTTGGAGCAGGTTCACGGCAGGCCGCATCATCGCAAGGAAGCGGCAGTTTACGAGCCGCGGGCGTCGCTCACAACGGCGGTCGGCCGCTTACGTTTTTATGATCTGAATTCAGATTTTTTCGATCAAGCCGAGTTCATTTTAGATTCACCGTTATCGGGCAACCTGTGCATGCGGTTCCACGCCAGCGGTAATGGATTCACCGATCTGCGCAGGGATGTGCAGCGAGGAATTGGACGAGCAGGCAGGGAAGGCCCGGCTCTTCCATTTCCAGTGTTCAGGCAAGGAAAACCGTCTTCGAAGGCCGCCAGCGCGAGTTGGCGGCCTTTGTCGTTTTGGTCGTCAGTCCTCGCCGATATCGATCAGCTTGCGCTTGAGCTTGTCCAGCAGCCGCCGCTGCTTCTTGTCGGGCCTGACCGATTGGAACGAGGCGTTCTGGATGCGGCGCTGTTCGGCCGCATTGTCGCGCTTGATGCGGCTTGCCGGCGTCTCCTCGTACAGCTGCCTGGCCAGCGTCGCCGAGCCGCGCTGATCCGACAAGGCACGCACCACGATCTCCAGTTCCTCGAATCCCTGGCGCAGTTCGATGCGCGCGCCCACCGCCACCGCTTTCGCCGGCTTGGCGCGCTCGCCCTCGTAGCGCACCTTGCCGCCGTCGATCGCTTCCTGCGACAGCGTGCGGGTCTTGTAGAAGCGCGCGGCCCACAACCATTTGTCGAGCCGCGGCGCGATGCCGGATTTTTCACTCATCCCGCATTGTGATGCTTATGAGGAGGGATGGTTATCAGGCCGGTTGATGCTCCGGCAGGCGCGCCGGGCGCGTCACCTGGATGGCGATCACCAGGCTGGCGGTGACCAGCACCGCTGCCAGCCAGAACGGCGCGCCGGGCCAGGCGTAATGCGTGGCGGCGGGCTGGATGAAATGCGCGAATGTGAGGTTGAACAGGCTGGGGCCGGCGACGCCGGTGAGCGCCATCAGGCAGTAGGTCGCGCCCTGCAGACGCCCCTGTTCGCTGGGGCCGACGCAGCGGCTCATCAGCCCCTGTGCCGCGGGGGCGAACAGCCCCATCAGCGATACGAAGGGCAGCGCGACCCAGAACAGCGCTGGCGAGGCCGCGAAGGCCCATCCGGACAGGCCGGTGAGCCCGCACAGCAGCCCGAGCAGCAGCGTGCGCCGCTCGCCGATCCAGCGGACGCAGCGACGCACCAGGCCGCCCTGGACGATGAGCCCGCAGACGCCGACCGCGGTCAGCGCCCAGCCCACGGTGGCGGTGTTCCAGGCGTAGCGATAGCTGGTGTAGAGCACGAACGTGCTGGAGAACACCTGGTGCGCCAGGTAGAACAGGCCGTAGGCCGTGGCCAGCCCGAGCAACTCCGGATGCGAGCGCAACAGCGCCAGCGCGCCGACCGGATTGGCGCGTCGCCAGACCAGGGTCGCGGTGCGCTTGGCCACCGGCAGCGACTCGGGCAGCACGAACAATCCGTAGGCGAAATTGAGCAGCAGCAATCCGGAAGCAACCCAGAACGGCAGGCGCGGATCGCTTGCACCGAGCACGCCGCCCACCGCCGGGCCGACGATGAAGCCGACGCCAAAACCCGCGCCGATCACGCCGTAGCCCGCGGCCCGGCGCTCTGGCGGCGTGACGTCGGCGATATAGGCGCCGGCGGTGGCGTAGTTGGCCGCGGTGATGCCCGAGATCAGCCGTCCGATGAACAGCCAGATCAGGTTGGGCGCCAGCGCCATCAGCAGGTAGTCGAGCGCCAGCCCCAGGCAGGACACCAGGATCACCGGCCGCCGGCCGAAGCGATCCGAGAGCATGCCGAGTAGCGGCGAGAAGAAGAACTGCATCAGCGCCCAGGTGGTGCCGAACATCGCCAGCAGCACCGCGGCATGCGCGGTGTCGCCACCGGCGAAACCCTGGACCAGCCGCGGCAGCACCGGGATCACCATGCCCAGACCGAGCACGTCGAGCACCACGGTGATGAAGATGAAGAGCAGGGTGCCGCGGCGCGGGCCGGCAGCGGGCGGGAGCGGTTCTGTGGTCATGCCAGTCTCATTTTACGTGCGCCGAACACCCGCAAGAAGCTCGCCGTTTGCGCCGCGCATCAGTATTTTGCCAGCACGTCCTGGATGTCGCTGCGCGCCGCCTCCATCGCCTTGAACAGCGGCACGTGCTTGTCCTTGGGGCCGCCGTTGATGATCACCGCGAACGCCATCCAGCCGCCGTTTTTCTTGCGCAGGTAGCCAGCGATGCCGCAGACCGAGCGTGGGTCGTTCATGGTGCCGGTCTTGAGCGCGACCCGGTCCAGCCAGTCGGCGTTGCCCTGGCGCACGAAAGCGAACGGCGCCTGCCGCGGCACCACCAGGCCGCCGTAGAAAGCGGGGAAGTTGCGGGTGTTGCGGTACTGGTCGGCGAGCAGCCCAACCAGGTCGTCGGCGGACAGCTCGTTCTCCGGCGTCAGCCCGCTGCCGCTGTAGAGCTTGGGCGGGTTGGCCTGGCCCGCCTTGTCGGGGCGAGTGGTGGCGACGAAGTCGCCCAGGGTGCGCGCGGCCTCCGCCAGTTGCGCGGGCGGTTTGGACAGGCGCGTCGCGCCCAGGTTGAGGGTCAACAGATCGGCGATGTAGTTGTTGGAATAGCGCAGCATGCGGCCGAGCTGTTCGCGCAGCGCCAGGCCTTCGGTCTGCGCCAGCACGTGCGCGCTTGTCGCCAGCGCGCCGTAGCGCACCGTGACCGGGCCGCGCAGCTTGATGCCGATCTCCTCGCACATCTCGCGCAGCGTCTGGCCGGCGCCCAGCGCCGGGCTGGACATGGCGCGATACACGCGCTGATCCGTGCCCACCGGCAGGTTGCCGCCGACTTTGAGCGTGTCCTGGCCATCGATGGTGACGCGCTCTACCCAGAACGTGCTTTTGCCCTTCGCCGCTACGGTCTTGATCTCGCCTTCCACCGGCACCGGCAGCTTGGCCAGCGCGCAACCGCGCAGCAGCGCCGGCTCGCCGACTTCGCCCGCCTGCACGAACGTGCACCAGGTGCCGTAGTCGACGCCGATCGCCGACAGCGGCACATTGAAGGCGGTGTCGCTGCGCTCCAGCGCGTCGCAGCGGTCGGCGTTGTCGCAGCCCAGCGGACCGTACGGCGGGTTCACCACCAGGCCGCCGTCGACCGAATCCACGCCGCTGCCCTTGAGCTGCGCCGCCAGCAGCCACAGCGACTGATGATCCAGCGTCGCGTCGCCTTCGCTTTGCAAGACCAGGTCGCCATCGAGCCTTCCGCCGGCGACCGGCCCGGTGCCCAGCAGCCGGGTCTGGAATGCCTTGTCGGCCGGCCAGGTATCGAGCGCCGCGGCGGCGACTGCGATCTTGGTGACCGATGCCGGGGTCAGACGCTGCGCGGGGTTGAGCGTCTGGATCGGCTCGCGCGCGTCGAGATCGACGATCGCCGCGGTCACCAGCGCGCCTTGCGACTGCAATTTCTTGAGCGCGGTAAAGTCGGCGGTCGCGGGGGCCGAAACAGCCAGCAGCAGCGCGCAGACGACGGCGCCGATGGAGTTGCGCGCGATGGGGTACGAAATCTTGAGGTCCTCTTTGATGCGGATGGAATGCGCGGTGCGTCTGATTATCTTCGATCTGGATGGAACCCTGGTCGACTCGCTGCCCGACCTTACGCGCGCCGTCAACGCCGCCATGGCCGACTACGATCGCCCCGCGGTGCCGGTGAGCGTGGTCGCGCCCTGGATCGGCCGTGGTTCGCGCGTGCTGCTGACGCAGGCGCTGCGCCATCACGGTATCGACGCCGCAGCCTCTGACTTCGATCTGGAGCACGCGTTCGCACGGTTTCTCGAACACTACGCCGAGCATCTCACCGGCGAGTCGCGGCTGTATCCCGGCGTCGGACCCGCGCTGGAGGCGCTATCGCAGCGCGGCCTGCATCTGGCGGTGTGCACCAACAAACCCGAGCGTTTCGTTGCGCCCTTGCTGCAGGCACTGGGGATCGCGGATCGCATCACGGCCACCCTCGGGGGCGACTCGCTGCCGCAGCGCAAACCGCATCCGCAACCGCTGCTGCATCTTGCCCGGCTGTTTGACGTGTCGCCCGGACAATGCCTGATGGTGGGCGACTCCCGGCACGATGTGGAGGCTGCGCGCGCCGCCGGCATGCACGTGGCCGGTGTCGCCTACGGCTATGGCGGGAATGACTTTGACGAGGCCACGCCTGATGTGCTTGTCGATTCGCTGCAGGCGCTGTTGCCATGGCTCGACGCTTGCAAGGCGCCGCTAAACTAGAACGACTCTGTATGTCCGAAGCGCCACTGGCCATTTGCGATCACTGCGACGCCGTCTATCGGCGGCGGGCGATCGCGCGCGGCGAGATCGCCCGCTGCCAGCGCTGCGACAGCGAGCTGTACCGCAATCGCCGCGTCGACATCGACCTGATGCTGGCGCTCACCGCGACCTCTCTGGTGGTGCTGATCCTCGCCAACATCTATCCGATCATCACCGTCACCATGCAGGGCACGCAGAGCGAGCCGACGCTGTGGGGCGCGATCCTGATCAGCTACGACCTCGGCGTCGCCTTCGTCGCGCTGATCGCGGCGCTCACCGTGTTCCTGTTTCCGCTGATGCAGTTGCTGCTGTTCTTGCACGTGCTGCTGCCGCTGCGTTTCGGCGAGCGCGTCGGCGGATTCAAGTTTGCGATGCACGCGCTGCGCGCGATGCAGCCCTGGAGCATGGTCGAGGTGTTCGTGCTCGGCGCCCTGGTGTCGGTGGTCAAGCTGTCGAATCTGTTCGACGTGCAGCCGCGCATCGGTTTCTGGGGTTTTGGCCTGCTCACCGTGCTGCTGACCGTGCTCAACAGCTTCAACCTGCATGCGCTGTGGGACATTGCCGAGGAGCGCGCGCCTTGAAGGACGCGCCCGTGGCGACCGCCATCGAACTGGGTATCACCGGCTGTTACGCCTGCGGCGCGGTGGTGCGTTTCGACGAGGCCCGCGATGGCCGCCGCTGCCCGCGTTGCAAGGCCACCCTGCATCGGCGCAAGCCCAACGCCCTGGCGCGCAGCTGGGCCATGCTGATCGCGGCGACGGTGTTGTACATCCCCGCCAACCTGCTGCCGATCATGCGCACCGGCAGCCTCGGCAGCGTGCCCCAGGACAACACCATCCTCTCCGGCGTGGTGGAGCTGTGGTCCGCTGGATCCTGGGATCTGGCGGTGATCGTGTTCGTCGCCAGCATCGTCGTGCCGCTGGTGAAGATCGGCATTCTGGCGCTGCTGCTGTTCACCGTGCGCCGCCGCTCGGCCTGGCGCCAGCGCACGCGCACGCGGCTGTACCGGCTGGTGGAGTTCATCGGGCACTGGTCGATGCTGGATGTTTTCGTGGTCGCCCTGATGAGCGGCGTGGTGCGCTTCCAGAGCTTTGCCGAAGTCACGCCGCGGCCCGGCGCCATCGCCTTCGGCGCGGTGGTGGTGCTGACCATGCTGGCCTCGCAGAGCTTTGATCCGCGATTGATCTGGGACGCCACCGACGAGCATCATCGCCGATGAGCGACGACGAACTGGACCCCGTGCTGCGCGATCTCCCCGAACCGCAGGTGCGCCGCCCGCGGCGCTGGGCGGTGTCGATGGTCTGGCTGGTGCCGTTCGTGGCCGTGCTGGCCGCCGCTGTGCTGGGCATCCGCAGCTACCTGAGTTCGGGCCCGTCGATCGTCATTTCGTTCAAGACTGCCGAGGGCATCGAATCGGGCAAGACCGAAGTGCGCTACAAGGAGGTGCCGATCGGCAAGGTGCGGCGCATCGAGCTGACCGACGACGGCCAGAGCGTGCGCGTGCATGTCGATCTGATCGACGACGCCGAGAAGGCGGCGGTGGAGGACACCCGCTTCTGGGTGGTCAAGCCGCGCATCGGTGTGGGCGGGGTTTCCGGCCTCGGCACTCTGATTTCCGGCGCCTACCTGGGGATGGACCTGGGCCATTCCAAGGTCGAGCGCAAGAAGTTCGAGGGCCTGGAAAAGCCGCCGGCGGTCACCAGCGACCAGCAGGGCCGGCGCTTCGTCCTGCACACCGCCGATCTGGGTTCGCTCGACATCGGCTCGCCGGTCTACTTCCGCCGCGTGCCCGTCGGCCGCGTGGTCGATCGCGAGCTGGATGCCAACGGCAAGCAGATCACCCTGCAGCTGTTCGTCGACGCGCCCTACGATCGCTTCGTCAACGCCAGCACGCGCTTCTGGAACGCCAGCGGCGTCGACGTGCAGATCAATGCCACCGGCCTGAAGCTCAACACGCAGTCGCTGGCGACGGTGATCGCGGGCGGTCTCGCGTTCCAGTCCTTCCCCGACGATGCGCCGGCGGCGCCGGCTCCGCAGAACACCGAGTTCAAGCTGTTCGACGATCGCGCCGCGGCGCAGGCGCCGTCGGATTCCGAATCGCTGCGCCTGCGTCTGCGCTTCTACCAGACCACGCGCGGGCTTTCGGCCGGCGCGCCGGTGGATTTCCAGGGCATCGAGATCGGCCGCGTGCGTTCGGTGGTGATCGACTATGACCGTGACCGCCGCGACTTCTGGTCCGACGTCATCATCGAGGTCTATCCCGCGAGCCTGGGCCGCGCCTACGACAGCTGGATGCGCAACAGCGAGCGCGAGCCCAAGAACGCCGACACCTTCTTCCGCCTGCTGATCGAACGCGGTCTGCGCGCGCAACTGCGCACCGCCAACCTGATCACCGGCCAGTTCTCGGTGGCACTGGAATTCGATCCCAAGGCCAAGAAGACGGCGGCGCCGGCCGACCAGGTGCCGCTGGAGATCCCCACGGCGCGGGGCGAGTTCGACCAGATCCAGCAGCAGATCAGCAGCATCGTCACCAAGCTGGAAGCGGTGCCTTTCGACGACATCGGCCGCAACCTGCGCGACACGCTGGCTTCAGCCAACACCCTGGTCAAACAGCTCGACGGCCAGCTGATACCGGAAGTCCAGCAGGCGGTGAAGGACGCGCAGCGCACGCTCGGCGCCGCCACCGACGCGCTCGCCGACGACGGCCGCCTGCAGAGCAACGCCCGTGGAACGCTGCAGGAAGTCGATCGCGCCGCGCGCTCGCTGCGCACACTGTCGGACTACCTGCAGCGGCATCCGGAGTCGCTGCTGCGAGGCCGTCCCGGCGACGAGCAGAAGCTGCCGCCTGCGCAACTGCCGCAGGACCCTGCGACGACGGAGACCAAATGAAAGCCGCTGCTGCGCTGCTGGTGTCGCTGAGCATCACCTCACTGCTCGGCGCCTGCGGATCGGGCGCGCCGATCCGCTATTACACCCTGGTGCGCCCGCTCGACGCGGGCTCGCCGCGGCAGGGGCTTTCGGGTGTCGAACTGGTGAGCGTGCAGGTACCGGCGCAGGCCGATCATCCGCAGCTGGTGGTGCGCCAGGGCGCGGAGCGCGTGGAACTGGTGGAGACCCAGCAATGGATCGCGCCGCTGCCCGAAGAGATTCGCGCCGGCCTCGAAGCACGCCTGGACGTGCGCGTACCGCCGTCAGCCGAACGCCTGCGGCTGGATCTGCAGGTGACGCGTTTCGAATCGGTGCTCGATCGCTACGCCCTGATCGAAGCGCACTGGCAGTTGCACTTGAAGAACGGCACGCCGCTGACCTGTTCCAGCCGGTCGGTGCAGAACGTCGCACCGGGCTTCGATGCGCTGGTAGCCGGTCATCAGCGCGCGCTCGACCAGATCGCCGACGAGATCGCGCGCAGCGCGCGCGGCTTCAGTGCCAGCGCTGCGTGTCCAGCGTTTTGACGCGATCTGGAAGTGGAGCCCGACGGATTTCATCAAACGACTGCCGAGGGTTGTTGCATCCGATTGGTCCTCTGCTCATCGTGGATTCAAACCAGATCAGCGTGCGGAACGTAAGGTGAATCAGAGAATCCTTAGCAGCAGCATGATCAACAAACAGCCCGCAAGATCGGCGATCAGAAACCACGCCAGCTCAATCATGGGAATGCTCAAGCTTGGAGGCCGCGTTCATCTGGCCGATGCTCACCCGACGCTTGTGATCTGACTTGCGCTGCAGAAACCTGGCGTTGAAGAACGCTCCGAACGGCACCAAGGCTGTGATCAGCATTCTCAGTATCTCGGCCTTGCCCCAGTCTTCGCTGAAAGCCGTCGTGACGACCATCCGCAGATAGACCAGAAAAATCAGGCCGTGAATCGGGCCGATGATCGACACCGTGATTGGCAAGCCGGCCAGGTGCTTCAACGGCACTGCGACGCCGATCAGCGCGAGCAGGCTGCAGCCTTCCATCAACGAGATGATCCGCAGTGGCCGCAGGTGATCGGGCGGCGCAGGCGCCGTCTCGTGGCTCTGCGCAACTGCGGCGATCATCGCCTTGCCTGCCGGTCGGCGATTCGGTCCGAAACCTGTCTGATTCTCCGCGCCGTTGGTTCGATCAGCTGCCGCAACTGACGGGTCAGCTGGGGCCCCGCCGCGGCGGGCGTTCCAGCATGGAAGGGTGGAGCCGGATCGTATTCCAGCATCAGCTGCGTCAGCTTTGCGATGTCGTCACCTCTTAACCGGGCCAGCAGCGACAAGCCGAAGTCGATGCCTGCTGTCACGCCACCAGCGGTGATCAGATTGCCGTCCGCGACCACGCGCGCCTTCACCGCCTCGGCGCCAAACAGCGGCAGCAGATCGTGAAACGCCCAATGCGTGGTTGCCTTGTAACCGTCGAGCAGACCGGCGGCGCCGAGCAACAGCGACCCGGTGCAGACCGAAGTGACATACCGCGCGCTATCGGCGCACCGTCTGAGAAAGCCGAGAATCTCCTCGTCCTCAAGAAAGTCGATGGTGCCGACGCCGCCGGGCACGAAGAGAATGTCGAGAGTGTCCGGGCATCGATCCAGTGTCGTGGTCGGCAGCATGCCGACACCGGTCTCGGCACGCACGACGTCCAAACTCTTCCAGAGCAGATGAATTTTCGAATGCGGCGACAGCACATCGTACGGGCCGATGAGATCCAGCAGCGTGATCCCGGGATACAGCAGCATGCCGATTTGCAGCGGCGGCGGCGCGTCATCCATTGCTCTACTCGTTGATAATTTGAGTGGCCAGTTTAGGGAATGACGACCATTGACGATATTGGCTAGAATGCCAATCATCAACCGAATCGAGCCACGCTATGGCGGTGCGATCCACACGCTTCAATCAAACCAAAAGCAAGGCGGCCACGAGCAAAATAGCGATCGTGGCGATGCATGGCGTCGTGCCTTTCGATCTGTCGATCCCCTGCGCGGTGTTTGGCCATGTGCGCATCGATGGGCGCCCGGCCTATCAAGTCCGTGTCTGCAGCGAGACGCGCCTCGTCAAGGCCGGCCTGTTCGACATCCGCGTCGCGAGCGATTTGAGCCATGTCGCGCTCGCCGACACGGTCATCGTTCCCGGCATCGATGATCCCGGCGCGCCGATCTCAAAAAAACTGATCGAGGCGATCCGCCAAGCCGCCGCGTCCGGTGCTCGGATCGCCTCGATCTGCAGCGGTACCTTCATATTGGCCGCAACCGGTCTGCTCGACGGCCTGCGTGTCACCACGCACTGGCTCGGCGCGCAGCAGCTGGCTGAGCGTTACCCAGCGCTGACCGTCGACGCCAACGTGCTGTACGTCGACAATGGCCGCGTGCTGACCTCGGCCGGTGCCTCCGCGGGCTTCGACCTGTGCCTGCACATGGTTCGCTGCGATCACGGCGCCGCGGTGGCGGCCGACGCGGCGCGACTCGCAGTCATGCCGCTGGAGCGCGATGGTGGCCAGTCGCAATTCATCGTCAACGCGCCGCCGAATTCCGTGACGACCTTGCAGCCGCTGCTGGACTGGACCCGGCTCCATCTCGATAAACCTCTGAGTCTCGACGATCTGGCCAAGCGCGCGCGGCTCAGCACGCGCACCTTGAGCCGACGCTTCGTGGAACAGACCGGGACGACCGTCTTGCAGTGGATTCTTCACCAGCGCGTTCGGCGCGCTCAGCAGTTGCTCGAATCGACACCGCTATCGATCGAACGGATCGCGATCAAAACCGGCTTCGGATCGGCGACCGCATTTCGCGATCGGTTCGGGCGCTTGGTCGGCACCTCGCCGCAGCGCTATAGAAAAACGTTTGGCGCTTCGAAGCGTAGCTAACAGAACAGCGCCTCACTCGGGCTGCAACGATCCAATCTTAGGGATTCTCTGATTTAGCCCCTGCCACGGCGGCCAAAGCGATCGGTAAGCT
>CAXTSJ010000048.1:0-11978 GCA_964246995.1 uncultured Hydrocarboniphaga sp.
GCTGCAGGTTGCAGTTGACGACGAACACCAGGTTGTCGAGCTTCTCGCGATCGGCGATGTCGAGCGCACCCAAAGACTCCGGCTCGTCCATCTCGCCGTCGCCGCAGAAGCACCAGACCTTGCGGCCTTCCATGCTCTTGAGGCCGCGGTTGTGCAGGTACTTCATCAGCCGCGCCTGGTAGATCGCCATGATCGGCCCCAGGCCCATCGACACGGTGGCAAACTGCCAGAAGTTCGGCATCAGCCAGGGATGCGGATACGACGACAGTCCCGGCGAAAGCGCTTCCATGCGGAAGCGGTCGAGCTGCTCTTCGGTCAGGCGGCCTTCGAGGTAGGCGCGCGCGTAGATGCCCGGCGTGCAGTGGCCCTGGATGTAAACCAGGTCCTGGCCTTGGCTGTGCTCCGGGCCTTTCCAGAAATGATTGAAGCCGACTTCGTAAAGCGTGGCGGCCGAGGCGTAGCTGGCGATGTGGCCGCCGATACCGGAGTGATCCTTGTTGGCATTGACCACCAGCGCCATCGCGTTCCAGCGCATCAGCGAGCGCAGCTTCCATTCGATCGCGTGATCGCCGGGGCTGCGTTCTTCCAGGTGCGCGGGGATGGTGTTGACGTAGGGCGTGTTCGGCGAAAACGGGATGAAGGCGCCGGACAGGCGCGCCTTCTCGACCAGAGCTTCCAGCAACTGGTGCGCGCGCTCCGGGCCGTCGTGCTCCAGTACCGCCTGCAGGGCGTCGAGCCATTCCTTGGTCTCGGTCGCGTCCTCGTCCATGTCGTTCATCATCATTCTCTAGGTGGCGCCACGCCGCCGTCCGCTGGGCTTTGGACTGTAGACTGCGCCCGAACGATACGTCCAATATATTGGACTCACCTCTGCCATCTGCGACTCGACTATGGAACTGCGCCATCTGCGTTACTTCGTCGCGGTCGCAGAAGAGCTGCACTTCACGCGCGCCTCGCAGCGCCTCGGCATCGGCCAGCCGCCGCTGTCGCAGCAGATCCAGCAACTCGAAGCAGAACTCGGCACATCGTTATTCAAACGCCTGCCGCGCGGCGTCGCAATGACCGAGGCCGGCACCGCGTTTTTCTTCGACGCCAAGGCCGTGCTCGGACTGGTGGATCGCGCCACGCGCAACGTGCAGCGCATCGCCCGCGGTGACCAGGGGGCGATCACCGTCGGCATGATCAACTCCGCGCCGTTCCATCCGAAAATCCAGCGCATCCTGCGCGAGTATCGCGAGGGCTTTCGCCAGGTGCAGATGTCGCTGATCGAAGGCAGTACGCCCGAGCTGGCGCAGGCGGTGCTCGGCGGCACCGTCGACGCGGCTTTCGTGCGGCCGCTGATCAGCGACGATCCGGCGCTGGTGGTCGAACAGCTGTTCGACGAGGACATTCTCATCGCCCTGCCCACCGGGCACCCGCTGGGCATGCGACGCTCGCTGTCGGTGGGCTCGCTGGCGCGCGAGCCTTTCGTGCTGTTCTCGCGCGAAGTCGGGTCGGGGCTCTACGACGAGATCATTTCCGCCTGCCAGCGCGCGGGCTTTTCACCGCGCATCGAACAGCAGGCCTCGCAGGTGACGTCGATCGTCAATCTCGTCGCCGCCGGCATGGGCGTGTCGCTGGTGCCGGCGTCGATGCGGCAGATCAACTCCGACGGTGTGATCTATCGCCGCATCGACACGCCGGCGCCGCGCGCCCGCATGTCGGTGGTCTACCGGCGCAACAACACCTCTGCGAGCCTCGGCCATCTGCTGGTGCTGGCGCGCAGGCTGTCAAAGGAACGGCGCCGGCAATCGAAAGCAAAGTAGTCAGGCTATAAAAGGAGCCAGAGCATGAAAGCGCTGCTATGCAAGACCTGGGGAGAACCCGAAACCCTGGTGGTAGAAGATGTGCCGCTTCCGGCGCCCGGCCCCGGCCAGGCACTGGTCCGCATCCATGCCGCGGGCGTGAACTTCCCCGACGCACTGATCATCCAGAACAAGTACCAGTTCAAGCCGCCGCTGCCGTTTTCGCCCGGCGGCGAGTGCGCGGGTGTGGTCGAGGCCGTCGGCAGCGACGTGACCGGCGTGGCGGTGGGTGATCGCGTGATTTCGATGACGGTCTGGGGCGCGTTCGCCCAATACGCGGTGCTGGACCAGGCCACGCTGGTGCCGATGCCCGCAAATCTTCCGTACGACATCGCCGCCGCCTTCGTGATCACCTACGCGACCTCGTATCACGCGCTCGCCGATCGCGGCGCGCTCAAGGCCGGCGAGACCCTGCTGGTGCTCGGCGCCTCGGGCGGCGTGGGCCTGGCCGCGATCGAGATCGGCAAGCGACTCGGCGCGCGCGTGATCGCCGCCGCGTCGAGCGACGACAAGCTGGCGATCTGCCGCGAGCACGGCGCGGACCAAACCATCAACTACAGCAGCGAGGATCTGAAAGACCGCATCAAACAGCTCACGGGCGGACCCGGCGTCGACGTGATCGTCGACCCGGTTGGCGGCGCCTACACCGAGACCGCCTTGCGCAGCAGCGCCTGGCGCGGACGCCTGCTGGTCGTCGGCTTCGCCAACGGCGACATCCCCAAGCTGCCGGCCAACCTCACCTTGCTCAAAGGCTGCTCGGTCGTCGGCGTGTTCCTGGGCGACTACATGAAGCGCGAACCGCAGCGCTATCGCAACGATCTGGCGACGCTCTTCGCCTGGCTCGCCGAGGGCAGCCTGCGTCCGCACATCGCAGCGCGCTATCCGCTGGAACGCGGCGGCGAAGCGCTGCGCGCGCTGCTGGATCGGAGAGTGTCGGGCAAGCTGGTGTTGACCATCGACGGCCATTAGCCAGCCCCGATCGCAGCACCACGCTGGCTTGCTTATTGCTCGCGTTCCGCACGACCTGGCCGTGAGCCGGGCGATCGATCGACGACGCCGCAGGAGAAGTCATGAATGCCCTCCGAGCCGGGCTCATCCGCCTGGCCTGGGCCAGCTTGCTTGGGCTGACGCTGTCGCCCACGCTCGCGCAGGCCGAATGGAAACCGCAGCGCAAGATCTACTACGGCAAGGAAGGCGAGCAGATCTACAACGACAAGTGCGCGGTCTGCCACCTGCCGACGGGCGCCGGACGCGGCGGCGGTGAAGAAGACGCGGGCGGCTTCCCGCCGCTCGCCGGCATGGGCATGTCGGAATGGCTGGCCACCAAGGAAGGGCAGATTTATGTCGCCCACGCGATCATCTTCGGCCCCTACGGCGAAATCATCGTCGGCGACAAGCTGTACATCGGCTTCATGCCGCGCTTCAAGCCGCGCCTGAACAATCAGCAGATGGTCGCGCTGATCCGCTACATCGCCGAAAAGCTCAACAAGCCCGCGCCCGGATACGTGCCCATCACCGAGGCCATCGTCGAGGAGGCGCGCCAGCGCCCCGACAACAAGGACGAGCTCACGCGCGAGCGCGACTCTCTGCCGCCGCGCTGAGTTTCAGAGCGTTCACAGGACACGTCGCTCGATCGGGATCGAGGTCGCGACCTCCTGCTCCGGCCAATGCCGGTGATTCAGCACCTGCCCCTGCGCGCGCACCGCATCCACCAGCGCGAGATCGATCTCCGCATAGGCCCAGCCGGATTGGTTGAGCGGGCCCTGCGCGATCACGCCGTCGTCCGGAAAGCCGCGATCCGGCGGACCATAGATCGCCGCCGCGCCGACGTTGACGTCGATCGCCGGCGACCACGGTGCTTCACCGACCAAGGACGACATCAACACCGGGCATTGCGATTCCAGAGCGCGCGCCTGCGCCGCGACGCGCACCCGGTGATAACCGGCAAGCGCATCGGTGCACGACGGCACCAGCAGCAGTTGCGCGCCGGCTTGCACCTGCGCGCGCGCCAGCAGCGGGAACTCCGCGTCGTAGCAGATTGCCACGCCGATGCAACCGAGCGCGGTGTCGAATACGCGCAAGCCATCACCGCCGCTGATCACCCATTGCTCGCGCTCGAAGCGCGTCATGATCTGCTTGTCCTGAGACTCCGCCGCGCCGGTCGGCGAGCACAGCCAGGCGCGGTTGTGGAAGCGCCGCGGCGCGGCCTGCCAGGGAAAGCTGCCCGTCAGGATGTGCACGCCGTAGGCCTGCGCCAGCAGGCGATGCAGCTCCAGATAGTCATCGCGCAAAGCCTGCAGCGCATCGAGCTGCGCCGCGAGATCGCTGCGCACTTCAGGCGCGAACAACGCCGCCAGCGACATCGATGCGTACTCGGGAAACACCAGCAATTGCGCGCCTTCGCTTGCAGCTTCCGCGACCCAGCGCGAGACCTGATCTTCCACCTCGGTCCAGGACTGCGGCGTGCTCACCGGATAGGCCGCGGTGGCGGCGACGAACGTGCTCATGCCGGGGCCCCCGCAAAGTAGCTTTTTACTTTGTGGGGGTTCATGCCGGGGCCCCCGCAAAATAGCTTTTTACTTTTTGGGGAATCATGCCGGGGGAAGCTCGCGCAGCCAGAACGTCAGCGGCTTGTTGCTGGACTGCGCCTCGCCGATATCCGGCCAGCTCAGGTGCGCCTGCATCTGCGGCTGAGGCTGGTAGCCGCGACGCGTCCAGAACACATCATTGCCGACGTACTCCGCAGGCTTGCGCGGATCGTCCGCCGCGCGATCCACCGAGCAGAACGCGCACAGCGACAGACCCAGTGCGCGTGCATGGCGCTCACGCTCGACGAAGAACGCGACGCCGATGCCGCGGCCGCGATACTCGCGCAGCAATACCGACTCGCCGAAGTAGGCGATGCGCGACAGCTCAAAACCCGCATCGATGAAAGGCTGCTGAACGTCCGGCGGCGCGTCGGTCAAGGGCAGCATGGTCGTCGCGCCGACTACGCGCGCTCCTTGGCGCGCCAGCACCACGAGGCTGCGCAGGCTCGACCGATACATCTGCAGATAATTCGACTCGTATTCCAGCGTGCCTTCGTAGAGATAGGGCCATTGCCGAAACACCTCGATGCGCAACTCCGCCAGCGCCGCGATGTGGCGGTCGATTGCGGCGCCTTGCAGGGGTTCCAGCTCGACGCCAAGCCCGGTCAGCATGATCGTTGCCGCTTTCTGGCTGGAGCAGGCGCGGACGGATTGGGCGATCTGCACATGGGTTGCGAAAGCTCAAGCCGCTACTGCGGCGCCGGCCGGCTCACGGCGTCTTGAGCACTTTGCACGGGCGACGGAGTGGGTCCGCGGCGGTCTGCGGGATTGAGATCCAGTTGACGACGACTGCTGAAAGACTCTCCGACTGTGGATTCATCCGCCATTTCTTTCTCGATGTTCAGCGGCTGCTTCTTATGCGCTTTTTGCGCCGCTTCGAAGGCCTGATGAATCTTGCCGGCCTGGACATCATCCTCAGGCACTTCGGCTCGTGTCGAAGAAACCTGCAGCGCGGCAGCAAAAAACAAGATCAACGAATTAGCGCGCATGGCCTTGCTCCTATTGGCTTTGGTGGTCTGTGAGCTGGACGAAGCCTCAAGCGCCGACCTGCCTGAGCCAGTCCTGCAGGTTGTAATAGTTGGTGATGCGCGCGACGCGGCCGTCGCGCAGTTCGAAAAACGCGCCAGCGGGCAGGCGGTAAGTCTGGCCAGTCGCCTGCGGCAGACCCTCGTCGCTGTTCTTGTAGGTGCCCAGCACGGTGAACTCGACCGCGCCGCGCGCGCCGTCCTCGCTGACGGTGATCGACAGGTCGACGATCTGCTCGCCATAGCTGCGATCCATGCGATGCAGAAATTGCGCAAAGGCTGCGCGACCGATTTCACGTCCGCCCTGATTGATGTCGTGGGCGACGTCGTCGGTGAGCAACTCCAGGAACCCGCTCCAGTCCTGCGCGTTGAAGCAATCGTAGTAGCGCTGAAGCAGTTGCATGGCTGCGGCTTGCGGTGTCATGAGTTCAGGCAAGCAGGGTTTGCGCGTGATGTGCGAGATGGTCATCGATGAAGCTCTGGATGAACCAGTAGCTGTGGTCGTAACCGGCGTGACGACGCAGTGTCAGGCTCTGACCCGATTTTGCGGCAGCGGCTTCCAAAGACTCCGGCTGCAACTGGTTTGCGAGGAACTGGTCGGCCTCGCCCTGATCCACCAGCAAGCTGCCGGGATAAGCGCGCGTGGCCATCAACAGGCTTGCGTCGTGGTCGGCCCAGCGGCTGCGATCCTCGCCCAGATAATTCGTGAAGGCTTTCTGCCCCCAGGGCACGGCGACCGGATTGGCGATCGGCGCAAACGCGGATGCGCTCGTCCAGCGGTCCGGATGGCGCAATGCCAGAGTCAGCGCGCCGTGGCCGCCCATCGAGTGACCCGTGATGCCGCGACGATCGCTGCGCACGGCGAAGTTCGCTTCGACCAGCGCCGGCAGTTCCAGATTGACATAGCTGCCCATGCGGTAGTTCGCCGCCCAGGGCGCTTGCGTCGCGTCCAGATAAAACCCGGCACCGACGCCGAAGTCCCAGGCGTCTGCGTCACCCGGCAAGTTCAAGCCGCGCGGGCTGGTGTCGCAGGTGACCAGCGCCAGGCCCTGCTCGGCCGCGCGGCGCTGGGCGCCGGCCTTGATCATGAACGTCTCTTCGGTGCAGGTGAGGCCGGCCAGAAAATACAGGGCGGGCACCAGTTCGCGTTCTGCTTGCGGCGGCAGGAAAACGCCGAAGTTCATCTTGCTGCCGGTCTGCTCCGAAGCGTGGCGGTAGAAGCCCATGCGCCCGCCGAAACAGGCTTGCTCGCTGCGTGTCTCGATTTGCACCTTCAATACACCACGACGCTGCGGATCGACTCGCCGCGGGTCATCAGATCGAAGCCTTCGTTGATGCGCTCCAGCGGCAGCACATGGGTGATCAGATCGTCGATGTTGATCTTGCCGTCCATGTACCAGTCGACGATTTTCGGCACGTCGGTGCGGCCGCGCGCGCCGCCGAAAGCGGTGCCCTGCCAGCGCCGTCCGGTCACCAGCTGGAACGGCCGCGTGCTGATCTCCTGCCCCGCGGCGGCGACGCCGATAATGGTGCTCACGCCCCAGCCGCGATGCGTGCATTCCAGCGCCTGACGCATCAGGGTGGTGTTGCCGATGCACTCGAAGCTGTAGTCTGCGCCGCCGCCCGTGAGTTCGACGAGGTGCGCCACCAGATCGCCTTCGACTTCTTTCGGATTGACGAAGTGCGTCATGCCGAACTGCCGCGCCAGGGTCTCGCGCGCGGGGTTGATGTCAACGCCGATGATCTTGTCGGCGCCCACCATCTTGGCGCCCTGAATCACGTTGAGACCGATACCGCCGAGGCCGAAGACGACCACGTTCGCGCCCGCCTCGACCTTGGCGGTAAACAGCACCGCGCCGATGCCGGTGGTGACGCCGCAGCCGATGTAGCAGACCTTGTCGAACGGCGCATCCTCGCGAATCTTCGCCAGCGCGATTTCCGGCATCACCGAGTAGTTGGCGAACGTCGAGCAGCCCATGTAGTGATGGATGGGCTTGCCCTGAAACGAGAAGCGCGAGCTGCCATCGGGCATCAGTCCCTTGCCCTGGGTGGCACGGATCGCGGTGCACAGATTGGTCTTGTGCGAGGTGCAGCTTTTGCACTCGCGGCATTCGGGCGTGTACAGCGGGATGACGTGATCGCCGGCTTTCAGCGATTTCACGCCGGCGCCGACTTCCACCACCACGCCCGCGCCTTCGTGGCCGAGGATGCTGGGGAACAAGCCTTCCGGATCAGCGCCAGAGAGCGTGTACTTGTCGGTGTGGCACAGGCCGGTCGCGTGGATTTGCACCAGCACTTCACCGGCACGCGGGCCCTCGAGCTGCACGGTTTCGACACTCAGGGGTTTGCCGGCTTCGAAGGCCACAGCGGCGCGGACGTCCATTTTGTTTTTCTCGGATTCGGGGGCGCGAGTATGAAAGCACGGCGAAGCGAGGAACAAGTGCCGTCAGCGAGGGTCAGCACCCTACCGATCCGATCAACAGGAAGCATCGATGTCCGTATCTCCCGCACCAACCGTGGCCCGCCGCTGGCCTGCGCACCATCCCGACCGCCTGCAGCTGTATTCGTTGAACACGCCCAACGGCGTCAAAGTCTCGATCATGCTGGAGGAGATCGGCTTGCCCTACGAGGCGCATCTGGTCGACATCACCCAGAACGACAGCGCGACACCGGAATTCCTGTCGCTCAATCCTTACGGAAAAATCCCCGCGATCGTCGACCCCAACGGCCCGGGCGGCGCGCCGCTGGCGCTGTTCGAGTCCGGCGCGATCCTGATCTATCTCGCCGAGAAGACCGGCCAGCTAATGTCGTCCGATCCATCGCTGCGCTACGAAACCATCCAATGGGTGTTCTGGCAGAACGCGGGGCTCGGTCCGATGTTCGGGCAGCTTGGCTTCTTCCATAAGTTCGCGGGCAAAGAGATCGCCGACAAGCGGCCGCTGGAGCGCTATGTCAAAGAATCCAAGCGTCTGCTCGGCGTGTTGGACGCGCGGCTCGCAGGCCGCACCTGGATCATGGGCGAGGACTACAGCATCGCGGATGTCTCAACGCTCGGCTGGGTGCGCAATCTGATCACGTTCTATGAAGCACGCGAGCTGGTGGATTTCGATCGTCTGACCGAGGTTCCAGGCTGGCTCGAACGCGGCCTGGCGCGGCCTGCGGTGCAGCGCGGGCTGGAGATTCCCAAACGATGAGAAGGTCAGACGGAACCCCAATCAAATCCTTCGGCCGACCTGTCGCGAGCAAGCTCGCTCTACATTGCACCCGCACAGCGCGGAACATACACGTGCCCGTCAAGACACCGGCCGGTCTTCTTTGCCGTGCCAGATGCGATTGACCGTCAGAACCTGCTCGTCGAGAAAATAGCGGACGATGTAATCGCCGGCGATCCACTGACGCATGCCGCTGGCCTCGTCGATCTCCCGGCCAATGTGGGGATGGTCGATCAGACTCCGCATCGAGCGGCGTAACGCTTCGATCTGGCGGCGTGCCACCAGCGGGTTGTCATTGGCGATGAAAGCGCGCAGCCGTTGCAGATCGGACACCGCGCGATAGGTAAAGCGCAGTCTCACCGCGAGAGCGGCGGCGCTTCGATCCCGTGATGGGTGCCCCAGCTGTCGATCCAGCGCATCACCTCGTCGCCATCGACGACACGCCCCGCCTTGATGTCGGCCAAACCTTCCTCGGCTTCCGCGCGCACAGCGGCTTGGTAAGCGACGTCGCGCCAGGTCGCACCATCGGGCAGATGATCGATCAGCTCGTGAGCCTCTTGCTTCAGCGTAGGGGCGGCATTGGGAGTAGGCATGGCGGGGTCCTTAGAAGCGGCCTCCAGTCTAATGGCCCCGGCCAAGAGCGGCATCACTCCGTTGCACCGAACGATCCTGTCTTCGTCTGAATTTTTTTATTTTTTGATCCTGGCCAATACGCCGCAGGTTCAGCATCCCCGGGCTAGCTTGATCGAACACCTCGCCGGGCCCGTGCCGCTGGACCTCAAGCTACGACGCACGCCGCGCGATTGATCCAAGACCGTGCGGGTGCGCCTGCATCCGCGCATTGACCAAGGAGTGGTCAGGCGATGTTCGAAGGCAGCCGACCGCAGTTCGCATTCTGTACGCGCAGTTATTACCTGCATCCGCATTGGGCCGGTCCGCTGAAGGACTGGCCGCCGCAGTTCAAGCGCATCGCCGACCTCGGCTTCGATCACGTGCTGGTGCCGCTGCCCGCAGTCTCAAACCAAAGCGTCTGGCTGATCGATGACCTGGATCGCCCGCATCCGGCGCTCGGCGCCGCTGGCAATCTGAGCGCGGTGCTTCGCCAGATCGGCGACATGGCGCGCCATGCCGGGCTGACGCTGCTGATCGACCTGGCACTGGACCGCGTCTCTCGCGACGGCGCCTATGCCCGGCAGCACGCCGACTGGCTGATCGCGCAAGGCGAAGCCGACACGCCCGATCCGCGACGCGCTGCCGGCTGGCAAGACGCAGCCGCGCTGCGGCTGGATGATCCTTCGGTGGTCGACCAGCTGGTCGACGAGTGGTTGCCACGGCTTCGCGATTGGCAGAGCGCCGGCGTCGCCGGTTACCTGCTGCAATCGCCGGCGTCGTTGCCGGCGAGCCTGATCGCGCCGCTGATCGCGGGTTTGCGAGAAACCGGCGGCGCGCGCTTCATCGCCGCCACGGTCGGGCTTGCCTGGGATCAGCACGCAAAGCTGGCCGGCGTCGGCTACGACGCCGTGCTGGGCTCGGGCGCCGGCTGGGACTTCCGCGGCGACTGGCTGATCGAGGAGCATCGCCGGCTGTCGCAGATCGCGCCGGTCATCACCGCGCCCGAGGACGCCTTCGGCCCGCGCGTCGCCAGCCGACAGCGGCAGGCCGAGCAGGCGCCACGTTCGGCGCGCCGCCTGTTGCGATTGGCCGCGGGCAGCGGCTGCGGCTGGCTGATGCCGATGGGCTTCGAGTTCGGCGCGCGCGATCCCTTGCCCCTGTGCGGCGGATCGCCCGCGGCTTTCGCTAGCCTGCGACAAGACGCGCCTTACGATCTCTCCGCGGAGATCGCCGACATCAATCGCTGGCTCGCCCAGAGTCCGCTGCTGCAACAGCCGGCCAGGCTCGTCGCGACCACCGGTGCCGGCCACCGCATCAGCACGCTGCTACGCACCACCGTCGATCCGCGTGATGCCGACGAAGGCCTATTGATCGCCACCAATACCAGTCTGGCCACCGAGGCCGAATCGCCGCCTGCCGTGCTGCTCGGCGCCAGCGCGGGCGGTCTGTCGCTGCGCCTGGCCGCGGACGCCGCACCAGCCGATGAGCCGGCGCAATGGAGTGCCGGAGAGCTGCGCTATTACCCGCTGACACGCCCGCAGCCGGTGCTCGCGCCGACCATCACCCGCACCCGGCGCTCGGTGGAAACGGCCTTGAAGTGGCCGCGCGTGAGCATCGAGGCCATCACCCCTTCGGTCGACGGCGGACAGCACCTCGTCAAGCGCGTGGTCGGCGATGTGGTCGAAGTCGAGGCCGACGCTTTCATGGACGGCCACGATGTGGTCGCAGTGGCACTGCTCTGGCGGCCCGCCGACGAGAGCAACTGGCGCGAAGTGCGCATGCGCGCGCTCGGCAACGATCGCTGGGCCGGCGAATTTTCGCTGCAGCGCCTGGGCCGCCATCTCTACACCGTGCAAGCCTGGCGCGATGACTGGCAGAGTTATCGGCACGAGATCGAGAAGAAGCACGCGGCGCGTTTGAAGATCGACGTCGAGTTGACCGAGGGCCTGCACAAACTCGAATCCGCTGCCGCCGCGAGCGCCGACGCCGAACTGTCGGCGCGCCTCAGGGCCATCGCGCAATCGCTGACCAGTGCGGACACTGAGGCGCGCATCACCGGCCTGATGTCGGAGCCGACCGCCAGCGCGATGCGCGCCGCCGACGTGCGTCCGTTCGCCGCGATCAACGAGCCGGCGCTGATCGTCGACGCCGAGCCCACCGCGGCGCGCTTCGCCGCGTGGTACGAGCTGTTCCCGCGGTCGATGAGCTTCGATCCCGATCGTCACGGCACGCTGCGCGACGTCATCGGCGAGCTGCCGCGCATCCGCAAGATGGGTTTCGACGTGCTGTACTTTCCGCCGATCCATCCGATCGGCCGCAAGCATCGCAAGGGCCGCAACAATTCGCTGACTGCGACGCCGGAGGATCCGGGCAGTCCGTATGCGATCGGCTCAGACGACGGCGGTTATGAAGCGGTCGATCCGCGCCTGGGCACGCTGGAAGATTTTCGTGCGCTGCGCGATGCCGCACGTGAAAACGGCCTGCAACTGGCGCTGGATTTCGCCATCCAGTGCGCGCCGGATCATCCCTGGCTGCGCGAGCATCCGGACTGGTTCGCGTGGCGCCCCGACGGGACCATCAAGTACGCGGAGAATCCGCCGAAGAAATACGAGGACATCGTCAATGTCGACTTCTATGCCGAAGGCGCGATGCCCGGCTTGTGGCTGGCGCTGCGCGACGCGGTGTTGTTCTGGTGCA
>CAXTSJ010000049.1:0-11112 GCA_964246995.1 uncultured Hydrocarboniphaga sp.
TGCGTGGCGCATACGCGCTGGAGCGATGTGATCACGACGGACCAACTGCTCAAGGCGTATCCGAAGCTGGCGTCGGCTCAGCCCTGCGATGAAGCGTCCGCTGCGCAGAAAGGGGCGCTGCTGTTCAATCGGTCGAAGCTCAATCAAAAAATCGGTGAATGATTCTGCAAAAAAGCGACGCTAGCTTGAGGCCCAGATGTTCAACGAATGCGTCGAAGTCGCAGTCGCTACAGAGCAGGCTGTGGCCGTTGGCGATGCAGCAGGTCGCAACGAGGTGTCGATCGTCTTGCGCACCGTGATGCTTTTGCGCCTTGCGCATGAGGTGTATCCGCCTGGGCAAGCGTACACCGGCTGCATGGGCCTTGATGGCACCGGTCGGGCGGCTGGCCTATCGTTGATCGGTGACGGAGCCGGGCCTTTCGGGGCCGGATGATGGGGAGCTGGCCGATGCTGGTCTGGATGCTGTTATTGATTTTGGTGTCGGCGTCAGCGGCCCTGCTGGTCGGGCGCGCCGTGCGCGCACGCAAGGCTGCCGAGGCCGACCTTCGGCGCAGGACGGTGGAGTTCGATCAGACCTTGCGCCAGACCCGCTCGCAGCTGGAGGCGATCATGCGCAATTCGCCCGCTGCGATCTGGGCCAAGGACCCGGCGGGCGTTTATCTGTTTGCCAACGAGGCCTTCCTGACGGTGCATCGTCTGCCCGCGCAAACGACGGTCGTGGGACTGGATGACCGGGTGCTGTTCGACGCCGAGTCCGCCGACGGCTTCAGGCGCAACGATCACCGCGTGATGGCCACGGGCCAGACCGAGCGTTTCATCGAAGCCTTGAATGCGCCCGGCGAGAGCTGCCACATGCTCAGCGTCAAGTTCCCCTTGAGCGACGAGGCCGGCAATGTGTTCGCTGTTGGTGGCGTCGCCATGGACCTCAGCGAGCAGATGCGCTTGCAGGAAGAAGCGCTCGCCCTCAACCAGCGGCTCAGCGATTTGAACGCATCGCTGGAGCAGCGCGTGCTGGCGCGCACCTATGAGGCCGAGGCTACGGGGGCGCTGCTGCGCGATGTCACCGACAGCGTGCCCGGCGTGGTCTACCAGCGCCGCCAGGAGGCCGATGGCCGGGTCTGGTTCCCTTTCATCAGCGCCGGCAACGAGCGCCTCGGGCTGCTGCGGCCACCGGTGTCGGGTGATCAACAAGATCGCTGGGAGCCGTATTTGCCTGAAGACCAGGCGGCGCTCGAAGCCGGGTTGAAAAGGGCGATCGAGACGCTGCAGCCGCAGACCGGTGAATACCGGATGTTCTGGCAGGACGGCAGCTATATCTGGCTGTGCGGGACCGTGATGCCGCGACGCGAAGCCGACGGCGCAATGGTCTGGACGGGGCACTCCTACGACATCACCGCGCGCAAGCAGGCCGATGCGCGGCTGGAGGCTGCGGAAAAGCTGCTCCGCGAAATCACTGACAACATGCCCGGCCTCGTCTTCCAGTTTCGGATGAGCGAAACCGGGGCCATGCTGATGCCCTTCATCAGCAAGGGCATCAAGGTGCTGGTGGGGATGTCAGAGGGCGAGATCGACAATCGGATGGAAACGCTGACCACCGTGGTGGTGCCGGAGGACCAGCCAACGATGATTGCCGCGATCATCAAGAGCGTGACCGAGGTAGGGCCGTGCAAAATCGATCTGCGCATCAATCACGCGGTAACGGGCGAGCGCCGCTGGCTGCGCCTCAACAGCAGCCCGGTGCTGACGGACATCGGTCCGGTCTGGTTCGGCACCATGCAGGACATCACCGACTTCAAGCTGCTGGAGCAGCAGCTGGCGACGGCCAAAGAGGCAGCGGAGGCGGCCAACCGCGCCAAGGGCGAATTCCTGGCGACGATGAGCCACGAGATCCGCACGCCGATGAACGCGGTGCTGAGCTTCGCCTACCTGGGCTCGCAGGCCGACCCGCCGCCCAAGCTGCGGCAGCACTTCGCGCGCATCGAAAGCTCGGCGCGCGCGCTGATCGTGCTGATCGACGACATCCTCGACTTCTCCAAGGTCGAGGCCGGCAAGCTGCGTCTGGAACACACGCCGTTCGCGCTGTCGCAGGTGCTGGACAATCTGGAAAGCGTGGTCGGCCTACGCGCGCAGGAGAAGGGGCTGGGGTTCCGGATCGCGGTCGATGCCGACGTGCCGACAGTGCTGGTTGGCGATCCGCTGCGGCTGGGCCAGGTGCTGATGAACCTCGGCGGGAATGCAGTGAAGTTCACGCGGCAGGGTGAGGTGGTGGTTCGCGTCACGACCGTAGGTTGGGGCGTTTGGCCTGGTCGGGACAGGACATTGAGTCCTGTCCCGATAAGCCAAACGCCCGCGAACCCCAACGGGGGCTCTGCGGATCGTTGGGGTTCGCTACGCTCACCCCAACCTACACACGAGACGATGCTGGAATTTTCCGTCCGCGACACCGGTATCGGCCTGAGCCAGGAGCAGATCGCCAAGCTGTTCCAGGCTTTCGTCCAGGCGGATTCATCCACCACGCGCGAGTTCGGCGGCACCGGGCTGGGGCTGTCGATCAGCAAGCAGCTGGTGGCGCTGATGGGCGGCGACATCGACATCCACAGCAACCTCGGGCAGGGCAGCACGTTCCGCTTTACCGCGCGATTCGCTCTAGCCCCGGAGGGCGCTGTGCCCGCCCTGGCTGCGGCCGCCGACGCGGCATCGCTGGCCGGGCTGTCGGTGCTGGTGACCGACGATCACGACATCAACCGCGAGGTGGTCAGCGAACTGCTGGCCTCGGCGGATGTGCGGGCGACGCTGGCCACCTCCGGCTTCGAGGCCATCGCCGCTGCGCAGGCGCAGCGCTTCGACGCGATCTTCATGGACTTGCGCATGCCCGGCATGGACGGCATCGAAGCGACCCGCCGCATTCGCGAGCTGGAGGCCGCGTCGGCGCAGCGCACCCCGATCATCGCCCTCACCGCCAACGTCATGGCGCCGGACCGCGAGCGCTGCCTGGCCGCCGGCATGGACGAGTTCGTCGGCAAGCCGATCGTGGTCGATGAGTTGTTCGCCGCGCTGGCGCGCGTCACCGGACGTGCCGGAACCGCGCCGCCGCTTGCGCTCGCGCAAGCCGCTTCGCCGCATCGCGAGAACGATGACGCCGATCATGATTTCGATCGCGCGCGCCGACGCGTCAGCCGCATGCCCGAGCTTTACGAGCATCTGGCGCAACGCTTCGTGCACGGCGAGGACCTGGTGGACCGGCTGCGCGCGCAGCTCGCGCCCGGCGCACCGCCAAGCGAGGACGCCGCGGTGACGGCGCATACGCTCAAGGGTTTTGCCGCGCAGGTGGGCGCACTGCGGGTGTCGCAGCTGGCCGCGGAAATCGAGACGGCATTGGCAAGGACCCACGCCGTTCCTTCAAGCGCTGCTTTGGATGAGCTCGCCGCGGCGCTGGCCGAGGCTCGTCGGCGGCTGACAGCGCTTCCGGCGAGCGCGCCGGCGACGGCTGCCGGCGCCGTCGACGCCGAAGTCATCGCCCGGCTTTCCGCTCAACTGGAACAGGACCTGAAAGACGACGAGGACACCGCCTGGGATCGCTTCGAGGCCTTGAGCGATGCGCTGCCGCCGGCCGAGCGCGAGAAGCTGGCGCCGGTGGGCCGGCTGATCGCGAGCCTGGACTACGAGCAGGCGCTGACGCAGTGGAGGGCTTTGCGGGCCGATCGCGGCTGAAGCCGCTCCTAAGCATGCCGGCCGCTCGTCGCTGAAACTAGCCTGTGCCAAAGTGCGGTCGCCCAGACACTGCCCCGTTATTTCCCCCATGCCCGCCCGTATCGACTTGGTTGACGACGATCCCGCGCTGCGCGACTTCATCGGCGACTACCTTGCCGGTGTCGGCCTCGACGTGCGGCGCTTTCCGAGCGTTGCCGCCTTTCGCAAGACCGCGGCAGCCGACCTGCCGGATGTGCTGATCCTAGACCTGATGATGCCGGAGGAGAACGGCCTCTCGCTGCTGTCCTGGCTGCGCGGTTTCTCGCGATTGCCGGTGATCATGCTCACCAGCATGGACGACACCACCGACCGCGTGGTGGGGCTCGAACTCGGCGCCGACGACTACCTGGCCAAGCCCTGCGATCCTCGCGAACTGCTGGCACGCATCCGCACGCAACTGCGCCGGCTCAAGGACGCGGCGACTCCCCGCGCCGCACCGCCCGAGGGCCCGGCGCGCTGGCGTTTCGGCGAGGCGAGCTTCGACGAGCGTGCGCTGGAACTGCGCGTCGGCGCCGAGCGCGTCGAGCTGGCGCGCAAGCCGCTCGAAGTGCTGATGTTCCTCCTGCGCCACCCCGGCGAGGTGCTTAACAAGGACCAGTTGCTGGAAGCGGCCTGGCCCGGACGCATCGTCTCCGAAACCGCGCTGACCAATGCCATCGGCAAGCTGCGCGTGGCGCTGCGCGACGACTCACAGGAGTTGTTGAAGACCGTGCATGGATACGGCTACCGCTTCGATGCGCGGCCGGTGCGAGAGTGACGCGCTGCATTCGTAGTATCCGTAGGTTGGGGTGAGCGCAGCGAACCCCAACCTACATTGGCATTGGCTTGAGAATCAGCGTCGACAGCCCCGGCAGATTGACCGCGATCGACTGCGTCTGCCCGCCCGAGGCCCAATCGTCGCTGTGCACGCCGCCGCCGTTGCCCTGGTTGGCGCCGCCGTAGATCGCGGCGTCGGAGTTGAACAGCTCCTGCCACTGGCCCGCGTGCGGCACGCCGATGCGATAGCCATGCCACGTTACCGGAGTGAAATTGCAGACCACCAGCACCGGCGCTTCGTCGCGCGAATCCCAGCGCAGGAAAGCCAGCACCGCCTGTTCGCGATCATCCGCGACCACCCATTCGAAACCCGCGGGATCGGTGTCGCGCACGTGCAGCGCAGGCTCGGCGGCATACAGGCGATTGAGATCGCGTAGCGCGCGTTGCACGCCGCGATGCTGCGGATGATCCAGCAGATCCCATTCGATCGAACCGTCGTGATTCCATTCCCGCGACTGCGCGATCTCGCCGCCCATGAACATCAGCTTCTTGCCCGGATGCGTCCACATGAACCCGAGATAGGCGCGCAGGTTGGCGAACTTTTGCCAGGCATCGCCCGGCATCTTGTTGATCAGCGAACCCTTGCCGTAGACCACCTCGTCATGCGACAGCGGCAGCATGAATTTTTCCGAGAACGCATAGACCAGTCCGAAGGTCATCGCATCGTAGTTGTAGCGGCGATAGACCGGGTCCTGCTCCATGAAGTGCAAGGTGTCGTGCATCCAGCCCATGTTCCACTTGAAGTCGAAACCCAGGCCGCCATTTTCGATCGTGCCGCTCACCTGCGGCCAAGCGGTGGATTCTTCCGCGATCACGGTGGCGCCGGGGCAGCGCTCGGCGACGAGCCGGTTGAGGTCTTTGAGAAAATCAATCGACTCGAAGTTCTCGCGTCCGCCGTAGCGGTTGGGGATCCACTCGCCCTGCTGGCGCGAGTAGTCGCGATACAGCATCGACGCCACCGCATCCACGCGCAGGCCATCGACGTGATAACGCTCCAGCCATTCCATCGCGCTGCCCAGCAGAAAATTGCGTACCTCGTTGCGGCCGAGGTTGTAGATCAGCGTGTTCCAGTCCTTGTGAAAACCTTCGAAAGGATTCTCGTGCTCGTAGCAGGCGCTGCCGTCGAAGCGTGCCAGGCCGTGGCTGTCGGTGGGGAAATGCGCCGGCACCCAGTCCAAAATCACGCCGATGTCGGCGGCGTGGCAGCGGTCGACGAAGCGCGCGAAATCCTCTGGCCGTCCATGGCGCGCGGTCGGCGCGAACAGCCCCAGCGGCTGATAGCCCCAGGAGCCGTAGAACGGATGCTCCATGATCGGCATCAGCTCGATGTGGGTAAAGCCCATCTCGGCGACGTAGGGCACCAGCTTGTCCGCCAGTTCGTTCCAGTCGAGGCTGCGGCCGCCGTCTTTCATCACCCGCAGCCAGGAGCCGCTGTGCATCTCGTAGACCGAAATCGGCGCGGCTGCCGACTGCCGCGCGCCGCGCGTCGCCATCCAGCCGGCGTCGTCCCAGTGGAACGGCCGCGGATCGCTGATCACCGACGCCGTCGACGGCGCGACTTCGGTTGCGCGCGCCACCGGATCGGCTTTCTCGATGCGCTGGCCGTCGCGGCTCAGCACCTCGAACTTGTACAGGGCGCCGGCCAGCACGCCGGGCACGAACAGTTCCCAGATGCCGCCGTGCTGGCGCAAACGCATCGGATTGCGGCGCCCGTCCCAGGTATTGAAATCACCGATCACCGACACGCGCCGCGCGTTCGGCGCCCATACCGCGAAGCGCGTTCCGAGCACGCCGTCGACGCCCATCACGTGCGCGCCGAGGGTGTCGGCGTAGCGCGGATGGCGGCCGTCGGCGAGCAGTTCCAGATCCTGCGCGGTGAGCAGCAGGCCGAAAGCGTAAGCATCGTCAGTGACCTGCACCGCGCCGGGCCAGGTGATGCGCAACCGATAGGGTTCGGCCCGCGACAGCGCGCCGATGAAGAATCCGCCGGGATGATGCAGATGCAGATCGCCCAGCACCGCGCCGTCACGCCGCGCGACCGCCTGCACCGCGAGCGCACCCGGCAGCAGCACGCGCAACACCGGCCGCCCCTGATCCTGATGCACGCCGAGCAGCGCGAACGGATCGCCATGCCAGCCCTGCACCAGCGCTTCGATTTCGCCGCTGTCGGGCAGGGTCAAGGCGACATCTTCAGGCACATCGAACTCCATGGATTTGCGCAGTGCGCCGGTGCGGCTCATGCGGGGCCCCCGCAAAGTTGCTTTTCACTTTGTGGGGTGTTCATGCGGTGACTCCGCCGGCACGATCAGCGAGCAGCCGATCGGCCAGGCGCGCCAGTCCGCGGATCGGCAGGCTCAACCAGGCCGGACGATTGGCGGCCTCGTAGGCGACTTCATAAGCGGCCTTGTGCAGCAGGAACAGGTCGAGCAAAGCAGTCTCGGTATCAGGCGACGACCAGGGATGTTCGGCGCGCGCCGCGACCTCGCGGTAACGCGACAGGAACGCGTGTTCACCGGCGACCGCAAAGCCCGCGAGCAGCGTCGCCGAGCGTTCACGAGCGGCATCGTTGCGCACCGAATCCGGATTGCTGTCGACGCCGCCGACCGACGCCTGTGCGTAGTCCAGCGACCGCAGCAGCCCGGCGACATCGCGCAGCGGCGTGGTCTTGCGGCGGCGTTCGTCGAGAGGCCGCTTGGGCTCGCCTTCGAAATCGATCAGATAGCTGTCGCCACGCGACACCAGCACTTGGCCCAGATGGAAATCGCCATGGATGCGCGTGCACAGCGCATGGCCTTCGAGCTTCTCCAGATGCTGGATGGCGGTGCGCAACGCGTCGCGCCGCGACACCAGGCCGGCAGCGAGATCGCGCGTCTGCTCGTCGGGCCATTCGCCGCGCTTGGCGAGAATGTCGAGCGCTGCGTCGAGCTGATCGGCGGCATCAATGGCCCACTGTGAAAAGTCCTGCTGCGTCGCCGGGCGCGGCGCAAAGTCCGGGTTGTCGGTGGGCTGCGCCAGCGCCGCGTGCAGCTCCGCCAGACGCTGGCCGATGTTGCCGGCGTAGGCCGCGTAGATCTGCACCGCGGCGTCGAGCTTGGCGGTGTCGTCGCTGGGCACGGCAAAGTCGTCGAGACTGCGACGCAGGTAATCGGTGACCCAGCGCCAGGCGTCGCCCTCGTTGAACAGATAGCCCTGGACGATGATCAGCGTGTGCGTCTCGCCGCTGGCGTCGATGCGCACCACGTCGCCGAGCAGCGGCGCGGTGTTGGCGTAGCCGACCTCGGTGAGATGGCGCGTGATCTCGGTCTCCGGATGGATGCCGGGCGCGATGCGCCGCACCAGCTTGATCACCGCCAGATCGCCGACGGTGAGCGAGCTGTTGGATTGCTCGGCCGACAGCCAGTGGATCACCGCGTCGTCCGCGATGGCGGTATCGCTGAGTTTCTGCGTCGGCCGGAACTGCAGCTCGCCTTCTTCGCATGGCAGCACCAGCGATTCGCGCAGGCCGGTAAGAATGCCGCGCGCCAGCGATTCGAGCGCGAATGCGTCGGTGAGGACGCCGACGCGGCGGCCGCGGCGCACACGCGCCAGCGCCAGCTGCTGTGGCAGCGCGGAATGCGGCACATCTTCCCAGGCGATGCCCACGGGCAGCAGGTAGCGCTGGGTGTCGGCGTCGGCGAGCCGCACTTCGAGTTCGGCGATGCCCACGTCATTGCCCGGCAGCGGCGCCATGTAGGCCGCGCGCGTGCCGGTGATGCGCCGGTCCTTGGACCCGAACCAGCGCCGCAACGGCAGGTAGGCCGGCAGCACTTCGCCTTCGAGCACGCTGCGCAGCGGCGGGGTCAGGATGTCGCGCGGGCCGTTGCGCAGGACGAAGGTGTGGAGCTCCGGCAGCGCTTCGGGCGGGCGCTGCGCGGTAAGCTGCATGCGTTCGGGCGAGGTCAGCGAGAACCAGTAGAAGCCATATGGCGGCAAGGTCAGCAAATAGCTCAGCTGGCCGATCGGCGGGAACGAGGTGCCGCCGAGCAATTCCACCGGCGTGTGTCCGCAGAAGCTCGACAGGTCCAGCTCCACCGCCTGCGCCGTGCGCGAAAGATTGGCGACGCACAACAGCGTCTCGCCGTCGAGGCAGCGCAGGTAGCCGAGGATCTTGCGGTTGGCCGGCCGCAGGAAGCGCACCGCGCCGCGGCCGAAAGCCTGATAGTTGCGCCGCACCGCCAGCATGCGGCGCATCCAGTTGAGCAGCGAATGCGGATCGCGCGACTGCGATTCCACGTTCACCACTTCGAAGCCGTAGAGCGAGCCCTGCAGCGCCGGCAGCACGAGGCGCTCCGGATCGGCGCGCGAGAAGCCGCCGTTGCGATCCGGCGTCCACTGCATCGGCGTGCGCACGCCGTCGCGATCGCCCAGATGGATGTTGTCGCCCATGCCGATCTCGTCGCCGTAGTAGATCACCGGCGTGCCCGGCATCGACAGCAGCAGCGAGTTCATCAGCTCGATGCGGCGGCGATCGCGCTCCAGCAGCGGCGCGAGGCGGCGGCGGATGCCGAGGTTGATGCGCGCCTTGCGCTCGGTGGCGTAGGTCTCCCAGAGATAATCGCGTTCCTTGTCCGTTACCATTTCGAGCGTCAGCTCGTCGTGGTTGCGCAGGAAGATCGCCCACTGGCAGCCGTCGGGGATGTCCGGCGTCTGCCGCATGATGTCGACGATGGGGAAGCGGTCTTCTTGTGCGATGGCCATGTACATGCGCGGCATCAGCGGGAAGTGGAAGGCCATGTGGCATTCGTCGCTGTTGCCGAAGTACTCCTGCACGTCTTCCGGCCACATGTTGGCTTCGGCGAGCAGCAGGCGATTGGGATATTCCTCGTCGACCACCTGGCGGATCTTCTTCAAAATCGCGTGGGTCTCGGCGAGGTTCTCGTTGCTGGTGCCTTCGCGCTCGATGAGATACGGCACGGCGTCGAGCCGCAGTCCGTCCACGCCCAGATCCAGCCAGTGCCGCATCACGCCGAGCACCGCTTTCAGCACCTGCGGGTTGTCGAAATTCAAATCCGGCTGGTGCGAGTAGAAGCGGTGCCAGAAGTAGGCGTTGGCGACCGGATCCCAGGTCCAGTTGGACTTCTCGGTGTCGCAGAAAATGATGCGCGTGTCGGTGTATTGCTGGTCGGTGTCCGACCAGACATAGAAGTCGCGCGCCGACGATCCGGGCTTGGCTTTGCGCGCGCGCTGGAACCAGGCGTGCTGGTCGCTGGTGTGATTGATCACCAGCTCGGTGATCACGCGCAGCCCGCGTTCGTGCGCCTCGGCGATGAAGCGCTTGGCGTCGCCCAGGCTGCCGTAGTCCGGATGTACCCCGCGGTACTCGGAGATGTCGTAGCCGTCGTCGCGACGCGGGCTGGGATAGAACGGCAGCAGCCAGATGGTGTCGACGCCCAGGCTGGCGATGTAGTCGAGCTTGGACATCAACCCGGGGAAATCTCCGACGCCGTCGTCGTTGGCGTCGAAGAAAGACTTGATGTGCAGCTGGTAGATCACCGCGTCGCGGTACCAGTGCGGATCGTTGCTCAGGGGCGCGCCGTGGCGCTTGTTGGTACGGAGGTCGGGCAGCTGCGGTCGGGTATCGTCGGCCATGGTGGTTGTTCTCGATGTTGGCGATCAGTCGGATGCCGACAGGCGCCAGATGGCAAAAGGTTGTTGGGGCGTCAGGCGCAGGTGCTGGATCTTTCCCTGCCAGGTGAAGCGCGCGCCGTTCACGCGATCGTCCACCGCCAGCGCGCCGTGATCGGGCAGGCCGAAGTCCCACAGTGGCAGCTCGAAGTCGGCCTCCTGCGCATTGTGCGGATCCAGGTTCACCGCGATCAGCAGCACGTCGGAGCGATCCGGCGTCGCCTTGCAGTAGAGCAGTACCGATTCGTTCCAGCAGTTGACGAAACTCAGCCCCAGATGCGTCTGCAGCGCCGGGTGCTGGCGACGCAGGCGGTTGAGCAGCGTGATCTCGTGGGTGATGTGGCCCGGCCGCTGCCAGTCCCAGACGCGGATCTGGTATTTCTCCGAATCCAGGTACTCCTCCTTGTTCGGCAGCGCCGCGGCTTCGCACAGCTCGAAGCCGCTGTACATGCCCCACAGGCCGGACAGCGTCGTCGCGAGTACCGCGCGGATCACGAAGCCGGCGCGACCCGAGGTCTGCAGGAACAGCGGATTGATGTCCGGCGTGTTGACGAAGAAATGCGGGCGGAAATATTCGCGCATCTCGGTTTGCGTCAGCTCGGTCAGATACTCGGTGAGTTCGGCCTTGGTATTGCGCCAGGTGAAATAGGTGTAGGACTGCGAGTAACCGACCTTCGCCAGGCGCCGCATCAGCTTGGGGCGGGTGAAGGCTTCTGCGAGAAACACCGCGTCGGGGTAACGGCCGCGCACGTCGGCGATCATCCACTTCCAGAACGGCAGCGGCTTGGTGTGCGGATTGTCGACGCGAAAACAACGCACGCCCTCGTTGCACCAGAACAACACCGCGTCGCGCAGCGCCAGCCACAAGCCGGGCATCGCGCC
>CAXTSJ010000050.1:0-9075 GCA_964246995.1 uncultured Hydrocarboniphaga sp.
CGCCAAAGCGGCGTGACTCACACCAATGAGCCTCCGGGAAAGCCGGGGCGGTTCACCATGCCTTTTCCAGCGATGTCTGAGAGACCCCTTTTGATCGAGACAGTACGCGTAACGCAAACTCGAAGTACCGTTCCATGGCGCTCGCGAAAGACAAAATCGCTTCTCGGAAATATCCATCTAATAATGCGTTGGCCCCGATGAGGTACAGAACCTCATGCTTCGGCGTTCGAAGAACGGTTATTGACTTATGTCCGGCTGGGCATTCCATAACATACGTGCCGGATTCGTTGAGACCAACAATCTTGGAATAGGCAACGCCCGTTTGGCCGGGCTGAATTGCGTGAGTGCACTTACTGCAAGAGATTTGGATGCGCATTGACGCAATAGTGTAGGCCGGATCAAGCGTAGCGGATTCGAAATAGCGGGTAGTCCGTTGGCTCCGCGCCAACGTGCTAGAGCCGACGTAACCAGAAGCGTGTTTAGTGCGGACCTTTCAAAGCGCTACCGCGGCTGCCGAACACTGAACGCGACCTCATCGAGCCGCGCTCCGCCGGCGTCAACAAGTTCAAGGTGATGCTGTCCCGGAACCGGCAACCACAGACGTGACTGCGCCGCGTTGCCGACGTCGCGCCGATCGAGCAGCAAGCGCAACTGCGCTGACGCCGGCTCCGCGCGCAACACCAAGTGCTGGCGTGTCAGCGGGATGTCCGGATCAAGCGCTATCAGGCTGCCGTTGGCTGGGGATACCAGGCGCGCGCGTGCGGCGATCGGGGTTGCTACGGTGACCAGCGCGGTCTGGGTGCCGTCGACGAACCATTCCTGACGCGGCGGCTCGATGGCGTTGGCGTAGCGCAGGGCCTGATGCACCAGGCCCGCTGGTGGTGTTGCTGGCAGCGACGAGGCCTCAGCTTCCAGCGCATCCAGAATCTCGCGCCAGGCCGGCGCGGCGCCGGTGATGCCGGAGACGGTGCGCATCGGGTCGCCTTCGAAGTTGCCGACCCAGACGCCGACGGTGTAGCGCGGCGTGTAGCCGATGCACCAGTTGTCGCGCAGGTTCTTGCTGGTGCCGGTCTTGACCGAGGCGCGATAGGGCGTGGACAGCGGGCCTTCCAGATCGAAGCTCAGCGCCCGCGCGGAGCGGTCGGCGAGGATGTCAGAGACGATCCAGGCGGCCGCTTCGCTGATGATTTGGCGCGGCGCCTCGATCGCATCGTCCGCACGCAACCGCAGCGGCGACCAGCGTCCACCGTTGGCCAGCGTGCGATAGGCGTTGACCTGTTCCAGCAGGCTGACTTCGGCGCTGCCCAGCGCCAGCGAATAGCCGTAGTAGTTGCCCGATTCGGTGAGCCCCTGCACATAGCCCAGAGCATGCAAGCGCTCGCGGAAATTTTCGATGCCGGCGAGCAATAGCGTGCGTACCGCGGGAATGTTCAGCGACGAGGCCAGCGCGCTGCGCACACTCACCAGGCCCTTGAAGTCGTGCTCGTAGTTCTGCGGCAGATACAGGCCAGGCCCGGCTTCCAGCGCGACCGGGGCGTCGTCGAGCAGCGAGGCTGCGGTGAGCCAGCGGCGTTCGATCGCCATTGAATACAGGAAGGGCTTGAGCGTGGAGCCCGCCTGGCGCAAGGCGCGCGCGCCGTCGACCTGTGCGGCGCGTGACGCCGGTCCTGCGGAACCGACGTAAGCCAGCACGTCGCCGCTGGCGTTGTCGACGACCACGGCCGCGCCATCGCGCACCTGCTCGCTGCGCAGGCTCGCGAGTTGTCCGCGCAGGGCGGCGAGCGCCAGGCGCTGGATGCGTGCGTCAATTGTCGAGCCGATGCGCTCGCCGGCGCGCAGCAGCAGGCGATGCGCGAGTTGCGGCGCGAGATCGGCGTTGGTGTTCGCAGCCGGGCGCGACAGCGCGGCCAGTGTCAGCGCGCGCTGGGCTTCGCAGGCGATCGCGTCGGCGTGCGCCAGCCGGCAGGCGCGTTGCGCGACCGCTTGTGGCATGGCGCTGGGCGCGGGCAGCAGGGCGACCAGGGTCAGCGCTTCGGCATCGGTCAGGCCATCCGGATGTTTGCCGAACAAACCCATCGACGCGGCCGCCACGCCCTGCAGCTCGCCGCGATAACCGGCGCCGTTGAGATAAGCCTCCAGCAGCTGATCGTTGCTCCACTGCGCGCCGAGCTGGAGTGCCGCGCGCATCTGCCGGATTTTGAGCAGCACGCCGCGACGGCCGCGCGTGGGAGCGAGCGACGGATCGAGTTGCGCCGCGAGCTGCATGGCGATCGTGCTGGCCCCGCGCCGCAGGCCGCCGCGCAGCCGGTCGCGCGTGGCGGCGGCGACGGCGAGCCAGTCGACGCCGTGATGCGTGGCGAAGCGGCGGTCTTCGGCGTCGACGACGCGATGTTGCAGGGCCGGTGAGATGCGCGACAGCGGTGTCCACTCCAGCCGACGCGCGCGCAGATCGACGCGCAGGGTTTGCAGGATCTCGCCGTGTCGGTCGAGCAAGGTGGCTTCGGAGGAGCGGTATCGATCGCGGGTTTGCGCGAATGATGGCGGGCTCGCGGGTCGCGTTGCGCTTTCGAGAACAATGAAGCTGATGGCGAAGCTCAGCGTCAGGGCCGCGAAGATCGCTAGGCGATAGAGGTTAGGCATTGAGCGTCGCGGAAAGCCCTTCACCCCGGTTGGGTTTACGTGGGAGTGCCTCAATGGCACTCCCACGCTGGGACCCAACCGCTGACGCGGCACCCTCTCCCGCGAGCGGGAGAGGGATAAGCGAGGGTGATGTAAGCGTCACGGCAGTACCGTCACCGCCGCGTTCGGCAACTCGCCGAGCATCTCGGGCGCGTACATCGCCTCGACATGTGTTGGTGGCAGTTGGAACACGCCGCTGCTGTTGTAGCGCACGGTGTATTCGACGGTGAATTTTCCGCGCGGCACCTGGGCGTAATAACCACGCCAGGCATCGAATCGCCGCTCCTCGAACGCCGGCCAGGCGCCGCCGCTCTGCGCTTCGCCTTGCGCCAGCAATTCGGAGCCGCGGCCGAGATCGCCACCAACGATCGTCGCGCCGCCCGGCACCGGATCGTCCACCACCACCCAACTCATGTCGGACTGCGCATCGACGCTCAAGCGGATGCGCGCGACGTCGCCGAGCGTCCAGCGGCCCGCGGCTTTCTGCGTCACCGGCGTCACCGTGCGGGTGATGGAAAAACCCGTGCTCAGCGGCTGCCTGAGTGGAATCGCGGCGAGGGTTTGCACCGTCGCCCAGGGCGCGCCGCCGCCGCGGTGGCTCAGTGCCAGCGTCGCGGCTTGCGCGGGCCAGGGCAGATCGAGCGTCGCGGGCGCGGCGTCGTTCCATGCGTGGTCGGCGTGCGCGTCGCCGATCGCGGCGCGCGTGCTGCCGGTGACTTGGACGCGCTCGAACGCTTTAGCGAAAGCGCGCAGCGCCAGCGTGCCCCAGGCGTTGGCGGTGGTGAGATCCCAGCGTCCGCGCTGCTGGCGGCCGATGGCGCCGCGCGCCAGCTTCGGCAGGTCCTCGCGCCAGTCGCCCTCGGGCAGCAGCGCGAGCAGCGCGCGCGTGGCATCGACGTCGGCCGAGCCCATCAGCCACCAGGCGCGATCCTCGCTCGACAGCGTCATCGTCGTGCCCTGCAGGTTGACGCGCGTGCGCAGCGCCTGCTTGGCGGCGGCCAGTCGCTCGGCGCGGCGCGGCAGGTCTTTCAGGCGTTGCAGGATGCCGATCCAGTCGATCAGCGCCGAGCTGCGCAACTGGTTGTCGTCAAAGCTCAGCGACGACAGCCATTCGACTTTTGCGCGGTCGTACCGCGCGAGGGCTTCGAGCGCGGCGAGGCGGCGTTCGGTGAAGGCCTTCTGCGGGATCAGGCGATCGTCGTCGGCGCCGGCGGGCGCGAGCTTGCCGGCAACCAGGCGTTCGAGCGCGCCGAGCATGCGTGCCCGCGGCGCTTCCGGAATCTCCCAACCGCGCGCATCGGCGAGTTGCAGAACATAGGCGGTGAGCACGTCGCTGCCGCGCAGCGCCTCGCTGGGGAAGTACTTGAGCAGGCCGTCGCCATCGAGCGAGTTGCCGATGCGCGCCATCAGCGCATCCCAGGCCGCGCGATCGTCCAGCGCCACCGCGCGCGATGCGGTCTGCTCGTTGCAGCTGTAGGGATACTCCGCCATCCAGGTCTTGACGCCGCCCAGGCTCGCGGTGAGCGAAGACGCGAGCGCGATGCGCAGGCCGCCGCGCGCGACGCTTTTGTCGTCGTTGCCGTCGCGCAACGCATCGTCTGGCGCTGCGATGGGCAACTCGCGCGCTGCGTCGAGCTGCAGCAAGGTCGCCTGCAGAACGCGCAGCGGCACCGCGGGCGCGACCTGTTGGCTGACCTTGAGCGCGTCGAGCGTCTTGCCGTCTTCGCCGCGCACGCTGACCGTCCACGCCAGCTGCCGCGTACCGGCGGGTGCCGACAGCGTGAAGGGCGCGGGGAGGGCGCTGTTGGCGGGAAGCTTGAGCGACTGCGGGGCGGGCGCTGCGGGGCCGAGCGCGGCGGTGTCGCCGGTGATCCGTGCGTCGACGGTGACGACGCGCGGCGTCGCGGTGGTGTTGCGCACGGTGAAGGTCGCATCGAAGCGATCGCCCTCGCGCACCAGCGGCGGCAGGCCCGAGAGCAGCTGGATGTCCTGCGTCGTGCGGATGCTCGCGTTGCCTTCGCCGAAGCGGTCGGCGCCGGCGCTGGCGATCGCGGTCAGGCGGAAGGCGCTCAGCGCATCGTTGAGCGGCACCTCGATCTGCGCGCGGCCTTGCGCATCCAGCGGCACGCGGGCTTGCCACAACAGCAGGCTGTCGAGCAGTTCGCGCGCCGCGCCACGGCCGCCACCGCCGCCGGCTGGCTGAGCCTTGCGACCGTAGTGGCGCTTGCCGACCACCTGCGTCTGCGCGGTCGCGGTCGACACCTCGATGCCGCGACGCTGCATCATCGCCTGCAACAGATTGACGCTCGCGTTCGGCAGCAGATCGAGCAGGCCTTCGTCGACCGCCGAGAACGCGATCTCGGCCTGCGGTGGCAGCTTGTCGCCGTTCTCCGCTTGCACCTGCACATCGACCTTGGCGATGCCGCGCGTCGCGTAACTATCCTGTCGAGGCTTGACGCTCACGAGCAGCCGATGCGCCGACCAGCCGACGTCGACCGAGGCCACGCCGAGCCGGTATGCGGGCCGCGACAGATCGACCATCGCCGTCGGCAGATCGCCCTCGACATCGAACCAGCGGTCCAGATGCAGCCAGCGCAGAAAATGCGCGAGCTTGGCGCGGAAGTCGCTCACGCGCGGACGCAGTGCCAGCACCGACACGTAGACGTTGGGCGCGTAGCGAGCCTGCATCGGCACCTCGATCACCGGATCGCGGCCGGAGATGTCGGTGACGAAGGTGTCGATCACCCCTTCGCGTTCCACACTCACCAGCGCCGTGGCGTGACGGAACGGACTGCGCACTTGCAGCTTGAGCATCGAGCCCGGCGCGACTTCGCGCTGCTGCGGGATCACGTCCATGCGATCGGTGTCGTTCTGCGCGAAGTAATCGTCGTCGTCGCCGGAGATCCAGGCGCTGCCGATGGCACGGGAGACGCGGCCCTTATCGTCCGCAGCGGTGGCCTCCAGCACCAGATCGCCCTTGCCGGGCGCGGCGATCTCGCAGGCGAGCAGGCCGTGCTCGTCGGTGCGTCCGCTGCACGACGCGCCGAGCTTGCGCGTCTCGCTGCTATTGGAATACGAGTAGAAGCCGCCGACCAGGCGCTTGCGATAGCCGTGGCTCTTCACCGAGTACACCGCCACGGTCACCGCGCGACCCGACAGCGGTTTGCCCTGCACGTCGAGCACCACGGTCTTGAAGCGGATCGGCCCGCCGCTCTGGTTCCAGCCAGGGCTGGCGATGCCCACGACCACGGCCGATGGCCACAGAGGCGTGCTGTTGCGCACGCTGGTAATCTCGCCATTGGCGTCGGCGTATTCGAGTTCGGTGAGCAGGGTCTGCGGCGCGTCGGCCTTGGGCAGATCGTCGACCACGGTGCTGGCGTTGCCATTGGCATCCAGCGTCAGCGGCCAGGTGCGCGTGCTGCGCGATGCGGGCTTGGCGTCGTCGTCGCTGCCCAGGAAATAGCCGCTGCTGTCATCGTTCTCTTCGACGCCCTGCTTCACCGCATCGCCGCCGAAAGTGAACTCGTCGTAGTGCTTGAACGACAGCGCGCGCGGCTGCACCTGGGTACGCAACTTCACCGGCAGGCCGCCCGCGCCGCCTCCGGAGAAATAACCGACGAACAGATCCAGCGGCGCTTGCGTCGCGCCGATCAGCGGCTGCTTCGGCGCGGCAATCTGCGCCCGCATCAGCGGCACGCGGTACTGCTCGACGCGGAAGCTGCCGCTGTCGGCGGCGAGATCGTCCTTGCCGGTCATGCGCAGCGTGTATTCGCCGAGTTTGGCCTCGCGCGGGATGTTCCATTGCGAGGTGGCGATGCCGGCGGCGTCGAAGCTCAGCGGCAGCTCGACGCTCTCATCGCTGCCGCTGTGCTGGATGACTAACTTGTCGGGGATCTTGTCGCGCCGTGCGCCGGGGATCGCCAGGCCGCTCGCGGTCTGCTCGCGCCAGTAGTGCTTCATCGACACGGTTTCGCCGGCGCGGAACAGGCTGCGGTCCAGCACGGTGTGGCCGACGGCGTGCGCCTCGAAGAAACCCATCGGCAGATTGAAGTCCGACGGCGTGATGCCCTCGTTCCAGTTCGACAGCGCGAAGGAGAAATCACCGCCGCTGCGCGCCGAGATCATCAGCGGGTGCGCCTCGTCATTGTCGTTCTCGCAACTGCTCCAGGTGGACGGCTTGGGCAGCCCTTCGGCGATACGCGCGATGCCGTTGTTGTCGGCGCGGCCTTGCCAGATGGGCTTGCCGTCGCAACCGTCGACGATGTGCAGATCGGCGTCGGGCACGGGCTTGGCACCGTCGAGCGTGGTGACGAACACCAGCGAGCCGGTCCGACCCCATTTGAAGTGCACCGACAGATTGGTGACCAGCGCGGTGGTGGCGACATAGCGCGTCTTGCCGGGCCCGAGCAGCGCCGCGCCCAGGCGCGGGCTCGCGATTTCCACTACGTGAAAACCCGGTTCCAGCAGAATGCCGACGACTTCAAGCGTCTTGCCGCCGGCCGGGCGTTTGATCTCGAAGCTTTGCGTGTCGAGCTTGGGCGCGACGTCGTCGAACACCGATTTCTGCCCCGGCTGGACCAGGCCCTCTTCACCCCAGCGCGGCTCCATCTCGCGGCGCACCTGCGCCATCCAGCGGATGACCTGGGCCTCATTGTCCAGCCGCAGGCGGCTGCCGCCGAGACGGGTCGCGCTCACCGGGCTTTCGATGTCGCGCAGCGTCACCGGCAGCACGCCGCCTTCCCTGGCTTCGAGAATGCCGAAAGGCGCGCCGAACTTGGCGAGTGGCGGCGCAGTGTCGGTCGCGATCTTCAGCGGGAAGCTGCCGGCGTTGGCGAGCGCGCGGCCGGCGTCGTCGCGCAAGTTCCCGGGCAGCTGCAGCGCAAGCGTCGCGCTCTCGGGGAACGGCGGCTTGAATTCGATCGAATCGATCAGCGGCTCGGCGTTCGGATCGACGTCGGGCTTGAAGGTCTTGCCATCGCCTTGCAGACGCACCTGCGCCGCGAGCTTCGCCGGCACCTGCGATGAGAACCGCAGCCGCAGCGGCAGCACCGGAATGCAAGGCGCGTCCGCGCGGCTGCGTTCGCAGGTGAAGCTCGCGGTGAAAGAAGGGCGGGTCTTGAAATGCAGCACCTGATCCAGCGCCGTCACCGCGCCCGGCGCGCCGATGCCCGCGCCCCATACCAGATCGAAGCGCGTCTCTTCCGGCAGCGGCCGCGCGCAGCGCGCCACCACCAGCGAAGTTTCGCGCTGCTTGACGGCCGAGGGCTTCAGCGGGCCTTCGTCTTCGTTGTCGCTCAGCAGGCGGTGATAGGGATAGCCCAGGCCGCGGCTCTGCGCGAGGATCGCCTCGCGCTCCTGGCCTTCGAGCACTTGCAGCGGCAGGCGCTCGGCGAGATTGTCGACCGCGCACCAGGCGTGGGCCTCGATCGACGCGCGCGGCGCGGGCGCGTCCACCGCGAGTACGAAGAACTGCTCGGCGTCGACCTGGTCGCTGGCCTCGGCAGGCAGCGTCGCGCGGATCGCCGGGCCGCCGGTGGCGAAGCTGAAATCTCGCGGACCGGTGAGCGTCTTGCCAGCGAGCGTCTTGTCGCGCGTCAGATGAAACCGGCAGGTCTGCCCGGCCGGCACCGCGCGCTCGAAGTCGTAGGCGAAAGTGCGATCGTCGATCCAGCGCCCGGTACCTGGTGTCGGACAGTTGACCGAGAACGCCGGCGGCAATCGCGGATCGCCCATGCGCACCATCGGTTCGCTGAATCGCGCGGTGGCCTGGCGCACGTCGCGAGTCGCGCCCTGGGGCGAGAAGCTGAGGTCCGCGGCTTGCGCCATCCAAGGCAACAAAAGACCGGCCAGCCAGATTGCCTTGCGCATCGCGATCCCTCTCCCTATTCGGCGCGAGTATGTCGGATCGGCCGGCTGACTCGCAGGCTGGGTTGGCTTCATCAAACCAGCATCGTGCCTACGCCGACATCGCTGGGCCGGTGACACAACGGTGACAATGTCACCGCGCTTGGTGATCAGGCGGTGACAGGCGGTGCGTAGTCTGGTTTCCATCGGAGGGGCGGACCCCTTCGACAACAAACCTACCTACGCACTACCGGAGACTCACCATGAAAACCTTCAAGACCCTCGCCGCCATCCTCGTCCTCGCCTCTGCCGCCTTCGCCGGTTCCGCCCAGGCGGATGTGGTTCGCAACGGGTTGGCGCTGAACGGGATTGCACTGAACGGCATCACCTTCAACGGCATCACGTTCAACGGCATCACGTTCAACGGCATCACCTTCAACGGCTTCACGGTCAACGGCATCACGTTCAACGGCCTCAGCCTCAACGGCCTGTTTACGAACGGCACCGACGCCACCGGCCTGAAGCCCGGCGCGATTGTCGCGGTGACCCTGC
>CAXTSJ010000051.1:0-5443 GCA_964246995.1 uncultured Hydrocarboniphaga sp.
TTCGAGCGACAATGCGCCTAATCAATGGGTGTCCACTTTTTCGTAGGAACTCCCGACCTCGATGAGCACAGCCAACCGCCGCTATCGCTGCCGCTACTGCTCGCATGTCTATGACGAAGCCCTCGGCGATGCCGACGCCGGCATCGCACCCGGCACCCGCTTCGAGGACATTCCGGACGATTGGATGTGCCCGGAATGCGGCGCGGCGAAGGGTGATTACGATCTGATCGAGGGCTGATCGAAGCCCGATCGAAGTCGGATTGGCGACGGCCGTTGTCCGGCCGGTCGAAATGTGGTCCGCTTGCAGGCATCCAGTCCAGGCCGGCAAGCGGTTCGATGAGCGACATCACCCAATTGATTGAAAGCAGCGATCGCGCCGGCGGCGTCGACAGCGCCGCACTGTTCCGCGCCGCGTTCGATGAGCTTCGCAAGCTGGCGCGTTCGCGTCTGGCAGCCTCCGCACCGCTGACCCTGCTCGACACCACCGCCCTGGTCCACGAAAGCTGGCTGCGCCTGTCCGGCCAGCAGACCCTGCAGGTCGAAACCCGGCGCAAGTTCTTCGCCTATGCCGCGCAGGTGATGCGCACGGTGATCGTCGACGAGATCCGCGAGCGCAATGCCGAACGCCGCGGCAGTGGCGAGCAGGCACTGACCCTGAACACCGCGATCGGCGACGGTGTTGCAGCCGACAACGACGAGGCGCTGCAGGTGCATGAAGCGCTGGAGGCGCTGGCCCAGGTCGAGCCGCGCCTGGCCCAGGTCGTCGAGATGCGCTATTTCGGCGGGCTCACCGAAGTCGAGATCGGCGAGGCGCTGGGCCTGACCGAACGCACCGTGCGCCGCGACTGGGAAAAGGCCAGGCTGCTGCTGGCGGCGATGCTGCGCTGAGCATCCGGCCCGCAGCGTCGGCGATGTCCGCTTCGGTGTGCCGATTGCGTTTGCCTGAAAGACCGGGGCATTTTCCCTCCCTACAAACATCCAGTCATTCCCGCGCAGGCGGGAATCCAGTTCTGGTGCGGCACGCTACGGCTAAAACTGGATGCCCGCCTTCGCGGGCATGACGAGATTTCATGGGTTCATTCAACTTGAAACGCTCCAGGGTCCGCTGAAATTTCATCGATGAAAGCCCTGCCTTGCCCACCAGAGTTATGGCCCCGCTTTTCGGCGTTGCTCGATACCGCGCTGGAACTGGACGTGGCTGCCCGTCGTGCCTGGCTGGAGTCGCTGCCGGCTGAAGATGCGGCACTGCAACCCTGGCTGGTCGCCGTGCTTCAGGCCGACGGTCTGCAGGCCACCGGTGCGGCGTTCGAGCGACCGATGTCGGCGGCCGAGGCATCGCCGGCATTCGCCGCCGGTGATCGCATCGGACCCTGGCTGCTGCTCCGGCCGCTTGGTTCTGGCGGCATGGGTCAGGTCTGGCTGGCGCGTCGGGACGATGGCGCCTACCAGCGCGAAGTGGCGCTGAAGCTGCCGCATGCGCATCTGATCAGTGGCGCCCTGCAGCGCCGCTTCGCGCGCGAGCGCAACGTCCTCGCCGGCCTGGTCCATCCGAACATCGCGCGCTTCTACGACGCCGGTCTCGCCGAGCAGGGCCAGCCCTGGCTGGCGCTGGAATTCGTCGACGGCATGCCGCTGGGCGCTTACTGCCAGGCACAGGCGCTGGACCTCAGGGCGCGGATCGAGCTGATCCTTCAGGTGACGGCGGCGGTGCAGGCGGCACATTCGCGGCTGATCGTCCATCGCGATCTGAAGCCGGCCAATGTGCTGGTCACTGCGGCCGGACAGGTCAAGCTGCTCGATTTCGGCATCGCCAAGCTGCTCGACGACGAGGCTGACGACGGCACCGCGCTGACCCAGCTCGGCGGCCGCATCGCCACGCCGGACTACGCTGCACCCGAGCAACTCGCCGACGGCGCGATCACCGTCGCCACCGATGTCTACGCGCTCGGCGTGATGCTTTACGAGCTGCTCACCGGCCAGCGCCCATTTGCGCCGCGTTCCAGAGTCGGTCAGCTGCTGGCTCAGGACCTGGAAGCGCCGCCGGCATCGAGCCGCGTCGATCGCCCGCGCCGCAGCGCCTTGATCGGCGATCTCGACGCCATTCTCGCCAAGGCGCTGGAGCCGGACCCGACGCGGCGCTATGCCTCGATGGAAAGCTTCGCTGCCGATCTGCTGCGCCATCTCGCTCACCAGCCGATCAGCGCGCGGCGCATCAGTCGCCGTCAGCGTGCGGGCAAGTTCCTGCGCCGCAACCGCCGCGGAGTCGCCGTCGGTGGGCTGCTGCTGGCGAGCCTGGCGGTGGGCATCGGCGGCGTGCTCTGGCAGGCGCAGCGCACCGCGGAGCAGGCCCGCCGCGCCGACGCCACCAAGGACTTCCTGGTCAGCCTGTTCATCGCCAACGATCCGCGCATCGCGTCCGACAAGCCGCGCGGCGAGATCACCGCGCGCGAACTGCTGGAACTCGGCGCCGATCGAGTCGAACACGAGTTCGCCGACGATCCGCTGACCCAGGTGGAGCTGTACGGCGTGATCACCGATATGGTTCTGCTCTACGACAACGACGAGCGCAGTGCGGTCATGCAGCGTCGCCGCGAGGAAATGGGTCGCAAGCTGTTTGGCGAAACCCATGCCGTGTACCTGCGCTGGCTGCTGTTCGACGCCAGCCGCTACGTCAACCGCAGCGAGTTCGATGCCGCCGATGCGCTGCTCACGCGCATCGATCCGCTGATCACCCGCGGCGGTCATGACGAAAGCGAACTGCGCGCCAGCTGGTGGATCAGCAAGGAGGCTGTGCTGACTTACCGAGAGGGCAGCGCCACCGAACGCCGTCACGCGCTCGATGAAGCCGTGCGCCTGCTGCAGAAGTACGCGCCCAGCCATGCCGACTACGGCACCGCCATCGCCAACCGCGCCACCAACGCCTATCACGACGAGGACTATGCGACCGCCAAGGCCGACACCCTGCGCGCCATCGAGATCCACGGCGGCGTCAAGGACACCAACGACATGCAGCTGGCCGCCTACTGGGGCAACCTCGGCAACGCCTGTCTGCAACTCGGCCAGGCGACTGAAGCCGATCAGGCCTACGCACGCGCCACCGAGCTGCTGCGCCGCACCGGTGCGCTCGACGATGGCTGGTACTGGCGCATGGAAGCCAGCCACGCCCGCGCCGTGCATCTGAATGGCGATACCGCGCGCGCCGACGCCATGTTTGCCGCGCTGATGCCGCTGATTCCCGCGGACTGGAGCGAGTATCCGGACGATGCCTTCGCCCATCGGCTCTATGGCGAACGCCTGCTCGCTGAAGGCCGGCCGGCAGACGCCGTGCGCTGGCTGGAACAGGCCGATCGCGAATACGGCAAGCCGGGCAGCTATCCGCCGGAGCAGCCGACGGTGCAACTGCTGCTCGGTCTTGCCTATGCGCAACTCGGCCGCGCCGATCAGGCGCGTACGGCGCTCGCCGCGGCGCATGTCTTCTTCTCGGCAGACGCGCTCGCCGGCCGTGCCGATACGCTGGCTTATCACGAACTGCGCGGCCGGGCCTTGCTGGCACTGAAAGACCGGGAGCAGGCCGCTGCCGCCTTCGATCAGGTCATCGCCAAGGCCGGCAGCCGCCAGACCGAAGCCGTCGCGCTGGCCTGGGCAGGCCGCGCCAGCCTGCTGCTGCAGGCGGGTGCTGCGGAAGAAGCCCGCAAGGCCAGCGATCAGGCCCAGATCGTGTGGCTACGCGCGACTGGCCTGCGTGATCGGAACCAGCAAGGCTATCTGGACCGCGTGCGCGACCAGGTGGCGGCGAAGCGCTGAACCTCCGGCTTCAGCGGCTTTCGATTCCCTGAAGGAACGATGTTCAGCGATGGCCGGCTATCGCTGGTGCTCGGCGTCGTCGTGCGGCAGACCCTGCGCATCGGCGGCAGGTCGTACCGCCTCTGGCTGAAGCGCGCCGACGAGGCCAACACGCGGGTTCCGTTCTTCAGCGGCAGCAGCCGGGACGGCACCACCACGCCGTCGGTGATGTCGAAGTAGCGCGTTTTGTTCAAATGCTGACCAACACATTCGTCATCCCCGCGCAGGCGGGGATCCAGTTTTGACGCCAGCGCCCCGCTGGAAGCCGGTGAACTGGATTCCCGCCTGCGCGGGAATGACGAATTCCTATGTTTGTTTGGAAAACGCTCTAGCGCCGATGTCCGGTTTCGGCGCGCCATCACGTTCGCTGTGATGAACCCGACCGGAGCTGATCCCATGAACAAAGCTTTCTGCCTGCTGGCGCTGACAGCCGTTGCCGCCGCAGCACCCGCGCAGGCCTTCGACGCCACCTGCGAGCTGTACGTGAAGGCTGCCGAGAAAACCGCGGAGCAGCCGGCGCGGCAGAGCATCAGCGAATCCGATGGCATTCGGCTGGAGGCGATCATCGTCGACGGCGTGATGTACAGCCGCGATTCACCGAAAGCCAGATGGCGCAAGGCGCACAGCGGCTTCGGCGCGATCGAACGCAGCATGGTCGCCGACATCCGCAACGGCACCAGCAAGATCGACAACTGCAAGAAGCTCGGCAGCGAAACCGTCGAGGGTGTCGCCACAACGGTGGTCGAATACCGGTTGACGATTCCCGGCTCGGAACCGGGCACCAGCAAGGCCTACATCGGCAAGGACGGCCTGATCTACGCGCAGGCCGCCGGCAAGGTCCGCATCGTCAACCGCTACAGCGGCGTGACCGTGCCGAAGCTCTGAGCATGAACGCCATGTTCCGCAGCTTGCTCCCTTGGTTGCTCCTGCTCTGCGCCTGCGGCAAGGAGCAGTCCACCGCCGATAGTTCCACCTGGCCTTCGTTCGAGCCGGCGCAGGAGAAATCGATGGCGGCAAACGCCTTGCCGCCTGCCTGCAGTCTGCTGTCTGCCGAACAGGCCAGCGCCGTGCTCGGCAGCGAAGCCAGCCTGATGACCGAGGAGCCGGAGGCCTGCATGTACGGCAGCTCGGCCGGGGTCGGCAACATCACCATGCTGATGCTGATCCTCAGCGACAGCGAAGACGTGGCCACGGCGCAGGCGGTGTTCAACGGCATCGCCGGCCAGCCGGGCAATCTGGCGGGCACGGTCAACAGCCAGATCGGCGAGAAGACCAGGAAGTCCGGCCAGGAACTTGATGCGCTCGGCGACGAAGCCTGGCTGTCCGCGGCCAGCTTCGGTGCCAGCTTCGGCTCGCATCAGATCGGCGCCCAGCAGCTGGTGCTGCGCAAGGGCACGCGGGTGCTGACGCTCAATGTCACCGGCACTGACAAGGTTCAGGGTCTGGCGCAGCGTCTGGAAGCGCTGGCGCGCAGCGCGGCGGCGCAGCTGTGATCGCACGCGCCGCGTTGCTTTGCCTCGCGTTGCTGCCCGGCTTGTGCAGGGCAGGCGTGCCATTGGTCGACGGCCTGACCGTGATCACGGCGATCGCCGGCCGCGAG